>CAYOCT010000002.1:0-257281 GCA_964402555.1 uncultured Nitrospiraceae bacterium | reverse complement strand
CGCATGAGAAATCCTGCGCGCCTCAACAAGAAATCAAAAGTTAGTAGTACAAGAGGCGCAGAGGAGCCAGAGACTGCCGTGTCCGTACTACTATCTGTCATTTTCCATGAGCTTTTCGAAGAATGGAATCGTCTTGTTCTCAATCGTCCTGTGTACAGACAAGAAGCAATGACAGAACGATTCGGGTCAGAACGATGAGAACACCATGGCGCGTGTCAGCTCTGCGGCGTATCTTCGTGCTCTTCGCGTTCTTCGTGGTAGTCCGATTCCTGTAATTCGTTTACCACGAGGGCCACGAAGAACACGAAGCGTTGCAGAAACCTTTTTGATCTGTGGGTTCTGGGCGGAGCCGGCCTCAGACTTTAGACTTTCATCTCTTTCCATCTTTTGGTTGTGGCTCTGCCGCGCCGTGTCAGTCCGTGTTACCCACAATCTGAAAGAACGATCACCTACTCACCACAGCGCTCGTCTAGAAGTTACGAACGAGGGCTTCTTGGACTCTGCCGCGGCCGTCAGCGCGGCTGTTGACCGACCTCTTCGCGAGCACCGTGTCAACCTCGAAGCCTTTGTAGAGATCTTTCACGAAGTCCGTCATCGAGTTTGAGAGGAGGACCTTAACCCCCTTCTTATCGAGTTTGCGAAAGACCTCGGCAAGTTCGCGTTGCTTGTCTTCGCCGAATCCGCCTTTGTCGTAGGCGGTGAAGGATGCAGTCTTGGATACGGGATGGTACGGCGGGTCGAAGTAGACAAAATCGCCGGCTAGAGAGTGGCCGAGCACGGTCTCGAAGGGGCGTGCTTCCACTTTGGCGCGCTGCAAGGCTATCGAGCATGCCCGCAGGTTGGCTTCGTCGCAGATGAGAGGATTGGCGTAACGGCCGAAGGGGACGTTGAAGATGCCTTTGCTGTTCTCGCGGAACAAGCCGTTGAAGCAGGTCTTGTTGAGGTAGATGATGCGCGCGGCGCGCTCGACTTCTCGATCCGGCACCGAGGCTCGCATCCGATAATAGTAGTCTTCGGAGTGCAGCCGCTTGTGTTCCGAGAGCAGCTCGATGAGTTCCTCGACGGAGTTGCGCACGCCGAGATACGCATCGATGAGGTTTCGATTGTTGTCGGAAAGATAGGCGTGTTTCTTCAGCATCCCGCGCCTCGATAGCTCGAAGAACAGCGCGCCGCCTCCGACAAACGGTTCATGGTATCGTCCGAAGGGCACGGCACTGCGCGCTTGCTCGAGTAATGCATCGAGCAATTGGCGTTTTCCCCCGGCCCACTTGAGAAACGGACGCGCGTCGGATGCGTGAGCTTTCATAGGCCGAAATACAACTCCAGCCACGGGCGCAGATCGCAGAACTCGACCGCCATGCCCGTTGACAACAGGTACGACTGCATGTTGGGGGAGAAGCCTTGGCCCGCATAGACCACAATGCCTCGAATGGGCCAGGTCTTGATGTCTTCGAGCGTCGCCGGGATCTTCTCCTCAGCGGTGCCCGAAACGCCCTGGTACTTGCATTCCACGCCAAGGCTGACGCGCGTCGCTGGGTGCTTTAGAACGACATCGATATGGCGGCGCGCGCCCCAGATGCGCCGGCCCACGACCACCTCGATCTCCGCTAACAGGCCGAGTTCTTTTCCAAGAGCGGCCACGCGGTCGCGCAGTTCGCGTCCCGATTCCGTCGCCAACGACCGTCCGGGCATAGCATTCGCTCCTTGTAGGACCATGAAAGCGTGGAGTATGGCTGCGCGTGCAAATCGATTGCAACCATACCGCATTTGACTGCGGTTTGGCAGTTTGGTATTATCCGACGCTCAATCCACTGAACTCGAGTGCATTACGGCATAGGAACCAAGCATGGCAAACATCAAGTCATCGAAGAAGCGCGCGGAATCGAATGAAATCAGCCGGCAACGGAATATCGCGGTGAAGTCCCGCTTCAAGACCCACGTCAAGCAGGCGGCAGCCGCCATCGAAGCGAAGGATGCAGCAGCCGTCAAGGCGTTGCTGCCGAAGGCCCTGTCGGAAATCGATCGCGCAGCGGCTAAGGGCGTTATCCACGCCAACAGCGCCGCGCGCAAGAAATCCACGTTGCAGCGCGAAGCCGCCGCCCTTCAAGCCTGATTCACCCTATCGAGCCGCGCGAGACCCCGGTCTTTCGCGGCTCGTTCTATGCCTCGCGGCGGAGGCTGTCGATCAGGGAAAGCAGACGCCCCTCGGTCTGGAAATATCGCAGCACTCCGTGTTTGTCGATGAGGATTGTCTCGGGGATGTAATGAATCCCGTAACGTTCGTAGGTCGTGTAGGGATCCTTGTCGTGCCCCACGGGGAAGGGCATGTTGAAGGACTTGACGATTTCCTTGATTTCGTCCGGCTCTTTGCCGCTGTCGTGGACAAGGACGATCATGACGTCTTGGCTCTCCTTGAAAAGATCGTAGAGCGCGCGCAATTCCTCGATGCAGTCGCGGATCGGTCCGCGGTCTTCGAACCCTCCCCAGAACGTCAGCACAACCACCTTGCCCTTGAGAGACTCCAGGTCCAGGTTCGTAGCGTTGAACCATGCGTCGCAGGTCAATGGCGGCGCGGGCTTGCCGACGAGGGCCGTCAAGTCATCCTGCCCCTTGAGCACCTCCCGCGTAGCGAGATCCGGCTCGAACGGCTGTAATGTGACGGATACCGGAGCCGGGGTTTCCAGCGAGACCTCGAAGTCCGCGCGCAGGAAATGCCGTCCGTGTTCGGCGCGGAATTCGGCGCTGGGCTGCATCGGGGCCTGGGCAAACTGGATGCGGAATGCGCCCGCGGCATCGGTAATGGCCCACACCGGAGGCGCCAGGTTTCGCGATGCGATCAGGACGTTGGTTTGCGGTTTGCCGTCGGCATCCGACACCTTGCCTTCAATGACCGGAAGCGCCACGAGCTTGATGGGGGAGAGCTTCGTCTCGGCCTGAAGCGGCGCCTTGATGGGAATGTCTCCGAAGTGCTCGGTCCGAACGCCATCAGGCGCCAGGACTCTGACGCGGCCCTCGACGTCCGGAGGAAGCAGGCGGAAATGGCCGTCCTGTTGCGTAAGCGTCTCTTGATACTCGTCCTCGCCAATCCAGTAACTCACGAGGATGCCAGGCGCGGGCTTTCCGTCGGGGGCCAGTACCGATCCTTCAATGACGCGCGGGACCTCCATCACGAGGTCGGCGACGTTGGCATCGGGATCGTCGCCCACGGTGATGGTTCGCGTTTTCGGCGAAGCGTAATCCGGATGCCGGACCCCAAGCGCGTAGTCGTCCGGCTTCAGGGTCATGTGATAGAAGCCTTCCGAGTCGGTCAGGAAATCCCCGGCGACGTTCTGTGCGCCCGACCCGAGCTTGTAGGCCGTCACTAGTGCGCCCGCGACGCCCTTGCCGTCCACCGTAACACGCCCGCGCAGTTTGACGCCCGGATACATGAGGATGGTCTGTATCTTATCCGTCACCGGGAGATAGGCGACGGCCACGTCGGGATGATCGCGATGCCCGAGGACGAACCGCACGTGGGAATCCTTCGGCAAGTTCGGAATAACCATGAGTCCTTCCGCGCCGCTGCGCGGCTCCGGGAAACCGTCCGTCGCGAGCGATTCGACCGGGACGTTAAACGCGTCGCCCACGTACATGCCGCGAAGATAGGCCCCTTCGATAGGTTCGTACTTCTCGTTCTTGATGTGTATCGACAGCGACGCCGCTTCGAGCAGTTGGATGCGCGCGGACACCCCGCCCACGACCGGCGCCGCGATACCGCTTAGAGCGTATCCATCCTTGCGCGCGACGAGCGTAGCGGGTACGGCGGGCAGCTTCTTGAACGTAAACGCGCCTTGGGCATCCGTCGTCGTGTGGCGCACCTGTCGCTCTTGAGCGATCCAGACCGTGGCGCCCTCGATCGCCTTGTCGTCGGGCCCCACGACGACGCCCGCCAAGTCCAAAGCCCAAGTCTGAACGGCTACAAGCGCAAGCATTGACGCAACGAAAACGCGTGTCACGAGTAATCTCCCAAAGCAACGGAGGAATCGCCTAGCGGCAAGAGCATAGCAGGTTCAAACCGTGACACGGAAGATCGGTCGCGATCTTCCCGGCGAAGACAGAACGATTGACACATTGAAATCCACGGCTGCCGGCGCGTTGACTCCTACTGTTCTGACAGGATTACAGGATAAACAGGATGAATCGCTCGTAAGTTCGGTTCTGGCGTATTAGCCCGGATTGTAGCACAGTAGGTATCCCCCGCCATAGGCGGGGGCTTTATGTTGTGAGCCGCTCAAAGCGGCTGTGCGGGGACGCTAACGCGGCCCCGCTCCTTCCGGCCACCTCCGGGTGGCCGACTCAAAGCCCGAGTTTCAACTGATCGTCTCGTTTGTCCTGCTCTTGCTGCTTGCGGATGTACTGCTTGATAGCCGCTTCGTCTCTCCCTATGGTCGACACGAAATAGCCGCGTGCCCAGAAATGTTGTCCGACAAAGTTACGTCGATTCTCTCCGTAGACCCGCGCCAGATGAATCGCGCTCTTGCCCTTGATGTACCCGATCACCTGCGACACCGCATATTTCGGCGGAATCGCGATCAGCATGTGTACGTGGTCGGGCATCAGATGCCCTTCTTCGACCCGACTTTCCCTGCGCGTGGCCAGTTCCCGGAACACCTCGCCCAGGTGCGGACGCAGTTGCTCGTACAGCACCTTTCTTCGGCATTTCGGAATGAAAACCTCATGGTATTTGCACTCCCACTTCGTATGGCTTAGACTTTCATAATCGTCCATCCAGAGACTCCTTTTCGTGTGCTTGAGCGGCTCACGATCCGGAGTCTCCGCGATGGACTCCCGTAGCTGTCAAACTGTGACTGCCTCCCCGGCATAGCCGGGGGGTCTCCCCATGTAGGGTAGGTCTTGAGAAGAAGAACCTAACACTTGAGCCAGGAAATGCTTATGTGTCAGGTCTTGGCATGATCTCAACAACAACCTGTTTCGTGTCATTGCGAGGAGGGCCTTCAGGCCGACGAAGCAATCCCCTGATCTTCTGGACATAACAGGCCGGGAGATTGCTTCGTCGGCCTGAAGGCCCTCCTCGCAATGACACCACGGGCTTGTGAACAATCCGGGTTAGTTTCTTTTGCAGTACGGACTCTCTGTGCCTCCGTGGCTCCGTGTGAAAGTGATTGTACTTTGTATCACACAGAGCCACGGAGGCACAGAGAGCGCATGAGAACAAACAGACTACTTGCCAAGTGTCGGCCATCTCGCACGCGCTTCCCCGAGATCAGGTAATCCTGTAAATCCTGTCATCCTGTCCAATCGTTCTGTCTTGAATCGTTCTGTCTTTATCTTTCGACTCAAGTCCGCGCATCGTCAATCGTCTTGTTCCTAGTCGTCCCGTCACTAACGATTACGGGATTCCCCAACTGAACAGCGTGACATCCAATGAGCACGCTTCATCCACGCGTTTCATGTGTGCGTTGACCCAATCGCGGTCGGCCTTCTGTTCGTCGAAGAAGAGGAAACGATACCACTCGGCAAGGAAATATCCCTTCGGATGTTGGGCCATGAAGGCAGCCAGATCCTCGGTGGTCTTGAGGCCTTCCGAGCCAATCTCCCACGCCTCCCATGGCAGATGGCGGCTCGGATACCATGTGTCGACGCGACCGATGTAATACAGCGCGGTGACGTACGTATCGGCAACAACGGCAATATCGGGAGAAAGATGATCGCGCACATACAATGCCGGCTTGCGATACTGCGGATGTCGCGTCGCGAGCGTCGTGTCGGCGCCTTGGGCCACGACGATCGAATCCCGGATCAGTGCAACCGCGGACACGCAGAGCCGCGCGCCAAACACGGCTACGAGAACGGCGGCAGCCGTGTGCAGCCATGAGCGGCGCGCGTGCCACAGAAGACGGATTCCGGACACAATGCCGTAAGCGCATCCGACTGTGTAGATCGGAAATGCGAAGTACATAAACCGGTGCCGACGGTACGCGATAACGAAGCTTAGCGCAAGCACGGGAATCCAGAATGCGAGGGCGGTGAACACGCCTCGTCTTCCTTCGCGAAAGAGCATGATCGCAAACCCGGCCAGGGCCACGATCAGGAACCCAAGGCTCAAGTTCTGGCGCAGCCAGGTGAAGTAATAGAAAGCGGAGGTCTGGTCTGGATCGCCCATCACGATCTCCGGTCGGGCCGCGCCGAATATGACGGTGGCGTCGTGCTCTGGCAAAGTGAGCCAATACGCAGCGATGGTGAGTAGGCCGACGGCAGCCGTGACTGCGGCGATGAGCGTCCAACGGCTTCGCAGGTCGCGCTCCGCTACGAGCATGAAAAGGGCATAGGCGCCCGGCGCTCCGAGAAATAGCAGCGAGTGAAGCGACGTCCCGATGCCCAGCAGGTAAGCTGTAAGAGCGGCCGAGCCGTATCCAAGCGCGACGCCACGCGCGCGCCGGTCCATCATCCGCCACGCCGCGCACAGCGTCAGCAGATAGAAAGTCTGTTGCGCGGCGTAGAAGCGCGCTTGGCGCGACCACGCAAGCGACCATGGCGAGAGCGCCAAAGCAAACGCGGCCACCAAGGCC
This sequence comes from uncultured Nitrospiraceae bacterium, assembly GCA_964402555.1. Lineage (GTDB taxonomy): Bacteria > Hydrogenedentota > Hydrogenedentia > Hydrogenedentales > SLHB01 > CAYOCT01. Next base: position 250,712 of record CAYOCT010000002.1, on the reverse strand, counting down.
GTCGAGCGGCCTAGCAGCGGGCGCGCAATGCAATAGACCAGGATTACGTTGAGCGCGCCAAACAACACGGACGGCATACGCACAACGGATTCGGAATCGCCGAACAAAGCAATGAAGGCGGCCAGGATCGCGTTGAATACCGGCGCAACGGGATGCGGCTTGCCGCTCGGCAGAATGGCATGGCCGGTCTCGGCAATGTTCTTCGCGACAAGCACCTGCACCGCCTCGTCGTGCCAGAGGCTCGGCGCTCCCAGATGCGCGCATCCTAGGCCCAAAGCAAGCGCCGCGGCAACGGCCACCAAGGCCAATTCCCATCGCGCGATGGGGGGGCGTTCGAGTTGTGTCATTGCCGTCATTAGAACACCCGCGGTGCGCTCTTATACCCGTGATAAGGACACGGACCTGCACGGACGTACACGGAGCAAATGCCGGATGTGCGGCGTTCATACTATCGGACTCCGTTGCGCGGGGCAAGCGCACTTGAGCGTTTTGCGGGGCTGCCCTATAATGAAGCGGTGGTGGAACAGCCCGAGGCGCACGCCTCGCATTTCTGAAAGGAGCAGGTCATGGCAAGGTTCAAACTCGGATTCATCGGCGCGGGGTTCATTGCAAAGTTTCAAGCCAAAGCCCTGGAGGGCGCGCGGAATGTGGACCTGGCGGGTGTATATGCCTTGAAGGGCGCGGAGGAACTCTCGGCAATCTCAAAGCAGCGTGGCCTGGGGCCGTGCAAGGTGTATTCGAGTGTGGCGGAACTGTGCAACCATTGCGATGCGGTGGCCGTGTTCGCGCCGAACTTCACGCGCATCGACATTGTCGAAGAAATCGCCGACGCGGTGAAGAAGGGCGCGCCGCTCAAAGGCGTTATCTGCGAGAAGCCGCTCGGGCGTACGGTAGCGGAAGCGAAGAAACTCGTGGCGCTGGGCAAGAAGATGGGGCTGCCTACGTCGTATTTCGAGAACCAAATCCACATGAAGACCGTCTCCGCGCAGATGAAGCAGCTCGCCCAGGTCCAGAAAGCGATGGGGCCGTTTACGCTCGTGCGCGCGTCGGAAGAACACGCCGGACCGCACGAAGGGTGGTTCTGGGATCCGACGCGGCAGGGGGGAGGCGTTCTGTCGGACATGGCCTGCCATTGCATCGCGGCGGCGTGGTACGTGCTCACGCCCATCGGCAAACCGGTGACCTTCCTGAGACCCGTCGCCGTGACTGCCGAGACCGCTTTGCTCAAGTGGGGCCAGCCCGTGTGGCGCAAACGCTTGCTCGACAAGATGGGCGTCGACTACGCCAAGACTCCCGCCGAAGATTTCGCCACCGGCGTCGTCACGTTTAAGAATCCGGAGACGGGACAATTGGTGAAGGGCCAGTTCACGAGTTCGTGGATGTACGATAAGCAGGGCATGCGCCTCTACATGGACGCGCTCGGACCCGGCTATGCCTTCGAAGCCAACAGCCTCCAGACGCCGCTCAACGTTTTCATCGGCGACGACGCCGCGGAATCGGCGACGGACGTCGAGAGCGCGCTCGAAAAGTCGACGGCGTCGCGCGGGCTGCTGCCCGTCGAACCGAACGAAGCGGACCTCTACGGGTATACCGACGAGATCATCGATGCGTGCGCCGCGTTCAGCGCCGGGAAAGACGCGCTGCTCAACTGGGAGTATGGCCTCGAAATCACGAAACTGTGCCAAGCTGCATATATGGCCGCCGAAAAAGGCAAGACCGTCGACCTGACGGACAAGGCCACCGTGAAAGAACTGGACCGCTACGTATCGCTCATCGCGCAAGGGCGTGGCGGCGAGATCCTGTATCCGTCGAAGTGAACGCAGTGGGCAAGGAGCCGTTTGGTGAAGACTGAAACGCTATGCATCGACTTGTGGGATTTGATCGCGCCAGTCGCAAAGACCATCGACATGATGAGCGCGGTCGTCGCCGAACACCACATGCGCGCCGCCTATTTTGCGTTGCGCCTGGGCGAGGCACTTGAGTTTCCACTGGAGGAGCGCCGCGACCTTGTGGTCGCGGCATCCCTTCACGACATCGGCGCCTTCTCGCTGAACGAACGCATGGACGTGCTCGATTTTGAAGAGACTAAGCCCATGCAACATGCGCTCGCGAGCCATGTACTTCTCAAATCGTTCGCTCCCTTCGCGGCCGTCGCGCCAATCGCACGTTTTCATCACGTGCCTTGGGGCAATGGCGAAGGCGCGCACGCGGACGGCGAACCGGTGCCACGCGCGTCGCACGTCCTCCATCTCGCCGACCGCATCTCGGTGCTGGTTCATGAGCGGCGCGGCGTTCTGAGCCGTGTCGATGCCATTCGCGAGCGCATCGAACGGCGTTCGGGCGAAGCCTTCGTTCCAGAGCACGTAGAGGCGTTTCTCCATATCGCTGGTCGCGACGCGCTGTGGCTCGAGGCCACTTCGGATTCGATTGAGTCCATTTTGAAACGGAGCCTGGGTTTCCACCGGCACGATGTGGACCTGGACACATTGCTCGACTTGGCAAAACTCCTCTGCCGCGTAATCGATTTCCGCAGCGAATTCACCGCGACGCATTCGAGCGGCGTGGCTGCTGTGGCGGTCTCGCTGGGCAAGCAGGCGGGGTTCTCGGAGGAGGAGTGTCAGAAGATCGAAATCGCCGCCTTTCTTCACGATCTAGGCAAGATGGCCATTCCGTCCGAGATCATCGAGAAGCAGGCTAAGCTGACCACGGAAGAATGGCAGACCATGCGCACGCATGCCTACTACACGTTCCACGTCCTCGAACCGATCGAGGCGTTCAAAGACATCACCCCCTGGGGCGCGCTGCATCAGGAGCGCCTGAACGGCACGGGATATCCCTTCCAGTACAAGGCGGAAGATCTGCCGATGGGCGCGCGTGTAATGGCCGTAGCCGACGTGTTCACGGGCATTACGGAGGACCGTCCCTATCGCAAAGGCATGGATAAGAACGCGGCGCTGGACGTGCTGACGGAGATGGCTGGTCGCCAAGAGTTGGATGGGACGCTGGTTCGCGCGCTTGCGGAGCACTTCGACGAAGCCAACAGGGCGCGTGCCGTTGCGCAACGGGATGCAATGGAAGCCTTCCACGCCTTTCGCAAGGCATTGCGCTAGGCGTCAGCCCGACGACTTGCCGTTAAGCGCGAAACGCGTCACCACCATTTCGAGTTCGCGCACGTTCTCCGGCCACGCGTATTGCACGAGGCGATCGAGAATATGTGGGGGGACCTGCTTCGGTGGAAGACCGTGTTTGACGGCGATAGTCTTCATGAAGTGGGCGCACAAGAGCGGAATGTCGTCTTTGCGTTCGCGGAGCGGCGGCAACACCACCGCGTGCGCGGCGACGTGCGCGCGAAAGTCCGGCTGAAGTGTATCGCCTGTGGAGTTAGTCGTCGAAGCGATCACTTGCGCGGTCATCCTGAACACCGTGTTGCCGCCGAGGCGCGTGAATTCGCGGTCACGCAGGGTTTCAAGAATACGGCTCTGGACCTCGAACCGGAAAGTGTCGATTCGGTCGAGATACAACGTGCCGCCGTCCGCAAGTTCAAAGCGCCCCGGCTTCTGAGGAACAGGACCGCTTGACGCGCCGCGCACGTGGCCGAAGAACTCTAGTTCGACATCCGCCTCGGGAATCGTATCGCAGCTTACCCGCGCGAACGGTCCCATGCCGTGCCGCGCGGAGACCTCATGAAGCAACCGTGCGACAAGATCTTTGCCCGTGCCGGCCTCGCCCGAAACCCAGACGGGCGCGTCTTCCGCAGCCCAAGCGACGATGTTTTCACGAATGGCCGCGATAGCCGGGCTGTCGCCTATGAGAACAGATGCGCAATGGGCCAGAGGCGCCCCATTGGCATCGCCGTGCTTCACGCGCTGCCGATGCGCGAACACCGCTTTGCGTGCAGTCAGAGGAAGCCTGTCCAGATCGCTCGGCAGGCAGAGATAGTCGTACACGGACTCTTGAATGCCCAAAAAAGCGGACTCGACCGTGGGGCGGGTGGCTGAAATGATAATCTCGGTAGTGGGTGACGCCTCCCGCAGTATGCGCAGAATACCAGGATTTGCGCCCTTCTTGACCAGCGGCTCGAAAACTATGGCGAGATCGAAACTGGAGGAACTCACCAAGTCGCGCGCCTGGGTCGCGGTAGGCGCCACGGCCACGTCGAATTCGCGGTCACTAAGACTTCCCGCGATCACGCGCGACGTCTCAGGATCCGAACCCACAATAAGGACACTGCACTTTGTCATGGCTTCCGCCTGGGAATTCTTGAATTCCCAACTTATTAATATGAATTCTACGACATCATCGCCAATTTGTCAAGCTAAATTAGGGCTTTCAGCATAAACATACAGGTACCAAACGGATAGAAAGGGTGAGTGGATGACTCGTTGGCTTCCGAGCTTGGCGATACTAGCTCGAAATGTGGTCGGACGGTTCTGGCATGCGCGAAAGGACCGAGGTGAGGATATCGGTAACCAACTGGCTTTGGGTCTTATTCTCTGCCCGGGCCGCTAGCCGGATAGCTTCATACAAATCGGAAGGGAGTCGCAAAGTCAGCTTGGCGGTTTCGTACAACGGCGCATCGCCTGTTGCCTCGGGATCTGCGTCGGGAACCGGAGGCGGGATGTGGAATAGTTCTGCCTGTTGCGGGGGAGCAGGCGGTTTCTCCGGCGGCACGGCTTCAGGATGACACGCTTGCAGGATCTCGGCGTTGGAAAGTCCGCGCTTGAGGTAATGCTGGATGCGTCCACGGCCACCCATGTGCCGAAGGTGGCGCGCGATGGCGCTGGTGTTCATGGCAAAACCGCCGCGGCAAACGAACTCGACCGCCGCATCGCCCTCAAGTCCCTGGCGGACGGCTTCGATAATGCGTTCCTGTTTGGCATGCGTCTGCATGAACATTCCCGCCCACGAGCCTGCGCTCGCGGCGATTATAGTACAAGCGGGCATTGGTGGCAACCGCGTCCGAGTTGCCCCGTTGCGAGCGCGTTTGCTATCGTCTGTCCTCGTGCAAGGTGTTCTTGTGACTCCAGGAGGGGTTGGCGTGAAGATTGTAGTCCTAATCAAACGAGTACCGGATACGGCGTCCGTCTTCAAGATAGGCGGCGACGGCAAGTCGGTTGACCTCGGCGGACTGAAGTTCGTTATGAGTCCGTATGACGAGCACGCCGTCGAAGAAGGTATCCGTATCAAAGAGAAGAACGGCGCGGAAGTTGTCGTGCTGAGCGCCGGGCCTCCCGAAACAAAGGAGATCATCCGCTCGGCCCTGGCCATGGGCGCCGATTCGGGCGTGCTAATTACAGGCGAAGGAGTTGAGGGGCTCACGAGCCGCGGCGTATCGCATGCTTTGGCGGCGGCCCTGAAATCGATGGGCGCGGACCTCGTCTTGGCGGGCAAGCAGGCCGTGGACGACGATGCCTCGCAAGTCCCTGAGCGCGTCGCGGAACTGCTTGGCCTGCCGCACGCGTCGGTCATCACCCGGCTCGAACTCAGCGAGACCACGGCCACGGTCGACCGCGAGGTCGAGGGCGGTTATTACACCTACGAAGCGCCGCTGCCCGCGTTGTTCGCCACGCAGAAGGGCATCAATACGCCGCGCTATCCGACCCTGCCGAACATTATGAAGGCCAAGAAGAAAGAGATTACCGAGATCCAGCTTGCGGATTTGGGGATCGACGCATCGAAACTGGCCTCAGGATATGAAGTCCTTGGAATGGCATTGCCGAGGCAGGAACGCTTGATGCACATCATCGACGGTGAGACGCCTCAGGACAAGGTCCGGACGTTGGTGCAGGCGTTGCGCGAAAAAGAAAAGGTCTTATAGGGGATTCCGACATGAGCGTGCTGGCTATTTTGGAACAACGAGGGTCGCTGAAGCCCTGCGCATTGGAGACCGCGACGATCGCGGCGCGTGTTGCGCGCGATTCCGGCGCGGACCTCTACGCGTTATATCTCGGCGCGGCGTTCGAAGAGTTGGACGCGCTCGCCGGTCTAGGCATCAAGCAGGTCTTCGCGTACGAAGGACCAGAACTCGCGCACTTTGTGTGCGAACCGTATGTCGCCGCCGCGTGCGCCGTGGCAAAGGAAATTGGCGCGACCGTGATTCTCGGCCCGGCGACCGCACTCGGCAAGGAGTTTGCCGCGTCGGTGGCATCGCACCTCGATGTCGAGTTGATGCAGGACTGCATTGACGTGGCGTGGCGCGACGGACTTGTGGTGCGGAAACCCATCTACGCCGGCAAGGTCCTTTCCGAAGTGCGCGTTACCTGCACGCCGGCCATGGCGACCGTGCGGCCTAACGTTGTTGCGGTAGTCCGTGAAGGCGATGCGAAGCCTGAGGTCGTGAAACGTCCCGCGCCGGATGCGGTCGCGCGCACGACGATCAAGAATGCAGTCGAGTCCGAACCGGGAACGGTCGAACTCACCGAGGCGAAGATTATCGTGTCCGGCGGGCGCGGCATCGGAGGCCCGGAAGCATGGCCCACGCTCAAGGCGTTGTGCGACGTGTTGGGCGCGGGCCTGGGCGCGAGCCGCGCCGCCGTGGACGCCGGCTGGATTCATCATTCGCACCAGGTGGGCCAGACCGGGAAGGTCGTCAGCCCTGACCTGTACATCGCTTGCGGTATCTCGGGCGCGATTCAACACCAGGCCGGCATGCGCACCTCGCGCATCGTCGTCGCTATCAACAAAGACGCGAACTCGCCCGTGTTCAAGATTTGCGACTACGGGATTGTCGGCGATCTCCATGAAGTGGTCCCGCTGTTGACGGAGGAAGTTCGCAATCCCTCGAACTCATGACGCGTCGGCGAGTGTGTCCAGAATTGCGTTCGCCTTGAGCGCGGTCCGCGTAGCCCGGTTGTAGCAGTCGCGATAGATCTGCTGCGTCGTTTGCGCCAGCTTGAGGGGATCGTTGCCTTCCAGATTGTCGCGCTCATAACGCGATATGAGGACCAACGGCTTGCACGCGGAATGAATCTCGCCAAAGATCCGCATTTCCTCGTCCAGCGCCATGAGTGTCCCCATGATCCGTTGCGCCTTCCGCAAGTCGGGCGGCGTCTTAAGCGCGCCGAGAATCTCCTCCGAATCGGCGATGCCGCGTTGCGCGAGAGACGCAAGGCGTCCGAAGATCTCCGTAATGTCGTTCCGCCAACGTTCCGTCTCCTCGTTCGTCGGCTTCTCGAAATAACCCAGCATCAAGTCGATGCTTGCGCGTTCGGTTTCGGGTTCGCCGCGCCCGCCGAGGTGTTCCAGCCACATCGCCCGATACGCCATGCGCAACAGATCGGTCCGGCTGAGCGAACGCCGCAGCACGGGATACCATTCGAGACATCCATCCGGCGCAAACCGCGTCATGAAAACGTCCACGTTATCCAACTGCGCATCGAGGGCCATCTGGGGAACCGGCGCCGCCGGGTCGGTAGCCAGCAGCAACTCGAGCGCACGCGACACGTGCTCCGGGGTGACGGCCGTGCGTTCCTCGAGCCCCCCGGGCACGCCGTCCGCACGCCCGAGCGAGGCGCGATGGAACTCGATCGCGCAATGCCCCGTGCCGAACGGTCCCGTTTCGCGGAAATGGACGTAGCCGACGCTGACCAGGACAATCGGGCATTTCACCGCGGCGGCCAGGTGCATCGTGCCCGTGTCGTTCGTTACGAGCACGCGCGACCGTGCGAGCAACGCAGCAAGTTGCGAGACGGACGTCTGCCCGTAAAGAGGAATCCCGACGCCTGGAGCTTGTTGTTCGAAGGTCGCGCCGAGCGGGGCCTCCGACTGCACACCGACAAGAAAGATCTTCGCATTTCGTTGCTCGCGAAGGAGACGTCCCAGTGATGCAAAATGCGATTCCGACCAGCGCTTGTTTTCTTCGCTCGCGCCGAGCTGAAGACACGCGACAAAATCGTTCTCCGAGACCCCGTGTTCCTCGAAAACTCGGTCCACAAACGCGCGGTCCTCGTCATTGGTATCGAACACCAATTCGAGACTGGGCGGCGCGTCTTCGACGAAGTGGCGCGTGATATCGCACAGATTCAGATCGTTGTATTCGCGGTGGAATATGCTTGTGAAGAAGTAATTGATCCATGCGCCGCGCAGCACAAACTGCCAATCGTCGGTAAGATGCGAACCGATTACCGTGGGGATCTCGGCCATCGACAACAGCATGGCCGACGACATGCTGTGTGTGCAGTTATAGGCCACATCGAAGCGCCCGGCTTTCAGGCGCTTCACCAGGTTCTCCGCCACGCGATACGAACTCAGGAAGCGATCCGAATCGTCCGAACACGCATCCATGAACATCTCGTCTTCTTCGTAGACGATGATCGTATCGACGTCGGGATTGCGTTGCGCAATGACGTTGCCCATGTGGCGGACCATCACCGCGATGTGCGCGTCGGGATGCTTGAGCCGGATCGCGCGAATCAAGGGCGTTGTTTGAATCATATCGCCCATGCGCGTCGTCTGTAGAACGAGGATTCGCATCGTCATTGCATGGCCTGTAAGGTCTCCGCGAAATGTCGCATCTCGCGGAGGTAAGCGAAGACTTTCTCCGGATAACACAGTCTCGTCGTTGCCGTGACAAGTTGTTCGTTGATGACGTCCTGCGTAAACAAGAGGCCGGGCTGTAAGGAAGCGAGATACGCGCCGAGCTCCGTATCCCTGCCCACTCGGTCCGCCACCTCCGAGACCGTCCGCTGAATCAGAAGGCCCTTCGACAATATGCGTCCGCCGTACCGATCGAGGACAACATCGAGCATCTGCTGCGCGCGTTTGGCGTAAGTGTGATCGCGCAAGACGCGCTCGCGCGCGCGCCGCGCATAGGCCGCACGTTCCTCGGGATGCTTGAGAAAGAAATCGATCTTGCCTCGCAGTTCGGCGAGGTCGCGGTAGACGGGGAGTTCCGAATCGAAATCGAACAGTGGTTCGAGGCCGATGCACGGGTCGCACAACTGGAATCCGCCGCACGCGGCAATCTCGAAAACGCGCGGATTGATCGCATCGCATTTCGGATCGACGCCGTGGTGGGTCGTGCTCGAATGGAGATTGAGGTTGATCTTCGATCCGGCGACTATCTTGGCGAACTGTTCCGGCGTGAAACGCTGCTCGGGATTGCATGCGAGCTGGAACAGTTCGCGCGCGCCCCACCCGACGCCCCATAACTTGAAATCGTAATCGGTCAATCCCTTGAACATCTGGATGCGGTTCGCATACCCCGCGCCCGCGAAGGACAGGTCGCAACCGAACTCGCGCTCCTCGTCTTCGTTCAGCGCGACCGGCGCGTGGATCTCCGGATCGCACGCCGTTTGCACGTACGCGTGGCACGGACAACCGGCATCCGTCAACTGCTGTTCGAACTCGCCCGGCTGAATGTGAAAGAAGACATCGTAATACGGCGCGACATCGCGCCAGTACGGCAAATGACGCCAGTTCTCGACGTACCAGAACGCCGTCACGATGCCTTCGCGCGCTAGACGCAACGGGAACGCCTTGTCCACGGGCGCCTGCGCCATGACGACACAAAGGTCCGGACGGAACTCCGTCACGCGCGTAAAGCTCCATTCGCGCAAGAATGCAACCAGCATGTTGCCGAGATCGTTCGAGGTTCGCTTGCTCTTGACGCTTCCTGTCGCAGCGTCATACAGATCCCAAGCAAGGCCATTGTCCACAAGCCGCGTGACGTGCCCCAGCGATCGGAAGCCTCGTTCCAGATACTCCGTGATGGGAAGCGACCCACCGTACATCGGCCCAATGATGGCAACGCGCAGGCGATGAGATGCCACCGCCGTCTTGGCCAGCGCCGCGACTGCGCGATCCGCGTATTCGCCGTGCACCCGGAGCGTTGGAGGATGGAGAAAGACCTGCGGCACCGATTCGCCAAACGCCTTGAACGGTTCCGACGCCGCGATGGCCTCGACATCCCCGATACCCAAGAGGACATCGGTATCCCGCAGAGGCCCTTCGACAGCCATTTTTGCAACGGCTTCATCCGGTTCGACCACCGCTACCTGCACGCCGCGCCGCACGAGTTCGAGCACGTGGTATCCCATGCCCACGCCCACGACGAGCACCGGGCGTTTGGAGTCGAGTCCCGCCGAATCGATTAGGCCGGCCGCCTCTTTGCGCGGGTCGTAGCGGCTGTGGAAGAACACATCGCCGACACGCAACGTCGGATCGCCTCCGCGACCTTCAACGCGCACGACTCGCGGATCGTCGGGAAGCGCGCTCAGACGAGCTACCCACTCCGCGATCGCTTTCATGGCGTCAAGACTCCCGTGTGCACAGCGCGTCATGCGCATAGACTAAAGATCCGCGGGCCATTTGTCGAGTTGACGACAGTTGAGAACCTATCGCGGCGGGCCTATAATTCTGTCACGGTGTTCCCAAGGTGGAGGGGTTCGGAGCGTATGAAGAAGATACGTGTCGCCATAATCGGGCAAGGGAGAAGCGGGCGGGACATTCATGGACGATACCTGCTGACGGACGCGAGACGATTTCACATTGTGGCCGCCGTGGATCCGCTGCCGGAACGCCGCCGCCGCGCGGCGCATGAATACGGCTGCGCTACGTATCCCGACCACAAGCCGTTGCTTGAACTTGAAAACGTCGACCTTGTGGTGAATGCGGCGCCCACCCGGTTTCACGTTCCCATCTCGCTCGAATTCCTCAAGGCCGGGTTCAATGTCCTCTGCGAGAAGCCGCTCGCTTCGCGCGTGCGCGACGTTGACCGCCTCATTGAAGCCTCTCAGAAATCCAAGGCAACGCTGGCGATTTACCAGCAGTCCCGCTTCGCCCCCTATTTCCAGCAAGTCAAGAAAGTGATCGAGTCCGGTGCGCTGGGCAACGTTGTGCAGATCAACATCGCATTCAGCGGATTCTCACGCCGCTACGACTGGCAAACCCTGACCGACGAGATGGGGGGGAGTCTCCTCAACACGGGTCCGCATCCGCTTGACCAAGCCCTGCAACTCTTCGGCACGGACGTTATGCCCAACGTCACGTGTTTTATGCGCAACACCGTGAGCTTCGGCGACGCCGAAGACCATGTGCTCGTCCTGCTCAGCGGTGAAGGCCGCCCGCTCATTCACCTCGAGATCTCGTCGTGCTGTGCGTATCCCGAACACACGTACCACGTGTACGGCACGCGCGGCGGGCTTCGAGGCAACATGACGGAAATGACATGGAAATCTTACGACGAGAAGACCGCAGCGATGCTGGAACTCTTGCGCACACCGCTCTGCAAGGACGACGGCACGCCGGCCTACTGCTCCGATTCGCTGCAATGGACGGAACAGTCGTGGAAGGTCCCGCCCGAACAGAGTGATCTCTTCACGTTCATGTCCGGTTCGTATTACTCAATGCTCTACAAGACGCTCACCACGGGCGCGCCCTTGGCCATCACGCCGCAGCAAGTGCGGCAGCAAATCGCGGTGATCGAAGAATGCCAACGCCAGAACCCGGGAATCTATCCGAGATCATCCCGGAAACCAGCGCGCTCCAAGGCTGTGCCGCGCAAGAAGAGATAATCGTCAGATCGCCTCGAAGTACTTCTCGTACGCGTGCGCGGGGAGCACGTGCATCCGGCACAGCATCTTGAAGGGCAGGCGGAAGGCCTTCAACAGTGGATAGTACGAGGGATAATCGGTGAAGTACTTGTTCGGCGCGGCCAGAATGGCGTCGAACTCCTCGCGCGAGAACCCTTGCTTCTTGAGGCCATAATTCACGAGCGCCTCGTTTTCGAAGAAGGGCACGGTCTCGAGCGCGCGCAACGCGTCTTCGCGCGAGATCACGCCGGTGCGCACTTTCGCCGACAACTCGACCACGCGCCAGTCGAACCCAAATTTGTGCCGCGCGTAGTAATAGACCAGCGCGAACATCTCGTTGTCCATGTGGTGCTGGCCCGTATCAAACCACCCGAAACGCTCCGTGAGCAAGCGCTCGACCTGTTCGCCGGTGTCGTCGTAGTAGTTGGTGATGTTGACCACGCGGATGCCCTTGAAAAGGATCCAATAGAGCATGTGGTGAAGGTCGACGTTCTTGAAGTGGACCAGCGGCATGCGGCAGAAACGCTTGACCAGCGCTCGCGTATATCGCGCGTCGACGTAATTCCACATCAGCGGCGTCACGCCTTCCTCGCGGAACGAATGGCTTAGGATAATGAATCGCGCTCCTTCTTTCGCCGCCGTGCGGTATAGCGCGCTCGCGATGCCGATGTCGTCGGTCAGATCGATGTAGGGGACGCACGCGCGGATCGTGCAATTCGTCAGCTCGCGTGATTCCGGCCAGTCCATGATAATCGTGTGCAAGTCGACGTCGAGGCCGTCGCACACCTTGCTCAGATTCGTTTTGGCCGTATCGGAATCCCACCCGTTATCGAAATGAACGGCCAGCGGCCGTAGGCCCATCTTCTCTTTCACGATGTACAGACAATACGACGTGTCACGCCCGCCGCTGACGCCGACCACGCAGTCGTACTTGCGGCCACGTCCCGCGCGCCGGATCTTCTCGGCCATACCCTGCAAGATCCGTTCGCCCTCGGGGCCGGTGGGGAAGAGGCGTTCCATGCTGTCGTGCATGTGGCAGTAGTTGCAGACGCCGTCCGAATCGAACCGAATGCCGGGAACGCCGCTATCCAGAACGCATCGCGCGCACCGCACGGGCGCATCCGGTTTCGTGGGTTGTTGGGTCATTGAAAAGACTCCGCCCTGCTCATAGTCTTGCCGCCGCGGTCTCGATTAGCGTAATCGGGTCCTTGGAACGCACGTGTTCCGCACGGAACGCCCTGCGCAGTTCCTCGTCCTTTGGGTAGGTAATCAGGACGGTGCGCCGTCTCCCGTAAAACAAGAAGAACGCGCCCGCCGCAACGGCCGCGGCATGGCCCTCGTAAACCGCCTGGGCAAGATGCTCGACGCTGCCCGCGCCACCGCACGCGATCAGGGGAATCGTGAGAGCGTCCGCGACATTACGAATCAGCTCCACATCGTAGCCATCCATCGTGCCGTCGCGATCGATCGACGTGAGGAAGATCTCGCCCGCGCCGGCGTCCTGCATGGTTTTCGCAACAGAGACCGGATCGCGGCCGGTGGCCTTGTGGCCCGCATGCGTGAAGACCTCATGCGTCCCATCGGGCCGCTTCCGCACGTCTATCGAAACGACGACGCACTGGCTTCCGAAGCGGTCTGCCCCCTCGCGCACTAGCTTGGGGTTCTCGATGGCGGCCGTGTTGATGACGACGCGATCCGCGCCAGCCTTGAGCAACTCCCACATCATGTCGACGGAACGAATGCCCCCGCCGACCGTGAACGGCATGAACGATTCTTCGGCGATCTGGCGCACGACCTCAATCTGCGGACCGCGGCCTTCGTTCGTGGCAATGATGTCGAGGAGAATCAACTCGTCGACGTTCTTGCCGTTGAAGACGCGCGCCGCGTTGATGGGGCAGCCGACGTACTTCGCGTCCTTAAACTGGATGCTCTTTTCGAGGCCCCAGTCGCGAAGCAACAATACTGGAATGACGCGGATCTTATGCATGCGCGCAATACTTCACGAAGTTGGCCACCAGTTTCAACCCGCTCGAATGGCTTTTTTCCGGGTGGAACTGCGTCCCGAACAGATTGCCGCGCTGGATCGAGGAGACGTATTCGCAGCCATACTCAGTGGTCGTCAGGATGTCGCTCGGATCCCCGCACGTGACGTAGTACGAATGGGCGAAATAGAACGTCGAATCTTCCGGTACTCCCTCGAACAACGGACTCGGTTTCTTGCGCACCGCGTCGTTCCAGCCCATGTGCGGGACCTTCAAGGCCGAGTCGGCGCCGGAGAAACTGAACTGTTTCGTGGACCCTGCGATCCAGCCAAGACCCTTTGCGCCGCCCTCTTCGCTCGAAGCGGTGAGCATCTGAAACCCAAGGCAAATGCCGAGCGCAGGGACATTCTCGCGCAAGATGCGCCGCTCCAAGACTTCAATCAAACCGTGGCCGCGCAGGTTCTCCATCGCCTCGCCGAACGATCCTACCCCGGGCAAGACAATGCCCTGCGCTCCGGCAATTGCGGCCGCGTCCGAGGTCACCACGGCGTCCGCGCCGACATGCCGGAACGCTCGCGCCACCGAGTCCAGGTTTCCGATTCCGTAATTGACAATCGTAATCATTTCGCGGGAAGTATATCAGGAGCGCGCGCGCAGGCCCAAAAGCCGGGCGCGGATACTTCCTGGGTTGAAACGACCCTATCCGTCCTATAGGACGGATAGGACTTATAGGACCTATACGACTAGGTCGACGCCCGCTTATCGGGTTCCGTGCCCGTTGCGCCATCTAACTTCCAGTTCGCGCGCGGTCTTTTCGGAGAGAGCTCCGCCGAATCGCGCGGCGCTATAGGCGCGATACCAATCAGCGGCTTGGCGCAGTCGGTTTGCCGTCAATTCTTCGGCGCAAGGATTCAGACTCAGGTCAATACGGTCTGCGAAAGCGAGAACCGTCTCTTCGGGTCTGCGCGTGAATCCGTAGCGCCGGACGCTTCGATCGACGCGCGTGCGGAGTTTCGTAAGCGCCGCGATATGGGGAGACACGGGCTTGGGAGGTTGGCGTCTTTGCCTGCGACGTCTTCTTCCGTAGACCATCCACCCCGCAATAAACAGAGCGGCGCTCAGAACGATGGGAGCGCCTGCCGCGTTCTTCAGTAGTGAAAGCAGCCCTTGGAGAAGGGATCTCCAGTCACCCGCGGATATCGCCTGTGCCAACCGCCGGATAAGATAGCGCATCGAATCCGCCACGTGGGTCAATGCGGCGGTCCACGATTTCGCTTGCTGGCCAGGAAGACCACCCGCCACCGTGGCTTCAACCGTGGTCCAAGCGCCCGTGTGAGCGTCGAAGGCCTCGACCCATGCGTGGGCGTCTTTGTTTCTGGCAATCCAATACCGCCCCACGCCGTTGTATTCCGTCGTAACGAATCCAGTCACATAGCGGCAGGGAACCCCGCCCAGGCGTAAGAGTACGGCGGCGCCCGTTGCGAAGTACTCGCAGTGCGCGGGCGGCTGATCGATAAGGAAATAGGCCAGGGGATCTTGGCCCTCGGGTATATCGATCCCCATCCGATACGTGTAGTGTTTGGCAAAATAGTCGACGACCGCTTGGATCTTGTCGCGAGTCGTGGCCTCGTTCGCAAAAAGACGCGCAGCAAGATCGCGGATGCGCGGGTCGAGTGAATCGGGTAAGGCCAACAGACGCTGGCGCGCGGCCTCATCTAGCGTGCCTCGCGCAGGTTCGGGCGACGCGTACTCCGCGTACTCGAGTATTCGCGTTCCGGCCACTTTGAGATTTCCGTCTTCGTCAAGAGCGGGCGCGTTGCCCTGTATCACGATCATTTGCGCTTCAAGAGGGGCAAAGAGACATCCCTCGGCATTCATGTTGGGCACGACATCGAGACGGCGTGCGCCGTCGCCGGAGCCGTCATGCAATCTGTACGCTCGTGCCCCCGCATCTGCGACGATCTCCGGCGGGACGTCTTGAAGTGGTTTGAGCAGGCGCTCCGGGACGCTTATGTCCCAGGAGTTCTGGCTATAACGGTCATATGCGCGCCCGCGAAGATAACCCGGCGCGTTCTTCGAAAAAACGCGTAAGGCGACAGAGTCCGCCCCTGTATCGCGCGCGTGCGTAATAGTGTCCAGATGCGCGCGCGTCGAGAAACCCGTAGCGCCGCTCTCTCTCATTCCGGGCAGAAAGGAAAAGACGGCTTTGTCGATCTCCGCGCGATAGGACCCCATCGCGCCGCTGAACCCGAATGACACGGTGAGGGATAAACCGACGATACCGGCCTGAATGATCGCGCCCCTCCGATCATTCGCTGATGGACGGGCAGCCTTTTCGCCGCGCATGAAGACAATGAGAATCGGAACCATCGCCAGCGCGGCGGCGTGGTACCACGGGTCCAGCGAACCGTGCCTGCCGACTGCGCCCGCGCAGACCATGACGAACACGCCCATCACGGGGAAATACACGGGAAGCCCCGTCTCGGGCATGCGCAGGAAAAGGAGCGCGCATTGCAGCGTCATCAGATACCACGCGATGACAAGCGCGTTACCCCCAAGAAGCGGGTCAAGCGGGAGTCGGTGAGCGACAACAAACGTCAGCAGGTTGGTGTACATGCCGGCGTAGATGAACACGCCCAGTGCGATGGCGCCCAGGATCTGGGCGCGGCGTCCGAAGGGAAGCGCGATGAAACCCCGCATCCCAATTACGGCAAGCAACACGATCGCAACCGGGTACCACTCGTATAGGAATACCATGTGCTCGACGACGGCCACTTCGATCGCGATCATAGCTACTGCCGCGATCCGTTGCGTCTTCATAGCGACTCGACCTTCCCCGAACGAATCGCTTCCGGCGTGTATTGGCCGATGGACGCCTGTCCCGCAAACGAGGCCCAAGGCTGCGTCGTTTCGCCATCGCGGACAATCAGGATCTTGACACTGCATCCCGCTTCCATGGCAGTCTGCGCGAGTTCGGCGCGGTCGCGATCCCAGTCGAGGAACACGCAAATGACGCTTGAAAGACTGGCCAATTCGTCGGTCAAGGCCGGCGTGACCGACCGGAACGGATTCGCGCGGCACGCATCGATCGAGGCAAGGATCTCGAGCACGTTCTCGAAATGCGCTGTGTGACGTCCGGCGCGGAAGATATGCAGCGCGGGTCCGGCCGCAAAGATATCGAGAATGTACTCGCCGCGCGCCAAGGCATCGGCAATCGCGGCCGCAAGACTGATCGCCGCTTCGAGATTCGCAAACCCGGATGGCCCCGGACGCTGCTTTCCCGGCACGAAAGTGTCGAGCACGAGCGCCACGCGGCAGTAATATTCTTCCTGAAATTCGCGCACGACGGGCGCCGCCAAGCGTGCCCATGCGCGATGATCGAGGTGGCGCGTCGAATCGCCGGGACGATACTCGCGGTTGCCGATGTACTCGGGCGACTCGCCGACGTTCGACGAAAGCGCGATGCCTCCGGGCTGATAGCGCGCGCTGATGGGAACGTCGATCGAGACCAGAGGATGAAACGACGGATACACGACGAGCGCGGCGTTGGCGCGCTGGCCGTCTCGTTGGGCGACATGCACGGTGGTCCGAAACAGGCCAAATGGAAACGTCGTGAAGACGCGCCAGCCTGGCCACGCATAAACGCCGCGTTTCAACGGAAGCACGGTAAGCAGCGTGTCGGCAGATTCCCCGGCAGGGATCGTGCCGATGCTTTCCGGGGTATCGACATGCTTCAGCGAAGGCGGGAGATCTCGACCGCCGAGCGCAAGACCACGCGCGTGCATTCTGGATCGATTTGCCAGCGTGAAGCGTGCCGAGACGGCCTGTCCCGCGACCGCTCGGTCCGGGAAACGCCCCTGAATCTCGATGCGCGGCCTCATGAGGAATGCCGCCACGAATGCGAACAACGTAAAGAAGGCCAGCGCGAACAAAAGTTGATACAGAGGGAGATCGAGCGACGTCATCGCGGGAGGTCCGACAAGCAGAATGCACACCCCGAGAACTTTGCCGAACCGCGTCGTTCGGTACTCCCACCAGTAGCGCGCGAGCGTCCCGAAGCGCCCAAGCGCCGCGGTGTTCATGCGGGCGCTTTCGCGCGCTCGACGATATCGCGAATGATATCGCGCTTTGCCGTGCCGCCGTACTTCGATTCCGCGGTCAGCATGACGCGGTGCGCCAGCACCGGCAGCGCGAGCCGCTGGACGTCGTCAGGCAACACGTAGCCGCGTCCCACGAGAAATGCCACCGCTTGAGAAGCGCGAAACAGCATGAGCGATCCGCGCGGACTGGCTCCGAGCTTAAGGCGCTTGTCGCGCCGAGTCTCCGCCACGATGGCGACGATATAGCGCGACACGCTTTCGTCGACCCGCACGGAACGCACGCCCCGCTGCATGCGCAATACGTCTTGCACGTTCAGCACCGCCTCGACGTGTTCGATCGGGTGCGACTCCGCCTGCGCGTGAAGAATGTCGACCTCGATCTCCTCGGCGGGATAGCCCAACTCCAGCAAGAGCATAAAGCGATCGAGCTGCGCCTCGGGCAGGGGATAGGTGCCGTGGAATTCGACCGGGTTTTGCGTCGCAAGGACCAAGAACGGAGCGTCGAGCGGGCGCGTTTCGCCTTCAATAGTGGCTTGTCCTTCGTTCATTGCTTCGAGCAACGCCGACTGCGTGCGCGGCGACGCGCGGTTGATCTCGTCGGCAAGGAGGATGTTGCAGAAGATTGGGCCGGGGCGGAACGTAAACGTGCCCTGGACCGGGTTGTAGATCGACGACCCAAGGATGTCACCCGGCAGCAAGTCCGGCGTGAACTGAATGCGGTGATACACCGCGTCGATGGATTTCGCCAGCGCCTTCGCAAGCGTCGTCTTACCTGTGCCGGGCACATCCTCCATCAACACCGATCCGCCGGCAAGCAACGCCGCCAGCAGCAAGCCAATCGCCTCATCCTTGCCGCGAATGACCTGAGTCAACCCGGCCTTGAGTTTGAGGAGCGTTTCCCTGTCTTCGGACGCACTGGATTGAGGGCCCATGAAACTACCCGTTCAGGACCCAGCCTTTGCGATAGGGGCGGCTCAATAGGGCGTCGGCCTCGGGACAATTTGTGACGTGTCCGGTCGCGCCGTCGTAATCGAGCTTCTTGCCCACGCGATAGGCCACCAGCCCGAGCAGCATCATCTCGATGGCGGTGCCGCCGTACTCGAAATCGCAGGAAGTTTTCAGGCTGCCTTTGCAGGCGTTCAGCCACTCTTCCTGGAACCCGCCCATGTCGGGGATCATCTTGTCCTTCGGGCGGCGGTTGTAGTACGAGAGGTCCGCCTCCTTGCCGAAGGGGAGCAAGATGCGCTTGTCGAATCCCGTGATGAGAAATCCCTTCTCGCCTTTGAACATCACGCCGTGATCGATCTTGTTCAGATCGATGGCGTCCAGCGGCGTCGACGGCATCGCCCCGCCCTGATACCAGATGAGCGGGATGGTCGGGCGCCAGCTATTCGCCGGGATCTCGAACGAGGACTTGAGCTCGACCGGCGTGACTTCCGGGTTGTACGCCTCGCCCGTGCCCTCGGCGGACGTCGGCAGCGTCGCGTCGATCGCGTTCCACGCGAGGTCCATCACATGGCTGCCCATGTCGCCGATCTGCCCGCTCCCAAAGTCCCAGTACATGTTCCACGAGAGGCAGTTCGCGCCAGGCTTGCCCGCGAAATAGCCGGGGTTGTATGGGTGCATCGGCGACGGGCCAATCCACAGGTCGTAATGCAGCGTCTTCGGCGGCGAACCTTCCGCGGGCAAGTAGCCGGGCCGGCGCAACTGCCGGTTGCCCCACGCGTGCACCGCCTTCAATTCGCCGATCGCTCCGTCGAGGATCAATTCGCGGACCCGGTTGAAGTTCTCGCCCGCATGACGCTGCGTACCCGTTTGCGTCGCGAGTTTGTCCTTGTGTTTCAAATACGTCAGGCGGACCATGCGCGCCTCTTCGACGGTATTGCCCAGGGGCTTTTCGCAATACACGTGCAAACCGCGATTCATGGCCCACGTCGCGACGAATGCGTGCGTATGGTCCGTCGTGCAGCACACGACCGCGTCGAGGCCTTTGTGATCGACGCACTTGCGCCAATCGACATAGCGTTTGGCCTTGGGGAACTTCATCGCCGCGAGGTCAAGATGCGTCTCGTCGACATCGCAAATGGCCGTGACATTTTGGGTCGAAAGGAAATCGTAATGGGCGACGGCCCGGCCATGCGCGCCGATCAGCGCGATATTGAGCTTGTCGCTCGGCTTGGACGCCCCGAACAGCGTGCCGCTCGGCAACACCATCAGGCCGGCTCCGGCCGCAGCGGTCTTAAGAAATTGGCGTCGTTGCATGGTCTTGGTTTTCATCCTCAATGCCCTTTCTACCCAGTTTGCTTCCGGCCTGATTACACCGAACTCAGCTTAGCACGATGGCTCGCGCCCGGCAACCTGACGCGCCCTCACGGTCTTTGGATGAGCTTGATTACCTCGTCCCAGAACAAATAGCGGATACCGATAAGCAACAGAAACGCTCCGTAGAGCTTCTTCATGACCGGGTCGCTCACCACGGACTGATTAGCGAATAGCGCCCCGAACAGATTTCCTACAATCAGACCGGCCGCGAGCACGACGCCTTGTTTGATGTTCACGTTGCCCGCGCGGTAGTACACGACCGCCGCAAGGATGCCGATCGGAAAGATCTGTGCGATAATCGATGTACCGGTAGACAGCTTCTGGCCCATCCCCAACAACAGCACCATCGCCGGAACCATGATGGCCCCGCCGCCTATGCCGAACATGCCGCCGGCAACTCCTGCCGCCAGGCCAATCGCGAGTAACTGCCACATCATGTCCATTGGAATCTCCCATCGAATACGCTCTGTCCGCGCTTCCCGTGCGCCACTTTAACGGATAGAGCCGCTCGCGGGCAATCCGTCTGCGCCAGCGTCTGTGGGAATCTAGGGCATACCCGCCGTGTTTTCATTGCAAAGGTTTGCGCCGGAATGGGAGCCAAGGAGCACGACATGGCAACCGCAATGATTGAGCCTATACAAACGGTCCTGGACGCAGAAAGCCGGCGCAGGCTTGCCGCAATCCGTAATGAACGCGTGCACGCCTTTATAGTCGACGCGATCGAGCTGTGCCAGCCGGACGCCGTTTGGATCAGCACGGATGACCCGGCGGATATCGAACACACGCGAAAGATGGCCATCGCACAGCGCGAGGAGATCGCGCTCCGTGGACTTGGACACACGGTGCATCTGGACGGTATACAAGACCAGGGACGCGACCGTGCGGTAACGAAGTACTTGGTGCCAGAAGGCGAATCTATGAGCCAAGCCCTCAACCCTACCGATCGCGACGAGGGCCTTACCGAAGTGCGCGGCCTGCTCGAAGGATCGATGCGCGGACGCACCATGGTCGTCCGTTTCATGACGCTCGGTCCGGCCCATTCGAACTTCAGCATTCCCTGCGTCGAATGCACCGATTCGTTCTACATTTCGCACTCGCTCAATCTGCTGTACCGCCCGGGCTATGACGAGTTCAAACGTCTCGGAGAGGAAGCAGAATTCTTCGCCACGCTGCATTCCTGCGGCGAACTGGATGAACACATGGTCAGCGCGAGATCCGACAAGAAGCGCATCTATATCGATTACACGACGGACACCGTGTACGTCGTGAACACGCAATACGCGGGCAACACGCTGGGTCTGAAGAAACTCGCGCTGCGCCTGGCCATCCGCAAGGCGGATCGCGAAGGCTGGCTCGCTGAACACATGTTCCTCATGGGCGTGCACGGCAGGCAGGGGCGAAAGACCTACCTCGCCGGCGCGTTCCCCAGCGCGTGCGGCAAGACCTCAACGGCCATGCTGGCTGGCGAGACGATCCTCGGCGATGACATCGCCTATCTGCGCGCGGTCGACGGCCATTGCAGGGCCGCGAATCCGGAATCCGGCATCTTCGGCATCATCACGGACGTGAATGCCAAAGACGATCCGGGAATCTGGGACGTGTTGAACAAGCCGGGCGAAGTGCTTTTCTCGAACGTGCTCGTCGCCGACGGCAGACCGTACTGGCAGGGCATGGGGACGCCGATTCCCGAGGCCGGCGAGAACTATTCCGGCCCGTGGCACAAAGGCAAGAAGGACGCAAAGGGCGCGGACATTCCGTGCGCGCACAAGAACGCGCGCTACGCCGTCACACTCAAGTCGCTCTCGAATTGCGACTCGGCATTGAACGATCCCAAGGGCGTCGAACTGTCAGGAATCGTTTACGGGGGGCGCGACGCGCGAGCTAGCGTGCCGTGCCAGCAGAGCTTCAACTGGTGCCACGGTATCGTGGCATACGGGGCCAGCCTTGAGAGCGAAACTACCTTCGCCGTGCTCGGCAAAGAAGGTGTACCCGAGATCAACCTGATGAGTATCCAGGATTTCGTTGCGATTCCGCTGGGTCGCTATGTGAGCAATAACCTCAACTTTGGGAAGAAGCTCTCAAAAGCGCCGCTCATCTTCGGCGTGAACTACTTCCTTCGCGATAGCGACGGCACGTTTCTCAACGGCATGCACGACAAGCACGTGTGGATCAAGTGGATGGAACTGCGCATCCACGGTGAGGCGGACGCCATCGTGGCTCCGACCGGGTTGATTCCCTGCTTCGAGGATTTGGAGCGTTTGTTCCGCGAGGTCGTCAAGAAGGCCTATGCCCATGAAGAGTACGTCCAGCAATTCTCCCTGCGCGTCAAAGAGAATCTCGCCAAACTCGATCGCGTCGAGAAGTACCATAGGGAGAACATCGAGGACGCCCCGAAGGAGCTATTTCAGGTGCTTACAGCGCAACGGCAACGCATCGAAGAAGCTCAGGCTTCCTTCGGAGATCTAGTCGCCCCCGAGCGCTTTCCGCGCGAACGCGCGTATCGTTAACGCGGAACCGCTACTGCAAATCGATGCACGGCTGGCGTGTCGTTCTGACTATCCAAATCCACATTGTAGGTTATTGAATACGAGCCGCTCGGCGCGTCGAAGAACGCCTGCCAGTAGTCGTTTCCGTGACATGTCTGATCGACGGGTTTGCCATCGCAGAGGAACGCGGGCGGCCTCGATGACTTCAATCCTGCGATTGTGATGGGCACATAGCCCAGGCCCTCAGTCAACTCAAACTCCGCTTGTTGATCGGCATCGACGGCGACGACAGGCGGATAGGCTTTCCGTAGGGATCCTTTTGTGACGCGCACGTCGAACGCGTTTCCGCGCGCAAGCCGGCGCACCGGTTCCCACGTATCGGCGTGCTCTTTCAAATCGGCGCGAAGCGCTTCGTTCGGGCCGTAGTAATCTTCTTCGCGCGTGGGCACAATAACCAACTCGACGTCCGCCTCGACGAAGTCGCCTTTCTTGAGCGCCTGGATTCCCGGCGGCGGCGCGAGTTCGACGTTGGCGCTTGGGATGCCATTCTCCGTGCCGAACACCGCCGCATACGGAATCGGCGCGTCGCGCCCGTCGAGACGCGCGTTCCATGAACGAACGATCAACCCGCGGTTTGCCCATGCACCTTTCGGATGGTGTTCGTTGCGCTGTCCGCCGTGAAGCGAAACCCACGGCGCGCGCCCCTCGCACACAAGGCCCGTCTTGAGGTAGCGTTTACCGCCTCGCTCGGCCGTCCATTCTTCAACGAGGCCGTCCGCATTGCCACGCGCCATGGCCGTGAAGGTGTGGTCGTTGTAATGGTCCGCCCCGAGTTGATAGAACGCGAGCCTCGAAAACGGCGTGTCGGCGACGACGTCGTAGCGAATATGGTGATAGGCGCGGTTAACGTCGTCGCAACGTGGCGAGGAGACTTCGATGCGCGTGGCGATGGCCCCGTCCGCAGTCAGGCCTCCATATAAAACATCGGTTAGATTCGGACCTTGGCACGCATACGCCGTCCGTACTCGCGTCAGGAATTGCCGCTTTCCGTTGGCATCGAAGTAGACGAGGAAATCGCCGCCGCCGACGTTGCACGTCCACTCCCAACGACCGCCGTTCATCCCCGTAACCATCAACGGCCGCACGTCGTCGAACATCGATCGGTTGAGATTGACGTCCGGATCATAGGTGATGGATTCGCCCCAGCTCCCGATCGCGGCCTCGTCCCAGAGCTGATTCACGCCCCAGCCCACAAGGCACAACTGCGCGTGCGACGCCGACGGTACGCCTCCCCAGCGTGCGTACGTTATGGCAAGTTCGCCTTCCCATGTCTGTCCGACGTCGACGGGAATCTCCGCGAATGCGTGAAACCACGGTCCATCATAGAGGAACCGACGGTCCTTGTGGCGGTGCCAATTCTTTGAGATCTGCACGGGGATGCCTGTCGGTATGCCGTGCGCGTCGCGAAGTATGGGACATAGTCCCGTGATGCCCTGAAAGCCCTCGCCATCAAACGCAAACAGTAGCAAGCAACTCTTCGAGTTCGCTGAGGAATTGGTGATTCGCACCGGAAACCGATCAAGCCGATCAGGTTCCTCCGCGATGTTCCACTGCCGTTCGGGCAAGTCGACGTAATACCAGCCGCGCGAGGCGTCCCATTCAACGGGCAGCGCGCTTCCATCGGGAGCGTTTTGGGCCTCAACACGCAGACCTTCGGGCGCGTCGGACGAATCCTCGGGAGGCCACACCACGCATGCGGCAACGCGCTTGCCGGCCTCCATGACATCACAGCGACGCTTGCCCTCGGATCGCGTCCCATCTTGAGTCACACTTGCAACAATCTCCACATCCTGCATTGTTTGCTTCGGCGCGAATTCGAGAAGGAATCGCAACCGGCTCGCCTCTGCAACGATCTCCAATCGCCCGTCGCCTTCGATCCGTTCCTTCTTCTCGTTTGCGAAGACCAGATTAAGGATATCCGCCCGCTGCACGCACCGCCCGCTCTCGATGATCCGAACAGGGAAATTCGCTTCGTCTTTCTGCTCTCCCGCTGCCGCGACACAACGATACTCGACTCCGCCTACGAGGACGCTGAGCCTGAGATCCGACGGGGGAAGCGATTCGACCGAAGCGTTCGACTCCGTCACAGCCTCCAGGTAAGGCCTTGCATTCGGAATTGGGCCGAGGTGCGGGAGAGAGGGCTTCTCGACTTCGATGGCCGCGCCGTAGTTGTTGGTCTGAACGTACAGCGTCTTGTGCCATTCCGCCGCGCGCCCGCGCCATCCATCCGACCACCAAAGGAACGTGTAATCTTCGGCGAAAACAGGCGCGGCGATCATCAGTACACATGCTGTAAACAGGCCTTTCTTAAGCATCACAACGTCCTCCGCAAGAAGAGTAATGCGCTACGACGCCAATCGCAAGCGATGCCCCAGCTCATTGGCGTTTGAACTCGCCCTCCCGAGTCGCGCATGATCCGCCCATCATGAAACCGTTTCTCAAGACGTATGCTCCCACGATCCTTTCGGGAGCGCTCCTGGCGCTTGCGTTTCCCAAGTGGAATCTGTTTCCCTTGGCGTGGATTGCGCTGATTCCGCTGACCTGGCGCGCGCATTCTATGACGCCGCGCGTGGGCGCGCTGCATTTCTTTCTCGCGGGTTGGGCCTTCAACTCGGTCCTTCTCCATTGGCTGATGACCAATGTCTATTGGGCGGGCGGCTGGGCGTTCTGGGGCTATCAGTTCCTGTGCGTCGTGCTGGCGATCTTCTGGGCCGCGACAGGCGCAGCCTGGATCTGGATGCGCCGTCGCGCGGCGTGGGGGGGAGGCGCTTGCGGTCTCGCGATGCTCTGGATGGCGATGGAGTTCGTTCACGCGCGCTTGTTCTCGGGGTTCGGATGGGGTGCGCTGGGCTACAGCCAAGGCCCCGATCTGGCCATCGAACAGTGGGCTGCATTGGGCGGCGTCTCCGTGGTCTCGGGAATCATCGTGGCGTTCAATGCGCTCGTTGCGCTCGCCATTCTGGAAGGCGGCAACATCCGAATCGTGCGGGCGGTGGCCGCCGTATTGCTGTTGGGCCTGGCGCACGGCGTGGGGGCCTTGCTACTGGGCAAGCCGGATTACGACACCAAGCCGTACGTGGCGGGCATTGTCCAGGCCGATTTCTCGCTCGAGATGAAATCGGATGGCGAGTACCGCGTCGAGATGGTGCGCAACGCCTGCGAGAAGTCGCGCAAGCTCGCCGAACACGCCAAGGTCGATCTCTTCGTATGGCCCGAAAGCATGGTTATGGACGACGTAGCCAATCCCGAAATCCACGGCTTGATCTCCGCGATGCTGGACGAGACCGGCGCGTGGCTCTACACCGGTTCCGAGCGGCGCAACGAGCAAGGGGGATATCCCAATACGAGCGCGTTCATTAACCCGAACGGCGAAGTCGTCGATATCTATGACAAGGTCCACCTCGTCGCGTTCGGCGAGTATGTCCCGTTTGGACAGTATCTGCCTTTCATCCAGCAAGTCGTGCCCGCGATTGGCGACATCGCGTTCGGCGATCGCCAGAAAGTATTCCAGGCGGGCGGGCGCATCTTCGGTCCGCTGATCTGTTTCGAGGTCCTCTTCGCAGACCTCTCCGAGACCTTGCGGCAAATGGGCGCGGACTTCCTGGTGGTCATCACGAATCTCGGATGGTTCGGAGAGAGCGCGGCCATTCCGCAGGAACTCGAACTCGCGCGGCTCCGCGCCATCGAGACGCGCCTGCCGGTGGTCCATTGCGCGAACACGGGTATCTCGGGAGTGTTCGATCCGTGGGGACGATTCACGCTGGTCAACGGTGTCTTCACCGCATCAGGGAACTTCGTCGATTTCACGGGCCGAGTCTCGCCAGCGCAGACCATCATGCAGCGCGTCGTTGGTGCACTGCCGGTGCCCGCGCCCGGCAAGCCGCCGATCCCGCGCGCTCCGGCGCTGGTACCGTGGATTGTGTTCGCGCTGGCCCTCGGATGGGTGGTCGCAACTTTCCTCGCGCGCCGGGGATCATCAGGGAACGCCCCATCGAGCCAAGGGAAACGACGCGGTCCATGAGCGAATCTCGACGAAGCCATTCAAAGTTCACCGCCATATTCGCGGGCGGCACCATGATCAGCCGCGTGACCGGCCTAGTCCGCGACATGGTCATGACCCGCTTCATCCCCACCGAGCCGCTCGCCGCGTTCAACGTCGCGTTTCGCCTGGCCAACATGCTGCGCGACCTCGTGGGAGAAGGCGCGACGAATGCCGCGTTCGTTCCCGTCCTGACCGAAGTCCTCGAAACGAAATCGAAGGACGCGTTCCGCGAAGCTGTCTCAGCCATCATGTCGGCGATGATCCTGTTGCTCGGAGTTGTCTCGATCCTCGGCGTAATCTTCATGCCCTACATCTTCAACCTGCTCGATCCGGTCCGCGAGGTTGCGGGCACCCGAGGGCCGTCCGAAGGCTACGTCGAGCTATGCATGTCGCTGACGCGCTGGACCTTTCCGTACATCTTTCTGATCGGGCTGACGGTCTTTCAGATGGGGCCGCTGTTCATCATGCGCCACTACTCGACGCCCTCGTGGTCACCAGCGCTTCTCAACATCGCGCAAATTGCCATCTGTTTCTATTGCTGGATGCGCCCTGGGACCTCAGCGGGCTACGCCTACGCGCTCGTGCTCGGCGCGTGGATCGGCGGCGTCGCCCAGCTTCTCGTGCAGTATGTGGCGGTAGGCTGGCGTGTCGGGACGTGGCTCCCGAACTTCCACCTGCGCAACCCCGCCATACGCACCGCATTCTGGCTGCTCGTTCCGGTATTGATTGGACAGTCCGCGGGCGAGGTCAACAAGATGGTCGACCTCCTGTTCGCGAATGCGTTCGGCAAGGCGGCGGTCAACGCGCTCTTCTACGCAAACCGCCTCATCCAACTTCCGCTTTCGATCTTCGGCATCGCGATTTCCGTCGCGATCCTGCCGACAATCTCGCGCGCCGCCGTCCGCAACGATTTCCCCGAGATACGCTCGATGCTCTCGAACGGCCTTCGCCAATGCTGCTTCCTGATTGCCCCCGCGGTAGCGGCGCTGTTGATTGTCCCCGGGCCTATCATCGCGCTGCTGTTTCAGCGCGGCCACTACGAAGCCGAGCATACGGCCATGACCGCGGCGGCGCTGGCCTATTCCTCGCTTGGGTTGTTGTGCTTCGCATGGGTGAAAGTGGCCGTGGCGGGATTCTACGCCGTGCAAGACACCAAGACCCCCGTTGCCGTCGCGTTTGTGAGCATGCTGTTCAACATCGCCTTCATCTTCGTGCTCTCGCGGCCGATGGGCTTCACCGGTCTCGCGCTTGCGACCACCCTCTCCTACACCATCAACTTCGTCTTGCTGTACACGCTCCTGTGCCGCCGCTTCGGCCGCTTGTGGGACGCGGCGTTCCTCTCGCAGATCTTGCGGATTCTGGCCTCGACGCTGGTGATGGGATGCGTGATGCACGCTGCCTATCGCGGGTCGCTGGCCGTGTTTCCTACGGATGGCTTGATCGCGCGATGCGTGTGGGTGACAGTACCGCTAACACTCGCGGGCGTTACGTACGTCGGACTCTGCGCGTTGTTGCGCGTGCCGGACGTGTGGAGTTTCGCGTCGCTTCTCAGACGCACGCGCGCCGGCGACGCATAAGCCAGGACAGCCGTCCCGATTACTTCTTCTTGCCTGTCGGCTTCTTGCGCGAGGCCTTTCGCAGCGCGCTAACCATTGTCTCGCGATGCGCGTACAGGCGGCGCAACGGACGCGGCGCATGCGCGTCAACGGCGTAGGACGTCAACAACGGCAGCGAAACTGTCGTGTCGACATAGCAGACGACCGTGTCCGGAAGATGATCGGGATTGACCTTGCCCCAGCTCACGGCCTCGGAGGGTGTTGCCCCACTCAGGCCGCCGGTATCCGGGCGCGCATCGGTGAACTGCATGAAATACGTATGGCCGCGATCCTTGATGCCAAGCACCTCCTGGATTTGCGGCTCGGTCTGAAGCATGAAATTCTTCGGGCTTCCGCCGCCCAGCAGCACGACCGCGCTGTGGCCTTTGCGATTCGCCTGATACACGATGGCGGCGGTTTCGTTCACATCAATCGACGAATCGATCCGGCATTGGCTTCCAAACATTGCCGCGGCCGCTACGTTCATCCCGATGCTGCTGTCGCCCGGCGACGACGTATACACCGGGACCTCGCACTCGTACGCGGCAACAAGCAGACTCGTGTTCGACAAGCCCAAGGCCTTTTCGCGCGCGGCGAGATATTTCCCGGCGAGATGATGGAACTCGGCCGTGCCCATCGTGCGCTGGAACTCGTCCACGAACATCAGCTCGTAGAAGAATCGGTCCGTATCGAGCAGCACATCGTAAGAAAACAGGACGTCGTAGATGCGCACGACCTCCTGCTTGCGCAATTCCGTGTCGTCGACAAACGGGCTTCCGGCATGGAGGCTCTTGCCCAAGGCAAAGTGCGAGTCATGGTAGAGATTCGCCCCCGTGCTGACAATCCAGTCCACCATCCCGCTTCGGATCAAGGGGATAAGACACGACTGGCCGACACCCGCCGGGGTCAACGCGCCGCTTACGGACATCCCCACGGTCACGTCGGGTTCGAGGACTTTCTCGACGAACAGGCGGCACGCCTCGCGCAGCCGTGCGCCGTTGTAGGCCAGAAAGGCGTTCTCGATCAACGCGCGCGCGCTCATGCCCGGTGCGATGGGCGCCGGAGCGATCCTCTTGCCACAAAGAAAACGGTTCTGCCTCTTCATGAAATGGAATGCCTTTCATTAGAAATGCGTTCGCCTTGTCCCTGCGAACGGTTGAACTTTCAGATGCTTTACGGGACCAAGACGGCGGCCGCGAGCGCAGTCGTCCAGCGGCCATTCTTGTCGCCCAACGCGGTCTGCGTAATGTTGGCGGACCGCACGATCTTGCCGCTGATCTTCCAGATCTCCCGGTTCTCGTCCCAGCTCTTGTCTGTGTCGAACTTCACGCCCATGACCGTGGCGAGCATTTCCGCGGCGAGATCTTCCGCATAGTCGCCTGCCTTGCGGCGCGTTTGGCCGAAGCTGTGATGTTCGGAGAGATACCCGAACTGTTTCACGTCGCGCGGAATGGCGACCCCGACGGCTGCGGCCAGCAGACGCCGCGGCTCGTTCGTAGCCACTTCGCTCATGACAACATGGACCACTTGGCCCGCCTGTAGTTCGGCCAATCCGGCGTCGGGCTTCACAATCCTGCACCCAGGCGGATAGATGCTCGATACGCGCACCAGGTTGAACTGAGCGATACCTGCATCGCGCAATGCCATTTCAAAACTGGCCAGCTTTTCACGATGCCGGCCGACTCCCCGTGTGAGGAAAATCTTCTGTGGTACATACATGGGCCAATCCCCTCGACGAAGTGTCACGGTTTAACACGGCTTGCTCCACACGAGCAGGGGGAAGATTACTCGCCAAGGGAGGCGGAGTCAAGAACTATCTCGGCTTTCTCAAAGGAAGACGAGAAATCCGATTCCTTGGCGGATCACGATCTCATCTGCTAGTATTCGCGCGGAGTGGTCCGGTTACTGTGCGTCCATTAATGAAGGTGCGCTCGACTGAAAGGACCCGCGAGCCCATTGAGCATATCAATCGATAAGCGCGCGAGCGCGTAACGGATGGCCAAACCTGTCGACAAAGAACGCTTGGACGTACTGGTACAGCGGCAAACCGGCGTTACGCGCGCCAAAGCCCACGGCCTGATTACTGCGGGCAGCGTCCTGGGGCCGCACGGCGAGCGTCTCGACAAACCGGGCGCGCGGCTTCCCGTCGATATGGCGATCGAGATCCGCGAGTCCCCCAAGTACGTCAGCCGCGGCGGACTGAAGCTCGAGGCCGCGCTTGACCATTTCGGTATCGACGTGCAAGGCCGCGTGGCGATCGACGTGGGGGCCTCGACGGGCGGATTCACGGACTGTCTGCTTCAGCGGGGCGCGGCGCGTGTCTATGCCGTGGACGTCGGGTATGGACAACTCGCATGGACCTTGCGCCAGGACCCTCGAGTTGTGGTGCTCGAACGCGTGAACATTCGCCATCTCACACCCGGCCAATTGCCCGAACGTCCGGATTTCTTCGTCGCCGACTGTTCCTTCATCTCGCTCAATCTCGTCCTGCCTCCTCTTAAGGAACTGCTTACGGGCGACGCGGAAGGCGTAGTGTTGATCAAGCCGCAGTTCGAGGCTGGCCGCGAACACGTTGGCAAAGGCGGCGTTGTGCGCGACGAGGAGGTCCACACTCGCGTCGTCGAGGAAGTCCTTGCCGCTGCATCTGAAGTGGGTTTTTCGCGGCGCGGTGTGATACCCTCGCCGTTGCTTGGACCGGCGGGAAACCGGGAGTTCCTGGCGTACTTGGCGGCGGGCGGCGACTGAACGTCGCGCGCGACGCTGTTTCGGGAGGATGCGTCCGGCTCATGTTGGAGACGTTGCGAATACGCAATTACGCGCTGATCGACGACCTTGAAGTCGATTTCGGCGACGGGTTCAATGCGTTGACCGGCGAAACCGGCGCCGGGAAATCCATTATCATTGGCGCGCTCAATCTCGTTCTTGGCGGCCGCGCCTCGGGCGATCTCTTGCGCGATCAGGCGTCGCAGGCGCGCATCGAGGCCGTGTTCCGCGTACCCAA
Source organism: uncultured Nitrospiraceae bacterium (assembly GCA_964402555.1). Lineage (GTDB taxonomy): Bacteria > Hydrogenedentota > Hydrogenedentia > Hydrogenedentales > SLHB01 > CAYOCT01. The sequence continues at coordinate 219,593 of CAYOCT010000002.1, read as the reverse complement.
GCCTTCGCGGCGCCTGCGTGAGCTGCTCAAGGCGCACGAACTCGGCGGCGACGACCCATCCGAATGGATGGTGTCGCGTGTAATGACCGCGGAAGGGCGCAGCCGCGGATATGTGAACGGGAACCTCGTCCCCATCACGCTGCTCGCCGAAATCGGCGACGAACTGGTGGACTTGCACGGCCAGCATGAACATCAGTCGTTGCTGAAACCCGACCGCCAGTTGGACCTGTTGGACGCGTTTGCCGGCGTGGGGGAGTTGGCGGGCGACGTGGGGGAGAGAGTCGCCGCCTTGCGCGAACTTGCCGCGACCATCGCCGCGCTCGAATCCGACGACCGCGAGCGAGCGCGCCGCATGGAGTTCCTCCGGTACGAGATCAACGAGATTGCGTCGGCCAATCTCGAACCCGGCGAGGAGGAAGACCTCCGCGCGCGGCGCAATCTGATTACGAACGCGGAACGGATTTTCGCCCTCGCGTCGCACGCGCGCACGGCGCTGTACGATGGCGAGGAGACGTCGGCGGTGCTCGAAATGGATGGCGCGGCCAACGACCTCGAAGAACTTGCGCAGATCGACGAACGGTTCCGTCCGCTCGTGGAGCAACTTGCCGGCGTTCGCGCGACGGTCGAGGAAGTGGCCGGGGAACTCCGGGGCTATGCGGAAGGCCTGGAGTTCGATCCCGACGAACTTGACCGCGTGAATCAACGCCTGAACGTCATCAGCGATCTGAAACGCAAGTACGGCGGTTCCGTCGAGGCCATTCTGGAGTACGGCGTCAAATCCCAGGCCGAACTTAATGCCTACGACTCGCGTGATCAGCGCTTGATAGAACTCCAAGCCGAACGGAAAGCCGTCCTTGCGCAGGTTCAGGAACTTGCCGCCTCTCTATCGCAGAAGCGCAAGGCCGCCGCACGGAAGCTCGACAAACTAGTCACGGCGGCGCTGCAAGACTTGGGAATGAAAGGCGGCCACTTCGAGACGGCGTTTGATGTTATCGAGCTGTCCGCAACCGGCATCGACCGAGCTGAGTTTCTGCTGACCGCGAACGTGGGGGAGAAGATGAAGCCCCTTCGCCAGGTGGCCTCGGGCGGTGAGATCAGCCGCATCATGCTCGCGCTCAAAGCCGTCTTTGCCGAGGCCGACAGCATCCCAACGCTCGTCTTCGACGAGATCGACGCGGGCGTCGGCGGCCATATCGCCCGCAGCGTCGCCCAGAAGATGGCGCAGCTCGCGCTAACGCACCAGACGATCTGCATCACGCACATCGCCCAGATCGCCGCCGTCGCCCAGCATCACTACAACGTCGTCAAGACCGCCCAGAAAGGCCGGACGACCACCACGGTCACGCGCGTGGAACAGGACGCGCGCGTCCGGGAAATCGCCCGCCTGCTGGACGGTTCCGTTTCGGACGTTAGCCTGGAGCATGCGAAGGCCTTGCTGGCAGAGAGCGATGTCGGATTGGAGCGCATCGCTTGAAGCACATGAGCGGGAGAGGTCTCATAGAAATGGTCCGACCCGTCAGACAAGTCCGACAGGTCCACCGTCCGTGCATCGGGCCGGTACGAGACTTTTATTAAGAAAGGAGTATCTAGTGCATTCACCGAAAATCAAAATAGGCGTCATGGGGTCGGCTGGCGGCGAGATGGCCGCTGACCTCCTCGAAAAGTGCAAGGAACTGGGCCGCGCTATTGCAGAGCATGATTGCGCGATCGTCACCGGGGGGTGCCCGGGCTTGCCGCACGCGGCTGTAATGGGCTGTAAAGAGCGTGGGGGACTTACTGTCGGCGTATCGCCTGCGCTCAGTATCGACGAACATGTGAACCGCTACGGCAGCCCGATTGACCACATCGATATTATGATCTATACGGGCGCCGGCCTCATGGGCCGCGAAGTCGTCGGCGTGCGGACGTGCGACATTGTTATCATCGTCGGCGGGCGCTCGGGCACGTTGGGCGAGTTCGCCATCGCCTATGACGAAGGCAGGCCCATCGGCGTCTTGACCGGCTCCGGGGGCATCGCCGACCATATGGACTGTTTCCTGCCGGTCATCAAGAAGGAAACCGGGTCACGAATCACCTACGACGACAATCCGCGCCGCCTCGTGGAGCGGTGTGTCGCCGATTTCAGGGCTAATCCCCCGCGCGTGCGGGATAGGGAGGCTGGAGGCATATGAAGATCACGTCGTACGGCGCTGCAGAGGGCGTCACCGGGACCAAACACCTGATCGAGGTCAACGGACACCGCATCCTGTTCGATTGCGGCATGTTCCAGGGGGCTCGAAAGGAATCCGACCACAAGAATCGCACGCTTGGTTTCGATCCGGCGACGCTGGACGCGGTGGTCCTCAGCCATGCCCACATCGACCATAGTGGAACCTTGCCTGTGCTGGCCAAGAACGGGTTTCGTGGCAAGGTATACACCACCTGCGCCACGCGCGACCTCTGCGCCATTATGCTTCTGGACAGCGCCAACATCCAGGCGCGCGATGCGGAATGGCTGTCGAAGAAGAACCGTAGCTTCACGCCACCGCTGTATGAAGATACCGACGTGTCGGAGATTATGCGGCATTTTGTATGTATGCCGTATGGCGAGAAGTTTGCCGTTGTTCCTGATGTGTATGTAACGCTGCAGGATGCCGGGCATGTCCTTGGTTCTGCCATGATTTGCCTCGAGTACCGGGAAGACGGCTCGGACCGGCGCCTGATCTTCTCGGGCGACCTCGGGCGCAAACACATGCCTATCCTGAATGACCCGTGGGAGCCTGATTCCGCAGACACGGTCATCATGGAAAGCACCTACGGCGACCGCGACCACGAGCCTATCGAGGCCATGGACGAGAAACTGGTCGAGATCATCAAGACAACACATGCGCGCGGAGGGAAGATCATCGTCCCCAGTTTCGCGCTCGAACGAGCCCAGGAGATTCTCTACGCCCTCAAGCGCCTTGAACTGCGCGGGGCGATTCCTGACCTGCCTGTCTTTGTCGACAGTCCGCTGACTGTGAACGTTACGGAAGTATTCCGCATGCACACCGAGTGCTTCGACAGCGAAATCCAGAAGCTCATGCAGAGCGCGGGGGACCCGTTCCGCCTCAAGAAGATCAAATATATCACCAGAGTCGAGGAGTCCATGGCCCTGAACTCGATTCACGAGCCGTGCATGATCATCTCCGCGGCCGGCATGTGCGAACATGGCCGGATCCTGCATCACCTGCGCAACAATTGCGAGAACGCGCGCAACACCATCCTCATTGTCGGGTTCCAGGCCAAGAACACCCTCGGACGCCGAATCGTCGAGCGCCAGCGGCGCATCAAGATCTTCGGCGTCGAGCGAGCGCTCAACGCTGAGGTCAAGGTCATGAACGGCTTCAGCGCCCACGCGGGCCGTTCAGAACTGATAGCGTTCGGTAAGCGCTTCGCGGGATCGGCAAAGAACATCCTCCTGGTCCACGGAGAAGACATCTCCCTGAAGGCGCTTCAGTCAGCGCTTCAGGACAACGGACTTTCTAACGTCACCATCCAGCAGGAGCAGGTGCCCACAACGGTCTAGCCGCACCTGCAAGCGCCCGGAACAGTATCGAGTGTCATCGCGGTCTCTTCCGAGGACGCGAAGGGAGCACCCAGCCAAATCTGTGAACGCAGTGACGGCATCACAACTTATCAGCCCTAAAGGCAACGTCTGATAATATATATTATGTTCATCTCGCGCGAGACAACGGCAGCACCTTTCGGCGTCGTTCTGTCGGCAAACTCGCTCATCATATGGTGTCAAGTTCAGGCTTGTCATATATACACCTAATCATTCAAGTTAATGTGTCAATGTATCACGATTATTATCAAGTCGTTACATGTGTGATTTCTGAGAGCAAGACTGCCGCTGCCTTGCTATTTTCAGTGGTTTCGTTGCGCGTGCCGAACGCCACTACGGCACCGTCTTGACATGGCCGTTGATTTGTGCTTACAGTTACCCATTCGGCAGGTGCGTTTCATCGGGAGTCATTCTGTGTCCGAGGATTTAGATACAGGGCGAAGTATGCCCGTTTGCCCAGAGGTGCCGCCCTCCGTCTCATTCCCCCTCAGTCCCGCCCAAGAAGGTATGCTGTATCTCAGCCTCGCCAACGAGGGATCGGGCGCCTACATCGAGCAGATTGTCTTTCGCCTCAGGGAACCGCTTGACGCTCCCCTGTTCATCGAGTCATGCCAGCTCCTGGTGGCGGCGCATGCCGTCTTGCGCGTGTACTTCGCCTGGGAAGACCTTGCCGAAGCACGCCAGTTTGTGGCCTCGGAGGCCAGCGCCTCAGTCGCCCAGCATGACTGGCGCGGACGCCCGGCGGAGCAGGCCGCCGAGGACCTTGAAGCGTTTCTGGAGACTGATCGTGTCGCCGGGTTCGATCTTGCGACTCCGCCGCTTGTTCGTTTTGCGATCATTTATCTCGGCGACTCGTCGGTCACGGTCCTCGTGACCGTGCATCACCTCCTGGTAGACGGCCGCTCAATCTGCCAGATGGCCGAAGAGCTTTTCGCCCGCTACGAGGCAGCCAGGTCCGGCAGTCCCTACGTGCCACCTCGCGCGGCGCCTTTCAGTGACTACGTGGATTGGGTGCGCGATCTGCCCCGAGGACCCGCCGAAACGTTTTGGCGCAGGCATCTCGATGGTGTGGATTCGCCATCCCCGATTCCTCTTCCTTCGCCGGAAGGCCGAGACATCGGCCGTGCCGCCTACCAACAGATCCATATCGAATTCGAAGCCTCCCTTTCAGGCGCCCTCAAGGCGTTTGCGGCCTCACACGGCCTTACGTTGAACATCCTTTTCCTTGGCGCGTGGGCCGTGTTGCTCCATCGATATACCGAAAGCTCGCAGCTTGTATTGGGCGTGACCAAGTCCGTCCGGCACGGCAAGGTCGCGTCACCCTCGTCATTCGGCGTGTTTATCAACACCTTGCCCGTGCGAACCTCCTTAGACGGAAACCTATCCTGGATTCCATGGCTTTCGTCGTTACGGGAGCAATGGATGGCTCTGCGCGACTTCGATCACACCTCGCCGAAGCTCATTCGCGCCTGCTCGTCGCTGCACGGTGGCGCTCCCTTGTTCGACGCGCACTACGTCTTCGAACGCGAAACTATCCCCGAGGCCCTGGGCGCCCTGGGCGGTCCATGGACGGCCCGGGAAGTCCGTCTATTGCAGCGTACGCCGCTGCCGCTGATCCTCGCGGGCTATGGTGGCAAACACCTCTGCGCGAACATCGAGTTTGACGCCGACCGTTTCCGCCTGGACGATATGTCACGCATGCTCGGACACTTCAAGGCCCTGCTAGAAAGCCTGGTGCGGGAACCGGATGCCTGTCCAGCGACGGTCGCATTTCTCACGGAAACCGAACGGGCTCAAGCCTGGGCGAGTGCTCCCCCTCCCACCCCTGCTGCTCCTCCCACCTGCATCCATCGACTTGTCGAACGTGTCGCGGCCGAAAGACCCGGCGCGCCGGCGGTTCAATCGGGCAACATCGTTCTGACCTATCACGAGTTGAACGAGCGAGCGTCGGTCGCGGCCCGCCACCTGCGCGAGTGCGGAGTCCGATCGGAAAGCCGCGTTGCGATTTCCATGATGCCTTCGGAGGCCATGATCGTCGGCGTGCTCGCGATCCTCAAAGCCGGCGGCGTCTGCGTTCCCATGGACCCGTCGATTCCACTTGAACGTTTGCAGTTCATGCTGGCCGATTCCCAAGCTGACGTCGTCCTGACGGATCCCGACTTCGCCGGCCGGTTCGACGGCGGTCCGTGCCGCGTGACGTGTCTACCTGCCGCCGACGCGCCGACTGGCGATACTGACCTGGAGGACCTGGCCACCCCTGATAGCCTCGCTTACATCATCTACACCAGCGGTTCGACGGGCCGTCCCAAAGGCGTGTGCGTAGCGCATCGCGAAGCGGCGAGCCATTTCGAAATCATGCGGGATGCGTACACCTTGCGTGACGACGACCGCATGCTCCTGTTTGCCTCGCTCAGTTTCGATGCTTCCTTCGAGCAGATGTTCGTGACGCTTACCGGGGGGGGCGCGCTGGTGGTGACAGATGCCCACGCCTTACTCCCCACGGAATTCAGCACGTTCATCCGAGACATGCGCGTGTCCGTCCTCGATATCCCGCCAGCCTTCTGGCAGCAATGGATGGATGAGGGCATGCCCGGCGGCCTCGAATACGTTGGCCCCCAATTCCGCGTGCTGGCCCTCGGAGGCGACGTCTTGCCAGTAGAATCGCTACGGCAATGGCGCAAGATCCCGGGGAACGCTTCCGTGCGCCTCTTGAATGCGTATGGCCCGACCGAAACCGTCGTAACAGCCACGGTCTTCGAGGTTCCCTCCGAGTTCGGACAAGACCCCTCGGCCGAACGGATTCCCATCGGCTTCCCTCTTCCCGGCACGGAGCTTTACGTGCTGGACCGGCATCGCAACCTTGTGCCCAAGGGGTTGCCGGGCGAGCTCTATATTGGAGGAAACCGTCTTGCGCGCGGCTATTGGAATCGCCCCGAGTTGACCGAAGAGCGGTTCGTCCCCCACCCCTTCACTCCCAAGCCGGGCGCCCGCCTCTATCGCACCGGCGACCTCGTGCTGCTTCGGGAAGACGGCGCCCTGGAGTTTCTGGGCCGTATCGACCACCAAGTCAAGATTCGCGGGTTCCGCATCGAACTCGGAGAGATCGAAGCCGTCCTTCTCGGACACCCCGCGATTCGTGATGCAGCCGTCATCCGATGCGAAGACCGCCCCGGTGATGCGTATCTTGCGGCATACGTCGTGGCCGTGGAAGAACGATCCCTCGATGCCTCAGCCTTGCGCGCGCACCTTCGTCTCTCTCTTCCAGACTATATGATGCCGTCGGTCTTCATGTTCATGGAAGCTTTGCCACGCCTGCTCAGCGGTAAAGTGGACCGCAAGGGCCTTCCCGCTCCAGCCCGCGATTCGGCCAAGGCCTCGCCCGAAGATCCCGAAGAACCCCACACCGACCTCGAACGCATACTCGTCGGAATCTGGGAGGAGATTCTCAGGGTCGATCGCGTGAGAGTCCACGACAACTTCTTCGACATCGGCGGCCATTCTCTGCTCGCCATGCGCGTACTGTCGCGTATGCGCGACGCCCTGCAGGTCACGCTGCCGTTGCGGACCTTCATCCTCCACCCCACGATCGAGGGCCTCGTGCAGGCCATTCACGAAGCCGCTCCTGAATCGGCTCAGGGGTTCGACCCCTGCATAGTAGTACTGCGAGGCACGGGAACGAAGCCGCCCTTGTTCTGCGCCTTGGGCGCAGGCGGCGCGGCATTCAGCTACAGCGCGCTCGCCAAACACCTCGATGCGAGCCAGCCCGTCTACGGCCTCCAGTACTCGCACCTGCCCGACTTCGAGCAATTTGCGACGGTCGAAAGCGTCGCGGCTCGGTATATCGAGGCCATTTGCACCGTCCAGCCCGAAGGTCCGTACCACATCGCAGGCTGGTCCTATGGCGGTGTGGTCGCCTACGAGATCGCCCAGCAGTTGATAACGCAAGGCGCTGAAGTCGCCCTGCTCGCCGTGATTGACTGCCAAGCCAAAGTGCCGTCCCCCCCCTCCCTGTCGCGCTACGTTGGACGATTCCGCCATCACGTTACGCGCAACTGGAAACGCATCGTCATTCTCGCGAGCAACCGCGAAACCGTCATGGCCTACGCCCGCGACCTGCTGCGCTTGATGCTGAAGAAGAAGACCGCGCCCGGCGCGGCAAGACTCTCGATCCGGGAGTACATCCACTTTGCGATTAGCGACATCCGCCGCGTCTACGCGATGAAACAGTCCGGGATCGACGTTCCCGAAGCCCACGTCAGCCGCCTCGGCATGCTTGAAGACACCTTCGTACGCCGCGTGATCGCGGGATTTCGCGCCAACGAACGCGCCGCGGCTGCCTATCGCATGCGCCCCTACCCCGGCCCTCTAACTCTTTTCCGCACCGAGGACACGCCCTTGGCATTCGCCCGCAACGACCTCACGCTCGGTTTCAAAGACCTCGCCAGCCGCGTCGACGTGCGCATGCTCGAAGGCCACCACCTCATGCTCGTCCGCGAGCCCTACGTCACCGTCCTCGCCAAGAGCCTACAGGAATGCCTGGACGCCCTCCCCCACGCCGCCAGCGTCGAACGACAAAGCTGAACAAGCTGCTCCGGGTTCTACGCTCCTTGACATCAGACCTAAATTCGGACTAAATTCAGTCTCACTGAGACAAAGGGAGACGCGCCGTGAAGTTATCAAGCCAGATCAAACCTATCAGTTATCTCAAGTCGCACGCCGCCGAGATCGTGCGCACCATGACAGCAACCCACGAGCCGCTTGTGATCACCCAGAATGGCGAAGCCAAGGCCGTGATCCAGGATATCGAAAGCTACGAACAGGCTCAGGAAACCATGGCTTTCCTGAAGATTTTGGCGCTCGGCAACCAGGAAATCGCGTCCGAAAGAACCTCCCCCGCTACGGACGTTCTCAAACGACTGCGCGCCCGCCGGAGAACGCGTTAATGCCTTTCACGGTCCACTTGACCGATGCCGCGGAACGCGACCTCGAAGAGATCTGCGACTACATCGGTCGCAACGACGCGCCGGGCAGCGCGGATCGCGTTCTCGATCGGATCGAGGACGCATTTCGACGTCTAGCCGAACTCCCCGATCGCGGCGCCTATCCCAAAGAGCTACTGCCGCTCGGCATTCGCGAATACCGCGAAGTCTTCTTCAAACCCTACCGAATCGTCTATCGAATTCTCGGCAAGCGCGTCTACGTCCTCTTGATAGCCGATGGCCGGCGCGATATGCAGACCCTCTTGCAGCGACGGTTGCTAGAACTCTGATTTGCAGGTTCAATTGGACGGCAGGTTGCATGGTCTCGTCTTAGGCTTGGTCCAAGGCGGCGTGCTTGCATTTCTCGTACAGCGTTTCAGGGGCTATATCGGCGCCGTTGGGCCACGTGATCGTGCCGCCTTCGATACGGGCCATCCGAAAGAGCTCGCGGTCCCGGAGCGGCGCAAACACGGGACCTCGTTCGAGGTACTCCGAAAAATCGATAATGGCGCCGGTCCCATCGTCGAACACAACACGGAAACGATAACCGGAGGTATACTCGATTTCTCTTACGTCGTTCAGTCTCCACATGGCAAGTGTCACTCCAACGGAGGGACCTTCTTGATTTCTTGTCCCTGCTGCGCGAGGTCCCAATCCTCCTACAACTCCTCTGGATGGAGGTCAATCCACTCCCGGGTCAATCTGGTGGCCGTCCGCGACGAAAGTTCTCCTTACGTTACGTTGCCTCTCAGGTCAAAGACCGCCTTGTTGCCTTGATACTCGGCATGAATGCGGGGCGGATTGTGCTCCTCGTAAAACATCCTGATTATGATTCCAAAGAAGCGACAAATCTCAGGCATTGCCTGACTCCTCAATCCAATCTGCCCGTTCACGGGTCCGACACGAGAATACGGCTTCGGCGAAAAGCGGGTCAAGCTGTTTGCCTGCCGAGCCCCGTTAATCAACGTCCGTCGGTATTTCAGGTTTGGCTTCGGACTCGATCATCGAGTACGATGCGTATCATGGTGGCACAATCGCAACTCGACACGCGTATCGGCAGAGTCCAATGGATGGTGTTGGTCGCCGCGTTTGCGGGATGGCTATTTGACGGATACGAGATGGGATTGTTTCCGTTGGTGGCGCGGCCCGCGCTGACGAGCATGTTCCACGGCGACGGCAGCGTCGATGCATTCGTCGGGATGTGGATGGGCAATATCACGGCGCTCTTCCTTCTCGGTGCGGCGGCGGGCGGTTTCGTCTTCGGATGGCTCGGCGATCGCATCGGCCGCGTGCGCGCCATGGCCTTGAGCATTCTGGTCTACTCCCTCTTCACGGGACTCGGTTTCTTCGCGCAAGCGCCGTGGCATCTTGGCCTGTTTCGGTTCACGGCGGCGCTCGGCATGGGCGGCGAATGGTCGCTCGGCGTTGCGCTGGTGATGGAGTGCTGGCCCGACCGCTGGCGTCCGTGGCTTGCCGGCGCGATCGGCGCGGCCGCGAACTTCGGGTATTTGCTCGTCGCGTCCACAGGCAAAGTTGTCTCCGTCACTCCAGACTCGTGGCGCTGGATCTGGCTAGTGGGAGTAGCGCCTGCGTTCCTGGTGTTGCTGATTCGGCTCTTCGTCCCCGAGTCCGAACGCTGGAAGGCGTCCGTTGAACATGCCGTCATTTCCCCCGTTCGCGAGATCTTCTCTCGGGACTATCTATGGACGACGGTGTTGGGAATCGCTTTCGCGTCCATCGCCTTGATCGAGACCTGGGGTTCGGTACAGTGGATTCCCCTCTGGGTAGACAAGATGGTGGGGCCTTCCATGCCCTGGGCCAAGGCCGAAAGTGCGATGGCGTCGTCCCTTGGCGCCATCGTGGGATGCGTCATCGGGCCATTGCTCGGCGGCCGCTTCGGGCGGCGTCCAGCCTTCTTCCTGCTTTGCGTCAGTTCGCTTGCCGCCTGTGGTTTTCTGTATCGCGCCGGTCTCGAGTATGGCTTTGGATTCCAAGTGGCGGTGTTCGCGGTGGGCGCGTCGACCGCGGCGTTCTACGGATGGTTCCCGCTCTTCCTTCCCGAACTCTTTCCGACGCGCGCCCGCGCCACGGGCCAAGGTGTCTGTTACAACACGGGCCGAGTCTTCGCTGCGGCAGGCGCGTTGCTTGGTGGACGCCTCGTAGGCTGGTTTGATGGCGACTACGCCCGCATGGGCGCAACGATTACGTTGATATACATTTTGGGCATGATCTTGATATGGTTAGTTCCGGAGACCAAGAACAAGCCATTGCCCACTTAAGCGGCACGAGATAAGGGAGGATCTCATGAAACGTATCGCTTTGGCGGTTCTGATTGTGGCGTTGTGCGGCGCGGCTTTGGCGCAAGAGAAGACGGCCGACGGTTACCTTCGATTGTTCAACGGGAAAGACCTCAACGACTGGCAAGTCAAAATCACCGGCTATCCGCTGGGCGAGAACTTCGGCAACACGTTCCGTGTGGAAGACGGCATCCTCAAGGTCTGCTACGATCAATACAAGACCTTCGATGGCCGCTTCGGACATCTCTTCTACAAACGCCCCTTCAAGAACTATAAACTCCGAGTCGAGTATCGCTTCGTCGGCGAGCAGACCAAGGGGGGCGCAGGCTGGGCCTTCCGCAACAGCGGCATTATGATCTTCGGCCAGGCCCCCGACACCATGCGCAAAGACCAGGACTTCCCCGTCTCAGTCGAAGTGCAACTTCTCGGCGGGCGCGATACCGGAGAGCGACCCACGGCCAACGTGTGCAGTCCGGGCACCAACATCGTCATCGACGGCGACGTACCGGGACAGCACTGCCTCGATTCGAAATCCAAGACCTACCGCGGCGACCAATGGGTAACCGTCGAGGTGGAAGTTCGCGGCAACACCGTCAAGCACATCATTGACGGCGAAACCGTGATGGCCTATAGCGATGCCCAACTCGATCCAAAAGACCCCGATGCCAAAGCGCTGCTTGACGCCGGCCAGCCGAAGATGCTCACGGGGGGCACGATCTCGCTCCAGTCCGAGAGCCACCCCGTCGAATTCCGCAAAGTCGAGATCCTCGAACTGAAAGACTGAACGCGCACGCTTGCCCGGCCTTAGGCCAGAGCGCATGTGAGGCGAGAAACAGGCCCAACGCGTCTCGTTCTCGGAAATGGAGCGGGACACGGGGTTCGAACCCGCGACATCCAGCTTGGGAAGCTGGCACTCTGCCAACTGAGTTAGTCCCGCTCAGAAGGTAACGAGATTCTAGCACCGCGCCTGGCCCTTGTCAATACGAGTCCGAATCTGTAGACTCGTCTGCACCGTATCGACCGCATTGGGGAGGTAGACGCAATGCCCGTTCGTATTCCGTATCGTCCGGAACATGTCATGATGGCGCAGTCGTTGGTCGAGGAGACTCGGCGAAACGACGGTCTCGCGCCAGTGGACCTGGAACGCTTTTGGGCAGACCAGGATGTTGCCGCTGGGGAACCGTTTGGCGATATCCCGCAAGTTCCGCTGGGCGCGATCCTGACGACGGAGTGCGTCTTCGACGAGCTGGGCGTCGAGGAAGACATGTGGCGCTACCTGCACGATGCCGCGTGGCGCGCGGAGTTGAACAAGGCGTACAACGACAAGGCCGAGCGCATCGTGGGCAGGCGTATCCTCTCCGAAGACTACGGCGACCCCGCGCTAAGTTACCCTCCAGTGAAGGGCCTGCACGATGTCTTCGAGGCGGAGAACGTCTGGAACGATCAGTCGTGGTGGCTTCAGCAATCGGCGCACAGCCAGGATGAACTATGCGCGCTGCTGGACCGCGTCGAGGCATGCAACGTTCGCGAGACGATTCTTCCCGAAGGCTGGGACGAGGCGAAGGAGCGGCTTCTTCCACGCGGTATCAAACCCACACTCTATCGAGGCCAGCGCGGTCCCGTGACGTTCGCGACTTCGGTCTACGGTCCGGAAACTCTGATCTTTCTCGTCATTGAAAACCCGGACTTGGCGGAACGATTCAGCCGCGCGGTTTTGCGCACGATGCTGGAGATCGCGCGCGTGCTAGACGAGGAAGCTGGGTACACGCCGGAGACGGCGCCGCGCGGGTTCAGCTTCTGCGACGACAACTGTTGCTTGATGACGCCCGATATGTATCGGCTGTTCGGATACCCGGTGTTGAAGGGGATGTTCGATCGATACAGTCCATCGCCCGGCGACCGGCGTTACCAGCATTCCGATTCGCCGATGGCGCATCTGCTGCCGTTGCTGGGCGAACTGGGTTTGACGCGCGTCAACTTCGGGCCGACGGTAACGGTGGACCTGATCCGGGAGCATCTCCCCCACGCCGTGATCGACGGCGTGCTCGCGCCGTTTACCTACTCGCGCAACGAAGAAGAGAACATCGTGCTCGAATTCTTGCGCGACTTCGAAATGGCGCGCGCGCAACGCGGCCTGGTCTTCGCCACCGCCGGATCGATCAACAACGGCACGCGTTTGACGAGTATGCGCCTGGCCATGGCGGCCATCCAGCGCTATGGCAGATACGTGTAGTCCATTTCGCCCGCGCATCGCTTCTTACAACCGCTCCTCGCTATGACACGAAGGGGTTGCGTACGATATGCGCTAGAGGTGGCTCTTGATCCAGTCGAGCGCGTCGGGCACGTACTCGGCGGTCAGTTTGTGGCCGCGATCGAACCACTTCAGTTTGGTGTTCGGGGTCTCGATATACGCGTGGTACGAGGCCTCGACTTTGCCCATGTCGTACATCTCGTCCTGCCGTCCCATCAGCATGAGAAACGGCGTCGACTTGATACCCCACGTATAATCGATCGGCGAGGTTGGACCGTAGCCGGGATTAGCAAGCGGCGGCACGCACGCCACCGCAACCTTGATCCTTGGTTCGACGGACAGCAAGTAAAACGAGTCCATCCCTCCCATGCTGTAGCCCACAAGGCCGAGCCGCTTCAGATCGATCTCGTCGCGCTGCGCCATATAGTCTAGCGCGCGCCGATAGTCCTTCACGGTCTGAATCGAAATTTCGGCAAAGGTGAAATAGTTGTGGCGCGCAGGCGCCTTGGGATCGTCAAACGCGTTCACGTGCATATAGTCAATCTCGTTGCTGCGTTCGCCATGCGTGCACGCGTCGAGCATTAGTACCGCATACCCGGCTCCTAGGAGCGCCTTGCGCATCTCGCCTCCGTTGATGATGTTGTCATCCTCGTACCATCCGTCCTTGTTGCCCGACCATCCGTGCAGCAGCAGCACGAGCGGATACGGCTTTGCCGCGCTCTTCGGCATTTCGAGATAACCCGGCACAAGGAATCCTTGCGCGCTGCGGAACACGATCTTCTGACGGAGCGACGCGTCCTTATCCCATTGCTGCACCACGCGTGCGTCGAGCGGGAGCGAAGCATCGTAATCGAAAAAGGGCAGCCTCGCCTCAAACGCTTCCTTGCTAATTCTCGGATACGATGCCGCATCTTCGGCATTCGCCGCCGCCGTACAGGTCAGAAGAACACAGAGATGAATCACCCGCCGTTTCGTGCCAAGTATCATCGCCTTGACCCTTTCCCTTAGGTTCAACACCTGCATATGGTAGCGTAATGAAACCGGGGAATGTAGTTGGAAATCCTTGTGCCCTTGGTTATAGTACGGCTCTTTGCCAAGAGGATTACGGAGTATCACGATGAGCCATCTTTGGAAATGCGCTATCTGGGCGGTCGTCCTGGCAGCATTGTGTGGAACGGCAGCGGCAGCGCCGAAAATGCTGGCGTATTCGGGAAGCCCCAACAGCTACTTTGACGAACACGCAAGCGACGTGGCGGCACTGTACGACGGATTGTTCTTCACCGTGGGTTCGTGGGACGAAGGCGTGCAGAAGACGCTCGGGCTGCCCGGCGAAGCGCCATCCGACACCGCTTGGAGCGACAAGGTGCGCGCGAACGTCGCCCACCTGCGCGAAGCCGGCGCGGCCGAAAGCCTTCTGGGCATCTGTTTCAACGAAAATGCCGAATGGCCTTCGCCCGAGACCCTACGAGACAAGGCCTACACGGAGAAGATGGTCCGGCACTTCAAGGCCTTGGGTCAGTCCGCGAAGGAACTCGGATTCCGCGGCGTCAGCATCGACATCGAGTATCCATACAAACGTTACACACTTGACAATCCCATCTACACCTACGACGGCTACAGCGCCGAAGATCTGCTCAGCGCTGCGCGGGACCAGGGGCGCGCGTGCGTTGAGGCCGTGCTCGATGCATTTCCCGAGGCCGTCGTCTTTGTCTTGCCAGGAGATTTGCTCGGGCCGCCTATCGGGCATGCCCTCTCCGTCGGAATGCTGGAGGCCATGGCCAAGCGCGATGCACCAGGCGGCCTGCATCTTGGCTACGAACGATCTTATTGTCTTCTTGATCCCGCGACGCAAGTCGCGATTCCGCGCGCGGGCGATTGTGCTGCCGAAGCGCTGCTCGATGGTGAAACGCTGGCCTACTGGAAACGCCGCTGCACCGTAGCGCCCGGCGTATGGCCGCTGCACATGGTCGAGACCGGCGGGGCGAACTATCCGGCGCGCCCCTGGAGCGAGGAGTTGACAGAGCTGGATCAACAACTCGCGACGTTGCGGGCCGTGGCCAAACGGTACATCTGGTCGTTCACCTCCACGCCCGTATGGCTCCCCGCCAGCAAACCGCTCCGCGATGCGTACGGAGTGCCAGCGCCGTCCTTTCCTGAGGCGGAGGAAGCCATCGCCGGATGGCATCGCGTATTGCGGTCCGCGTCCCAAATATCGGACCCACACATCGAGTCGCTTCTCGAAAGCGTCCGTAAGTTCGACCGTGGCGTCATCGGCGCCGAGACCTTCTGTGGGCAGTTCGGAACGCCAGGCCAATGGATGGTGCTCGGGTATCTGAGCAATCCCTTTGTATCGCCGGCCTTCGCTTCTCCCCTGTCAGCCACGCGCCCCATTCGACTGGACGAGTCCATCCAGGGGCGCGACGGAACGGTTCACTGGTTCCCGTTCCGCAACTACGAACCTACCGGCGCGATACTCTTGCGCACAGCGTTCGGATACCGCCGCACCGACGACTGTTCCGTTCACGTGGTTGCCATGCTGACCGCAGACGCCGACGTTGACGCCTATCTCTGGTTCAACTACGACGACGGCGGCTTGGTCCGGCTGGACGACCGCGTCGTGCTGGACAAGCTCGCGTACCCTGAGCGTGGCCACGGCGTCCTGTATAGGGATCGCTATCTCTTCGAATGCCGCGAGCCTATCCACATCGCGAAGGGTAAGCATCGCCTTGCGGTGACCAGTGTCAATGCGAAAGGCAGTTGGGGAATGACGCTTCGCGTCGCCGACGCGGACGCCTTCCCCATTCCAGGGATTTCGTTCTCCCTACCCGAGACCGATTCGGCCCGTCCTTAATCGGCAAAGGACCACATGGACACTCCATCGAGACAACGTATACTCAGCGTGGATCAGTTTCGAGGCTATACGATTTTCGGCATGATCCTCGTAAACTTCCTCGGCCAGTTTCCCCACATGCCGGAAACGCTGAAACATCACGGCGTGGGTATGAGCTACGCCGACACCATCGCGCCGATCTTCTTGTTCGTCGCCGGTATGGGTTTCCGCCTTTCGTTTCTCCGCAACTCGGAACGTTCGGGTGAGTGGCGCGCCGTCCTTACCGGAGCGAGGCGCTATGCGATTCTGACGCTCATTGGAATTGTCTACTACAACCCCGTCGATTGGCGCGAATGGTGGGACGCCCTTGTCGACATCGGAATCTCAGGCATCCTCGCACTTCCATTCATGGGACGCAGCGGCCTGGTGCGTGCCCTCGCAGCCTGCGGTTATCTTGCCCTGTATCAAGCGCTCTTCACATGGACCGCCTACGGACCATGGCTGATGGAACACAGCTTCGACGGCGGTCCGCTCGGACCACTGAGCTGGGCCTTCTGTCTGCTTCTTGGGACTATTGCCTATGACCTTATCGCGACCAAGGACGCGCGCCGGATCGTTCTCGGATGCCTCGCATGGGGAATCGGACTGTCGATGGCGGGATGGCTACTCCGGGCGGAATGGCACGGCGTAAAAACCTTCTGGCCATTTTCGCAGCAGGGGATGACGGTCCCCTATCCACTGTATGCGACGGGAATTTCGTTCTTGATCTACCTGGGCTTCTACATCCTCTCCGACGTCTGGGGCAAGGAACTCCCCACATTGACCATCGTCGGAACAAATCCCCTCGTGCTCTACATCCTCCATACAGCATATTGCGACATCAAAGGCACCATCGTGCCCGCGGAAAGTAGTGCGTTGGTTGCGCTGGCGGCTTTTGGGGGCCTGTATGCGATGTGCTATGTGGTAGCGCGATATCTCTATCGCAACGGCGTGATCGTGAAGATCTGAGTCCCTGCGATTTAGCTCGCTTCCTCGACACTGTGCTTGGTCTCGCGCCCAAGTTCCACGATACCGAACTTCTCCCAGAACAGGCAGAATGCGCCCAGCACGACGACGGGCAGCAAATTGATAATATGCACAACGATCGCGAACGCAAGCGCTGTCGAGAAATCGATGTCCGGATTCACCATCCGCAACGCGACGACAATACCCAAATGAAACTGCCCGATGTAGCCCGGCAAGAGCGGCATGCTGATCAAGACCGCCACGAGCAGCTCTATCACGAAAGGCGTATACCACGGGCAATCGATGTTGAAGGCGTGCAGACACCCCCACAACGGCGCCATGTAGAAGCACCACGTCACAAGCGAAAAGAAGATGGCCTTGAACATGTCCGAGGGAGAGCGGAAGACCGACAACCCATCGAGGAAATGCTGCAAGAATGTGTGGAGCCACGTGGCGAATCGCTTCGAGATCAACCCGGCACAACGGTCCGACAGAGCCAATACGAGCCCGGGACGCAGGTAAAGGGTTACGAGGACGGCCAAGGCCATGATTACGATAATCGTCATCCTCATCTCGAACCGCTGCACGGTCGCGGCCGCGAACACAAAGTCGGCATCCCACCCAAACAGTTCCTTGGGAATCTTGACGTCCTGCGAAGGGGAATACGTGAAGATGGTGACCAAGATAACCGCAAGCAGCGAGGTAAAATCGGTGATGCGGTCCAGGGCGACCATCGCCATGCATTTCGAGAACGGAAGCTTGGCAAGCCGCGCCAACACGACCGCACGGACAAACTCGCCTAACCGCGCCGGCAGAATGAGCACCGCAAGAAAGCCGATCTGGGTCGCGCTGAAGATCGCGCGGAACGCCACCGGCCCCGCACTGCGCACAATGTAGGTCCATCGTTGCGTGCGCGTGAAGAACTCGGGCAGCATGATGAGCATGCTCGCGGCCAGCCACCACCACGAGCAGTGTTGAATGGCGGAAATGACAGCCTTCCAGTCGGCGCTACGGAACAAGAACCACACTAACGCGATGCCCAAGACCAATCCGACGACAATTTGTACTTTCTTATTCCGCATAAGCCCTCACTAGGGGTTTAGAGCGCGGGATTATAGCACAAGCGAAACGGGGAATGCCGGGATGGGAACTCGATGCGTTAGGACTCGCGCTGGGATCGGATCTCTCGCGCGACTTCATCCGCGCGCGCATGCAGCGCCTCAAGCGTAGACGAGTTCTCGATGATCCAGTCCGCCACGGCTCGCTTGGCCTCGGGGTCCGTCTGCGCGTCAATCCTGCGTCGTGCCTCGTCGAGGTTCATGCCTCGCAGGGTTACCAGACGAGACAGACGCGCCTCGGGCCGGGCAGAGACAAGGATCAGTCCGTGAAGCCATGGCTCACGCTTTCCGTTTTCCGCGAGCAAAGCCGCATCAAGGACAACCTGGCAGTGTCCTTCGGCACTCAGTTGGGCGCAACGCTCAGCAATGACTAGCCCGATCATAGGATGAACGATGCTGTTCAGAGTGGCCAATGCGGCCTGATCCCCGAATACCATCTCACCCAGCTTGACGCGATCGACCACGCCGTCCGTTAAGACTCCTTCGCCGAAGGCCGCAACGACGGCGTCCACGGCTCGCCCCCCGGGTTCAAGCAACTCATGGCCCACACGGTCCGCGTCGATGATCGGAAGTCCATGCGTGGCCATACGCCGCGCAACCTCCGACTTGCCGCTGCCCGTTCCGCCCGTGAGCCCGTAGATCTGCATCACATGGACGCCTTCAACAGGTCGAGCATCTTGCGATCCAGTTTGTGGCCATGAAAATCCTCATAGGCCGCGTCGGCTCGCTCGCTATCGAGAATGCCGAAGCTTCCCCGGAAGTTCCACATGGCCCATCCCCACCCGGCTCGCTTCCACAACGCCAGGAAATCGCGCATCCAGGGCAGCACGACGTTGTGTGGGGTCTTGTTGAAGGAGCCGAACTCGCCGACCATAACGCCCATGCCCTTGGACTCGAGTTCCTTCCATGGCTTGATACACCGCTCGCGCAAGGCCTTCTTGTCCCACACGGTGTGGCCTTCGTGCAACGGGTATTCCGGCACGGCCCATCGGTCCGCGCCCTGCACCCAGGACGCCTGATAGTGCGTCAGCTTGTGCGGTTCGTAGCCACGCGTCGCCGCCGCGACACCGAGCCCAAGTAGTTCCTCCGGCGGAACACGCCCCCACTGGCGGCCATCGCAGATGACCAGCCGTTTCGCATCGTGCTCGCGGATCGATTCCAACATGCGCGCGACCACCCGCCGATGGTCCTCGGGCTTGACGATCGTGGGTTCGTTGAAGAGGTTGAAACTCAACCGAGAGTTCGGAACACCTTGGTAGCGCTTCGCAAAGACGCCCCAGTGCATCGCGCAGATCCGCTGCGCCTCCTCGTCTTTCCAGAGGTCCTTGGCCTCGCTAGGCTGCGCCACGGTGTATCCCGGCGCACGATGAAAGTTCAGCAGCACGTGGACGCCATGCTTCTCCCCAAACGCAACGCCCTCATCGATCTCCTTTAGAACGCTTTCGTTGAACTTCGTCCAATCGCCGCCGTCGATCCAGCACCGGTAGTCCAACGGGAATCGCGCGAAATTGAACCCAAGTTCGGCCATCCATGCGAAATCGGTCTCTTGATAACGCGCGTTCTGATGCACCATGAACTTTTCGAGCAGATTGAACCCATGCCACTTCGGCAGTTTCGCTGCCGTGGGCTCCGCGGCTGCCGCACGCAACGACACCCCGGCCCCGAGGGCCGCTACTCCCGACGTTACAAGAAAACCGCGGCGCGATATCGATTTCATACGGACCTCCGTATTCAGCTTGGCGTCGAGCGAATCATCCGAACCGTTCTCGCAACAGATTTTCGAGAAAGGCCTGATGCTGCTGTTCCTCCGCCACTACGCGGTCAAGGTGGACGTGTTGTTCCGCCGGCACATGGTTCCGAAGTTGCGACAACATGCGTATGGCGTTGCGTTCCGCCTGTATGGCCACTTCGACTGCGTCCTTCTCACTTAGGTAGACCGCGGTCCTCTCGGCGGATTCGCCCGGCAGCGTGATTCGCATCGCTAGCAGGCGGCTCAGTTCCTCTGTAAGCGGCGTGGCGAGCCGGTTCGACGCGCCCTGCAGACTGCCCTCAAGCTGGTCTGCGTACGCCAGGAATTGATCACGGTGGCGCTTTTCCGCATCGGCAAGGCGCGACGCGAACTCGCGAACCCACGGGAGATCGGAATGTTGTGCAATCCCTTCGTAGTAGGCCGTCGCATCGCACTCGATGTCCGCCAGCCGTTTGAGGACATCGATGACGGATACTTCCGAGGTCATCGCCGGAAACCCGCCCTTGAGTTTTCGCAGGAAACCGGACAACGCTCCACTCTTCTCTGAGTCACTCATGGTTTGACCTCCCTATCCTGCTCAAGCCTATCACCCTTTCCGCAGCAGTTCCAGAACGCAACCGATGCGCTACGCCTTCGTTCCCGGCTGGTTCTTATACTGAAGTTGATAGAGCGTGTAGTAGATGCCCCGGCGGGCGAGGAGTTCCTGGTGGGCGCCCATTTCGCGGATCTCTCCATGATGCATGACCACGATGCGGTCCGCATGTTGCACCGTGCTCAACCGGTGTGCGATCACGATCGAGGTCCGGTTGGCCATCAGCTTCGCGATCGCGTCCTGAATGAGCCCTTCCGTTTCCGTATCCACGCTCGACGTCGCTTCGTCGAGGATCAGGATGCGCGGATCGTGGGCCAGCGTGCGCGCGAACGCCAGCAATTGCCGCTGGCCGGTCGAGATGTTGCAGCCCCTCTCCCCCACGTCGTATTCGTACCCATGTGGCAGCTTGTCGATGAAACGCGCCGCGTTCACGTGTTCGGCGCACGCGCGCATGCGCGCATCGTCGAAATCCGTGTTGCCCAAGCGGATGTTGTGGGCGATCGTTCCGGAAAAAAGGAAGACATCCTGCAACACGACGCCGATGTTCCGCCTCAACGAAGCCTTTTCGTAATCGCGCACGTCGATACCGTCGACGCAGATCGAGCCGCGCTGAACGTCGTAGAAGCGGCTCAGCAGATTAATAAACGTCGTCTTGCCTGCTCCCGTGTAGCCGACAATCGCAACGCGCTCGCCAGGGGCTATGGTGAGATTGACCCCTTTGAGCACCCAAGGAACCTGGCCCTTCTCGTTCGGGGTTTCGTCGTAGGCAAACCACACATCCTTAAACTCGACCGCCCCTTCGAGCCGTTCGGCCACAACGGCATCGGGCTTGTCGGGCAGATCCTCAGGCGTATCGAGCAACTCAAAGACACGCTCGGAAGAAGCCATGGCTTCGAGGAGCAGGTTGTAGCGGTCCGCGAGCGCGCGAATCGGACCGTAAAGGCGTTCGGACCATTGCACGTACGCGAAGAATACCCCCACGTCCGCGGGGCCTCCCGTCAACACCTGCAAGTGCAGGATTTGGCGGCCGCCGTACAGGATGATCAACGCGAGCGAGAGCGAACCGAGGAAATCGACGACGGGAAAGTAATAGGCGTAGTACTTGACCTGCCGAAACCACTCGTCGCGGTGGTCGGCGTTGCGCGCGCGATACTCCTCGAAGTTGAGGTCTTCGCGGCGGAAGATTTGGACCACGCGCATGCCGCTCAGATTCTCCTGCATATACGCGTTCAGGCGCGCGATCTTCTTTCGGATCTCGAGGTACGATGTTTGCGCGTATTTCCTGAAGACAACACTGGTTATCACCACCAGCGGAATCGGACTCAGCGTTATCAACGTCAAACGCCAGTTGTTGTAGGTCATGAACCCAAGGATAACCACAATCACAAACAGGTCGCTGAGGACCTGGACCACGCCGCTTACAATAGTTTCCTGGAGCTTTTCCACGTCGTTCGTGACGCGCGTCATCAGACGCCCGAGAGGATTGCGATCGAGAAAGCGTAGCGACATTCGTTGAAGGTGCGCAAAGATTTGCACACGCATTTGGAGCATAGCCTTCTGGCCCACGTACGCGATGCTCACCATTTGGGCGTAATGAAAGAAGGCCTCGGCAACCAGCAAAGCCATCATGATGAAGATCAGCTTGACCAGGTCGCGCTTGTCTCGATCCGTTTGTTCCTTCAGCGCGACCTCGACGGATTCCTGCGACCCATGGCCAGGTTGGTCCATCTGTTGCTGCAATGCCACGCGTTCGGGATTGTTGATGTACCACGAAATGGCCTTCCAATTGAGCCACGGAACGACGCTGCTCAGGAGCGCAATCAGCAGAAGCATGACCAACGCGCCGGTCATCAACAGCCGGTACGGACGGACATACGCCAGCAAGCGCTTCATCAGATGCGCGTCGTACGAGCGCTTCTGAAGTTCGTCCTCGATGTGATACCCGTCGCTCACGCCTGCTTAAGTTCCTCTTCGAGCAGTTGCCGCTCGTACATGCCCGTATACACGCCTCCCTGGCCCACCAGTTCGTCATGCGTGCCGCGCTCGACGATGCGTCCGTCGTCGATGACGAGGATCAGGTCCGCATGGCTGATAGTCGAGATCCGGTGCGAAATGATAATGCTCGTGCGCGACGCCATTACGCGCTTGAGACGCTGCAAGATCTGCTCCTCGGTATGCGTGTCCACGCTCGAAAGCGCGTCGTCGAGGATCAGGATGATCGGATCGCAGATGACTGCGCGCGCAATCGCGAGGCGCTGCTTCTGGCCGCCGGAGAGGTTCACGCCGCGTTCGCCGAGAAGGGTCTCGTATCCCGAGGCGAGTTGCGCGACGGTCTCGCTAAACTGGGCGACTTCGCAGGCCGCGTCGATCTCCTCCTGCGTCACGTGCGGCCGGCCGAACGTGATATTCGCGCGTACGGTATCCGAGAAGAGAAACGTGTCCTGTGGCACGTAGCCCATGGACCCGCGCAACGCCGCGACAGGTATCGTGCGGGCGTCTCTGCCGTCAATAGCCACGCGCCCCGCGGTCGGATCGTGTTCGCGCGTCAACAGCGACACAATGGTCGACTTGCCGGACCCCGTCGGCCCGACGATGGCCACGGTCTGTCCGGACGGGATCTCGAAATCGATATCGTGCAGCGCCAGCGTCGGCGTTTCGACCGTCTCTCCCTCGCGCCGATGCGGATAACCGAAGCTGACCTCTTCGAAACGGATACGGCCCTCGCGGACGACGGCATCAGGATCGGTAAGCGCAGTATCACGAATCGCGGGGACTTCCGCCATGATCTCGTCGATGCGATTCATGCCCACGGCGCCGCGCTGATACAAGGTCAGAATCCAGCCGAACTCCGCGAGCGGCCAGATAAGAATCAACATGCACACGACAAAGCCCGTGAGGTCCTCGAGCTTGAGCGCTCCCTCGATCGTCATCATGCCGCCCCGCCAGATCACCAGGAGGATCATCAGCGCGACCGTCAGGCCGATCATGGGCCACGCGAACGACATCACGTACGAGAGGCGCATATTCTCGCGCATGTAGGTAACGGATTCTTTCTCGAACGACGCAATCTCCCTGTCGGCGATGCCATACGCCTGCACGACGCGCGCCCCGGCGAGATTCTCCTGGGTCCGCGCCGTGATTACGCTGTATTGTTCCTGCACGCGTTCGGATTGGCGGTGCATGAAACTCACGAACCCGTAGACCAGCAACGACACCAGCGGCAGCGGAATGAGGGAAAGCAGCGTCAAGTGCGGACTCATGTAGATCATGACCGCGAGCGTGAAGGGAAGCCGCATCATGTCGATGGTTCCCATGATGCCCGGGCCGATAAACATGCGGATGTAGTTCAGATCGTTGGTAGCCCGAGCCATCAAGTCTCCCGTCGGCGTGCGGTGGAAGAACTCCTGCGAGAGTCGCTGAATGTGGCGGAAGAACTCGTTACGCAGATCGTATTCGCATTTACGAGAGGCGCTAATAATCAGGATGCGTTCCCAGTAACGGGCGAACCCGGTGGCGATTGCCACCGCCAGCAACCCGGAAAAATAGGCGAACAGCCGCCTCACCGTCATGCTGCCATCTTCGAAACTGGCCACAACCGCACGGATGACGAGCGGCATGGCCAGCCCTACGAGGACGTAAACGGCCGAGAGCGAAGCGCCCGCCAGATACTCTTTCCAGTACGGGCGGTTGTAACGCAGGATCGAACGAAAGGGAGTCTTCCGGCGTTCGCTATGGGATGGCGCACTCATGGGGAATGAACCTAGCAGGCTCGAACGCGCCGTTCAAGCGCGCTAGATTCCAAAGTCGACACTCTCGACGCCGTTCGGCGGCGCCGCTGGAGGGGCCTGTTGGCCACCTGCCGGAGCCAAGGCGTCGTTGACCAGTTCGACGAGGTCCTCTGGGCGGAACGGCTTGAGCAGATAGCCGTCGGCGCCCACATCTTGAATTCGCGACGTGCTGCGATCGATGGGCTTGGCAGTGACGAAGAAGATCTTGATCCCGGCAAGGCCGGCGTTGCACTTGAGTTGATGACAGACCTCCCATCCGTCCATGCCGGGCATAGCGAGATCCAGCAGGACGAGACCGTATTCCTTTGAGGCGGCCTTCTCGATCGCCTCCTCACCAGCCGAACACGTGTCGACTGTGTACCCCTCGGCTTCGAGGCATCGCGAGATGAAGATGAGAATTTCGGGATCGTCGTCGACACACAAGATCTTTCGCCCGAGTTGCTCGCCGATAGGCACGCCCTGGCTCAGCGCGTAATGGATCCCGCTCAGAAGACTGCTCTTGCGGAAGCCGGGCTTGATCCGAGCCGCCACCTTGCGCCGGAAACTCTCGTACCACTCGTCGTTCCCCGTAATGAGGACCACGGGGATTTCCGATGTCTTCGGATCGGACAAAAGATGATCGAGCATCGCACGCGCATCCGTCGGCGCATCATCGCGATTCAAACCATCGACATCGAAGAGGATGCAATCGGGATGGTATTTGCGCGCAAGATCGACCACCGAAGAAGCTTGGATCGCGTGAATCAAATCGATGCCTTCCGGGACCAGCAGATCGTGAAGCTGAAGATTCAGGCCGCGATCCTGCGTCACGAGCACCATCAGCATCTGCGTCTCGCTGACCATCAACGGTTCGCCGGTTCCAGATTCGTCTAGATGCTCGTCGCCTGCGTCGCTGCGCATGCGCGGCACGTTCAGCGGCAACGAGAAGCGGAACGAACTCCCTTTGCCTGCCTCGCTTGTAACCGTGATCCGGCTTCCGTGCAGCCGCGCGATATCCTGCGCAATCGAAAGGCCGATCCCCGTCCCTCCGTACTTCCGCGTCGAGGAACTATCGTACTGATAGAAGCGCGTGAAGACTTTGTCCAAAGCCTCGGGCGGAATAC
Source organism: uncultured Nitrospiraceae bacterium (assembly GCA_964402555.1). Lineage (GTDB taxonomy): Bacteria > Hydrogenedentota > Hydrogenedentia > Hydrogenedentales > SLHB01 > CAYOCT01. Next base: position 194,294 of record CAYOCT010000002.1, on the reverse strand, counting down.
CGATGCCCGTGTCGTTAACGCTCACCTCGACGGTGTCTTCCTTCTCCTGAATGATGATGGTGACTTTCCCGTCCGGGTTGTTGAACTTGACCGCGTTGGAAAGCAAGTTATTGAACACCTGCCCCATCTTGCCTTTGTCGCCGTCGACGAGCACCTCCTTGCTCGATGCGACGCACTCGATCGAGATCTTGCGGCTGTCCGCAACGGGCTGGATAGTCTGCACGCTCGTGCGCGCGCAATCGACCAAATCGAAGACGTCGAACACCATTCTTTCCGTGCCACGATGCAGACGCGAGAAATCGAGCAAGTTCTCGATCAGCGTAACCAGCTTCTCGATGTTGCGAAGGATGATCCCGAGATACTCGTGCTGGACTTCGTTGATCGGGCCGACCTTGCGATGGAACAGCATGTCGGTATAGCCCATGACCGAGACCAGCGGCGTGCGCAATTCGTGCGAGACATTGGACAACAGGTTCGTCTTCATCTCGTCCAGCGTCTTGAGTTCTTCGTTGACCTCATGAAGCTTCTCGCGCGCCCGGGTCACTTCATCAAGGCTCTGCTGGAGGTTGTCCAGCAGCCGCGCGTTCCGCATGGCGACGGCGATATGCGGGCTAATCTCCTCGAGCACGTCGATGTCGTGGCGCGAAAACGCCGACTTTGTATCCGCGCCCAAGTTCAACGTGCCGATAATGCGGCCCATTGCGAAGAGCGGCACGCACAGACAACTCCGCATATCCTCGGGAAACTCGGCCGCGAATTCTGATGGGCCGTCCTGCAGATCCTCGACGGAAAGGGACTTCCGATTCCGCGCAACCCACGAAACCGCGGTGTTCCCAGACTGAATGCTCGGCTCGTCGCCGGTATCTCTTGCGATCAGCGTGGGCCGTAACGGTCCCCGAGGGGGCCAGAGTTGAAGTTTCGCGAAAGGCTCGACGTGGCCCAGGCCATCGCCCCGCTCGTCGAACAGCACAACGGCCGCGTAGTCGAAGTTAACCAGCTTTTTCAACTCGACCGTGAGGCTCTCGTGAAGGCGGCCCGCTTCGATACTCGAATTGATGACGTTTGCGATCTGGTTGATGGCGCTGATGCGTTCGGAACGTTCCCGTGCCTGCTGCTCAAGCCGGACACTATTGGTTACGTCGCGGAAGATGCCTTCCACGCCGATGAACGTTCCGTCTTCGTCGGTCATCCGGTTGCCCGAGAGTTCGACACAGATGGAACGGCTGTCCTTGCGCTTCATCCAGACGCGCGTGCGTTCGACAAATCCCTGGCGGAATAGATCGTTCTTGATCCGCTCATAGTCCATATCCTCCGGGAAGCCGACCTTCAACCGCATCCCCAAGGCATCATTCGGCGAGTCGAGGCCGAAGATCTCCGCGCCCGCGGGATTGATGAACGTGATCGACCCCAAGGGGTCCGTCTGGAAAATCCCGTCGCGCATCGACGTCACAAGGCTTCGGTACTTCTCTTCGGAATCCTCGAGCTGGCTGATGTTCTGGTTCAGAGCAAGAGCCATCTTGTTGAATGACGAGGCAAGCTCTTCGATCTCATCGCCCGTCCCGATCTTCAGCTTAAGTTCGAGATCGCCCTGGCGAATGATCTGGGCGCCCTCGTTGAGCAGCGAGAGCGGCCGAACGATGTTATTGTGGACGCTCCGGTATGCGGCCATGAGGAACACGGCGATCGCCAGAATACTCCCGATAAAGGAGTAGAACGCCCATTGGTTAATACCGGCGAATACGGCGGAGGCCGGCCGGTAAATCACCACGTAAAGCTGATATCGATCCTGATCGCCGAAGAGCCGCCGGTACGCGAGAATCACATCCAACGACGTGTTGCGCGTCTTCAGGTTCGAAATCTTCATCGTGCCGGAGAGAGGCACATTCGGTTTGCTCAACTCGGCTTGAATCCGCGGATCGGCAACCTCCCAGCCCAGAAGCGGCGCGGCCTTGGCATCGAAGTAATAGAACGCCACGGCGCCGCGCATGGCATGTGCGACTTGGTACACGTCGCCCCCGCCTTCGCTGTCCGAAAGCGCCGCATCGGGAGTGGCCGCGCCCGGAAACATCGCGCCACGGCCCAGACCGAAATCCAGCAGTTTGTTCGCGCCCTGATCTTCGCACAAGAAGCCGATTCGCTTGGGCTTGTCCGAAGGCGCGCCATTGTCCTTCGATGCGAACACGGGCGAAACGGTCCTCGCCTGATACCCCGTCAAATCCGGTCGCAACTTGAAACTCACGAACATCGCGGTCTGTACGCGATCGAGCCAGTCGTCGTGAAGTTTGTCGTCCTCCCCCATCACGCCGGTCGAAAGCAGCAGGCGTCCCTGCCCGTCAAATAGACTGTACGTCGACGGTCCGTCGTCCGCGTTCTTGCCCTCTTCTCGCAGGCGTTCCACCAACGCTTTCATGGACGGGGTTTCGGGATGCACCGCCGCGCCCGTTTCAAGCGTCGCAATGATCTCGGGATCGCGCGCAAGGGTCTTCACGGTGCGAAGGCGGGAGTCCAGCGCAAGCAACAAACCGCTGGCAGTCTTCTCGGCGGCGGTTAGGAGCGTCCGTTCGACGGATCGCCGCTGGCTTTCGTGAATGACCGCGTAGCCTACAATTAGAGCGACGGTGATTGGGATGATCCCAACGAGCAAGATCGCGGACAGGATCTTGCGTTCGATGCCGCTTCGGCGCCCTTCGCTCTCAGCCATGATGTCGGTTCCAGTTTCAGGTTATCAGTTTCCGATGCGCCCGACACCCGAAACCATACACCCGAAACTCTATTCCACCACACGCCCCCGGCCTATCAGATCCCGCACTTTTTTCAGGAGGTCGTCCACTTTGAACGGCTTCGCCAGGTATTCGTCCGCACCAACGGCGAAGATGCGCTCGATATCGCGCTCTTTCGTCAGGCACGTCACGGCCATGATCGGCGTACTGCGAGTCAGGTCGTTTTCGCGCAATGCCTTGCAGACCTCGAACCCGTTGATTTCCGGCATGAGAAAGTCGAGCAAAATGAGATCGGGCCCCAACTGCGCCGCTTTCAATCCCACCTCGGTCGCGTTGCTCACCTTGATAAGCTCGAAGCCCTCGTCGGTCAAGATGCGATCAATTAGCGCAAGCGCGTCCGGATCGTCATCGACTACCATGACCTGTTTCTTCTGAGGCCCCTTATCGCGCGGGAACATGTCGTATTGCTCGCGGAACGCATCGAGGTCCTTTTCGAGAATACGATAGTGGCCGCCAGGCGTACGCGATGCTTTGATCAAGCCTTGTTTGATCCAATTCTTGATGCTATGGTGGGTAACGTGGCAGATCTTCGCTGCCTCAAACGTTGTATACGCTTTCGTTTCGCGATCGCTCACGACGCGGTTCCTCCACGGTTCGACGGCTTCGCGGCCGCCGCGGTCATCTATCGGTAAACTGACGATCCACTTAGGATGCCGGATACAATTATCAGATTACTTACCTTGTAGAACAATTATAGCCCCGCGAAATCCCCCTGTCAACTTGATTGTGACGAATATCGCTGTTTTCGCCTTTCATCGGAGCTCGATTCTACGGAGGTTGCCTGAGCGTCCTCAAGAGTTGTTTCCGACTGCGTCTGCGATGAGATCGCCTTGCTCTCCTGCAAGCGATGCGCCTCTTCAAGCGATACACACTCCCCTTGAGGAGGAGCTTCGAGGTCGGCCAAGACCGCTCGCACTTCTCTGTAGAGCGCCACAAGTCTGCCCTGGCACGTCTTGCACGCCGCAAGATGCTCCTGAAGCCGCGACCATCGCTCAGACTCAAGGCCAGACGCCGACGAACGCGCGGCGTGCATCGAAGCGTCAAGATAGATCGCCAACTCGATTTCTTCGGGACACTCAGAAGGGCCTGAGCCTACGGGCGCACTCTTACACAGCGCCTCAACGAAGAACGCCGTTTCCTCGGCAGTCTCCTCAAGCCTCGCTTCACACGCAGCGCACGACTTGACGTGCTGCGTAAGTTCCACGTCGTGGGCGCGGAAGGCCTCGGTCCCGCCACCAGGTTGCGCGGATTCGAGCGGCATGCGAACGGCATACTCTTCCAGCGCTTCCCGCGAAGGGCACCCGGATTGATCGCCAACCGGAGGCACGGAATCATGCGGAGTATTCATAGCGTGCATCCTCGAGTTGCTTCCGCAGTTTGTGTTTGGCGCGCCGAAGCTTGGCCGCTGCCGTGTTGATATTCAATCCCATCAGATCCGCGATTTCGGTGTATTTCAAACCTTGGATGAAGAAGAGTTCCAGAACCAGGCGGTCTTCGGGCGTGAGTTCCTCCAAACACGCGCGCAACATTCGGTCGCGCTCATTCGTGACGGCTGCCTCATGGACGTCTTGGGCGTAAGGAAGCTGGTCCTCGCGCGCTTCGCACGCCTCAGCAATCCCGCCCCTTCCCCACTTGCGCACGTAATCCACGGTCCGGTTCCGGGTCATCGTGATCAACCACGCGTGAATCGCGCCCGGATTTCGCAGTTGCGCCAGGAGCCGGCACCGGTCAGCAAAGATGCGCGCGAAGATTTCGCCGCAGATGTCGTCGACTTCCGAGCGAAGCGGCGCGCCCGCGCCATTTGGACCGTGGACCACCGTGGACAGCGTCCGAGTCACGGCACGGGCCACCAGCGGGGCGTATTCGACATAGAAAAACGCCTGCGCCTGATCGTCGCCCTGCATGCATCGTTCAATAAGATCGCGTGTTTCCACTGCGGGAATCCAGAGCCGGCCGGAAAACTCGGGGTAACTCTATCCGAAGGAATGGGTCCGAGGCAACGTGCCGCGCCAACTCACTGAAGCAGCGACAAGGCCTGGCGGACTACTTGGATCTCCTCTTGCTCGAGGCCCGAGACAAGCAATTCGATTTGCCAAGGGTACAGCGCGAACGCAGCCCGGTACAGCATTGCCCACAGCGCGGCGATGCAAGGAACCGCCCCCAGGAGGATGCCATAGTAACGGCGCATGAGCGCGGCGTAGGCAATACGGTATCCCTTGCGGTCTAGTGCCTTCCCCGAGGCGGATAGTGTCATGGCCGGGTAGGCCAAACCGAAGAGAATCATCGCCAGCAACACCGCCCATGCCGCCGCATTGGCCATCGAGGCGCTCAGCCCCGGCAGGCGAAAAGCAACCCCCGACACGCGGAACAGACATAGGGTCCACAGGAGCAGTCCCGCAGCCATCGTTCGCTTGCCCCATCGCGGATGCGGCACGGACCATGCCTGGCGTTTGACACGCAAGACCCGGCTCAACAGGTAGGCAAACGCGAAGGCCGCGGAAAGCGCTGCAACCGATTGCCAGCAGAGCCTGAGCGGCATCAGGAATCGCGCTCGATCCGCGGCAATGCGGTCGTCGCGCGTTGCCTCGAAATCGTCGACAATGCGAAGCGCTTTCAGCAATGCGGCAGCCTTTTCGCCGGTGGTCTTGGCGTGCTCGCTCGCATCGGGCGCATCCGACGCTAATTGATCGCCGAGTTCGAGGGCGGCCAGTTGCATGCGTATGCCTGCGGTTGCCTGAATGGTTCCCGAGTCTTCGGCAAAGGCCAGCCTCTCCCCCATCCCTTGAATGGCTTCGAGCCATGGCCCCCAATACGTCGCTTGGCGCAACGCGATCTGATGTCTCGCCTGCGCGAAGACAAAATCGGCATACTTATACAAGGGCGCGCAGCACTCGTCCACATTCTGCCGCCGCAGCCTGCTGTACCACACGCCGCGCCGGGGCAAGGTATCCGACCACAGCGGCGCGGGAAACACGATCCTCGGCGCGCGCGCCCCTTCGGTCTTGCCGGAAGCTGGAAGCGTTGCATTGGTCTTGGCGATAAGCCCGAGCGACTCGCCGAACGCATCGTCCTGCGGGGGACTCCTCCGTTCGCCGTCCTGCTTCTCGTCCCAAGGGGCCAGCGTGACCGCTTCCAGGTACTCCGGGAGCGGATTGGACGCCGTCGGCATCGCGCCAGGCGCCGTAGGCCAGAGTCCTGCGCTCGCCTCTCGGAACCGTTCACGCGCCTCGCCGTAACGGCCCGCCTGAAAGAGGCGGCAGCCGTAACGCAAGGCCAGGGCGGGATCGCCGGGCTCAAGCTTGTAGGCTTTCTCATAGGTGGGCAGAACGCGGTCGGCTTCCTCGCGTTCGGCCAGCGCCGCCATGTATTTCGGGGTAGGAAACTCGTGTGTCTCCGCATCGCGCTTGACAACTTGCCGCAGGATAGCCCGCGCCGACTCCGGATAGTGGGTCAGCGACATGATGTACTGGCTTTCGGCCAAGTCGTAGCGCAAGTACCGGTCCGAGATCCACAAGGCGGTTGTGAACCCGAGCACGGTCATCACACACAGACGGAACGACCAGCGCATGCGGCGTGCGCCGACGCGATCTCCGGGTTCCGGACGCGGCCGTTCCGAATCGTCAGCAGCCATGCTTCAGCCTTTACCCCTGGCCCCCCAGCAACTTTCGGGCGATTCGCTTGCCTTCCTCGACGCCGGGTTGGTCGAAAGTCTGCACATTGTACAACCGCCCGGCCATCGCGGTTTCGATTTCCAACATGTACAGTAGCTGGCCTATAGTATTCCCGTTGACGCTGGGCATCACGATGCGGGATACGGGGCGCTGGCTCGCCTTCAGCGCGTCCATCGTTCCACGCAACTCCGCCGCCATCAGGCGATTCATGGTCTTGCCCCGCAGGTAATCGAGCTGCGGGATGTACTCGAGCACAGATGGGATGCGCACGGTCTTTTCAAAACGTTTGACTTCGATGATGTTGATGATCTTGTCGTTCGGACCTTCGCGGAAGAGCTGAATCTGCGAATGCTGATCGGTCGCTCCCAACGTCTTGACCGGCGTCTGTCCCGAAAACACTTCTTCGCCGGCCAGCGTATAGCGCTTGCCCAGGCTTTCCGCCCACAGTTGGAGATACCATTCCGCCACGTCGCGGAGCGCATCGGCGTAGGGCATCATGACCGAGATCGACTTGCCCTTGCGGGTGTCGGCGAGGTATTGCACCGCGGCACGCAAGTACGCCGGATTCGTCATCAAGTCGGGCACGCGGCAGCGTGTATCCATCGACGCGCAGCCTTCGCGCATGGCGGCCAGGTCCATGCCCAGCATCGCCGCCGGGAACATGCCCACAGGCGAAAAGATCGAGAACCGCCCGCCCACGTTGCGAGGCACTACAAACTCGGTCAGCCCGTACGCGTCGGCAACTGGATGAAGCAGGCTCGCCTTGACGTTTGGATCGGCGCTTCTTGGATTGCTCGTGATGACAAGATGGTCCTTGACGGCTGCCGCGCCGAGGCGCTTTTCGAGGGCGGCGATCACGATCAGCAGTTGCGACATCGTCTCGGCGGTGTCGCCCGACTTCGAGATCGCGTTATACACGGTCTTCTCGGGTACGCACAGGCGAAGTTTCTGATGAAAGGTCACCGGGTCGATGTTGTCCATGACGAACAGGCGCGGGAAGCTCTTCCGCCTGCGCCGCGACGACATGTTGTAATACGGCGGCTTGAGGGCCGAGGCCAGGGCTCGGGCGCCGAGCGCCGACCCGCCAATCCCCAGCACGACAAAGTTCTCGCACCCGCTATCGAGAAAGCGTTTTGCCGTTTCTTCGACCTTTTGAAACGCCCCATCGTCTTTGTAGAGATCGTAGAATCCATACTCGCCGCGTTCGCGTTCCTGGCGCAGGATTTCGTGCGCGGCTAGAACGCGCGGCTCGATCTCGCGCAACTCGGCGGGGGTAATTCCATGTTCTTTGCCCACGGCGGATGACTTACACCGCGAAATGTCTACTTTGATTTCTTCCATTGCGTGAATCCACCTCTATCAACGGTTATCGGTAGCCGGTTCCATGTGACCGCGCCAGAGCGGCGATCGGTTTCGACCGCGGGGCGCCGATCACGCATCCGTATAGAATTCTTCCAGTGCCTTGTAGACCTGAGCGCTGGCGCCTTTGACGATCGGGACACCCGGAAGGGAATCGAGAAACGCCTTGCCATAATACTTGTTGATAACTCGGCGGTCAAGCAGCACTATGGTGCCTCGGTCGCTACGCCGCCGGATGAGCCGCCCGAATCCTTGCCGGAACTTGATGACCGCTTGCGGCACCGTATACGCCATGAACGAGTTGCCCCCTGCCGAGTCGACCGCTTCCGCGCGCGCCTGTTGGATGGGTTCCGTGGGCACTCGGAACGGGAGCTTCGGAACGATGACGCATTGCAGCGCCTCTCCCGCAACGTCAATCCCTTCCCAAAACGAATCCGTTGCAAAGAGCACGCTCGACACGTCTTTGCGAAACCGGTCCAGCAGTTGCGTCCGCGGCGCCGCTCCTTGCTTCAATGGCGTAATGCCTGCTTGCTGCAAGTCCGCCTCCAAACGCCGGAACACGTAGTCCATGGCGTAGAAGGATGTGAACAGCACCAGCGCATGGCCCCGCGTAATCCCGAGAACGCGCCGCACCGCGTCGACCGTCTCGTCGTGATACCGTTTCTCGTCTGGCGATGCCATGTCCCCCGCGATGCAGAGCAGGGCTTGGCGCTCAAAATGGAACGGGCTGCTGATGACGGCCGTTTCAACGCGGTCCGCCTCGACGCGGTTCAGGCCGATCCGCGAGAAGAGGTAGTCAAACTCCTGCTGCACGGTCAGCGTCGCCGAGGTCATGACCACCGTCTTTAGATTGCCGTAGACCCAATCCGCGAGGCATTGCCCCACGTCCAGAGGGCACCGCACGACGCGCACAATCCTCGTGTCGGCGCTGTCGATCTCGATCCACCGCACGGTGTTGGATTGCATCTCCTGGCTTGTCGCTTCGGACAGCGCCGAGGCCATCGTGTCGAGCCGCGCCCGATACCCCTGCAACTCCATGATCTCCGTGAGGAATGGCGTCTCGACTTCGTCAGGGGCGGGCTTCATGCGCTTCAAGCGTTCGATCAATTGGTTGCATTGCACGATGAATGTCCGAATCTCCTCGACCGCGGACAACACGTATACCGAATGGATCTCGCGCAGTTCGGGGTCCGCAAGCTCTTTCTCCGTGAGCCGCCATTTGATGTCGCGCCCGATTTGACCGCACTTTTCCGCGGCCAGGCTGCGCAACGCGGTGAAGGCCGTATTGAGCGCCTCGCGCACCATCGAGACGCCGGGGGACAACTGGTTGTCGATGAGGTCGAGTAGTGACTCTTTGTCGGCGGGGCGCATCGATCGCACTTCCTTGATCAACTTCGCCTTGATGAAGGGCAGGAGGCCGTGCTCGTGAATGCGTTCCCGCCGCTGGAAGCGTCCGAGCAGCGCGTAGGCCCCATTGCGTGTCGCCTCGATCCCGAAGTACTCGGTCGCCGAGTCCTCGATACTGTGCGCCTCGTCGAAGATCACGCGCCGGTACGCCGGAAGCACGGCCAGCGATGAAAAGTCGCCGATGTCTTTCTTGACATTGAGGTCGCTGAAGAGGATGTGATGGTTGGCGATAATCAAGTCGGCCTTGGCCACTTCGCGCCGCGCGCGCATGACGAAGCAGGCTTTCGCATTCGGACAACGCGACCCGCTGCATGTGTCCACCTCGGAACAGACGCTTTCCCAGAGTTCGCGGCGCGGCATGAAGGGCAGGTCCGAACGGCTGCCGTCCTCGGTCTTCTCCGCCCAAGCCGACAGGGCCTTCAGCCCCGTCTCTTCGTCTTCCTCCTCGAACAGCGTCGCTTCCGACAGCGCGCGAGCGAGTTTGCGGCGGCACAGGTAGTTGTGGCGGCCTTTGACGAGGACGGCGGAGAACTTCTTCCCGAGGCACCGCTTCAAGAGTGGTATGTCCTTCAAGGCAATCTGCTCTTGAAGGTTGATGGTACGCGTCGAGATGACGATGCGCTCGCGGTTCTGCATCGACCACTCGACGGCGGGCAGCAGATAGGCCAGCGTCTTCCCCACGCCCGTCGGGGCCTCGATGACCGCGACGCCGTCATGGTTGAACGCGCGCGCCACGATTTCCATCATCTCCGTTTGCTGCGGGCGCACCTCGAATTGCGGGAGCACGCGGGCCATCGTACTGCTTGGACGAAAGGCGGCGGCAAGGTCCGCGGGATCGAGCTTATGGACCTGCTTGTCGAGGAACGGTTCAACGACGACGTACACGCGCGAGACCTCGTTGTCGACGATGTACACGCCGTGTCCGTTGTTGCCGCAGATCGAGGCCACTTCGAGATCGGGTTCGGAAGGCTCTATCGCCCCGGTAGGATGATTGTGGATGACCACCTCGCGCGGCTGAAGCATGTCGAAGAAGGCCGGCACCGCGGCGTCCGTGCCGCGCGCGCATACGCGCACCCGCTCGACGATACCTTGCGCGTCGATCCCGCCCGCGAAGAAGACCTCGCGGCCTCCGGTGACGTGGATCTCCTGCCGCATGCGCGCCATCGCGCCAGGCGTAAACCGCGCAACGGCCTCTTCGCCAACAGGGGTGGGCATCGATGCTCGAACGTCAGCGGCCGGCGACCAGCGGCCGGTTAAGGGTTGAGACTTTCGCTCGTAACGGCGGCACTTTTCGAGCGTTCCAGGGTTTCGTCCTCAGGAGACATGCCTCCCAATGAGGTTCAAGAACTCGGCGCGGGTTGCGTCGTCATTGTGGAAACTGCCGAGCACAGACGACGTGGTCATGACCGAATTCTGCTTCTCGACACCGCGCATCATCGTGCACAGATGGCGGCATTCGATGACGACACCAACGCCCTCGGCTTTGGTCGTGCGCATGATTTCGTGGGCCACTTCCGAGGTCAAGCGCTCCTGAATCTGAAGGCGCCGCGCGTAACAATCGACGATGCGCGCCAGCTTGCTTACTCCGAGGACCTTCTTGGTGGCGATATAGCCGATATGGCAGCGCCCGAAGAACGGCAGCATGTGGTGTTCGCACAAGCTGTACACCTCGATGTCGCGGAGGATGATCATGTTGTTCGACGCGGTCTCGAACACGGCGTCGTTGATGACGGCGTTTATGTCCGCGCGATAGCCCGACGTTAGAAACTCGTACGCCTTCGCCACGCGATGGGGGGTCTTCAAGAGTCCGTCTCGATTGGGATCTTCGCCGATCTCGACGAGCAACTCGCGCACTAGCTGCGCCACACGTTCCACGTTCATACACCCAGCCTTTCTCTCACTTGGCGCGTAAACGCCTCCATACAAACCATGTCCACGCTGGTGCGCGCGCATGGCGACTCGTTCAGCAACCGGCCATCGGGCAACACGAGACGCGGCTCCAATTCCAGCAGAGGCACGGCCAGAAACGGCCGGTTCCAGAGGTCCGGGTCAGGCACACGCAGGCCTGGCGCGTCTATTATGAGCGTATCGAACAGCAGGATATCAAGGTCGATAGGGCGAGGCGCGTACGCGTCGCCTCCACGAACGCGGCCCAACTGCGTTTCAATGCCGCGCAGGATCTCGAATTTCAACACGTCGGCATCGAGCCAAGTCCGCGCCCGGGCGACGCCGTTTAGAAAAGGCGGATCACCCGGACGAAGAAGCGGCGCCGTCTGGTAGAAGGTCGATACGGCCTCGACGTGCGCCCTGGCCGCAAGCAATTCCAGCGCGCGCGGAATGTTCGATTCGGGATCGATGTTGGAACCCACGCCGATATAGACACGGTGTTCGGACATGCTAAGGGACTCCGAACGGCTCACTTCTCGCGCGAACGGCTGATCTCGACTGCCACGCTCTGCGCGAATCGCAACGCGCCGGGCTTGTCCACGCTCACGTCGACCTGATCGACGCGCGGGTCTTCCAGGCACAGATCGGCGATACGTTGCGCAAGGCGTTCGATCAGGAACTCCGACGAGGTCTCGACCAGAGCCACCACGCGTTTCTTGATGCCTTTGTAGTCGACGGTATCCTCGATGCGGTCCGAAAGACACGCGGCGCGCAGGTCCGCATGAAGGGTGATATTGATGATAACGTCCTGTTTCTCGCGCCGCTCGTCGGGATTGATCCCGACAATGCATCGCAGACCAAGATTGCGAATATGCAGTCTGTCCATGTGCTCCAACCCAATGCACTCAACAAGCCAGATTCCAGTAGGGGCGGACTTTCCAAAACCGCTCCTACTCAGGACTAGCCATACATCGCGCCTCTCAGATGCCGGCCGCCATCCACGAAGAGGACTTGCCCCGTGACGAAATCGCTACGCAACAGAAACAGGGCTGCCTCGACGACATCTTCGAGCACGCCATGCCGACTCAGCGGATTCGTCGACGCCAGTTTATCGAGATACGCTTCGTCCTGGCCCTCCGGCGGCAAGATAAGCCCCGGCGCAACGGCGTTCACGCGCACCCCGGGCGCAAACTCGACCGCCAGCATGCGCGTCATCGTGAACAAGGCGCGCTTGCTCACGTGATACGACGCATGCTCGCGGTCGTAATCGGCGATACGCGCGTCCAAGAGATTCACGATGGACCCGCTCCGGCAGTGCTGCGCGAACTGCCGCGCGATGAGGGCCGGGGCAAGCGCATTGAGCCGAAACGCCGCCTCAAACGCCTCTGCGGTGGCGCAACGCAACGTGTCTTGCGGGAAGCTCGACGCGTTGTTGACCAGAATCTCTATCGCGCCAGCCATCTCGACGGCGCGGCCCATCAGCGCCTCTGCATCCGAAGGACATTCGAGATTCGCCGCAAGCGTCCAAGCCCTAACTCCGCAACGGCGCGCATCTTCGGCAACCGCTTCCGCCCGCTCCGCCGACGTGTTGTAATGGACCACCACGTCCACGCCCTGCCGCGCCAAGGCCAACGCGAGGCCTTCGCCGATGCGCTTCGCGCCGCCCGTAATCAACGCGCGTCTGCCGTGCAGCGATTCCACGTAGCGATCCTTCCGAACTCCGGCGCCGGAACGTTCCGGATCAGGATTTCGATTCCGGAGCAGCCGCCGCGTCGGGTTTGCTCTCTTCCTTGCTCTCCACCTTGGGTTCTTCCTTCGGAGCTTCCTTCGGCGCCTGTTTGGCGCTATCTTGCACATCGGCAACCGGCACGATCACCGGCAGCATCGAGTCCGCGATACCGCTCATGGCCGACATGAAGCCGCCGCCGCTCGCGCCTTTCGCGGTGCGCAACGCGCAGATGCCCACGAGCTTGCCGTCCAGTGCGAACACGGGAGACCCAAGCCCGGTATGCGTGGGGTCTTTGCCGGCGATGTACAGTGTGCGCGGCTTGCGAACGATCGACTGGATGCGTTCGATCCCGACGGCATAGGACCGATTGGCGACTTTGCCAAGGCGGTTCACGGTGATCACTTGATCGAGCAGCTCAGGTTGGGCCGCTTGCCCAAGGTCGACCGCCGTGAACGGCGCAGCCGGGGCTTCGGTCGGCCGAACGAAGGCCAGATCGAGGTCCTTGTCACGCAGGACGACTTGACCCGGGACCTCCGTCCCGTCATCGAGAAGGATCTTGACGTCGCCCACCGAACTCTCCATCTTGAAATTCTCGCCGGTCTCGCCCATGCCGGACATCATACTTTCATAGATGCTGCCGGGGTCCGTCTCCGACAGGGACATCACAGTCAGGCCGGACGGGTCGATCACGCAGCCCGTGGCTTCCGTTTTGGACTCTTCTTCGTGCGAGCCCATGGCCCCCATCGACATCTTCTGCTTGATGACCAACTGCACGGTCACTACGGCCTTCTGGTTCTTTTCGAGAATGGCGCGCCCCTGGGTCTCGAGATCCCCTGCCATCGCCGCCAAAGGCATCGACAACAACGCGGCGGCTACTAACCCAACCATCCATTGACGACCTGCGAGCTTCATGTCCTGTTCCTTTATCGGTAACGGTTGCGGCGGCGAATCGACGCCGCTTCCAACGCTGACTCCTTACGGCTTGTCTTCCCACTTAGGTTCGAGTTCCAGGTACCGCGTGTAAATGCCACGCAGCACTTTGAGGGTCACGCTCTCGGGCTTCGCGCCTGCAATCTCGTGCATCTTCGTCTGGAATGCCTGCACGTCTTCGACCGGAGCGCCGTCGACGGCCAATACCAGATCGCCGAAGTTAAGGTGTCCGAGCGCCGCCCATCCGCCCGGTTTGAGTTCGCTCACGATGACTCCGGCCTGATCTTCTTTCCACTGCTCTTTGGCCCGGTCGAAGAAACTAATCTCGCGCACGGTGAACTCGAACTGCTCGTCCTGGTACTGCTTCATTTCGCGCGTCAGCTTTGGCGCGAGCGCCAGTTCGACCGGTAGTGTCAGCGCGTCCTTGCCGCGCTGGATGCCGAGTTGCACGGTGTCTCCGGCGCGGTACTGCCGAATCAACGCGGCCAGTTCCTCATAGTGCTCCGGAGCCGAAGCCGTCAGCTTCTCGTCGTCGACTTTCAGGATGAGGTCGCCCACCTGAAGTCCAGCCTTTTGCGCGGTTGTATCCGGGTAGATTTCCGTCACGCGGAATCCCTTGAGGTCCGGTTCGCCCAGCAACTCGGCCATGGTCCGCGTAATCACTTGGGTTTCGCAGGGAATCCACGCCTTCTTCACTTCGAGACCAGGATCTTCGAGTTCTTTGATGCCAATCTTGGCCACGGTCATGAAACGTTCGGTCTTGCGGTCGAAGGCCACAAGGATCGGCACAAGGTCCGTCTTGCCTTCCAGAGCCTCGTGCGTGGCGTCCACCAGGGCTTTGACGTTGTTGACGGGTTTGCCGTTGACCTCGACGATGACGTCTTTTTCGGCCATGCTTGGTTTGGCCTCGCCGACCGCACCGCCCGGGCGCACCGATGTCACCAGCACGCCGTCCGTACTCTTCCGTTTCATTTCCATCGCGGCGACCAGCGAGAGATTCGACACCGTGATCCCCCACTCTTTGATTTCCTGTTCTTTCTTCTTCGCCTTCTCGCGCTCGACAAGCGTCACTTGAACCGGCGTCTCCTTGCCGTCGCGAAACACGACAATCTCGACGGGAACCTCCAAAGGCAGCGCCGAAACGACGCGATTGAAATCGGGAATCTCCTCCGCAAACTGTGCATTCACGTCCTGGCCCGCCACGCGGACGATAATGTCGCCTGACTGCAACCCCGCGGCGGCAGCGGGCGAATCGCGCAGAACAGCGCCAAGGAGTACGCCTCGCGTCTCGGGCGCATGCTTAAGCCGCGGCTGGACCGTGACGCCAAGCCACGCGCGCGTTACTTTGCCGGACGCGACAAGCTGGTCCGCCACCTGCTTCACCAGGTTGCTGGGAATCGCTCCGCCCAGTCCCATCGAGATTTCGTTGATGCCGACGATCTCGCCCTTGAGATTGACAAGCGGCCCGCCGGAATTCCCGGGAAAGATGCTCGCGTCGTGACCGATCCACTTTACGAGCGCGCCGACATCTTCGCCGTCCTCTTTCATGTCCCCCCAGCGGCGCAGCCACTCCGGCATGATCATCTCGCAATTGCTGACAATGCCGGACGTGACGGACTGCGACAACGCGAGCGGACTGCCCATCGCGAGAACCGGATCGCCCACCCGCATGGCCGAGGAATCGCCGAAAACTGCCGGCTGGAATTCCATGGGGGTATCGGGCTTCAACTTGATGATGGAGATATCCGTGAGCGGATCGGTGCCGACGAGTTCGGCATCGACGTCGCGCCGGTCGGGAAGCGTGCAGAACAGACGCACCGCGTGGCCGGCCACATGGTGATTCGTCACGACGTGGCCTTCCTTCGTGATGATGGCCCCGCTTCCGCTGGCCTCCATCTTCATCTCGCGGCCTTCCTCGTACTCCGTCGCCACGACGTGGATGCGAACCAAGGCGGGCTTGACCCGCGCCAGGGCTTCGTCCAGCGAGGCATGAGAGGGCGAGGTCGCGTCCTGGGCGGATGCCCAAGCCGGGATTAACGCCCCAAAAACTGCCGAAAGCAAGAAATATCTACGGAACACATGCATTAAAACCACTCTATGACCTCCATAGCGAGACGCTACGTTGTATCCAAGGACTAGATGGTAGCACACCCTTGGCAGGGGAACAACAACGATCTGCTCGATTCCGGTTTCGCCTAAGCAGGAGGACAGCCGCAGGCGCATCGCTTGCCAGATAGGCCTCCCCGTGGTAGAATGAACACAGAGAGCGGACGGGTAATCCGCCTGCTCCAGGATGGCGGACATCGAGCGACCCCGACGCTCGATGTCCCTTTTTCTTTCTATCGGATGGCGGACTCGGTGTCTTACCTACCACCGGCTTTCCGGTGTAACGAGTTGGAGAAACGGGTTCGCCGAGCAAGTTAGGCAGTTACTCTTGGGGAAGGAGTGACTTGAGGCAGATTCTAACGTTTGGCCCTGGCAAACCCGTTTCTCGCAAACTTAAGTGCGAAAGCCGTTTACGACCTGCTTCCGCATCGAACCGTGCAAAAGACATCAGAGAGGCGAGCCGCGGAGACATGTTGGCTGCAGTTACTCTTGGGGAAGGAGTGACTTGAGGTAGATTTCTTACCGTGTGCTCCTTGCAGCCGCCTCTCTGAAGACCGAAGATCATCGCTAGATACCCAATGCCCAGACTTTGACAAACGAGGTCTTGACATCCCCCGTGCTGAAGTCCGGGACAAGTTTGACGTGAATGACGTTCGTGTTCCGGATGGGCTCTCCGGGCACGTTGACTTCATAAATCCGTTGTGTCTTATCCGCAAATAGGCGTCCGTCTATGCGATCTCTGAACAACTCCACCATCGAGTTGTTATAGACATGGACATCGTAGCTGCAATGCCCCGACGTGACACCGTCGGGTTCCCAACTCAGAAAGAACGCGCTGATAGGACGCGAGACCACATCTTTGTTGGCAATTACCGCGTAAACTTCTTCGGCAGGCAGTTCTTCGGTCGACGTGGGCTGAATCGTCTTGGCGAACAGATTGTAGGCCGATTGTTCAGGAACGATGACTTCCGCCCAGCGCATTACGCTGTCCACGTTTACCGTGCTGCGGCTCAGCGTACGGCCATTCGCCTCAAAGGCAACCTGCTCGCCTGGGGCCACTTCGCCTATAATAGTTCCGTTGTCGATACGAATCTTCCCCGTCTTAAGCGTAACAGTCGTCCCGACTGCATTGACCAGAACGTCGAAGATAGTACCGAGCACAGTTATGCTGCCTGCGGGCGTGGTCACGTGGAATTGCCGGGCCTCGTCCTTGGCTACATCCAGGAAAATGTGGCCCGACTCCAGGCTCAATTCTCGGTCGTCGCATACGCGCAAGCGCGTGTTTTCATCGACTTTAACGTGCGTCGGCCCCCGAAGCGTCAGCAGCAGCTTCGAGTTCGGGGCCGTCTCATAGCGGTTCCCGCACGCAATAGGGCTTTCAACAGCCGAAAGATCCGGAGCCACGCCCTCGCGATCCATGCACGTCACCGAACCAAGGCTCTGCGTCACGAGTCCAACAATCGCTCCCACTCGAGCCACCGTTTTCGGCCACGAGAAATACAACGGAACCGCAAGGAACAACACCATGGCTGCGGCAACGGCCGGAGCCCATGCCGCCCACCAGACCCGCCGATCCTTCGGCGTCTTCTCACGCCAGTTCACGCCTTGCACGTCAATACGCAACGGCTCCATCTCGGGGAGGTTCTCCATCACGGAGCCGCGCAGCTTGTGCTGAAGGCGGTCGGCGCTAAACGCCTCGAACATCATGGCGGAAGTGCTTTGATGCTGGCGCAACAAGACAGAACAGGAACGGCAGGTAACCAAGTGCTCGTCGAGAATAATGCTCTCGGCGGCGCTTACCTCGCCGTCAATCCGTGCTTGCAGCATGGACTCTACTTGTTTGCAGGAAGCCAACGGGCCTCTCCTTCACCAGCATCCATATCGATCAAAATGTCGCGCAACTGCCGGCCAGCGCGTTGCAGGATGCCCCGAATTTCCTCGCGGGACTCTCCCGTAAAGGCGCTGATTTCGTCATAATTCAACTCTTGCAGGTAGCGAAGTATCACCGGCAGCCTGTACCGTTCCGGCAATGTGTCGACTGCCTTTTGCACCCGCTCGTACCGTTCGTTCCGTAGTACGTTTCCTTCGGGCCCCTCTCTGGCGTCTTCGATGGAGATCATCTTGCGGTACGGGAGCGGGGTTTCCGCCAGCATGCGCCGCTGATGTCTCCGAAGCCAGTTTGCGGCCGTGCGGCACGTGATGGTCTTCATCCACGGGCCGAATTTCTCCGCTTCCTTGAGCCAGGGAAGGCTGCGGTAGGCTGCCATAAAGGCATCCTGAGCAACGTCTTCCGCAGCGCCATGCCGTCCTACGTAGTAGTAGGCCGTGGCGTAGACCGCCTGTTGATAGCGGTCCACCAAGTCGCCGTAGGCTTCGGTGTCGCCTTCGAGGCACCGGAAAACCAACTGCGCATCGGTCTGCATACGCACTCCTTCCCCTACCAAGGATCGGTCTTTGGTGCTCTCTTCTTCAACTGTTACTAATTAAGTGGACATTAAGAAAAAGAAAGGAACGAATCGTTCCATTATGGAGCAACAAACGCCGACCACACTTCCGCGATGGGATGGCCCGCATTCACCAACGGCGTCACAATATCGCTTTCAACGTCAGGAACATAATAATCCAGCACCGTTCCTCGCCCCGATAGCTCGAAAGCCTCCGTACTCCCTGGTACAAGCACCGCGCAACCTGCGCGCACCGTCTTCCCTTGTACGAGAACATCATCGGTCTTGGCAAGAACGATATGGAACGACTCGCACCGGGTGTGTCTCCGGAGGGACCCTTCAATGCTCAGCAGTTCTGCGGCGAAATACGGACACGCCGCGAGAACGCCACACCGCGCCGTATCGAGGGTGTATTCGAAAGGACGAATCAGCGAGGTCTCGGGCTGTCCGAACTTGATGGCCTTTGCCGCCTTGTCAAAGTGGAGCGCGCGCGGCTTCCCGTTCGCTTCGACCCGGCCCCAGTCGTAGATGCGGTAGGTCAGGTCGCTGTTCTGCTGGATTTCCGCGAGAAACACGCCTGCGCCGATGGCGTGGACCGTGCCGGCCGGGACATGCACCGAAGATCCCGGCCGGACGTTGAAGCGGGTCATAAGGGCCTCGGGCGCGCCTTCGCGAATGGCCCGCAGGAATCGTTCGCTCGTAACCGACGCATCGAGGCCGCAGATGAGTTCACTACCCGGATCGGCTTGGAGCACGTGCCACATTTCGGTTTTGCCGACATCCGGCTCGCCGAGTTCCTTGGCGCACACATCGTCGGGGTGGACCTGGACGGACAGCACGTCCCGGGCATCGAGGATCTTGAGCAGCAGCGGGAAGCGCCCGTGAATGGTCAATTGCGCGCGCGTTCCGAGAATGGCCTGTGCGTCGTCGGCAAGCAACTGCCGCAATGTCGCTCCCTTGTGTTCGCCCTCGGCAACGACGCTTTCATAGACGGGATGGTCCGCGATGAGCCAGGCTTCGCCCATAGGAACGTCGGAAGGAATGGGCTTGCCGTACACGGTCTGAAGCTTCTGCCCGCCCCAGATCCGCTCGAAATACCCTTCCTCGAATCGCAACACGTCCATCGCTGTACCCCTTGTGCTTCTTATACCTGTTGTGTCAGCTCTTGAGCGCGTACCAGAGCACGCCGTCCCGTTCTTCGGACTCGGCCATACCCCGTTCTTCCAGGACTTCGAGGTGGCCAATGGCTACGGACAACCCAAGGTGGATGATATTGAGGTTGATCTTGGGAAAGAGTATCAAGGCGAGTTCGTGCGGAGTCAAGGGACCGGACGCGAGCAACGTGTGTACGTCGGCGGTACGGCGTTCATGGCGGCGCGCGAGATTGTCGATCACATGGCGATGATCATCGAACGGCGCGCCGTGGCCCGGATAGCAGGTGTCGATGTCGAGCGAGCGCGTGAGTTCGAGCGAATGCTGGTACTCGACCAGGCTCCGCGCGCGCGCCTGGCCCTTGCGGGGCCTGCGAATCAGCGGATTCGGCGTCACGTTGCGAATGAGGTGGTCGCCGGTGAACGCGATACGCCATCCTGGGTGGTAGAACAAGGTGTCCGAGGCCGAATGCCCAGGCACGTAGCGCGCGACAAACCCCTCAACGTTTTCCCCGTCATCGAACGCGTGATCTACATTGAACGGCGCGGCCAGCGATTGAAACGCGTTCCGGACCTCGGCTACTTTCGCGATGCTGTCTTCCGGGACCCCGAAGCGCCGCATGACACCGAGCAGATAGCGAAGGTTTTCCTCGGTTTCATCACCGTAGTTGGCATACTGCTCCGCAACCAGCGGGTGCGCGTAGATGCGCGCCTTGGATTCGCGCTGGATATCTCCCACCAGCCCCACGTGATCCAGGTGCCCGTGCGTCAACAGTACCGCGCCGAGATCGTGCATCGCGAGTCCAAGTTCCGCCAAGCGCTCGACGAACTTGTCGCGCGCCTCGTCTGTACGGACACCGGCATCCACCAGTATCGGTGGATCGGTCTTGATCAGAAATACGTTGACCGGCCCGACGGGAAATGGCGTGGGCAGCCCGATGCGGATGATTTCGGGGGGAGACGCCTCGCTCATAGAAGCGGCGTCACCGAAGAAGGCTCAGGCGGCGTGAGGAAATGGATGTACGAGGACATGATCCACTCACCAAAGAACAAGTACAACAGGCCCGCCACCGCAAGGTACGGTCCGAAGGGCAGATAGTGACCGCCCTGGGCTTCGAGGTCATCGGGCTTGTTCTTGGCGGTCTGTTTGGTAATAGCCAGAAGCGTCAAGCCTACGCCGCTGCCGATGATCGACGAGACCATCATGATAAACAGGATGCTCTTCCAGCCGAGGAAGGCGCCCAGCATCGCCATCAGTTTGACGTCGCCGAAGCCCATGCCGCGCTTCTTGGCAAGGAGCAGCGTTAGCTTGTCCAGCAAATACAGGATGCCGCCGCCAATCACGGCCGCGGCAAGCGACTCGATCACGCTGCGAACGATGAAGCCGCTTGCAGGATAGACCATGCCCACGACGCCGCATACGATACCGATCGGGATGCCGGGGAAAGTCACTTCGTTCGGGATAGTCCAGTCCGCGAGGTCGACGAACGTGATCAGAATCAGCCCGGCGACGAAGAGCATATAGACCGGGGTGGCAATGACCATGCCGAACCGCCAGTACACGCAACAGAACAACACGCCCGTGATGGCCTCGACCAGGGGATATTGCCAGCTAATTGTCGTCCCGCAGTTGCGGCACTTCGCGCCAAGCACGAGCCAGCTTACGATGGGGATATTGTCGTACCACGCGATGAGGTTGCCACACTTGGGACAGCGCGACCGCGGATGAATGACCGACTCGTTGCGCGGCAAACGCCAGACGCACACGTTGAGAAAGCTGCCGATCATACATCCCAGCACAAACGACAGGATCAGCAGGAACGTGTTCAGTACTTCAAAGTTGCTTTGCAGAGGCATGCAGAATCCTCATGTTTCTTGTTGACGCCATGTCACATCCCGTGTCTCCGATGTGAGAAACGAGCGGATTATGCCACCTCAGGCGTCCGAAGCACAACGGGACCGCAGATCCGGCTGGCGGAGAGCACGAACTGCGCCAATCCTTCGGCACTTACTTGCCAGAGGCCGCTTGCTCCTCGAAGATCTTCTTTTGCGCCTCGTGGAAGCCTTGCATGTCCTCCAGGCGCAGCAGCACGAGATACGTCATGCCAAAGGAGCAGGCGGGTTTGGCAAGCGTGCGCCGCGTGGGCGACGGCCCCTTGCACTCGAACTTGAGCGTATGCGTGCCGGGTTCGAGGACGTGCTGGTCAAGCCGGACGGGCAGGATGTCCGCGCCGGGAACGCAGAGGTCGATCGGCGCGCCGAAGGGTTTGCCGTCCATGAAGGGCTGATACACGCCGCCAACGAACGCATGTTGCATGAACGCGCTGACCACATAGCGCCCCGCTTCCGTGACATCGAAGTCGAATTCAATGGACGCGTCCGTGCCCAGCGGCAGATAGCTGACACCGTCCTCTTGCTTCACGACCGCGACGGTCGGATTCCCCCGGACCTTCAGGCTCGACGCCGGGATGACGCGGTACGGCGCGATGCGCGCGGAAGCCGGCGGGAGAGCCGGATCGAGTTCCGCGGGCGGCGATTGATACCAGAAGGCGACCGAGCTTATCCAATCCGGCCGTTCGACGAAACTCCCCAGTTGGGCAATGTCGTCCGTGAAGACGCTGCCGCGATGCTCGATGGTGACTTTGAGCGATTTCGAGAAGGCCACCGGGTCCGGTATGTGCCAGCGGTACGCCGTTACGCGGTCGCCCGCGAAGTACCCTTCCCACAGCGACACACCATAGTAAGGCGTCGAGAACTGCCGGAAGCCCCACGCGTCGTTGAAATAGTCCTCCGTCCCCGTGCCTCTAAGCGAGGGCGTCGCTTCGCCGTCAATCCAGAAGCGGTCGTCGCCTTCGCCGAACCAGCCGTTCTCGACCTGTTGCACCGAGTACACCGTACCGACGTACTGTCCCTTGCCCGTAGTATCGAGAATCACGTAGTCGCCCGGTTGCGCGGGCATGGCCTGGCGATACTGAGCGCAGAAATAGGTCGTGTCTTCAGGCAGGCTCTCGTACTTCTGCCAATCGACATAGTAGTAGAGCGAATCGCAATCGTACTTTTCGGAATCGTTCGTGACGGTAATCCGCGCATGTTTCTTGAACGGCATCCGCCAGAAACACGAGCGTGAACGCCCTTCGGAATTCACGCAGACCGGTTGCGAAACGAAGCTGGAAAAAGCCCCATGCCCCACGCCGAAGAAATCGCCCAACGGCGCCTGGACGCTCGGTTTCTCAGATCCGTCCCAATAGGCCCGCAACACAAGGGACCGCCCATGGAACGGATCGTACGAACCGACCGTAAACCAGATATGCGTGATCGCGCCCGGCCCATCTACGTCGGCCAGGACGAGCGTCTCGCCTTTCTTGATGCCCCGCGCGTCGCCGTTGCGATTGAGGTCCTCGTTCGAACTGCTTTCGCGATGGGATGTGAACGAAGGCTGCTGAACGCGGTCCCTGAAAAGGTTGTCGACTTCGTCGGCCAGGCTTGCCGACGAGAATAACAACGACACAATCATACAAAGCGAACAACTTGGAAAACGATTCGCGCTCTGATTCACCTTACAAGTGCCTCCATTTCAGTTTGAAGGAGCCGCCATTTGAGAGTATACATCCGACCGATACATTGACACGCAAAACGTACGTCGTACCACTGGCAGGCCCCCGAGAGGGCATGCACATTTAGCGCACAGGAATCGTCTCCCGACACTTGGGATAATTGACGCATCCATAGAATCTCTGTCCCACCATACCGCCTCTGCTCGATGTACGCAGCACAAGCGGGATACCGCACTTGGGACAGAGTGGAGGTTCCGTATCGGAAGTACTCCCAGCAAGCGGAGAGGTCTGCGCTTCTTTAGTGCTCGCCGAACTCGCAAGATACTGCGCAAGGACCTCCTGCAAGTCAGCAGTCGAGTACGCATGCCTGGCCGCAAAATGATGAAGTGGCAGCGAAGCGGCAGCAAAAACCTCGTCCACGAAGCGATCTCGCGCCCTGGTCTTCTCTCGCTGGTGGCTCTTGTCATCCAGTTCCATAGCGACGACGGGCCGGAGGGTATTGGGGTCACACAGCAGAAAGTCCACGTGCTTCTGACTGATGCGCGCAAAGAAAGAGTTATAGCCCTTGTTCTGCGCAACGATATGGAACACGTCCTGCAGTCGAACCTTGCAGAACACAGTAAGCCGATCATTGATTGCCATGCGTAATACGCGATAGAACGAGAGTTCGGTTGCTGAAAGAAAATCATCCTTTAGCCGATACGGGAGTGGACCTTTCTCGGGACTTGCGCCTCGAAAGAGGTTTAAGAGCGCCAACAGACATCCCGAGTTTTCGCCTGAAGATAGAGCCACCTCGTTTCCCTCCGTATCCACTCGCCCACAAGCCGGACTTCCCGGCCTAGAACCAAGCGAACATGCACTATATCAACGCGTCCAATTCGTCTACCAACTGTTTGAATCGCTGCATAGCAGCGTCAACGGGTTCGGGGGTTTCCATGTCGACACCGGCCTCGCGGAGTTGGTCGAGCGGATATTTCGATCCGCCGCTCTTCAGGAACGCTAGATAGCGGTCGCGTTCTTTCGCGCCACCGCGCAGGACCCGTTCGGACAGCGCAATGGCCGCGGAGATGCCGGTCGCGTATTTGTACACGTAGAAGGCGTGGTAGAAGTGCGGGATGCGGAAGCACTCGAGTTCGAGGGCGTCGTCGATGACGAGGCCCGGGCCGAAATAGAGGTCAAGCAAGGCGCGATATTCGGAACGGAACCGTTCGAGCGTGAGCGGTTCGCCCGCCTCGCCGATCGCGTGGATCGTCTTCTCAAACTCGGCGAACATCGTCTGGCGAACGAGCGTCCCGCGAATCTCCTCGATCTCGCGGTTGATGAGATAGGCCCGCGTGCGTTTGTCGCCGGCCTTGCTCAACAGGCGCTCGCTCAGGAGTTGTTCGTTGAAGGTCGACGCCACTTCGGCGACGAAGATCGTGTAGTGGTAATCCTGGAAGGTCTGATGCGTCGCGCTGTAATGCGTGTGCATCGAATGCCCGGCCTCGTGGGCGAGCGTGAAGACATGGTCGATCACGTCGTCCTGGTAGTTCATGAGGATGTACGGAGGGCCGAAATAGCCGCCGCTCGAAAACGCCCCGCTCCGTTTGCCCTGGTTCTCGTAGCGGTCGACCCAGCGCGCGTGCAACCCGGCGGCCAGCGTCTTGCCGTACTCCGCTCCGAGCGGCGCGAGCGCTTCCTCGATCGCGTCGACCGCGTGGGCATACGGCGTGCGTGCGCGTTGCATCGGCACGATCGGCACGTACGTGTCGTAGATGTGAAGCTGCTTGAGCTTGAGGGCGCGCCGCCGGACTTCGAGGTAGCGGTACATCGTGTCGAGGTTCCCGTGGACCGCCGCGATCAAACTGTCGTATACGGACACGGGGATTCTGTCGCCGAACAGAGCCGCGCCGAGTGCTGACGGGAAGTTGCGTACGCGCGCTTGATACACGTCGTGCAGCACGGACGAACTGAGCGTTGCGGCGAGCGTGTTGGCATGAGCGCCGTATTCGGCGTAGAACTTGTCGAAGGCTTCCTTGCGCACCGCGCGCTTGGGCGATTCGAGGAAGCTGCGGAACGACGTCTGGGTCAACTCGATGCGCTCGCCGCGCGCGTTCTTCACGAAGCCGAACTCGAGGTCCGCGTCGTTGAGCTGGCTGAACACCTTGTCCGCCGTGTCGGCGATCTCGCCCTGCATGGCGAGGACGCGCTCTTCCGGTTCTGAGAGAATATGCGGTTTGAAGCGGAGCAGCTTCTCTAACTGGAAACGGTACGGTTTCAGCAGCGGCGATTTCAAAAAGGCGTTCATCTTGGCTTTGGGGATAGCCTGAATCTCCGGGGCGATGTAGCTCGCGACCTCGTTGGCCTGCGTGGCCATGTGAACGTAGCGTGCGATCATGCCCTGGTATGCGCTGTTCGCGACATCTTCCGAAGCCTTGAGCGAGGCATAATTTCCGAGACGTTCCGCCTCTTTCTCGAAGGCCACCTGAAAATCGAAACAATCGCGCAAGACCTTCGCGGAACGCCCCAGTTTCCCGCGATACGACGCGAAATGGGGAATCTGTTTCTCGATCTTGCGATACGCGCGATCCCACGCGGCGTCGCTCTTGAACAACGGCGAAAGGTCCCAGGTGTCTTCGGGGCGCACTTCGGCGCGCGACGGGACCCGCTTAGTCTTGGCCATGATATGCTTACTCCTTCCTACACGATTGAAGCGCCAACTGTCATTTGGACAGGATAGCAGGATTAACCGGACATACGGAAGCACCGAAGTCAGAAACGGAACTGGAAGACGTTTTTCTCAAGACCGGCCTAATGAGAAGAGCGACACCGCATCCTGCAAATCCCGTTATCCTGTCCAATCGGCCGCGCCAGTACCTCCTACGACGCGTGGTACTTCATGAGCGCCCCGGGTTCGAGCTCGAGAGCTTCCTCGTAGATGGCAAGCACGTTTTCGAGGGGCGTGTCCGGTTGGATGCAATGCGCGGGGCTGAAGATGTAACCCCCGCCCTTCCCCACGACCGCGAGCCGGTCGCGTGCTTCCGCGCGGCATTCGGCCTCGGTGCCGAACGGCAACGTCTTCTGCGTGCTGATGAGACCGCAAAACGCGAGGTCCTTGCCGAACTCTGCTTTGATCTCCGCGGCGACCATGCCCGGAGGTTCGGGCTGCATCGCGTCGAGGACGTCAAGGCCCATCTCGACGAAGGTCGGCATAAGCTTTCGCGTGTTGCCGCACGAATGCATCATTGCAATCGCGCCGAACTCGTGTGCGAGGTCGTAGAAGCGTTTGAGTCGCGGCAGAAAGAAGCGGCGAAAGACATCCGGCGGAAACATTGGGCCCGCTTGGTTGCCACAGTCTTCGCCGAGACACAGAATGTCGATCTTGCCGTTGCCTGCTTCGAGCGTGCGGCGCGCCCGCGCATAGAGGGCGTCGCACCGCTTATCGATGACCGCCACGCCCACCGGGTCTTCCGTCGCGATGTCCATGACGACCCGTTCCATGCCGCGCCCGCGGCTAACGCCGTTCACGATATCCGGCGTGCCCGCGCCTTCGCAGCAGACCGCCCATTCGCTCAAGCGATCGCACTCGGCCTCGATATGCGAGAAATCGTAGTCCTCGATGTTCGGCCAAGGATAGGCCTCGACTTCTTCGAGCGTGTTAAGCTCGGCGAGCGGCAGATAGGCCGCTTCAGGATACGCCCCCGACTCGAACTGGATGAACTTGTACCCCGTCCCCCACTCGTCGACATGATCGCAGCCCGGCGGGATCTTGCGCTCGGGACCCACATAACGCGGCCCGACATGCCGGAAGTCCACACCCAGGATCGGCAGGATATCCTCCGTCTTGAAATGGTCCATCAGTTTCCGCGCGATCTCCGGCGTCAGGTACGTCTGAATCGGAGTCCGGTCCGGCTCCTGATGGCGGATGGCGGCCAACACGCGTTCTTTCGAGGTCATAGCGGCACTCCCAGGTTGCACCAAAGGCTATTCTTGCCCATCGACGTGTCATGGCGCAACCGAGGCGCAAGCCAGGATTCTTGGAACAATGGGTTCCCCGATAGGCCGTTCGGCTCAGGACTTCCTCTCAGTGCGGGCCGTAGGCGCCTCGAATCGCCGAGGTGACATCGGAAAGCGTCGCTACAACCGGCACGACGGTGCGCCGACTCGTTTGCTGCACCGTAACGATGGCTTCCTCGTTGTGCGGATCGGCCATCGCCAGGAAGACACGGTCGTCCGTCCAGTGCAACGGGACGCATTGGTGATGCGAGCAGGTCTTGCGGTCCACAAGCGCGGCGCACCCTTCGCGCGCGTGGCGTTCCGATAAACGGACCAGCGGGAGCCGGCACTGGCACGCGACGGCCTGCGCGACTTCTTCTTCGCCCGCCATCGCCCGCTCCATCAGAATTGCGCCGAGCTTCTGTCCCGGCGTCATGGCCTGGAGACCCAGGGCTTCGTCGAGTTGCTCGTCTGTAATGATGCCTGCAGCCACGAGGAGCTCGCCTAGTCTGCGTACTGAACCGTCGGACGTGTGCGACTCGATCAGGACGCGCTGCTGGCGTTCCAATGCCGCCGCGCGCGCTTCCATGCTCTCGATATCGGCCTGCAAACAGGCGTTATCGAAGCGCAATGAAGCAACCTCTTCGGCGAGATGCCGCGATATTTCCGGAGCGTGGTCGCGTTCGCTTTCCAATCGCTCCACCTCGCGGCGCAATGCGCCCGCCGCTGCCGCTTCATCGGCGAGCGCCTTCCGAAGCTGCTCCAACTCCTCTTCGGCGTGGGCCAGCGCGGCCACGCATTCCTTGGATTCGATGCGTGCGCCCGCAAGCCGCTCGCTCAAGTCCTGATTCGCGGCCGCCAGCCACGCTTCCTGGCCGCGCAGCAACGCCACCTCAGACCGAAGGGCCTCCACTTGCCGTTGCAGGAACTGCTCGTTTTCCGAGGATGCGCCGTTTTCAGGGCTATCATGAACGGGAGTTGGCTGCTCCAGGGCCGCAGAGGCGCCATCTTTGCGCTTGAGCACCCACGTAAGACTCCCCAACGTGTCGTGAGTCGAGGAAACTTGCTCCGCGATACCGTCTTTGACGGCGCTGAATTCCGTCTTCAGCGCGCTGATCGCCGCATCCAGCCGATCTACGATATCGTCGCGTGCGCCCATTCGTCCGCTTCCCGACCTCACCCTTCAGCAGGCGTATGGAGACTAGCCCCATAGTACGCCTCACCGCAGCTTCATCATACGGGACTCAGCCGTAGATGTCAACCCGCGGCGCGTTGTAACGGGCGCCCGAGGTGATGGCACTTGTAGGGTGAACGCAGCAAGCAACACCAAACACCGAAAGGAGGATGTCACCATGAAACGCAAAGGATTGTCCACGGAGAACGTCCGGCGATACATGCCGCCGGCCCTTGCCCTCATGCTGGCGATAGGGGGCCTTGCGTTGCTCTCGTCGCTCGCCAGCGCCCAGGCGCCCGCGCCGCCCGATGGCGGGCCGCCGCCTGCCAAGGCTCTCGAACCGCCCCCTCACCCGGATGGACCTCCACCGGACCGTCCCGATGGTCCGCGCGCGGGCGAACGCCCGCGTGGCGCTCGCTGTGAAGACGGTCCAGAGGCTCGCGGTGGCCCGCCTCCGGACAGAGGCTTCGGCCGCGATGACAGGCGTCCGCCCGAGTTCGGCCCCGATCAAGGCCCGCCAGACCGTCCCTGGGGTCCGCCTCCCGGCGAACGGTTCCGTGGCCAGCGTGGCGAGCGCGAGTTCGACGGGCCGCGTGGTCCTCACGGACGCCCGCCGATGGATCCGGAGGCGCTGTTCAACAAAGTCGACGGCAATGGCGACGGCATGATCTCGCGCGGCGAGTTCATGGACTTCATCTCGACGATGCCTCCGCCTCCGCCGCCAGGCATGCGTATGGGACCTCCTGAAGACCGCGGTCCCGGGCGTCGCGGCGACGATGGCGGATACGATCGCCCGCGTGGCCCGCGTTGGAACGATGGTCCCGGAAGGCCCGAAGACCGCGATCGCCGCGGTCAGTGGGGTCGTGGCGACCGCCCCGAAGGCCCGCCGCCTCCCCGCATGGACAGAGACTCTGGCCCCAACCCTGGTCCCGATGGTCCCCCTCCCCCACCCCCTGCCGAGGTGAAGCATGAAGGGCCCGAGGGACCACCGCCTCCGCCTCCGGGCGAAGGCCGATAGATGCCCGGCCCCCAGTAGCGTTGTGGGGGCCAGGCATGAACCGGCCGCCGCTGCTCCAGAAGCGGCGGCCGGTTTCTCACTCCGCGACTAACGACTCCATCCCGCAACCCAATCTGAAAGGAAGTACCCATGAAACACGTTTCCCCTCTTACGCGCCGCCCGCAACGCGCCACGACAGACACCGTGTCGATTTGGATGGATTTCGCCATCGCCGTCCTTGGCGCTGTCGAATCCGTTTTCGAAGGCAAGGAGTCTCTCGACCTGACAACCAAGTCCGAGACGGAATAAGAAGTCAGGAACGTCTCATTCGCATTCCGTGCGCGTTCCGCGCCGAGAAATCTCACTGCCTCAGCAAGGAAAGGAACCACACCATGAATCTTCTCTGCTATCGCACCGTCATCTTGACGTGCATTCTCACCGTATCGAGCCTCTTGGCATGGGCTCAGCCGGGTCCTGGCGGGCCGGGGCCACTCATGCCTCGCATCGAGACGTTGGACACCAACGGCGACGGCCAAGTCTCCACGGACGAGTTCTCGACGGGTTGGGCCAAAGCCATTAGCGATCAGTTCGACAAATTGGATGCCGACCGGAGCGGCACGCTCAGCAAGGAGGAACTTCCCAAGCCGCCAGACGGTCCGCCTCCCGGCCATGGGCCGCAGGAGAACTCGTCGAACGGCCACCGTCCCCCGATGCCCCCTGGACCGCCTCCCGATGGAGCGGGTTCGCGCGCCAGGCCCCCACGCCCCGAAGACCTCGATGCGAATCAGGACGGCAATGTCACGAGGGAAGAGTTCACCGCGGGATGGACCCGTTTTGCCCAGGAACAGTTTACCGGTCTTGACGCAAACCGCGACGGCGTACTGAGCAAGGAGGAGCTTTCGAAGATGCGCGGTCCGCGCCCCGGCGGCGCAGGCGCCCCTCCCTCACCGCCGAACGGCAGATAGCCCGTCAAGGAAAGGGCCGGTGCGCAACCGATGATACCGCGGGGATTCGACGCGGACAATGACCAGGACGGCCGCGACGCAGCCGCGGCACGAGCAGGCGACGAGCAGGCATTTCGTCGCCTGCTGTGCCGTTATGAAAGCGCTCTCGCGGCCCACCTGCTCCGCTTCACGAACGACGAAGCCAGCATTGAAGACCTCCGGCAGGAAACCTATCTGGAGGTGTACAAGAGCCTGGCGCGTTACCGGCACAGCGGGACCTTCTCGAACTGGCTGCGGCGCATCGCCTCTCGGGTAGGATATCGGTATTGGGAAGCCCAAGCGCGGGAAGCGCGCGCCAAGACGGCCTATATCGAACTCCATCGACGCCGCTTACCGCTTCCGGAATCTTTTAGGGACACGCGGGAAGTTCTCGATCGCCTGGAACGAAACGATTACACCCTAATCGAAATGCGTTTCTTCTCGGGACTGAACGCGACGGAGATCGGGCGGGCGATGGGCTGGAATTCGGTCCGCGTCCGCGTTCGTCTCCACCGTGTCCTGCGCAAACTGCGGCGTCTGCACGGCGCGTTGAAATAGCAGGGCGGGGAAGCCGGGGCCTCCCCGCCTCGATTTCACGCGCACTAGGCGCTCACTTTCAGGGTCTGGGCCTGGTCTTGAAGCAATTGCTGGAGCCAGTCCTGCTGACCGTAGGCGGTAGACGCCTGATTCTGCTGGAGCGTCTGCATCAACATGCCGAACAGGTCGTTGTTAGCCATCGCCTCAGGCGGTTTCTGTTGAGCGCGCTCGGCTTGGTGGGCATCGAGCGCCGCCTGCAATTCGGTACTTGTCACCTTGCCGTCTCCGTCCGTGTCCAGCGTGTTGAAATCGGTCGAACTGAGACCGGTCTCGTCGGCCGACAGGACGCCATCCCCGTTGCCGTCTTCGTCGCTAAGAATGCTGGAAGCGAGCTTCGAACTGTCCATGCGTTCACCGGGCGGTGGTCCTTGCGGCGGGGGCGGCGGCATCTGACGCGGACGCGAACTCTCAAGTCCGGAAAGCAGTTCCTCCGCCGTGAGTTGTCCGCTTCCATCCGTGTCGAGTTGCTGAAAGACCTCGGTACTCAGTTTGGTTTCGCTCGACGACAAAACCCCGTCTCCGTCGGAATCCGCGGTCTTGACGATCTGCGACGCCAGTTGCGACAGGTCGAACCCCTGGTTCTCTGTCTTGGAAGTGCGGTTCATGGCGCTCATGACCATCCGGTCAAGAAAACCATACGAACCTACAGCGCTTACGCTCATGCTTGTATCCTCCGTGATTAGTGGCCTTTTGACCCATTCAGGCTCCGTCCTCATGAGTACCCGGCTCGAGGCCCGCGCCGTCGCCGCGAACCGAGCCGCCTTGCCGCGCGCGTCATTCCATAAGCGGTTCTCCTTGGCCGTTGCACAGGGCGACCGTATCAGCCACGTTCGCTGCCGTATAAATGCGCAGTCGAACCCAAAGTGTTACAAGGCAAGAGCGGCCGAGTATCGCTTCGGCGCGTTCCGTGGATTGACCCGCCAGTGCTTTTCCCCTAGTATGGCGCGTCGCATGAATAGGAGGTTGGCGTGGCGTCCGAGGATGTGGTATCTAGCGGCGCAGGGCCGCACTTGCATCGGCGGTTTGGGCAGCTTCAGGCTACAGCGCTGAACATGGTCAACATGGTTGGCGTCGGGCCGTTCATCACGATCCCGCTGTTGATGTCGGCGATGGGCGGGCCGCAAGCGTTGTTCGGCTGGCTGATCGCGGTACTGATCTGCATTCCGGACGGGATGGTGTGGAGCGAGTTGGGCGCCGCGATGCCCGGTTCGGGCGGCTCGTATGTGTACTTGCGCGACGGGTACGGACGCGAGACCTTCGGACGGCTGATGGCGTTCTTGTTCATCTGGCAATTCATCTTCAGCGGCCCGCTCGAAATCGCCTCCGGCTACATCGGCTTCGGGCAATACGTAGGCTACATCTGGAAAGGCATCACGCCGATGCAGATGGCCGCGGTGGCGGCGGCCGTGGGCGTGGCAAACGTCTTCATGTTGTACCGGCGGATCTCGTTCATCGGCAAGGTCACGGTAAGCCTGTGGATCGGCATGCTGATTACGGTGGCCACGGTAATCTTCACGGGCGCGCGGCATTTCAATCCGCGGATCGCGTTCGATTTCCCTCCGGGAGCCTTCCAGTTCTCGCTCGGGTTCTTTCTCGGTATGGGCGCCTCGGCGCGCATCGGGATCTACGACTATCTCGGCTACTACGACGTCTGCTACATCGGCGATGAGGTCCGCGATCCGGGCCGGGTGATCCCGCGCAGCATCTTCACCAGCCTGATCGGCGTCGCGCTCATCTATTTCCTAATCAACCTCTCCGTCATCGGCATTGTGTCCTGGCGCGAATTCGTGCCGGCCTCGCCAGACAACCCCGTGTCGCAGTTCGTGGTGTCCATCTTGATGGAACGTATCTATGGCGCGCGCTTCGCCACGTTCTTCACGGCGATGATCCTGCTGACAACCTTCGCGTCGGTGTTCGCGTTGTTGCTCGGGTACTCGCGCATCCCCTACGCCGCGGCGCAAGATGGCTACTTCTTCAAGGTATTCGGAAAGCTGCACCCGAGCAAAGAGTTTCCCTACGTGTCGCTCGTCGCGATCGGCGCAATTTCGATTGGCGCATGCTTCCTGTCGCTTCAAACGGTCATCGACGCGCTCATTACGTGCCGCATTCTGATCCAGTTCATGGGGCAGATCGGCGCGGTTACGTTGCTTCGGCGCCGCGCCCCGGAACTTGCGCGCCCGTATAAGATGTGGTTCTACCCCCTGCCGAGTTTCATTGCGCTAGCGGGCTGGAGCTTTGTCTTTGCGACCACGGAATCCAGGGTCATTCTGTTCAGTTTCGGCGTGCTTGCACTCGGCGTCGTGGCGTTCCTCGCGTGGTCATTCAGAACACGCCGCTGGCCGTTTGAAACACCGCGCTAGAAACACCCTTGCTGGCGCGCCAAACCAACGCGCTTCTCTGGAGGTACTTTATGCTTCGTCACGGTACGGCAATTCTGTTGCTAGCATGTCTTGGTTTTGGGCTAGACGCTGTCGGCGACGCTCCGTACAAGCAGACCCCCAGTATCGTCTATGCGGAAACGGACGGCATTGGTTTGCTAATGGACGTGTTCGCGCCTGTTGAGCCGGGGCCAGCCAAGGGATTCGGGTTGGTCTTGGTCGTAAGTGGCGCGTGGAAGTCGGACCGGGGTATTGAAGATGCGCACGTGAAACTGGGCTTCTTCGATGTTCTTTGCCGCAGGGGCTACACCGTGTTCGGAATACGCCCAGGCTCCTTGTCGGCTTTTACGGCGCCGCAGATGCTTGACCACGTCCAGACGGGCCTGCGCTACGTGAAGGCCCATGCGGGCGATTACGGGATAGACGCGGGACGGCTCGGCCTGATAGGAGCGTCGGCAGGCGGCCATTTGGCCCTAATGACCGCGACGCATCCTGAACCGGCGACGCCGGACTCGGAGGATCCCCTGGAACGGTTCAGCACGGAGGTCAAGGACGTAGCGGTGTTCTGCCCGCCGACGGATTTCCTCGATTGGAATGGGACGAAATATGGACTGAACTTGATGGAGGGGAAGCTCGTGTTTCGTGAGGGGCTTGCCCACAAAGGAGCGGAGGAGATCGAGGAAGCCGCGAAAGCCATTTCGCCCGTGTACAGTGTGCGCCCCGGCCTTCCCCCCTTTCTGCTTATCCACGGCGATGCCGACAGCGTCGTCCCGCATCAGCAGTCGCAACGGTTCGTGGAAGCTGTGCACAAGACCGGCGGGTCCGCCGAACTGCTTGTCAAACCGGGCGGCGACCACTCCTGGCCGACGATACGTGAAGAGATAGAAAAGATGGCGGACTGGCTGGACGCGCAGCTAGGAGTTGCCGTGAAACCCGCGTAAGCCCGGGCCGGAAATTGGAGCGGCTCAAATTGCAGTCGTTTCGATTGGCATATCATCTTTAACGCGAAAGCCGCAAGAAGCAGGGACAGGTACGCTTTTCGCTCAGTTCTGTCCTTCCAGTCTTTGCTGGATCCTTCTTGACCAAGTAAACTCGATGCATCGTTCTGGTCGTCGCACTTTCAGCCCCGCCCTTGCGCGCCTATTCGTGTTCATTCGCGTCTATTCGCGGTTCCGGTTGCCAACCGGACGATGCTGAGACTTGTGCCGCACGCGGGCGCGGTCTTACCATGACACGGTCAGCAACGTGTGAAAGGGAGGAAGGCGAATGGAACGCAGAAGCTTCCTGGCGGCGGCGGGCGGGATACTTGGCGCGAGCGCTCTCGCGGGTTCGGCGGTGGCAGCTTCGGAACAGCCGGAACCTTTGGCGGTTCCTGAACAGCAAAGTGCTCGGCGTCCCAACGTGCTGTTCATCCTTGCCGACCAGCACAACGCAAAGGTTCTCGGCCACAAGGTACACCCGAACGTCCGGACACCAAACTTGGATCGGATGGCGCAAGAAGGTGTCCGGTTCGAGAATGCGATCACCCAGAATTGCATTTGCACGCCGAGCCGCGTCTCATGGCTCTCGGGACAGTATTGCCACAATCACGGCTACTATGGCTTGAGCGGTCCGCGTCCCGCCGGACTGCCTTCGGTCATCGGCCATTTCCGGAGCGCGGGCTACAGGACCGCGGCCATCGGCAAGATCCATTGTCCCGAGTATTGGATCGAGGACGATTGCGACGTGTTTCACGACACGTGCGGCACAAGTATCGGCGGGCGTTCAGCCAAGTACGCGGCGTACCTCGAAGAACGGGGCCTAACGCAACTCGAAGACCATGGGGCCATGCAGGAGCTCGGAGCGCGAGGAAGGCAAACCTGCGAGGGACGCCCCTCGAAAGTGTCGTTCGAGGACGGACAAGAAGGCTGGAGCGTGCGCGAAGCAATAACCTTCATGGAATCGTGCGCTAAGGACGGCGCGCCATTCTTTGCCCACGTAAGCCTTCCGAAGCCGCACCAGTGTTACACACCTGCTCAGGAATTCTGGGACCTGTATTCAGAATCGTCGCTGAAGTTGCCGCCGAACGCGGATTACTCGATGAAGCTTAAGGCGCCGCATCTGATTGAGACGGCCGCGCACTGGCGTTCGGGAAAATGGACTTTGTTAGAGCCGAGGACCTTCGAGGCGGGCCGGTTGCGCAAGCTGCACGGCTATCTCGGCAATATCAGCCATGTGGACCACGCGGTAGGGAAGCTCCTCGATTGGCTCGCCAAAAGCGGTCTCGAGGACGATACGATTGTGGTGTATTCCTCAGACCACGGCGACTACGCGTGCGAGCATGGGATCATGGAGAAAGCACCGGGTATTTGCTCGGACGCAATTACACGCATACCGTGCTTATGGCGCTGGCCGGGCCGATTCAAGGCAGGCCACATCGCGAACGAACTCGTCGAGACGGTCGACCTCGCCAACACGTTGTGCGCGCTCACCGGCCTGGGACGCATGGAAACCGCCGACGGAAAAAACCTCTCGGCCTTGTTGCGCGGCGAGAGCGGTGAAGTGCGCCCGGTGGCCGTCACGGAGTTTCCGTGGAGCCGCAGCGTGCGCAAAGGCAAATACCGCTACGTTTACTATCCGAAGGAGATGTTCGCAAAGCAATACCCGGACGGATTCGGAGAACTCTACGACCTTGAAGCCGATCCATGGGAAATGCGCAACCTCTACTTCGAGAAGCGCCACGCGGCCACCGTGCGCGAGATGAAAGACGGGTTTGCCGATTGGCTCATCACGACAACGCGCCCGGTGACTATCCATCCGCCATGTACGAAGCCGGCCCGGCGGACCTCGATGCGCTACAATAACCCCGTGTGCACGGACGGGAAATGCGAACCGCAGTGGATACGCGAGGCCGGGAACAAGAACTACCTCTAGCGAACGCCCGGGTTGTGAGCCGCTCCCTTCAGTCCTGTGAGTGCCGTCTTCATGGCGTCGATCATGCGGGGCGTGCACGTTTCAACCTGGAGAAATCCGTTCTGCACTTGCTCGAAGGGTGTAGCGCCTTCGCCTTTGTAGTCGCGCGCATCGAGCGCCGCATCGACCGAAGCGTTGCCCAGTTTACGCAACGTCTCTTCCATCCTCGGCCACGACCAGTTGTTCTTGTAGTTGTGCCGGCGCTGCCACGTCTCGGCGGCGTCGACAAAGCGCGCGAGTTCCGTGGCCACGATCGCATTATCCGTCGGAACCGCGAACACCGCCGCTCGAAACGTTTCGAGGGAAGCGCGCAGCCGCAGTTGCATAACGAGGTCGTCGACAAAGCGCTGCGGGTCGCCGAACAACAGTCCCTGCAACGGACCGGGAGTCAGTACGGTCTTTGAGAGGGACGCAAGCCTGGCCTCCGCCTCCGACATCGCCGCGGCGTCGGTACCCGCCAGCGCCTTCCATGCCGCGAGGATCGCCGCGCCCTTCCCCGGAATCAGGTCGTTCGCGAAGTGAAGATAATCGTCGTCGGTGCACGACAGGCCGAGTGCGCCACGCGCGAACGCGAAGGTGTTGGGCAATTGGATGCAGTGGGTCTGCGCGTTGCCCATGATACCCCGAGGTCCGTTCGCTTTGCCGGTATCGTAGGCTGTCGTGCCGCCGAAGTCTGTCATGGGAAACGTAGGCTCGCCCTCGATGGCGCCATACGGAAACGAGAACATGCGCGCGCCTTCGCCCATTGCCTCGATGGCGGCAAGGCGTCCGCCGGTCACCCCCCATGGCTCGGGGTTGCGCGCCGCTAGCAGGCGCACGGTGTCCACGACCTCCTCGTCGGAACCCATCGCGAACTCGGCGGTGGCGTAGTAACGGCAATACGCGTCCCATCCCGCGTGAATCCAATAGACCAGTTCGATGCCCGGACGCAGCCGGTCAAGCACAGGCCGATGCGCGGCCAGCAGGTCGACGAATTCGTGGCGGTTCGATCCGGGATAGCCACCGGGGTCGCTGTCGATGATGACAAGGCCATCCATCGCAGCCAGCGGCCGGAACAGCGTCTCGCGCCACTCGAGCATGGCCCGCATTGCCGACGCATCGCCGGGATTCACGCGGTAGTCGCAGTAGAAGAACGGGCGCTCCTGAAAGGTGTACTTGGCCGCCTCATCGTTCTTCGCGTCTACATTCGGCGCGATGACGACGTACGCCTTCATGCCGAATTCGCCGTGCAGCATGTCAATCACGTGCGCGATCTTGTCGAGGTTGTCACGGTCGCTCGGCGTGAGCGGGTTGGGCATCGTTTCAAGCACGGGCCAAATCATGACGGTGTTGTATCCGAGCGAGTGCAGTCCGTGGCAATACCCGCGCCAATCGTCGAGCGTCCACGTGCGCGCAGCGTACGGATGGTTGTAGGCCCAATGCTGATGCACGTACATACCGATCGTCTTTTCAGGCACGGCTTTTCCCTCCTGGGACGGTTCGGGACGCGCCGAGATCTCCCCCACTCCAAGCCCTATGGACAATACGGCCAGCAGAGCCGCGGCGCCGCAACAAGACATGGGGTGCTCCCTCCGTCGATTCCCCTATCTTAACAAGTTTGCGATGCGCACAAAATGGAACTGGATATTAGAGCAGAGTGAACATGACGTTCGCCGTCCGCTATACTGACCTTATCACCTTCAAGCGGGAGTAGCTGCCATGAAGCCATTCATCTCACGCCGCCGATTCATGAAGAGCGCCGCAGCGGGCGCGGGGGTGCTGACGTTGGCCGGAGAAGCAGCCGGGGCCAATGCCGCACCCATTCAAGGCTTTGACGACACGGCCAGCAACACGGCGAAGGGCAAGGTCTGGACGCCCATTTCTGACCGCAAGATTCGGATGGGAATCGTCGGCTATGGCCTGTGCAAGTTCGGCGCGGCATTCGGATTCCAGGACCATCCTAATGTCGAAGTTGTGGCGGTCAGCGATCTCTTCCCCGACCGCTGCGCCGAGCTGGCGCGCGTGTGCCGTTGCAGCAAGACGTATCCCTCGCTGGAGGAACTGGTCAAAGACCCGGCCATCGAAGCGGTATTCGTCGCAACCGATGCGCCGAGCCATTGCCGGCACTGCCTGGACGTGCTCGAACATGGCAAGCACGTGGCCACCGCGGTCCCCGCGGTGTTCGGTTCGCTCGAAGACGCCCAGAAGCTGCTCGACGCCGTCAAATCGTCGGGCCTGAATTACATGATGTTCGAGACGAGCGCCTTTCATGACGATTGCTACGCCATGCGGGAGATCTTCCGGGCGGGCGGCTTCGGCAAGCTTGTGTACACCGAAGGCGAGTACTACCACTTCAACGCGACGCCGCTGGATTCGTATAAAGGCTGGCGCGTGGGCTGTCCCCCGCTGTGGTACCCCACGCATTCGACCGCTTACTACGTTTGCGTTTCCGGCGGCAGTTTCACCGAAGTCTCGTGCTACGGCATGCCGAGCGCCCTGGAACATTTGCAGCCCGACAACAACTCGTATCGGAACGCTTTCGGTACGGAAATCGCCCTGTTACGCACAAGCGAAGGCGGCATGGCCCGCATGCTCATGAGCAAGGACACGCCCGGTCTCGGGGGCGAGGTGGGCCGTGTGCGAGGAGAAAAGGGTTCAATGACGGGCATGAAATACGACGGGCTTGCCGACATATCCAAGTTGGAACTGGCCAAACCGCCGCTCCCACCCAACGTCGCGCCCGGCGGCCATGGCGGTTCGCACGGCTATCTCTGCGACGAGTTTGTCTCTTCGATTCTTCAACAGCGCAAGCCCCTGGTCGATGTTGCCTGGGCGCTCAATATGACTGTTGGGGGGATCGTCGCTCATCAATCCGCTCTCAAAGACGGCGAACGGCTTAAGATACCTCAGTTCACATTCTGATGTAGGTCCTCAGGACGCAGTTGGCTTGCTCGCGGATCCAAGCAATGGCACTATGGAGGATATCCCGATGCACCCGATTTCGCGACGCTCATTCCTTGCCGGCAGCGCTTTGGTGGTTGGCGGCTGGGCATTCCTTCCCGGCAGGGCGAACGCGGCAGGAAAGACGGATCCTGATCGGTTCGTCTTGATGGCGGACACGCACGTCTGCGCGGACCGAAACAAAGTCGAACACGAGTGCAACCCGGACGAGACCTTTCAGCATGCCGTGAGGGATATCCTGGAACTTAAGCCGCGTCCCGCCGGGGTTATTGTGGCCGGCGATTGCGTGTACATCGAAGGACGGCCTCAAGACTATGAGACGCTCAAGGAGTTTCTGACCCCGTTGCGCGACGCAGGCATTGCGCTGCTCCTGGCGATGGGCAATCACGACAATCGCGACGCGTTTAGCAAAGTGTTTCCCGATGCGGCTATCGTGAAAGGATCGTCGCTGACGGACCGCAAAGCCGCCGTCATCGAGACGAAACACGCAAACTGGATTCTGTTGGACTCCCTTGAAAAGACCAATTTCACCCCTGGGATCTTCGGTGCTGAACAGTTGAAGTGGCTGGACGAACAACTCGACAAGCATCCGTCGAAGCCCGCGCTGCTCGTAGCACACCACGGCCCGAGAGTATCGCCTAAGGACGAACGCCTGACGGATACGGAGGCGTTCGTGAATGTAATCAGTCCGCGTAAACAGGTGAAATGCTTTTTCTATGGACACAGCCACGAATGGTCATTGAGTTGCCGGGACGACGGCATCCATTTCGTCAATCTGCCGGCAAACGCGTGGCTGTTTACGGAAAAGCAGCCCCGAGGATTTGTGGATGCCCAACTCGGCCGCAACAAGATCGATCTGACGTTGCATTGCCTGAACCGGAACGATGCGCGCCATGGTGAAACACATCGGCTGGAGTGGCGTTCCTAGCCGTAGCCGCCTGGTGCTCCTCGTGAATGATCGTAGCGGGTGCGGAGTCCTCATTGCGGTAGCGAATGGCCTGGATTGAAGGAGCTATCGGGAAGTGTACAATGAGACACAAAACGGTTTCTTCGCAGTTAGCATTTGGCGTCGTCTCTGGGATGGCGACGCCGTAGAACGCGCGCGATGGCAGGACAACCCGAATTTCGAGAGGAGTGCCTATCATGCGAAAGAGCCTCATGGGCTTAGTTTCCTTGAAAACCCTAGGATTGGCGGCCGGAATTGTGAGCGCCGTCTT
Source organism: uncultured Nitrospiraceae bacterium (assembly GCA_964402555.1). Lineage (GTDB taxonomy): Bacteria > Hydrogenedentota > Hydrogenedentia > Hydrogenedentales > SLHB01 > CAYOCT01. The sequence continues at coordinate 154,063 of CAYOCT010000002.1, read as the reverse complement.
GGTCGCCGCCGCCGGAGCGACGCCTCTGGACGATTACGTCGCCGCGCCAGACCCCGCATACACCTATGGCCCCACCCCGGCCAACGTGATTGCAGGACCCGGTTACACCGCCAATATTTGGCACATGGCTTCGCAGAACTGGCGTAGTCTTTCCGAAGTGGACCGCACGCTCTGGGAACACTGGGTGACCATCATCATTCCCGACACCGTGACGCACAGTAAGGCCATGATGATCGTCAGCGGCGGCTCGAACCGGCCCACGCCGCCGACCTCTGTAGACGCCACGATTGCCCAGATCGCCGTCTCGACGCAGTCCATCATCGCCAACGTCGCCCAGATCCCCAATGAACGGATCAAGTTCGCCGACGAGACCGATCCCCGCTACCTGGCGAACGGCCGTAATGAGGATGAACTGATCGCCTACGCGTGGGACAAGTACAAGCAGACGGGCGACCCGACCTGGCTGCCGCGGCTGCCGATGACAAAGGCGGTGGTCCGCGCGATGGACACGGTGCAGGCGCTCCATCCGAGCATCACCGGATTCTTCGTGGTAGGGGCCTCGAAGCGGGGCTGGACCACCTGGACGACCGCCGCCGTCGACCCGCGCGTGCAGGCCATCGCCCCGATGGTGATCGACGTGTTGAACGTCGAACATTCCATGCAGCACCACTGGGACGCCTACGGCTACTGGGCGGACGCGATCTCCGACTACGTGGACATGGGTATTATGGACTGGCTCCATACCGACGCCTTCCGCGCCATGATGAACGTCGTCGACCCGTACGAATACGCGGAACGCCTGGCCATGCCGAAGTACATCATGAACTCGACCGGCGACCAGTTCTTCCTGCCGGATTCGTCGCAGTTCTACTTCGATTCACTCAAGGGCGAGAAGTATCTGCGCTACGTCCCCAACACCAATCACGGCATCGACAGTAATCCCGGCGCGATTCAGGACCTCGTGGCGTTCTACGAAGCGTTCCTTGATGGGACTCCGCGCCCCACGTTTTCGTGGGAGTTCAATCCCACCGACAACGCCTTCCACGTGCAGACCGTGACGGCTCCGTCGGCCGTGCGGCTCTGGCAGGCCGCCAACACCACCGCGCGCAACTTCCGGCTGGACACCATCGGGGCCGCGTGGTCGAACACGGTGTTGACCGACCTGGGCGGCGGCGCGTACGTGGGCTCGATCCCGGCGCCGAGCGAGGGATGGGCGGCATTCTTCGTCGAGTTGGAGTTTCCGAGCGGGGGACTCTACCCCTTCCGCTTTACGACCGGCGTCAAAGTGCTGCCCGAGACGCTGCCGTTCCGTCAAGTCGGCGGCGCGGCGAAGCTCGAGACCGCCGGCGAAGGCACGAACGCGTTGACCGTCGTCCGCCTTGCCGGGACGCGCTATGAAATGGGCTATCAGTACGGGCGGCTGCTGGCGGACCAGATCGCCGCCGTGTGGACGATCGCGCAGGGCCTGGGCGTGTCGATTCCCGACTACGACAACGCCATCAATCAAATGTGGCGCAGCGCGTATCTCGACACCACGGCCTGGGAGAACGAACTGCGCGGCGTCGCCGACGGTTGCACGGACGCCGGCCATCCGGAGGTCACGTTCCGCAACCTGCTGCGCATGCAGATGCTGCCGGACATCGGCGAATACGGCTGTGGGCTGTACGCGGTCTGGGGCAACGCCACCGCGGACGGCTCCCTGTACCAGATGCGGAACCTCGACTGGACCATGGATGCGGGCTTCCAGGATTACCCAGTCGTGGCTATTTATCACCCCGACGACGGTCTGCCGCACGCCACGATCGGGTTCGCGGGATCGATCGGCGCGGGCGGCGGCGGCATCAACAACTACGGCCTCGCCGTGAGCGAGATCATGGGGCATTTCTGTGACGCCGAAACGCTGGACGGCGTTCCGTTCCCGATGTTGTTGCGCGACGTGCTGTATCACGACACGACGCTTGCGCAGGGGCTGTCCCGCATGAGCGCCGCAACGCGCACCAACCAGTATTACTACGCCCTGGCCGACCCCGCGGCGCCGGACCCGCAAGGCCGCCTCTTGTTTACCAGTAACACCCGCTTCGACGAGTACGGCGATGAGTCCGTGACCAGCCATCCCTGCGTCAGCCCGTCCCCGTTCCACACGGCCCTGGATGACGCCCTCTACTGGAAGCGGCACGACGGCGGTGGGAACGCCAACCTCTATAACGCCATCCAGGCGCGTTACGGCGCTATCGGCGACGCCGAGGCCATCGAGATCGCGCGCGCAGACGGCGTTTCGGGCACCCTCATGAGCATCGTCTACCACAATACAGCCCGTACGTTCTGGGTCGCGTACGCCAACGGCCTCGACCCCGCGCAGAACCAGGAGTATGTCCCCATAGCCTTGTTCGAAGACAACGACAACGACGGCATCGACGACTTGATCGATCCGGACGACGACAATGACGGATGGGCCGACGCGAGCGATCCCCATCCCCTGGATTCGGACAATGACGGGATCGACAACGCGGTCGATCCCGATGATGACGGCGACGGCATTCCGGATACCGAGGACCTGTATCCCATCGACACGGACAACGACGGACTGAATAACGCCGTCGATCCCGACGACGACGGTGACGGCATCGACGACGCGACGGAAGGTTTCCTGGACCTCGATGGCGACGGAATCCCGAATCTCATCGATCCGGATTCCGATGGCGACGAAATGCCCGACGCCTACGAACACGCCCACGGACTTGACCCCTACGTTGACGATGCCGGCGCTGACTTGGACGGTGACGGAACCAGCAACTACCGTGAATATCAGGACGGCACCGACCCAAACGATCCCACGAGCCGAGTGCCGGCGGCAGATGCCTTTGGACTGATCGTGCTCGGCGCAGGCCTGCTGATCCTTTCCGGGCGAAGGATGATAAACGCCCGCGTAGCACCCTCGCCCCCTTCTGCGTAGGCCGGGAGACAAGTGCGCCATCGACGACGCGGCCTGCGTTTGCGATTGACCCAGGTTTGCCACTGCACAATCCGGCAAACACGAGCGCATCGAAGATTGCCTCCCGCAGTTGCTCGGACCCGCCGCAGTCTGTTCAAATACGCGAGTGGCTGGAGGCGCGGACGATGGGGAGGTACCCACGTTTTGTGCGTGCCGACGACACACTACACGCAGAGGAGGACACGCATGATGAAGGCAACTCTCAAGGCAACGCTTGCAACCTTGTTGGCATTGGCGTCCTTCGACGCTCTGGGCGAGTACACCGATTGCCCGCCTCAACCCAGCGGGGCGCACATACGCCCTGACAATCGATTCTTCGATGTCGTCCCGCGCATCGTGCCCGCGGATACCGAGCAGACCATCATTATCACGCCGCTCTTCGATCACGTCCGGCCTCAGGAAGGCTGGACCTACACGATCGGCTACACGCCGGGCGATCAGTGGGTGGACAAGAGCGGGTGCCGCCCCGAAGGCATGAAACCGGCGCCCCTCACGCCGGTCGATGGCGCGTACCAATTCACATTCCTGTTCGAAGGGGAGCAGGAACACATCCTCTCCATCGAAGCACAGAGCAAGAAAGAGAAACACACGGTGGGCACGATCCATCTTTACTCGCTCAAAAGCGATCTATTCGCTTTGCGTCCGTACAAGGGCGATTTTCACATGCACAGCAACGTTTCCGACGGAGTCGAATCCCCGGCGTATGTCGCGGCGGCATGTCGGCGGGCGGGACTCGACTTTATGGCGTTGACGGACCACAAGAAGTACGGGGGATCGGTCGCGGCGCAGGAAGCGTTCAAGAACGTACGCACGGACTTGCGGATCTATAACGGCGAGGAATGCCACGCGCCCGGCAACCCGGTTCACGTGGTGAGTTTCGGCGCGAGGGCAAGCATCAGCGATCAATACGCCGACGAGGCGGCCTATCGCAACGCCGTCGCCGAAATTGAGAAGACCCTCCCCCCCACACCGCAGGGCGTCGACCGCTTCGTGTACGCGTCGTGCCTGTGGGAAGCGCAAAAGATTCGTGAGGCCGGCGGCATGTCGATGTTTTGCCACGCCTTCTGGTTTCCATCCAATCACTACTATGTTCCCATGGCCATGACCGACTACTTGCTCGAAACGCGCCCCTTCGACGCCTTCGAACTTATCAGCGGCGCAGATGCCAAGGAACTCACGCAGATGGACACCAACACACTTCAGGTCGCGCGCTATCATGAGGAGCGCGCGAAGGGGAGGCCGCTTCCGATCTGCGGTATAAGCGACGCGCACGGCATCGAGTTCAGCGAGACCTTCGGACGTTACTACACCGTCGTCTTTTCGCCGAGCCTCGAAATGGAAGACCTCATCGCAAGCATCAAGGCTCTGAATTCGGTCGCGGTCGAGGCATACCACGGCGAGCATCCCCGGCCTTATGGCCCGTTCCGTTTGGTCAAGTACACGTCGTTCTTGTTGCGCGAGGTCTTCCCGCAGCACGACGAGCTCTGCGGCGACGAAGGCCGCATGATGCTACAATACGCCTCAGGGGACAAGGCCGGCGCCAAACGCCTCAAGGCCGTGCGCGGCCAGACGGCCCGTCTTTACGCGAAGTACTGGAACGAACGTTAACACGTGAGACAAGGAAACGAAAATGATGCCTCAATCTTCATTGCGGCTCTTGGTCGCATGCGCAATGTGCATGGTTGGCCATTCTGCTTATAGCGCGGAATTGGGTCAGGGGTCTGCCGCCGCGCCTGTCCTCATCCGCAGCCTGTTACCGGAAAAGCCACTATGCCGCGCGTGCAGGCCCGCGGGTGTCGAAGCGATTATCGAAAACCGGGGTGACGTGCCGGCAACAGTGGAGTCGCGGCTAGTTGTCCCGGAAGACGTGCAGTTGGTTGGATCGGACGAACGCAGGACAATCGTCATAGACGCGGCCGCGCATGCAAAGGCTGTGTGGCAAATCGAAGCGCGGAATGCCGGGCCTTGCGACCTGCGGCTCGAAGTGTCCGAGGGGACGGCGCTCGTTGCCACCGAGTCCTTGCGCATCGACTTCCTCCCTGCCGTCGAGCAACAGAAGCTGCCCTATATTCCAGAACCGCAACCCGTGGACACCACGGCGCTGGTCGGCGCGCACAACTGCCCGTTGTGGGAAGCGGACAGGCCGGAGATGTGGTCGCAGTTACTGAAGCATCCCGAGCGCACACCGGCACTCGGGTTCTACGCGCAAGAGAATCCCGAAGTCGCGGATTGGGAAACGAAGTGGGCCGTCGAGCACGGCGTCTCGTACTTTATCTATTGCTGGTACCGCGCGAGCCAGGGCGAGCCGGTGAAAATGAAGTTCGGCAGCGCGATCCATGACGCGTTGTTCAAGTCGAAGTTCGTGGACAAGATGAAGTTCACGATCATGTGGGAGAATCAGGCGCGGGGTGTGGCGGGCGTCGCGGATGAACGCGACTTGATGGAGAACCTGCTCCCGTTCTGGATCGAGAATTACTTCAAGCACCCTAGTTATCTCAAGATCGACAACAAGCCGCTGCTTTTCATCTACCGGCCCGAGTTCCTGATCGACGATCTCGGCGGAATCGAGAAGGTGAGTGCGGCGTTCGATCGCATGCGCCAAGCGTGCAAGGATGCGGGATTTGACGGTCTGTATCTTCTCGGCGAATACCGCGGACTCGATGTCAAGCATTTGAAACTCATGAAGCAGCTTGGCCTGGACTACACGTTCGCCTACTGCTGGTACGTGCCCAACAACCCGACGCCTCAGCAGTCCGTCGATGCGCAGATGGAGTACATCAAGAAGACGCACGAGCTCGGGATCATTCCAGAAGTCGTCACCGTGTCGCAGGCATGGAGCGGCTGGCGCGACGAGGGCACCATCTGGAAGCTCCCGCCGCCGGATTTCAGACGGCTGCTCCAACAAGCCAAGGACTACATCGCCACGTTCCCCGCATCGGAACTCGGCAGCAAGCTGCTCATCCTCGACAACTGGAACGAATGGGGTGAGGGCCACTACATCGCGCCGTATCGCGAGTACGAATTCGGCTATCTCGACGCCGTGCGCGACGTATTCGCAAAGAACCCCGGACCTCATGTGGACTTGATTCCGGAAGATATCGGACTCGGACCTTACGACACGGCGTATCGCAACCACACCGAACGATCTGAACGGCTCCTCGAACAAAGAACAAAGCGCGTGACCAAGTCCGGCTCGCCCGAAAAGGGGCTCGTAGCATGGTGGACCTTCGACGAGGAACCGGACTGTCCCGTCGCGCTCGACTACTCCGGCCATCGTCTCGGCGGAATCGTGCATGACGCGCAGCGCGCAGAAGGCATCGACGGCCGCGCACTCGTGTGCAAAGGCGGATGCGTCGAGGTACCCGCCTCTCCCCTGCTCGATCTCGCGGAGGGGTTCACGATCGAATGCTGGATCAAGACCGACGTGGCCGGCCAGGGCAATTCCTGGTTCGTCAATCGCGTATTCGGCGGCGGCGAGGCGAACGGCTACCGCATGGGCGTGCTCGAAGGCAATCCATGCATCGAGGTCCCGGCCACGCCGTGGAGCCATCACCTCAGGGCGAATGCCGCGCTGGAGACGGGCCGCTGGGTACATGTGGCGGGCACTTTCGACGGCAAGGTCGAGCGCATCTACATCGACGGCAAAGAACAGGGATCGATGGACCGCCCCGGACCCGTCAACCCAAGCACATTTCACCTCATCCTCGGCAACTACGAGATCGGCCACCCAGCCTTCTTCAACGGGTTACTCGACGAGGTCAAGATCTACGACCGTGCCATGACGGCCGACGAAGTGCGCGCGCGATTCGAATCAGAGTCCGGAAAAACATCGAAATAGAGGGCGAAACGCAGTCCTTGTTCGCGGGATTCCGATCCAGTTACTTGTCTGAACTTGTGAGCACGATCTGCCAGCCGTTCGGCGCTGAGACGTTCAGGGGATCACGGTCAGTCGCTTCCCGCATAACATTAACGGTTTCCCCGCGCACGCTCACGTCGATGACGCGCCCCTTGAGATGAATGCGCGTGATCGTCAGTTCAGGCCAATCCTTGGGGAGACGCGGCTCGACCGAGAACCCCTCGGCCGTCGGATGGAATCCGAGGAATCCGTACAGCATCACTTGCGGCACGAGGATGCTTTCGAAGAACTCCTTGTCGAGCCCAAGGCCTCCGGCGACGTTGCCGCCTTGCATGCTACCGCGCGACGGATCTTTATAGTACTCGCGGTACCCGCCCGCGGCCTGCGTCTCGTCAAACCACGCCAGGATTTCTTTGAGCCGCTTCCATGCGTCGTCGGGACCGTCCGTCATCAAGCGCGCCATTAGGTCATGATACGACCACCCGAGCACCGCGCCACCGTCCTGCACCATGTAGCCCCACGGGATGGATTCCGGACTGCTCCATCCCCAGAAGTAATAGTCGAGGTTGCGCTTCGTGGTCGAACGCGGGCCGAACCGCCAGTGATAGATATCCTCGCCCGTGGCCGTGTCGCCTTCGACGATGCGCCGGCCCGAGATCCAGTCGTGGATCGACGCGGCTTGCTCGGGCGTGGCGAAGTGGTAATAGACGGCTTCGTTGTTGAGAAAGGTAAACCCGTAATCGTGAAGCACCCCATCGAGATCGACAGTGCCGAAGCGCCCCGTTGCGCCGTTCCAGAAACGTTTCGTGCCATACTCTTTGACCTCCTGCGCGTGGTTGCGCAGGTCGGCGGGATCGAAGGCCTCGGCGCCCGTGGCCACGCACCATTGCGGATGGCGGAGAATCTCTTCTTCGATCGCCGCGAGATTGAGCACCGCGTCGTAGTAGTAGATCGTCGCCAGCGCATCTTCGCCGCCGAACGGAAGCAGGTCCCAATAGTTGCTGCCGATACCTTCGCCCCTCACGATCGTCTTCGTGCCGTCGGGCGCCACGCGAACGCCGCTCCGCCCCTCGTGCCCCGGCCACGTCGTGTAGACGCACTTGCGCCGGCGCGTGTCGAATTCGTTCATGATGAATCGCATGGCCGTGCGCATGCGCCCGATCTGTTCGCGCAAAAACGTGATGTCGCCTGTCCAAAGGAAGTAGTCGTGGCAGCCGCGAATGAAGTTGCTGTCGTTGATATTGTGCCGCGTGTCGCACGCGGTGTGGAACGACTTGATAACGAGGCCCGCCTCGCCTGCGTTATCGAAGTGGATGCGCAGGCCCGTAATCTTCCCCTTCCACGCAGGGATGCGGTACACGGGGATCATCGTGCGCGTCTCGACGACCGACGTGGCGAGTTCGGCGGCGGCTTTCGGCCCCATTGGCGGCGCGGTCAAGGATTGCCCAGTGGGTGTAGCCGCCGTGAAATAGGCGCGGGCATCCGGCGCGAACTCCGGCTGATCCTCGGTCGTCCACTCGACAAAACACCGCGCGTGGTCAATACCGGTCGCCCACCAATTGAGCCGAAGCCAAGGCCCGCTCTTCGCGTCCACGTTGAACGGCGGCGTTTGCAGCGTCGCTCCCGGTTCGGTGAGGTCGACGATCCATCCCTTCTCGCCAATCTCGCCACCGCGCCCGCCCGTTACCGTCCAGCCCTCGGGCGTGGCAGGCGGCGCGTCATATCCGGAAACGCCTGTGCCGCGGAAATGCCACCCGATGCCGCCCGCCTGCATCCACAGCGGAAACGGCCAGCCTTCCGCATGCGCCGGTCCGTCATGCTGCTGCGTGAGGACATAGCCCTCGGCGTTGAACTTCCTGTCCGCCAGCGCCTGCGCCCACCGCCCGCACATCGCGTTCAGTTGCGGACCCGCCCCCACCGCCGGCCACAGCGTGGACATCGGCATCCATTCGTCCCACAACGGGATTAACGGCCCCGCGGGTTCGTAGTGAAGCCAATACAGCGCACGCAACGACTCCATTTCATGTTCGTATCCGGGAACGACGAAGCGCGGAAAGTCCTCAGGTATCGGCGTCGCACTTGCCGTAACACTCAACAAAGCGACCGCAACCCCAATGGTATGTTCCAACACAGGCACGCCTCCTCTACGTGATATTGACTCGGGCTAGTGTGGCCGATGCCGCCCCTCTTTTCAAGGAATGCAAGGAAACGCTTGTGCTATTCTCGACAAGGAGTGAGAACTGCTACGGCGGAGGATCCCAGTGAAGACGATGCCGCGGTCCGGATATTTCGCACTGGCAATGGCGATCGCAATGGTTGCGGGTCTGCATATCGCTTGCGCGGCTGAACCGGTAGTGGAGAAGGCCATGGTCGTTGACGTGACCGCCACACGCGCGATTCCCGATGACGGCAACGACGACACGCTTGCAGTATTGGCGGCGTTCGATCGGTGCCGCGCGGAGAAAGCGCGCAGTATTGTGTTTCCGAAAGGACGCTACGAATTCCACGAGAACGCCAATCCGGCCTCCCCCCGGATGAGCCTTCCCCTCGCGGACCTGCACGGCGTCACGATCGACGGCCAAGGTTCGGAGTTCATCTTTCACGGCGTCACCGCGTGTTTCGGATTCAGCGGGTGTTCCGAAATCACCGTGAAGAACCTGACGATCGATTGGGAGCGCCCGCCCTTCTCGGTCGGAACGATCACGGCTGCCGACGATTCAGGCATCGAAGTCGAGCTCTTTCCCGAGTTCCCGGTGAAGGGCGGCGAGACCGTCATGGCCTTGATGGATTACGAACCGGATACCGGACTTCCGTGCCGCCGAGGCCTCGATATCTACCGTCTTGAAGACCCTTTGAAGACGGAACTCGTCCGTCCGCAGACCCTGCGTGTGGCGCTAAAGGGAAAGGCCAGCCACGTCAAGATAGGCAAGCTTGCGGCGCTACGCCATCAGGTCTATGCCTACAACGCCTTCGCAGCCAATCGATGCCGCTCGATGACCTTCGAGAACCTGACCGTCTACACCTGTCCGGGAATGGCCTTCGTCGCGACGAATTGCGAGGGTGTGACGCTCGACCATTGCACGGTCCAGCCGCGACCCGGTTCGCGCAGACTCATCTCGGCCACGGCAGATGGCAGCCACTTCGGCGGATGCACAGGCGATCTCGTCGTGCGCAACTGCCTCTTCGACGGACAAGGCGACGATGCCATCAACATGAAGTCCGGACTCTTTCTTAACATCGTGCAAATCATAGACGACCGCACGGTCCTCGCGCGGCACAATCTGAAAATGCCCGCGCCGCCGGACCCGGGCGATGACCTCGAGTTGACACCGCAGGACACGCTGCTCGCGTACGCCACGGTCAAAGCCGAGTCGGTCGCCGTCGAACCGGACGGCGTCACGTGCCGCGTGACGTTCAAGGACCCGATGCCGTCCGGCGTCAAGCTGGGCGACATGCTTGCCAACGCGACGAAGCTCCCCCGCGCGCGCATCTCTCATTGCACGTGTCGACGCAATCGCGCGCGCGGCATGCTCGTCCAGATCCGGGACGCCGTCATCGAAGACTGCGCCTTCAACGACGTCACGTCCGCAGGCGTCCTGATCATCACCGAGACCGTGCATTTCTACGAGAGCATCCCCGCGCAAAATGTCGTTATCCGCAACAACACCTTCGACCACTGCAACTACGGCGCGGCTCTTGCGCGCGGAGTCATCTCGATTGAAGGCATCACCCCCGGATGGAAAGACGCCCCCGCGCCGGGCGTGTTCCGCAACATCGTCATCGAAGGCAACCGCATCCACGACTCCGACAACGCCGGAATCTTTATGACGGCCACCGACACGGCCACCATCGCGGGAAACAACATCCAAGGCGTAGCGGACATGCCCACGCACGAAGCATGCGCCGCGGCGATTCACATTCAGTCCAGCAAGAACATCGTCTTGAAAGACAACACTATCGACCTGGCTCGGCAAGGCGCGGGCTGCAAGAAGGTCTGCGACCTCGACGACGATAACGATCTCCCTTCGATTACCGTCCGCTGAAAACAACGCGCTCGCTGAATGGGAACGACGTCCGTTCACTCGCTCTGTATTGATCTCTCGATGCAACGGACCAACTTCGAAGCCGCTCCGTCGGACTCAACGAAGTTTGATACCATCACGCGTTTGACAATCCCGCGCCATGCATGATATCGTCCTGTTTCTCATTCGGGGCGTAGCGCAGCCCGGTTAGCGCGCCTGGTTCGGGACCAGGAGGCCGGCGGTTCAAATCCGCCCGCCCCGACCATTTTCTGTTCTCATAACGTCCTCTCGACGGTGAAATCCGTCGGAGAGGACGTTTTCGTTTCATGCCTACAAATCCCCTTATTTCAAAGGGGTTTAGCGATGTGGCGCGATTGACACGCGCCTGCCCACAGTGGTCGTCAAGCACACATCATAAGCCACATGAGGCCGATCTCTTCTCTGTTCTCTCGATCTTTCTCTGTTCCAAGTGGATTTGCCCCAAGTAGTCCACCTGCTGAAGGACAAGGACTTACGCGCGCGATTCCTCCGTTCCGATGTGATATCGCAGGGAGTACCACGGTTTATTGCGGAAAGACCAAGTGCATCCACCAAGGTTGCGAATCCATCTCTCGAATCGCCGCAATTGCACACTCGCCTTCACAACCATTCTTAGATGTGAATCCACACCATCCGTGTTTCCTGAACGTTTCCGGTAGATACCCTTTGGACGCCACAAATGAAGCGCGTCCAGAACGGAGGCGATCAGATGGAAACGAATCAGGCCCCGCCGGAAACGATGACCCCGCGCGAGCGGTTGCACGAACTCTCATCGTTGCTCGCACGCGGTTTCTTGCGGATGCGTGCGGGGCATGTACATAGCGCCGGGACATGCATTCTCGCGCCACAGAATTCACTTGATTTCCCGTGCGAACAGAGCGTTCATCGTGTCGAACCGCAGAGACAAGAGATAGAAAGGAAAACACGATGAACAAACAAGACGCCGGCAAGACGCCGACAATCCTGAGCCAGGTCGCCGCACTGGGACGGATGAGCGAACACGACCTCCGCGAGCAGTGGCGCACGCTCTTCGGAAGCGAACCACCGGCGTATCGGCCCTCCGTGCTGGTACGCCGATTGGCGCATCGCGTCCAGGAACTCACCTGGGGCAGTCTGCCGGTCGACGCAAGGCGCCGCATCGATGAACGTAGAGTAGCGTTGGGACTGGACGATCTGGCCTTCAAGACTGCGGCGCGGACGCGGAAAGCCGATGCCCCGGTTCCCGGCACACGGTTCGTGCGCGAATGGAACGAAGCGCGGCACGAGGTGACCGTGACCCGCGATGGCTACGAATACCAAGGCCGGAACTATCGTTCGCTCACCGCCATCGCGAAAGCCATCACCGGCACGCACTGGAACGGCCGGGCCTTCTTCGGGCTTACCAAGACCAACAGCATCAAGGGAGGCCGGGCATGAACAGACACCGAAACGCAGCCGCAGCGGAGCCCGTGACCGCGCCTGTACGCTGCGCCATCTACACGCGCAAGTCGACCGAAGAGGGGCTCGAACAAGAGTTCAATTCGTTGGATGCCCAACGGGAATCGGCGGAATCGTTTATCGCCAGCCAGCGCCAGAGCGGATGGATACCCGTTCCAGACCGCTATGACGATGGTGGTTACTCGGGCGGCACTCTGGACCGGCCCGCCCTTCAACGGCTTATTCAGGACATGGAAGCCGGAAAGGTCAATTGCATTGTGGTGTACAAGATTGACCGCCTGTCCCGGTCGTTGCTGGATTTTACGCGTCTCGTCGATCTGTTTGAACGGCACGGCGTATCCTTCGTTTCCGTGACTCAGCAGTTCAACACGACGACGTCCATGGGGCGGCTCACGCTTAACATCCTTCTGTCTTTCGCCCAGTTCGAACGCGAGATCATCGGCGAACGTATTCGGGATAAGATCGCCGCGGCGAAGCGCAAAGGCAAGTACACCGGCGGCCCCTGCGTGCTCGGTTACGATGTGGACAGGGAGAACCACCGGTTGCTCGTCAATCTCGATGAAGCGGAGATGGTACGGTACATCTTCCAAAGATTCATCGAGACCGGTTCGGCGCAGAAACTTGTTCAGGACCTCAATGAACGCGGACTCAAGACGAAGTCGTGGGTTACCGGTTCCGGCCGCTCGCGTGAAGGCGTTCCCTGGAACACGGCGTTCGTCTACCGCCTCCTGCACAACCATCTTTACGTCGGTGAGATCAACCACAAAGGCAACATCTACCCCGGCGAGCACGAAGCGATTGTTTCGCGGACAGTCTGGGACAAGGTGCAGACGATACTTGCGGAGAACGACCGGACCCAAGGCAATCGCAGCCGAAAGAGACACGATGCATTGTTGAAGGGCGCCATCCGCTGCGGCCATTGCGGATGCGGCATGACGCATTCCTTCGCTCGGAAGAAAGGCAAGATGTATCGGTACTATGTGTGCATGAATGCCCTGAAGAATGGCTATGCGGCGTGCCCGCTCAAGACCTTGCCTGCGGGGGACGTCGAACAGATGGTCATGGAGCGCATGCGCAAAGTCTTCAACTCGCCGACGATTGTGGCGCAAACCTATCGCGAAGCACAGGCGTCCACACCGCACGAAACGAGTGGATTCACGGAGCGCGACGTTGTGGACGCGTTGGCGCGGGTAGACGAACTATGGGACAACTTGTTTCCGGCGGAGCAGGCGCGCATCGCCCAACTCCTGGTGGAACGCGTTGTCGCGACACGGGACAGTCTGGAAGTCGAACTACGTCCCGAAGGAATGCTTAGTTTGACCTCGGAAATGAACACGGCAGAGGAGAATAGCGATGGGCAAAGTGCTTTGCGCAGACCACACGAATGCAACTGAAACTCGCACGCCGGGCGGCGGCGTTCGCGTTATCATCCCGATACGGCTGAGGCACAGAGGCGGGCGCAAAGAGATCGTGCTTCCGGCAGAGACGATGCCGGACGGCATCAAGCGTTCCGCGGACAACACGGCACTCGTTACGGCCCTTGTTCGCGCCCACCGATGGGCGGAACTCATCGAGGGCGGGCGGTATCGGTCGATGGCGGACCTCGCCGCCTCGTTGAAACTGGACAAGTCCTATGTCTGCAAGATACTGGGCATGGTGAACCTCGCGCCGGACATAATCCAAACCGTTCTCGACGGCGAGGAGCCGGACGGTTTCACCCTCAAAGAACTGCGCAAGGGAGTTCCTTTGTTGTGGGAAGACCAACGTAAGCACTTTGGTTTTCCAACACCGAACTGAGACCCAGCGGCGGTTCACCTTGCGGGCGCGACCGCGCGTCCCCGGTAATCGAAGGGAGGCTGTGCCTTGCGTTCCCATTCGGCAGTCACGCGCCGGGAAAGCGAATGCATCTGGTCCGCGCGAAACACGAGGACGTCCTTGACACTGTCGTGCGACGGGTCGGCATAGCTCCGCTTCAGTAGAAACTTCACAAGGTCCACGATACCCTGCGCGCCGATGAGCCTGCCGTGCAGCGGCCAAACGCGAATCTCGGATTCGATGTACTCCAGTAGGGTGCCCAGCCGGTAGTTCGGCGTGCCCAATTCCGCCCACCTCGCCCACCGTAGTGTGCTCAACACGCATCGGTCCTCATTGGCATCCTCCCGCCCGCCCAACGCGGCATAAAGAAACGCCGCCTCGAACTCCCCGCTGTGCGCGGCAATCCACGCCTCCGGTCCCGCCCAGACAAAGAAATCCCGTACCACCTCTTCCGGCACTCTCGCCCCGGCCACCTTCCCGTCCGTGACCCCCGTGATCTTCCTGATGTGTTCGGGGATGGGTATGCCCGGATTCGCCCGCTCCCAAAAGGTGTCCAACAGGTTACCTTCATAGTCGAAACGGACCGCCCCCACTTCCGTAATCCGGTCCTGCAGGGGGTTGAGGCCGGTGGTTTCCAGGCTGACGGCCACCAGGGTTTCCGGGGCGACAAAAGTGTGAATCATGGTTCATACCTCTTTTCCGGGCGTGTACCGCACGAAAGTGTACACAAACCACTTGACTGAATCTTTATTCAGTAGTATACTTTTTCGCTGGCGCGTTGTCAACAGGCTTGGAAAACTGTAGGCAACGCTTGGTGCTTGGGCTTTGACCGCAAGAAAGGAAGTACCCATGGCTGCATTCTCGCTTCGACGTTTCACCAAACCCGAAACCCTCTGCAACGTGTCCCACAACTCGCTGCTCCTGCTGCTGTCCCCGTACCGGGACTATTTTGCGGGGCGCGGTCTGGAATTGCCCGTGCCGGGCGGCGGCGGCGCCCTGGACCACGAACGGCTCGTATCCATCTTTCTCACGCCGGACATGGCGATGCCGCTGGACCTGGTGGAAAGCCTTTATCTCATCAACGAACTCGCCACGCCCACCGGCATGGATTCCATCCTGCATGAAGCGAAGCTTCAGGGCATCCATTTGAGCGTACCCTGGAAAGCGACGCCGATGGATGTTGCTGTCGCCGCGTTCATCGCCGACCGGGAGATGCTCGAACGCATCCATCATCGGCACGCGATGCTCAAACGGCGAAGCTTCTTCTATTTCAGGACCGAGGGCGACGCGCCGCCCGTCGATACCGTGCGCGAAGAGGCGATGCCCGCGTTTCGGGACGCCCTGCACGCCTATTTCTTGGCGCACAACCGAGGGCGTCATCTACGGACCTTCATGTTTCACCGCGACCGGGAGTTGTGGCTGACCGTCCGGCACGGCGACGTCTTCCATCGGGAGATGAACGTCGAGGACGGGGAATCGGTGGTTTTCGTCTACCGCCCCGAATGCTTCAACACCATCGTGTACAACGCCGCCAACGGCGAAATGCGGGTCCACGCGGGGACGGACGGAGAACGCGAGATGTACCGTCAACTCGTCGGGAAACATCTGTTCGGTTCCGAATTCCTGTTCTGGGGCGCAAAGAAATACTCGTGCGAACCCCTGCGCAGCGACGGTCCCGCGAGCCTTGCGGTCACGGATGTGGCGGGCATCGAATGGGCGCGCCTGACCGAGGTGAAATGCGAGGAGGACCAGCGAGACCGGAAAGTCCAATTCAGCCGGAAATCCTCGGACCTGTTTCAGGCGACGCCCACATGGCGGGACTGGATTCCGGGAAGCGCCCAAATCGTCGGCGCCAGTTTCAAGGTGAAGTTCCGCCACGCCCGGACCCCGCAGACGATCAGTCTGCGGCCGCCGAACATGGCCTCCTACTCCCACGACGGCGACTCGGCCTTGACGGAACAATGGCTGCGCGCCCGCGGCTTCATCTGCACGGGCTGCCAATCATAGAAATGGAGGTCATTCCATGACAAAAAGCACGGACTTTTGGCGCGCGGTCGAGGCCACCTTCGGCATGAAAACCGTGATGTGTACTTGGAACAAGCATCTTGGTGCGCAGAAAGAAATCCTTTCACGCTATATCCGTCCGACGGGCCGTCTGGCGGACATGTACCCCTGCCCGAACGAGTTTGGTTGCCGCTTTCCCCACGAGGTGAGCATCTGGAAAGAAGACGACATCGCCGCCGTTCCCGTGGACGACGAACACGAATGCTGCCGCGTCTACCCCCTGACGCGGGAAGACGTCATCGAATATGAGATGAACGCCGAGACGCTCCTGCGGGAGGCATTCAGGCTGCTGCAATTGCATCCCGGCGAGTTGCACGCCATGCCCTTTCAGGATACGTTCAACATCGGCTCGTTGGCCTCGCCTTCGGGAACGGTACTGCAGGTCTATATCGTCCTCCCGGAAAAGACACGGCAGTTCCAGACGGCGGCCATAGGGTTGCTGGCCACCGTGGACACGCCCTTCATCTTCCTGTCCTTGACGCGCCATTGTCTGGATACCATCGCGATAGAAGGACTGAACCGCCACAAGTGCATCTATTTGAGCATGGACGACCTGGTGGCGTGCGACGAACGAGGTGGTCTGATCCTGCTCCAGGGCATCCGCGAGATTCTGGCCGCGCGCCAATCCGAGGAGGCCGGAACGAATACTCCGGAGAACGTGTTCCGACCGGACGGCGCCGCCTGGACCATGAGTTACGCCGGCGAGACCATTCATCTCCCGGACACCAAGGGATTCCGCTACATCTCCCTTCTTCTGGCAGAGGCCGGACGGCAATGGTCCGTGGAAGCCCTGCTGGCGGCTGCGGGCAATGGCGCCGCCGCGACAGTGGAATCGGCCTCCGTAGTTCAGGGCGCCGACCTTCGCGTGGGCAATTCGTGGGGCGGTCACGCCGGTCCGGTGATCGACGAACAGGCAAAGCGCCAGTACCGTGCCCGCCTTCAGAAGATAGAGGAGGAAATGGAGGACGCGGGTTTCCTGCACGATGACGACCGGCTGGCCGGCCTCGCCAAGGAAAAAGAATTGTTGCAGCGCGAAATCTTCGCCGCCGTAGGAAGCCAGGGCAAGACCCGCATGGGCGCCAACGAGGCCGAGAAGGCCAGCGATGCCGTATCCAAGGCCATCCGGCGGGCAACGGACCTGATCGGCGCGGAACACCCCCGCCTGGCGCGCCACCTGCGCGACGCCATCAAACGCGGATATAACCTCTCCTACGAGCCGGAATTGCCCGTCCTCTGGCATACGAACTGAATCAATCGGGGCACGGATTTCTTACCTTTGGCCGTGCCCCGATCTTTTTTCCCCTTCCCTCCTTTTTCCCAGACATCCGCCGGACACGAAATGTCCGGCGCTCCTTCCTGCACTTAACCTACTGCAAATAAATGTTTTGCGCGCCGAATCGCGCCCGTCTCCATCCCCTTTCCGTACATCTGCCGGACACGAAATGTCCGGAGCGGACAAAAAATGTCCGGCCTATTCGGGCGAGAGGCGTGGTTCGGCGGACACGAACAAGCCTTTGACGCCCCGAACAGGGCGTTGCGTGAACCCCGAGAGGCAAATCTTCCGCCGAACCGCCTCTCGGGGTTCTTCGTTTTTTCGGACCCGAAGGAGACCGGCATGGTAAAGACAGACGCAGAAAGCGGAAAGCGCAAGCGCGGCAAACGCCGTAGCAAACGTCCGGTCCGCATTCCCGGCGCGCCGAAGCAGATGCTGCTTCCCTGGCGGCAGGAGATCACGGCGGACGACCTCGTCACCATCCGCGTGGCCGCCCGCGACCTCGTCGGACGCCACGGGTACACCCGGTCGGATCTCGACGACATCGTGCAGGACCTCGCCCTCCACGTGCTCGAACGCCTGGGCGAATACGACCCCGGTCGCGGCGCGTGGAGCACCTTCCTGAAGCGGGTCCTTCGCAACAAGATTTCCCACCTCATCGAGTACCGCACCTTCCAGAAACGGGACTACCGCAAATGCATTCCCCTGCAACCATAAATCCGGCCTACGCCGTCGAGGACATCCGGTGCGCACCGGAGCGGTTGTACCTCCGTGTCGACCTGGAGATTGCCGTCGCCGCCCTTCCTGAAGACCTCGCCGCGTTCTGCGCGGCGCTTGCGCGGACGGGCGAACTTCGCGCGGCGGCGCGCGAAGTCGGGGTGTCGCTGGTAAAGGCGCGGGAGTTCCGCCTTCGTCTCAAAGCCTCATTCACGGAAATGGGCCTCGGCATGTACCGCGGGCCGTAATCACCTCCTTCTTCCCGGTCTCAGTTCTTCAACCTCGGTATGCAACGAAGGAGTCATCAACCATGAAACTTGCGGATGTAACAACGGGCCGCAGAGCGCGCCCGCAGAAGATCATGATCTACGGCGTCGAAGGTATCGGCAAAAGCACCTTCGGCTCGCACTTCCCCAAACCCATTTTTCTGGACGTCGAGGACCGGACCGCCCACCTGGACATTCACCGGCCCGCCCCGGCCACGTGGACGGAACTGCGCCAGGGCGTCGAGTCCCTCCAGAACGATAAACACGAATACGAAACTGTGGTGGTGGACACGGCGGATTGGGCGGAGACGCTCGCATCGCAGGACGTCTGCCAGCGGTTCAACAAAACCGGCATCGAGGATTTCGGGTACGGCAAAGGCTTCCAGTACGTGCGCGAATCGATGCAGGACCTGTTGAGGAGCCTGCACAACCTTCAACACCAGCGGGGCATGCACGTAGTGGTGCTGGCGCACGCCCGCATCACGAAGTTCGACGACCCGCAGCAGGCCGTGAGCTACGACCGGTTCACCCTCAAGTGCCACGACAAGGTCTCGGCGATGCTGCGCGAATGGGTCGATGCGGTGTTGTTCGCCAACTACAACACCATCGTCGAAACCGGCCAGGACAAGGTCACGCGGGCCAAGGCCGGCAATCGCCGGATGCTGTACACGAACCACACGGCGGCCTATGACGCCAAGAATTCCTACGGCCTGCCCGACGAACTCCCGATGGAGTACGAACGGCTGCGCCCGTACATCGAGGGCGGCCCGGCGGCGCCAGCCGCAGCGGAACAACCCGCTCCTTCCCCTCCGCCGCCCAAGCCCAGCCAGGAAGAACTCGCGGAGAAGAAACGCCTGCAGGAGATTGCTGTATCGCTGGCCTCGCCGCTGGGCGGGATCGACTACGTCAAGAAGCTGCTCAACGAACTCAACCTCACCTTCAAAACCATGTCCGTCCCGGAATGCGCGGAGTTCGTGGAAGACGTCCGCGCCCGCGTGACCGAGGAAATGATCCGACGCAACGGAGGAACCCCCCATGCCTGAGAACGACATCCTGGATTGGAACGCGCGCATCGAAGACGACGGAAGCGGCGAGTTCACGCTGCTGCCGCCAGGCGAATACGCCTTCCGGGTGACCAGCCTGGAATACCAGCGCAGCAACGCGAGCAATGCGCCGATGGCGAAGGTGACCCTCGAAGTGGACTACGAAGGCGAACTCGTCAATGTGTACGACTACCTCGTCCTCACCAAGAAGGCGGAATGGAAACTCTGTTCCTTCTTCCGGTCCATCGGCATGAAGAAACATGGCGAGCCCTTCGTGATGAACTGGAGCCGCGTGGTCGGGGCCATGGGCCGCGCCAAATTGTACGTCGAGAAGTACACGAAGAAAGACGGGACGGACGGCGAGTCCAACAAGGTCAAGCACTACATCGACTCGCCCGGCGCCGTTCCCGCGGCGCCGCCGTCCGCGCCTGCGTCCGCCCAACCCGCATCCTGCGTCAATCGTCCCGACGAGGACGATGACGGGCTGATCTGAAGGAGGGCCGAACCATGAACGAAATCCGAGCCACCCTTCTGGACTACAAGGTCGGAGACGAGATTGTCGTGCGGTTGTCCGTAACGAACACCGAAGCGAACAAGGTCACGCTCGCGCGTCTGGGCGCATCGGAACCCATGGACATTGTCCCCATCCAATCCACTTTCGACATTCCCGTCACCCCATCCCCCGCACAGGAGAAACTGTCATGAAGATCATCGAACTGCATGTAGAAAACTTCAAACGCCTGAAGGCGGTCACCATCCGCCCAGGCGAGAACAGCGTCGTCGAGATTTCCGGCCGCAACGCACAGGGAAAGTCCAGCGCCATCGATGCGATCTGGGCCGCCCTGCAGGGATCGTCGGCGTTGCGGAACACGCCTGCCCCCGTCCGCAAGGGGGCGGAGAAGGCGGAGATTCGTCTCGACCTCGGCAAGTATGTGGTCACCCGCAACTGGACGGCCACGGGCAATACCTATCTCACCGTTACAACTGGCGGCGATTACAAGGCCAAACTCAATTCGCCGCAAAAACTGCTGGACAACCTTGTGGGCGACCTGTGTTTTGACCCGCTGGCGTTCACGCGCCTCGGGGACAAGGACCAGGCGGACATGGTCATGTCCCTGCTCAAACTGGACCTGGGCGATCTGGAACGGCAGCGCGAAGACGCTTATGAGGAACGCAAAGCGGTCAACCGCGACATTTCCCGCGCGAAGGCCGAACTCGATGGCCTGCCCAAATCCGAGGAGGGACTTCCCGCTGAACCCATCAATGTGTCCGCGCTCCTTCAGGAGCACGAAGCCGCGCTCCAAGAGACGCGGCGCCTGAATGCCGTCCTCACCAAGGCCGACACGTTACGCAAGCAGTTGGCCGAGGCCGAAGAGCAATTGCGCAAGGCGCAGGAACGCGTCGAACGGATGAAGGTCGAACTCGATGCCGCGGAGACGGAGGCGGAGAAGGTGGTCTATCCCGACGTCGAGGGGATCAAGCGGCGCGTGGACAGTGCGGGCGAGACCAACCGGAAGATCGAGTCCGCACACAAACGGCGGGATTTGGAGAGCCGACTGGCCGCGCTCGCGGAACAAACGGAGCGGCTTACCCAATCCATCGACGCCACGTGCAAGGCGAAGCAGGACGCCGTCGCCGCCGCGCAAATGCCTGTCGCGGGACTGTCCTTCGATTTGGACAGCGGACGTCTCACGTTGAACGGCGTGCCGCTCAAGCAGGCATCGCGCAGCGAACAATTGCGCGTGGCCGTCGTGATGGCGATGGCGCAACATCCCGAACTGCGCGTTATGCGGATCGAGGACGCCTCCATTCTCGACGCCGAGTCCATGGCGATGCTCAAACAACTCGCCGCGGACAACGACTACCAGCTTTGGATGGAGGTCGTGGACGAGTCCGGCGAGGTTGGTATCTATATCGAGGACGGCGAGGTCTGGTCGTCCAACCTGCCGGACGCCCCCGACGCCGGCGTGTTCCCAACGACGCCGGTCACACCGGAGGTTACGGAAGAGGAGTTGCTGTAATGGAACTCCGTCCGTATCAGCAACAGGCGATTGACGCCGTCGAGAAGGGCTGGGACGAGTTCCACCGCCAGTTGCTCGTCCTGCCCACGGGATGTCACGCCGCCGGAACGCCGATTCTGATGCACGGCGGTTCCGTCAAGAAGATCGAAGATGTCGTCCCCGGCGATTTTCTGATGGGACCGGATTCCCAACCTCGGACGGTGCTTCAACTGGCGCGCGGACGCCAGACCATGTACCGCGTGTTCACGGACAAGACGGCGCCGTTCGTGGTGAACGCGGACCACATGCTGAGCCTCCGCGAAGGCCGCGCCGGGAAGGTAGAGAACACACCGCTTCAAGTCTTCATCCGCTACGGTTCGTTGCGCAAGAAACGCCAACGCCTGTGGCGGGCGTTTCCAGGCACGGCGGACATCGAACTCATGTCCTTCGACGTGATGCGTATCGAGGAAGGCGACTACTACGGCTTCGCGCTCGATGGCGACCACCTGTATCTCACCGGCGATTGCACGGTACATCACAACACGGGAAAGACCATCTGCTTTGCGCATCTTGCGGCGCGCGAGGCGCACCAAGGGCGGCACACGCTCATCCTTGCCCACCGGGACGAGTTGCTCCAGCAGGCGCGGGACAAGCTCGAAGCGGCCACGGGTTTGTCCTCCGCCCTGGAGAAGGCGGACAGCCGCGCCTATGAATTGTTCGGCGACAGTCTGTTCGCTACCAAGCCCCATGTCGTGGTGGGCAGCGTCCAGACACTCGGAAACGGGCGTCTCGCCCGCTGGCCGAAAGACACCTTCAACCTCGTGGTTATAGACGAAGCCCACCACGTCCTGAGCGACAGCTATCGCCGCATCGTCGATCACTTCGGCGAAGCGCGCCTCCTGGGTGTCACCGCGACGCCGGATCGCGGGGACAAGAAATCGTTGGGCGCCGTCTTCGAGAACATCGCCTTCGAATACCCGATGCCCGTGGCCATCCGCGAGAAGTACCTCGCGCCGATCCGCGCCAAGTTATTGCCGTTGCGTATCGACCTCGGCGCGATCCGCACGACAGCGGGCGACTACAACGCCGCCGACCTCGATGCGGGCATCGAGCCATACCTCAAGCGCGTCGCCGAAGAGGTCGCGCGAAACGTCGAGCGACGCAAGACCCTCGTGTTCCTGCCGCTCGTGCGGACATCGGAGATGTTCGCAGCGCTGTTACGGGAGCAGGGCGTCCGCGCCGAGCACGTGGACGGCGGGTCGCCCGACCGTGCGGACATCCTGTCGCGGTATGCGCGCAGCGACTTCCAGGCATTGTGCAACTCGTCGCTCCTGCTCGAAGGGTACGACTGCCCGGACATCGCGTGCATCGTCTGTCTCCGCCCGACGAAGGTGCGGAGCCTTTACCAGCAAATGATTGGACGTGGCACGCGCATAGCGCCGGGCAAGGACGACTTGTTGATCCTGGACTTCCTGTGGCAGTCCACCGAACACAGCCTGTGCGTGCCCGCAACGCTCTTCGCCCGGTCGGACGAGGAATGCCGCCAGATGATGGACCTCGTCGCACAGGGCGGCGGAGGCGGAGGCGACGGCGAAGTGGACCTGCTCGACGCACAGGCCGACGCGCAGAAGTCGCGCGAGGAAACGCTGGCGCGGCGGTTGCGCGAACAACTCCGCAAGAAGGCC
Organism: uncultured Nitrospiraceae bacterium; assembly: GCA_964402555.1. Classification (GTDB taxonomy): domain Bacteria; phylum Hydrogenedentota; class Hydrogenedentia; order Hydrogenedentales; family SLHB01; genus CAYOCT01. Next base: position 130,854 of record CAYOCT010000002.1, on the reverse strand, counting down.
CGGATGCTCGACCCCATCGAGTATGCGCTTAGTCTTCACGACGACGACCTCATGGAATACGAACCGACGATGCCGTGGCATTTCCTCGAAGTCACGGACAAGCAGCGGATATCGCTGCAGCGGTTCGGGTTTGACCCGAACATGGTTACGTGCCGCGGCCACGCCAGCGCCGTGCTGGACCGCGTGTTCGCACGGTCGCGCCTCAACCTGTGCACACCCAAGCAGGCCGCCGTCCTCCAGAAGTATGGATACGACGCCTCGAACCTGACCTTTGACGAAGCCAAGCAACTCATCGACACCATCGCCGCCAACGGATGGCGCAGGGCAATGTGAGGAAGGAGGAATCATGGGAACACGAAACATCTGGACGGACAAGGAACTCGCCTTGCTCGAGGAACTGACGCGCGCACACCTCGCCGGAGGCGGCGTCATTGACGAGGCTTTCGCGAGGTCGGTCGAACGCCGCATCCCCCGGCATCCGTGGTCGGGCGTCGTGCGCAAGCTGCATACGCTGGGCTACCGAGCGCGTAACGGCGGTGCGCCGCAGGCCGCGAGAGTGGGCGTCGTGCCGGCGCAACGCCTGGCCGAGGCCCTCGACCGCCTCATCGCCGCGTTGAACGATCTCAAGCGTTCCGTAACGAAATCGGCGTGAGGAGACGGGACGCATGCACCACATCGTAATCGACTCGGAATACCAGTCTCTCATTCCGCCGCTCGGCCAGCGAGAGTATGAAGATCTCGTGCAGGGACTTCTACGCGACGGCTGCCGTGAACCATTGTCCGTGATGGAAGATATCGATGAGAAGGGCAATGTCTGCTACCTCCTGCTCGACGGACACCATCGCTACAAGATCTGTGAGAGCTTCGAACTGCCGTACAAGATGAAGATCATCCACGGCCTGATGTCCCGCGAGGAGATCCGGCAATGGATCATCCAGAACCAACTAGGGCGGCGAAACCTGACGCCGGAACAGGTCGCCTATTACCGCGGCGAACAGTACACGATCCTGCGTAAAGACGACGGGGAAAACCTCAAGAAAGGCCACGTTCCGACCTCTCCGGTGGCTCAAAGTGAGCCACCGGAGAACACCCTTGAAAACAAAGGACTTACGCAACCTTCAAAAATGGGCACCACGGCAGAAGATCTTGCAGCGAAGCACAATGTTTCCCCGGCCACGATCAAGCGCGACGCCCAGTACGCCGAGGCTGTCGACCGGTTGGTCTCGTTCCTCGGTCCCGAGTTCCGCAGCCGACTCCTTGCGCGCAAGACGGGCCTCGCACGTCCGGATGTCATTGCCCTCGCTGCGCTGGAGGACAAACGTCTGCAGGCCATGGCGCGAGGCAAACTCGACCTCAAGCGGTGCGCAAAGACGGCGCGGCGCGAAATGGCCGAAGAGGAAGCCCAGCGTCGTCCGGTCCAATTGGAGTTGTCCTTCATGGATTCGTGGCGGTCGCGGCTTGTGGAGGCGCAGGACGCGCACGAGAACGGCGACCGGGACACGGTGTCCTGCATTCTGGCGGAGTTGCTCGAACAGGTAGAGAAGGTCCTCCAGCGCAATGAGGACTGAAGAGTACCTGAACAGCCATTGTCCAAAGGGCACGCGCAACAATAGCCTGTTCGCGGCGGCGATGTCCGCCCGCGAAGACGGTTGGAACGAGGCGCGCATCCGGTCGGACCTCGGCGGCAAGGCGGCGCGGGACGGGTTGTTGCCAGCGGAGATCGCCAACACCATCAACAGCGCGATGTCCCGTTCCTTGTCTCCGCGCAGACCTGCGTCGGACGGGCCGGACGAGTTCCTACCGTGGGACGCTGTGATCCGCGACGACGGCCCGCCCGCACCTGCGGCAGGCAGCGCGCCATCGAGCGCATCCTCGCACGGGGTGCCGTCTTTTCCCGACGTCGGGACGTCCTTCGACAGAGCCGACTTCCCTGCCTTCCTCCGCGCCTTGTTCCGGCCGGACGAGATCATCGCATACAACACGGACTACGCCGTCGAGGCGGATGGCCATCTTCATCCCAAAGGACGCGGCGTGTATGTGCGTTCGTGCGAGAATCTGCTGACGGCGTGCTCGCTCGATCCCGCGCCAATGGTCGTCAATGCCAAGGACGCGGCAGGCGCGTGGATACGTCTCAACCCAATGGACGGCAAGGGCGTCGCCGACGCGAACGTGGTCGATTACCGTCACGTACTCGTCGAATCGGACTCGCTGCCCGTCGAGCAGCAATGGGCCGTGCTGCAGCGACTCAAGGTTCCCTGCGCCACAGTCGTCCATAGCGGCGGCAAGAGTCTGCACGCCGCCGTGCGCATCGACGCGGGCAAGGACCGGGCGGAGTACGACCGGCGTGTCACGCAGTTGTACCAGATTCTGGAGAGTCACGGGCTCTGTGTCGATCGGCAGAACCGGAACCCGTCGCGATTGTCCCGTTTGCCGGGCGTAACGCGCTTGGGCAGGCCGCAGTATCTGCTGGCGTCGAATGTGGGTTGTCCATCGTGGGACGCGTGGATGAATTCAATTCACGCATCGGATGGAATGCCGCTGCCGGAAAGCTGGCGCGATCTCCGGCGCAACCCGCCGCCGCTCGCCCCGGAAATCATTCACGGCATTCTGCGCAAGGGGCACAAGTTGCTTCTCGGCGGCCCCTCGAAGGCGGGCAAGAGTTATGCTCTCATCCAGTTGGCGGCTGCCATTGCCGGCGGCTCGTCGTGGTTGGGTCACACCTGCGCGCAGGGGCGCGTGCTCTATGTGAACCTTGAAATCGACCGGGCGTCGTTCGTGCAGCGTGTGCTGTGGATTGAGGAGCACATGCCGTTCGCGGAAGAGAATCTGTCTGTCTGGTCATTGCGCGGACGCGTGATGACGCTGCCTGACCTCAAATCGCGGCTGGTCCAGTGGCTGGGCCATCAACAGCCGTTCGACCTCATCATTCTCGACCCGATCTACAAGACCAACGAGGGCGATGAGAACAGCGCGCGGGACATGACAATCTTCTGCAACACCATCGAGTCCATCGCCACGGACACGGGGTCCGCTGTCGCGTTCGCCCACCACTTCAGCAAAGGCCAGCAGGGCGCCAAGGCCGCCATCGACCGTGCGTCGGGTTCGGGCGTGTTCGGACGGGACCCGGACGCTATCGCCACGTTGTCCGAACTCGAGGGCGATGACTGCGCGGGGTTCCGTCTGGAATGGACGCTTCGTGAGTTCGCCACGCCACAACCGGTGTCCGTGGTCTTCCGCTGGCCCGTCCATCGCGTCGAGAAACTCCTCAGCGACCGCAGGCTCAAGGGCGAGGGGGGAAACCCGAACAAGACCACTACGCTCGACATCGTGAACGCGTTGTCGTTTGTCAAAGGCAAAGCGAGCGTCGCCGCGCTTGCAGAACAATTGGGCGTCACGGAAAAGACCATCCGCAATTGCGTGAACCGCTCGGAAGTTCTCATGCTCGATCACGGAATTGTGATTTTTCAAAATGGAAAGAACCCTTATATATAAGTTTCACTTTCACTGTTACCAGTGAAGGAACCCCTTCAAGGGGGTTCCTTCACGCGGCAACAATCCGATTTCCCTCCGCGCGCCAAACCGGTATGAATCCAACAGGAGCATTCGCATGAACAAAGTCCTCGCACTGGACCTCGGCACGACCACCGGCTGGGCTGCCTGCATCGACGGGCGCGTGCAGTCCGGTACGTGGATGTTCAGGCCGTCGCGCTACGAGGGCGGTGGTATGCGTTATGTGCGGTTTCGCCACCAGGTCGCGGAAGCCAATACGTTGCTCGGCCCGTTCGACGCCGTCTATTTCGAGGAGGTGCGAAGGCACGCCGGTACGGACGCCGCACATGTGTATGGCGGCCTGCTCGCGACGTTGACCGCATGGTGCGAGGAATCACACATCCCGTATCAAGGCGTGCCCGTGGCGACCATCAAACGGCACGCGACCAACAAAGGCAATGCAGACAAAACCGCCATGATCGCCGCAGCCGTCAATCGCGGCTGGAACCCCACGGACGACAATGAAGCGGACGCGTTGTGGATTCTGGATTGGGCACGTAAACAGCACGCCCCAACATCCGAATCGTTTCCGGTAGATGACCATTGACGCGACCGCCCGAGGGGCCAAATCCGCCTCCCGCGCCGGTCGCGCCGAATGGAGCAAAATGCAACAGCAGGAATGACGCATGCCACGATGTGTTTCAAAAGATGACCTCGCCCGTGCGCGGGGCGAAGTTGTGCCCCACCGGAAGTCCGAGGACGCGCCGACAAAGAAGCCGCCGCACCGTTTCCAGGCGGGAAACAAGTTCGGCTACAAGCACGGCGCATACGCTTCCGCGTTCGTTCTGCCCGAGGAAAAAGAACAGTTTCTTGCGCTGCGCTTGGAGATCGCGCGGGAGTTCAAGAATGAGACCGGGCCGGACACGGCCATGCTGGACGCGGCGGCACTCCTGTTCATGCGGCACGGGCGCGCCGTCGTTGCGGGCGAGCAGGACCTGGCCAATAAGACGATGGCTTCCATCCTGGCGATGCTGGACCGCCTGAAAGCCACCAAGGTCTCGCGCGAAGGGGATAAACCGTCCCACGGCGAAACCACGCCCGCCGAGTGGGCCAGCGCACTGTTGGCAGACAAAGGCGGTGCTTCCCGGAAAAACGCTGAAAAGAGGTCGGATAACACCGCGACCGCCGACTCCGAGACCCCCGAAAACACGGGCGATTCCGAAGACGCCGAGACGGAAAAGGTCGACTAACCAATCTTAGCGGTCATGACAACGTTGGTTGTAAGAGCGGTCCCAGCCGTCTTCCGGCGCTACCCCTTCCTCGAACAATGGCTCCCGAAATCCGCCATTCCGGCGCGGCTATGAATGTGTTCGTCCACGGCTCTATGAGGCGGCTGCCCGAGACTGTCTGGATACTGTCTCGTGCTGGCCTGGCCGCCCACCGCTGCGCGAGCGTTTCCGGTAGATAACCTCCGAGTGTAAAGACCGAATCTCTTGGAGGTTTCCCGTGGACATCATCGTCGACCCCGAATTCGAGCGTCTCATACCGCCGCTTTCCGAACAGGAACTCCGGCAACTCGAGTGCAGCCTGCTGGACGACGGGGCGCTGAGCCCCCTCGCGGTTTGGGCGCCGCACAACATTCTGCTCGATGGCCATCACCGGCTGCGTCTTTGCCGCCAGCACGGCATCCCTTTCACCACGACCGCCCTGGAGTTCGATTCCCGCGACGCCGCCCGGCTGTGGATCATCGGCCATCAGTTGGGGCGAAGGAACCTACCGCTGGAACAGGCGGCCTATTTCCGGGGCGAGCAATACCGCACGACGGAGAAGCAACAGGGCGCTCGAACCGACTTGGCGTTACCGCAGGCACCTGTGGAGAACGGACAGGAGGACCAGCAGGACACCGGGCAGACGACTTCGGGACACGGTGACACGAAGTCTACACGAGACGCCGCGAAGCGGTTGGCCAAGAAATACCGAGTCTCCCCGCGCACGATGAAACGTGACGCGCGGTTTGCCGAAGCCCTTGACGTTTTGGCGGACATCCTCGGCGATGAATTCCGAAGCGAAGTGCTTGCCGGTACGTCCGGCCTGTCCAAGAAAGACATCGTCATCCTTGCGAAAACACCGCGAGATCGGCTCGCGGAGGCGGCCCATAACCGGGATAGCCTGCTCGCACTTGCCCAAGCCTTGCGCAAACGGAAACAGAGACCCACACCGCCCGCACCCGCCGCCGAAGAAAACGCGCCTGCGTTTGTTTCCGGCGACGCTCAGGAATGCCGGGATGCCCTGGTGAACATCCTGTGGGTGTGCGGGCAAAAGGAAGAGACGCTCGACTGCCTGCGCGGGCAGTTGGAACAGATTGCGGCGATTGCGCGCGAGGCGCTGGGCGAAAGGGCTGAAGGCGCTGAGCCGGAGACCGTGCCCGAAACGCCGCTCATCACGGACGAGGACCTGCTATGAGCGGGCCGCGCCTATCTTGTGAAGGCCGCAAGCTCGCGCAGGACTTCCTCGACATGGCCAAGGTCGCCAGCGTATCCCCAGTTCTTCGGGTCCGTCGCCGCGCGCTTGGCGTGGGCATCGAGTTTGCCGCGCAGTTCTTCAAGCAGGGCGTCAACGGTCTGCCTGCGCTGCCGATAGGTGTCCGCCGCTGTGGTGGGCCGTGTCTGTTTGGTTCCGCTCATGTCTTTTCTCCTGCCGTCATCTACCGGATTCATCGCTTGCATGTGGGCGGGAAGTCAAGTCTTTGCCGGGCGGCCGGAAACGGCCCCCGAAGGCCGTTTCCGGCCAACCATCCCATTCCCGGTGGCTTCGCGCCACGTGGGGCAACGTTGGCGGCCCGTCCGCCCGCCGAAGGGGATGCGCCATGATGCATGCCTCCGGTCCCAACTGGGAACTGCACCAAGGCGGCTGCCTCGACGTGATGCGCGGCCTGCCGGACGCGAGCGTCCACTGCTGCGTCACCTCCCCGCCGTATTGGGGGCTGCGCGACTACGGCACGGAGTCCCAGGTCTGGGGCGGCGCCCAGAATTGTGACCACGAATGGCGGGACGCCTCGTATGTCCGGCGGACCAGCGACGGCGGCACTGGCGAACGCCAGCAGATCGCGAACATCGGGTCGCTGGACCGGGACAAGCCCGTCCGCAACGCCTTCTGCACCCGGTGCGGCGCATGGCGTGGCGAACTCGGCTTGGAACCCACGCCGGACCTGTACGCCGAGCATCTGGTCCTGGTGTTCCGCGAAGTCCGGCGCCTGCTGCGTCCCGATGGCACACTCTGGCTGAACCTCGGCGACAGCTACGCCGGGAGTTGGGGCAACTACAGTCCGCATACCGCGGTCCCGTCCGAGGGATGGAGCGGCACGCGGTTCAAGCGGGCGGCCTATGACGACCGCACGTGGCGGCCCGCGAACAGCCTGCCCCAGAAGGGACTCAAGGCCAAAGACCTTGTGGGGATTCCCTGGAGGGTTGCGCTGGCCTTGCAGGCGGACGGCTGGTACTTGCGTTCGGACATCGTGTGGGCCAAGGAGAATTGCATGCCGGAGAGCGTGCGCGACCGGCCCACGCGCGCCCACGAATACGTGTTCCTCCTCGCCAGGTCCGAGCGGTACTTCTATGACGCGGACGCCGTCAGCGAACCGATGAAAGTCTCCTCCATGACCCGCGTGCAAACCGGCTGGAACGGGGACTCGCAACGGGGCTACACGGGCGGCGGCCCGCAGAACCATCTTGGCAAATACATGGGCGGCGAATACGCCCGCACTCAGACACGCCGCAACCGGCGCACCGTCTGGAGTATCGCCACGAAGCCATACAAGGGCGCGCACTTCGCCGTCTTCCCGCCCAAGCTCGCCGAACCGTGCATCCTCGCCGGGACCAGCGCGGACGGATGCTGCGTGCGCTGCGGCGCCCCGCGAAAACGCAGGGTTGCGGTAAGGCGTGGAGAGTCGGACAACACCGGCCGCACGCATAGCCTCCCGGAACAACGGCTCGGCAAGGCCCCCGCCCCTGAGCGCGGCTGGGAGACCGCCCGGACGACGCTCGGCTGGGAACCGGCGTGTTCGTGTTCGGACGCCGGCACAGTCCCGTGCGTCGTGCTCGACCCCTTCGCGGGCAGCGGCACGGCGGGCGCGGTCTGCCTCGAACATGGGCGGCGCTTCATTGGCATCGAACTCAATCCCGCGTACTGCGAACTCGCCGCGGCGCGACTGCGCGACGCGGAATCCAAAACCGCGCAGCGGGAACTGCCCGCCTGCGCCACAGGGAGCGAATGATGGAATCCTTAACGATGATGGAACACGCCCGCCGCATCTGGCGGCTCTGCCAAGGTTGCGCGGTAACGGTACATGGCGCGAAGCCGCCGTCGCCCGCCTACGCGGACCGCACAGCGAGACTGCTATTCGGTACCGCCGCCCAGGAGAGCAATCTTACGTGGGAACGGCAACGGACGCCCCGGTTCGAGGGAAAGGTCGGCGGCTTCAGCAAATGGCAGGTGGAGCCCGGCTCCGTGGAAGCCTCGCTGGCCTATCTCCGCGAGCGGCCCGACGTGCTCGCACGCGCCACGGAATGGCTGTTCGCCGACCCGCATGCGCCGGTGACCTGGCCGGACCTGATTCCAATGGACGCCCTATTGTGGGCGCTACGCCTCGACGACAACGACAAGATCGGCGTGCTCTTCTCGCGCCTCCATTACTTCCGCGTCCACGACCCGATCCCGGAGTCGCTCGCGGACCAGGCTGCGTACTGGAAGCACTGGTACAACACGCCCGCCGGGAGCGGCACGGTCGAAGAGTACCTCGCCAACTGGAACCGCTATTGCAGGGAGGCCGCCAATGCTTAAGACGCTGTTGGCCTGGATTCTCGGCAAGGGTGTTGGCTTCAGCTACACCATTCGATTCGGCGGCGGGAAACGGAAGTTCGAGAACAAGAAATGACATGGCTATACATCCCGCCCTATACCACGTCGACCTCTGCGCTGGAAGCGGCATGCTCGGCCTCGCCGTCAAGCTCGCCCTCGGCGGACGGGTACGCACCGTGGTGTACGTCGAACGGGAAGCCTACGCGGCGTCCGCTCTCGTGGCGCGGATGGCGGATGCGGCCCTGGATAACGCTCCTGTCTGGGACGACGTCAAGTCCCTCTGCGAGCCGGAATTCCTTGGATTCGTTCGCCGATTCTGTCCTCTCATCGTCACGGCGGGATATCCCTGCCAGCCATTCTCCGTCGCCGGAAAGCGGCTTGGCGTCAACGATGATCGCCATCTATGGCCGTGGATTGATGCATTCATTGGCGCGGCAAACCCCCAGTGCGTGTTCCTGGAGAACGTCCCAGGCCACCTTCGGATGGGATTCGCAAGCGTGCGGCGAGATCTGCAACGCCGAGGCTACCGCGTTGCGGAGGGACTATTCTCGGCGGAAGAAGTCGGCGCGAGCCATCGCCGCGAGCGGCTGTTCATTCTCGCGCTGCGCTTGGCCGACGCCGCGCTCGGAAGACGCGGAACGGTGTGGCAATCACCCGAACGCCGTGGACAGCCTGACGGGGGCGATTGCCCTCTGGCCCACGCCAAAGGCGCCGACGGGCGGGCGCGAGACGAAGGACTCCAAGGCTGCGCGCGGATCGGGCGGGACGGACTTACAGACCAAGGCGCAATTGTGGGCGACGCCGCGCGCGGGCAAGGTCACGGCGGAGAGGGCGGAGCACTGGAACATACGTCAGGCCGAGGGCAGTGTCTCCACGCCGCCACTCGCGATGCAGGCTGCGTTATGGCCGACACCGAGGCCCGCCGAGGCCGACCATGCGGGGCGGCGGAAGATCATGACATCGAGCATGGTGGGACTGGTGGAGACCGCGACGTTGTGGCCGACGCCGATGGCCGGTACGGAGACCCGTTCGGCGCAGGGCGGCATCCAACTCAATCAGACGGCGTCGCGCTGGCCGACGCCCGCCGCGCGGGATCACAAGGGACCGAACGGAACGGAGCACTTGGAGAACGGGACAGGCCGGAAGCATCTGGACCAGTTGGCGAATTTCGTGCGCCATTGTTCGCCCCCGGTCCCGGAGACCTCGACGCCTGGCGGGAAATCCTCGCGCACGACCCGTCGCTTGAACCCGCGATTCGTCGAGTGGTTGATGGGCTGGCCCCTGGGATGGTCGGTGATCGGCTGCGCCTTACCGGCAACGGAGTGGTCCCGCTGGCGGCAAGCTATGCATTCGTCTCTCTGTGCGCTGCTCTGCTCGATGTGTGAGGGCGGCGCCGAGACGCAACTTCTGATGGAGGGGATTACCGAATGACGCTTCCCAACACGAAATGCGGCACGGAACAATGCCCGTTGAATTCCGTCCTGGACGGCCTGCGTGAACAGATCGAGTTGCAGATGAAGGTTAATGCGATGGTCTGGGACAACATGAAGCGGCTTGCGGACATGGTGGCCATGCGGGGATGTCCCAAGGACGCCTGCGCCGTGGCGCGGAGGGGGAAGGTATGAACTGTACGGCACGAACGAGAACATGGGCCCGAAGGCCCGGAGGTTCTCTGCCGCTGGCGCGGCGGCTACAGGCGTTCCATCGCGTCCTCCAGCGCGCCGTCCACGAGGTGTGTGTACACCTGCGTCGTGGACAGGCTGGCGTGGCCGAGTGCCCGCTGCACGATGAGGATATCGCCGGACTTCGCGTAGAGGTGTGTGGCAAAGGTATGGCGCAGCGCGTGCGGACCGAGATGCTTGCCGATGCCCGCCGCTTTGACCCACGTATCCAGACGCCGTGCCACCTGCCTCGCGGTCAGGCGCGAGTCCCGGTTGGACAGGAACAACGCGGTGCATTCGCCCAACCCCACGCGGCGGCGTTCGGCGAGGTAGACACGCAGCAATGAACGGAGGTCGGTTTTGAGAAATTTCACCTGCGGCACGTTGCCCTTCCCGACAACGCGGATGTGCTTTGCGTCGAGGTCCACATCGTCCACATCGAGGTTCACGAGTTCCTGCAGTCGGATGCCGGTGCCGAGGAACATCTCGATGATGACGCGGTCGCGCCTGGCCTCGCGCGTATCCGTCTGGCGGAGCGTCTTGAGCAGTTGCCGCTTCTCTCGCTCGGTCAGGAACACGGGCGGTTTGGGATTGAGGCGCTGGAGCCGGACGAATCGCGCCGGGTTCGATGCAACCATTCCGGTCTCTTCCGCCCATGCGAAGAACGAGCGTACCGACGCCTTGAGCCGGTGCAGCGTCGCGGGCGAGCACGGCGCACCGCTGCTCCCCGTCGCGATAGCCGGGCCGCTCAGGACGTCATCGAGTAGCGCGGGCGTCACATCGCCCAACGCGAGGCCCGGTCGTCGCGCAGCCAGTGCGGTCGCCACACGGTCGAGGTCGCGCGTGTACGCGGACACAGTGCGCGGTGAACCGCCTTGCGCTTCGAGCCGCCGGGCGAAAGCGCCCACAGCCACGCGGAGCGGCTCAGGACTCGGCAGAAGCGTCAGCGGCATTGCCGTCTGCATGCTCGGGGTTCTCCTTTTCCTTGTTCCGGCCCAAGGGCAGGTCCTTGGGCAACGGGAGCTTTGCAATCCGGCCCGTCTCTTTCGCCCACACCAGGAACATGCGCAGGACGCGCACGGTCTTTTCCACGGTGGGCTTGGCCCGTTCGCCTCCGTTGGGCAACCGGAGCAAATCGTCGCTCTTGAGGAACTTCCCGACGTGCGGCGGCAGGATGGACTTCAGTTTCCTGTCCGCTCCGAAGAACGCCTCCATCTGTTTGAAGTCCTGACCATAGGTGTACAGCGTCCGTTCCTTCTTCCCCTGCTCCCGCAGGTGTTCGAGATACGCTTGTGCTGCTTCGTGCAGTGTGCAGTCTTTCATGGTTTATCTTCCTTCTGTTGTGCCGCGCAATCTGGCGGCGGTTCTGATGCGCACTTCCCGATTGGTCTGTGTGTTGATGCCGGTCCATCCACCGTGGGGACATTCCCCCGCGATACGGACCGGGGCGAGTTGCCCGGACACCTTCACGGTGTAGGTCTCGCCGATTCTCACTTCGCTCTTTTTCATCCTCGTTTTCCTTTCTGCGTTTCCGCGCCGGCCCTTTGCCGCCGCGCGTACACATACACGCTTCGTTCGCATCGGGAAGTCAAGTCATTTCACGAGGAAACGGGAGAAAAAACATGCGCCTGAAAAAGCCCCTCGTTCTTGCCCTTGTCATCGGCCTTGCCCTTGCCGGATGTGCTCATACCCGGCCGCCGGACGCTGTCGTGAAGGCTATCCATACCGTGAACCACTACACCCCCGAGTATGTGGCCGAAGCCAACCAGGCGCTCGAACAGACCAAGCATCCGGACGCCGAGCGGTTGCGCGGCATCGGGCAACGCCTGGCGGACGCGCTCGATGCGCTCGACCGCTGGGCCATGACACGGGAGGCCGCCGATGAACGCCGCTGACGTGCTCAAGGCCAATGAAGGCGCCGTGGTGCGCGCGGGCTTGACGCTCGTCGCGCTGGGCGCGGAACTCGTCGCGGGACGTATCGACGACGCGATGGCTCGTGCTGACGCGGCGTCGCGCAAATACCCCGACTGGACCGCACTGGAAGAAGCCGCTATTGCGGTGCGGGCGGAGACGCGCGAAGGGGAACAGATCCCGGACATCGAGCGGGCAATCATGAGGTTGGTATGGGCAACGGTAAAAGGCGCGATACACGAGGCCGTGACGTGAAATCTCTGACGGCGGAGGAACAGGAACGCCTGCGCGCGGTCCTGGGGAATCCCGTGTCATGGGGCGAGCACTATCTGCGCAACCGAAATGGCTCTCCGCGCGGATATTGGCCCCACCAGACCGAGGATCTGCTCGCGCCGGAGAAGAACATCATTCACCTCGACGGGCGCGGCGTGGGCAAGACGATATCCCTGTCCACGGATACGCTGCATTTCGCGTTCACGACGACGGGCGGACAAGGGCTTGTCGCCGCACCGCAGCAGGGGCACCTGGACACGGTCGTCGAGGAGATCGAGTTCCAGTTGGACGCCAACCCGCTGCTCATGAAGAGCGTTGCTATCACCCAGCAGGGCAAACCCAAGATTCACCGGAAGCCGTATTTCCGCATCGAGTTCGCCAACGGCGCGGTGTTGTATTTTCGCCCCGCTGGGCCTTACGGCGACGCATTCCGGTCGCTGCACGTGGACCGTATCTGGGTCGATGAGGGCGCATGGTTGTCCGAGCGGGCATGGAAAGCGTTGCGCCAGTGCTTGAACGCCAACGGCACGCTGCGCATCTACTCCACGCCGAACGGGCTGCGCGACACGACCTATTACCGGCTCACATCGTCCGCGCAGTTCCGCGTGTTCCGCTGGCCCTCATGGATCAATCCGAATTGGACGGTGGACCGCGAGTCCGAGTTGCTCGAGTTCTACGGGGGCCGGGACACTGCGGGCTGGCAGCACGAGGTCGCGGGCGAACACGGCAAGCCGAGTTATGGAGCCTTCAACGTCGAGTTCCTCGGGCTATGCCGTCAGGACGTGGTCGAGTACCGGAAGATCGAAATAACGGGTGACGAGTTACGGGATTGCGAGACCGAGGAGGCTGCCCACGACCGCTTGGAAATGCTGTTGAACCTCATGCCGCAGACCGGCGTGTTCTGGATGGGCGGCGACCTGGGGTACACCAACGACCCGACGGAACTGGTGGTTTTTCGCGAGAGCGAGGTTGGCGAACGAAAGGTGCTGACGCTCGTTCTCCGCATACACATGGAGCATGTGGCCTACCCGCTCATCGCACAGACGATTGCGCTGCTTGAACGGTTCTTCACACCGTCGGGCATCGGCGTGGACAACGGCGGCAATGGTCTCGCGGTGGTGCAGGAATTGCTCGCGCTGGACAAGTACAAGCCGCAGCAGTTGGAGGGGCGGCTGCACGGGTATGACTTCGGGGGCATGACGACGCTGGCCGTGCGCGACGGGCGCGAGGTCAAGAAGCGCACCAAGGAACTGATGACGAGTCTGATCAACGGCGCACTACAGCGGCGTCAGTTGGTGTTGCCCGCCGAGGACGCCGAGGTCGAAGACCAGTTCACGACGCACACGTACACGCTGCAAAACGGCAATGTGGTGTACTCGAAGGGGAACGACCATATCGTGGACGCCGTGCGGTGCGCGATGCTGGCCCATGAGCAGAACCGGCTGGACGGCGTCCGCGAGGAAACCGTGTTCGTGATGCCCGTCGTTACCGACCCCGTGTTCGTTTGAATCGACGAAGAGTTATTGCCAGCCCTTTCCAGGAATCCACATCAAGGGGAAAGGGGTTCCGCTCTGTAATGATCGCAAGGGCGGCATGATGAAGCGGGAAATCTGCCGGACTGCGTCACCGAGGTCTTCGGATGGTTCAGTGGGCTTCGTCTTCTTGACGAATGCCTTCCACTGAATCCGCTTCTGTCCGTCCATGAAGAACGTTTCGGTAAATGCGAAGGGTTCGCTTTCCGGCAGCACGGTCTCCCGTCTCTGGAATGTGTTCGCGATTGCCTCTCGGAGAACGCTTCCCTCGAACGCGAACATCTGGGACAGGAGACACACGTCATAGAAATCTTTCATGCGGCTGTTGGGAAGACCAAGCCGCACCATCGCTTCGAGTTTCTCGGCGACCATGGTGTATCTCGGATAGGCTTTCAGGGTCGCCGGAGGCGCGTCAAGCAACGTTGGGAACACGACTGTTTCGGGACCCGGAGTGATGGCGTCCCCAAAGCCGATATCGATTTGCAGCGGGATACGGGCCTGGTGAAGCCGGCCTTCGAACGTCACCCGGACCCCGTCGTATTCCTGCTCCTCCCGGATGGCAGCGGCATTCAAGGTCGCTGTGAGATAGACCATGCCGTCCTCCGCTTCGAGATCGATCCGGCAGATTTCCGAGAAGACGCCGGCGATGGCTTTCACGTCCGGCGAGCCGAAACCAAGCAGGTCCGCATCGCGGGTGACCCGGAAATTCCGGCCTTTCCAGACAAGGAACATGCTCGCCCCCTTGAGGACGAACCGTTCCTTGTGCGGCGATATGCTGAGACGGTACAGGAAACGCTCCATGCCGTACCGAAGAAGCAGCAGATTGAGATCCTGTTTCTCCGCCCGTGCCATGTTGAGAAGGCGCTGGAATACGGAGTGCCCCATGTTTCGTTTGTCCGCGGGGCTCATGTGATGGCCTCCAGATAGGGGCGAATGACTCTGGAAACGCGGCATACTTCGGCAGCTCGCACAAGCTCGTCCATGGTCGCCTTCCGTGTCCGCCAAACCTCCCGGAGCGCCTCGATGAACACGTCAAGCCCGACCTTGTTTCTGAACTTGAAGCAGTCCACGACGGTCTTCGCGGGATTGTAGATGTTGACGGCGACGCCGCTCAGGTGATGCGTTTCAACGCCGAAGGAGAATGCCGGTCCGGATACGTTCGTCACGTTCAGGGGAGGATAATCGAAATCCGGCCGCCAGCTCCCGCGTTGCACGGCAATCCAGACTTCGTGCGGAATCTGCGTCGTGATGCCATGAAAACTGAGGGCGGAAATGAGACAGATGACGGCCTTTGGGACTCGTTTGCTCACCTCGACAAGCGCCAGATGTTCCGTCGCGGCGGGTTCCGGCAGCGAATACAGGCCATGTCCGACTTTCGTAAGCATGCCTTTCTCGCATAGACGATACAGGTATGTTCGAGGCAGTCCCAGATTCTCCACGTCCCTCGTGGCGACAAGTCCTCCTTGCCGTCCCGCGAGCGCGAGGATTTTCTCCTGTTTTCCTGATGCCATGGCCGTCACTTTTCCTTTTCACTTGTTTGAAAGTGTAAAGGAAAAGAGACTCGGTGTCAAGGGGGTTGTCTGCCGACGCCGAAAAGAGACCACATCGCCGCTGGATACCGCACGCAACTCCAGTATCGGTGCGCTTTCGTGCAATCCTGCCGCGCCTCATGGCGCGGTTTCCGGTAGATACCCCACAGAGTAATTCTGCAACCGGAGCCCCGCGCCCATGTCCCGACGCAGGAATGCACAAAAGAAGCACGCTTCCGTCCCAGCCACGGACGGTCAATCGATCCTGCCGCCGATGGCGACCGCTGCCGCGCTGGACAGCAGCGTCTTCAGCAAGATCAGCGCAATGGACGTCATTCCACGCACTTGGGAGGAACGCGCCCGCAAAGCCTGGGAGTATTACCTCGAAGAACCGCTGGTCAAGAACTGCGTGAACTCGTGGCGTTCGTTCGCCGTGGGCGACGAGGTGAAGATCGCGTGTGACGACGAAGACGTGAAAGGCGAGGCCATTGACGCCGCCGACCGCCTGAGCCTCATGGACTTCGTCAAAGATATGGTTCTTCAACTGCTCGTCAAAGGCGACGCCGTCGGCTTCAAACGATACGCCAAAGAAGGTAAGGACATCGAGGAACTGGTCTGCGTCAATCCGGTCTCGGTGCAGGTCAAATACGCCCAAGGGCAACTCGCGGAAGTCACGCAGTACCCCGAGGACAGCCCCGCCACCGGCGAAGGCATTCCGCTGCCCGTGGACCAGGTTCTGCATCTCAAGTGGGACGCGCCTTCGTTCTCACCGCGCGGCAATTCCATCGTCCTGCCCGCGTTCCAGTCCATCGAACTGCTCCGAGACTACCGCCGCGCCGAACAGGCCATTGCCAAACGGTGGGCAACGCCGTTCCGGCTCCTCAAGGTTGGCGGCGCCTTCGGCCAGAAGATGGTGATGCCGGACCAGCGGATGCTCGAAGGGGTCCGGGACATGGTCAACAAGATGGACCTCAAGAGCGGCCTGGTCGTCCCCTTCTACGTCACCGTCGAAACACACGGCACGGACGGCCAGGTGCTCAACGTTGAGGACAAGGTCAAGGAGGTCAAGGAAGACATCATCGTCGCGCTCGGCCTGTCGCGTTCGCTCGTAACGGGCGACGGCCCCAACTTCGCCACGGCGTCGGTCAGCATGCAGAAGATGATGGTGATGATCCGGGAGATAAAACAGGCCGCCCGGACCATCCTCGCGTGGGTCTTCGACGACTGGCAGGAACTCAAAGCCTACGGGGAAAAGACGCTCCAGTTCTTGTTCAACGATCTCGACCCCAACGACGCCGTTGACCTCAAGCGGCTGCTCATCGATTTGTACGACCGGAAACTCATCAGCCGGTCGAGCGTGCAGCTAAAGATGGACCTCGATCCGGACATCGAAGCCGCGAACCGCAAAACGGAAGGGAAGGTTGTAGACCTTTCGGACGAGAAACAGGTCAAGCCTATCGTGGACATGGTCATGGCGGGGATACTCTCCGTCGAGGCGGCGCAGAAGATGCTGGGAATCACTCCGGACAACTCGCCTGCCCCTTCGGACGCCGGGATGCCGCCTTCGGCGCCGAGCACGGACGCTGCGTCACGGTATTGCGACGGCTGCCTCCATTTCGATGTGGACACCAATTTCTGTGCCGTCCATCGGTGCGAACGGAGTTTCGATGCGACGGCGTGCCGGTTCCGCGAGTCCGGCACGTGATCGCCGCCGCCGCGCCCCGTCTGTCCCAGGCGGAACGCATCCGCCGAGCCGCGCAGAAATCCGTTCGCGCGCGGAACCTGTATGCCGATCAGACAGCCAGCGGTGTCACTCAGTCGCTCAAGTCCGCACAGGAGGAGGTCGCCAAGGCCATCCTCCGTTACAAGTCGCTCGGTTCCCTCCCGGACAACAAGCTCGCGGCGCTCAAGGGATTGGACAAACTCAACGGGGAACTCGGGGACATCCTCTCCGCTGTCAAGAAGGACCATACCCTCGCGTTCCGCAAATCCACCAAGGCGGCGTTCCGGCAGGGCGTGTACGACGGTATCGACGAATTCGCCGCGGCGCAGATGCCCTTCTATCGCGACCTCACCCCTGCAGGGATAGACAAACTCACAACGCGCGTCTTCACCCTCGTGGATACCGATGCGCTGGACTTCATGGTCAACTACAACGTCATCCTCGCCGGGGACGTCCACCGTGAACTTGCCGGCGGAATCAAGCGCACGATCATGAGCGGCATCGCCACGGGGAAAGGCGCCGACGACATCGTCCGCGATCTCGGCCATGTCATCGTGGACAAGGATTCCTTCCGTCAAGCCGGGACGCGTGTGTTCAGCAAGGCGCAATACCGCATGGAGATGATCGCGCGCACGGAGGTTCTGCGCGCGCACAACCAAGGACGGCTCAAGTTCCACCAGCGGGTCGGCGTGCAGAAGCTCGAATGGCTCGCGATGGAAGACGAGCGGATGTGCCCGGTCTGCGGCGGTCTGGATGGCAAGGTCTTCCTCACGGACAAGTTTCCGCAGCAACCGGCGCATCCCCATTGCCGGTGTACCCACGTCGTCGCGTGGCCCATGGATATCTGCGGTCTCACGCCCATGGCCAAGGCGGACGGCGAACCTGCCGCGTGCATTCTGCCGCCGCAGACGCTGGAAAAGCTCGCGGATGCCAAAGCGGAAGAGGACGCCAAACTCAAGTCCGCATTCGAGAGCGGCGCCATCGGCGACCTCAACGGCCTGACCGTCAAACAGCTTCAGACGCTCGCCAAACAGAACGGCATCGCCATCGCACGAACCAAGGCGGATTTCATCGCACTGCTGGACACCGCCGAACCCGGTATCACACACGGCGACCTCGGCGGCGAGGCGCTCAAGGCCAAACTCGCCCAGTACAAGATCGGTGCGCTGCGCAGCAAGGAAGACCTCGTCGCGCTGCTGGCGCAGAAACAGGCCGCCATCAAGCAGGCCCAGCAGGTGGCGAAACAGCTCGCCCAGCTTCCACCGACCGGGGGGTTGCACGATCTCACGGTCAAGGACCTTCAGGAGATGGCTAAGTCCAAGGGCATCTCCCTCAACATGACCAAGCAGGACGTCATCGAACTGCTGGACCAAATCGAACCCGGCATAGATCACGGCGGACTGTCCGGGGATTCGCTGGTCGCGGCGAAGCAGAAACTCGGCGTGGGCGTGCTCAAGAACAAACAGCAACTGGTCCACGCCCTGGAAAAGGCGGCGGGCCAGGAACTGGCGGAGAAGGCCAAACAGGAAGCCACGAATGCCGCATTGCAGAAGACAAAAGCCTTCATCGAGGAACAGACGGTCAAAGTGGTGCTTCCCGCCGGGCCGGAACAGTTCGCCTCGTTCATGGCATCGGTGCATGACGCCGAAGTTGCCCTCGCCATGGGGACGGGGCTGCCGCAGGAATACCTCGCGTTCACGGCGAAGGAACTGGCCCTCAAGAAAAAGGTCTTCCAGGATCAGCTCGCGTCGATGAATGCGGTTGCACTGAAGGATCTTGTCAAGGCGGCCAAGATCAAGAATTGGCAATGGGGCAGCAAACAGGATTTCATCACCCTCCTCTCCGAAACGGACCCGGTCAAGGTCCAGTCCGTCCACGACAAACTCGCGGCGGGATACCAGGCGCACCAAGCGAAGTACGGGAAAAAGAAGTCACAACCCACCACTGCGCCGCCATTGGCAAAGACGCCGGCCTCTCCTCCGGCGTGGGAACCGGCCCCAAGCCCGGTTTCCGTGCCACCGGTGTTCACCAAGAAAGGTTCGGAGTTCGTCGCCGTCGACCAGTCGTGGGAAACGACGCGCGGCAAGCCCGCGAATTTCACCTTCGAAAAGAGCGCGAAAGACGCCGGCGGCGTACACGCCAAAGAATTCTGGCTGGACGGCGAAGGCAGCCGCTGGATGTTCAAGCCTGCGGACAATCCACTCCTTGCCCATTCGGAAGAAATGGCCTATCGCCTGGGACGGTTGGTGGACCCCGATGCCATCGAGGTGCGCGTCATCGCCCTCAACGGACGGGTCGGCACCATCCAGAAAATGAAGACCGGCCTGCGCCCGGATTACGACTTCCGCGATCTGACCGATCTTAGCGCGCTCACGCGGGAGGAAATCGAGCAACTTCAGCGCGAGCACGTCATCGACTGGTTCGTCTCCAACCATGACAACCATCCCCAGCAATTCATCCGCACGGCGGACGGCCGCCTCTACGGAGTGGACAAGGGGCAGGCGGGCAAGTTCCTGGGCCGCGCCGACGAGGAATTGCGCATTGGGTACAACCCGAACAGCAACCACGGGTCGCTCGAATCGCTGTACGACCGGATCTTCCGCGCGGCGAAAGCGAAACAGATTCAAGTGGACCCGTCAGCCGCGCTTCGATACATCCGGGACATCGAACAGATTCCCGACGACGTGTATCTCGACGCCGTGCGCGCGTATGCGGACGCTCGGTTCGGTCGCAACGAGGCGGCCAGGAAGTCCTTTCTGGACATGCTGCTCGCGCGCAAGCAGCGCATACGAACGGATTTCGAGCGGTACTACGGCGAGGTAACGGGAAAAAAGAGTTTCCGATTCGAAACGGACATTCCCGTTCCGCGCAAGGGACGGCTCGGCAAGCAGGAAATGGACATCGTCGAGGACGCCGCGGCGCTGGGCTGGCAGGGCAAGACACTCCCCATCGATGCGGACGAGGTCGAAGACCAGAACGCCCTCATCTTCACGGAATCCTTCGGCGGGAAGAAGCGGACCATCGTCAAACTCAAGATGCGGCCCGACGCGGATGGCCGGATTCTGGAATCCCTCAAACAAGGCGCTATGGACCGCAGCAACATCAAAATTGGCGAACCTCTGGCGGAGGACCGCTTCGCGCAGGATATCCTGCTGGCCGTGAAGACGACGAACCATCACGTCCAGGACGGTTCATACAATCAGTCCAAGCTGGATGCTGTGCGCAAACACCGGGCCGGGCTTACGAAGTTGCTGAAATCCGGCGACCAGGACGTGAAGGAAATGGCGGAGACCTATTTGCAGTGGCTGGACCGCGTGGATGAGGCGGTGACGCAGCGGCAGAAGGTGGGTGGCGGGAATTTCGAGGCGTATCTGCGTAAACGGCTGCCCGCGCGAGAAGACAAGAAGGCGCCCCCGTTCACGGTTCGCAAAACAAAGGTTCAGAGCACGCGACGGGAGTTGCGCAAGAATGACGTGTCTGTGCTCGATGACGCGGCGACGAAC
Organism: uncultured Nitrospiraceae bacterium; assembly: GCA_964402555.1. Taxonomy (GTDB): domain Bacteria; phylum Hydrogenedentota; class Hydrogenedentia; order Hydrogenedentales; family SLHB01; genus CAYOCT01. The sequence goes on along the minus strand of CAYOCT010000002.1, from coordinate 110,376 downwards.
AGCACCATGTTCAACGGCGACCGCCTGAAAGACGGGGAACAGTACGAGATTACGTTTCCGGACGGAACGCGGGTCCGATACACGCCGTGGTCGGGCGCGAACCTGTACGCCCAGCAGGGCGAACTGGAACTGGCCATCGCCGGGGCGGCGGAACCGGATACGGTGGAACGGGCTTTGGAACATCTGGGATCTCTCGGGGTCGATGCCAGCATCGCATCGCCGCAGCACGCGGAATGGATGTATCTCCGCAAGCTGGCGTACATCCGCAAGGAGGACCAGGACGGTGAATACGTCAGTCTGCTGGGCGATCTGGACAAACGCAGCGCGGCTATGGACGAACGTGTGCAGGCGTTGCGCGGGTTCTGGGAACGGCGGTTGGGCGTGCCCGACCTCACCCGGCTTCCGGGGTACAATCCGCTCGGCGAGTACCAGTATGGGCACGCGGACCCGAAACGCCGGGGTGGCTATCGCCATCAATACCGCTTCGATTTGTCCGACGCGGATCTCGAACGCCAACTGAAGGGATATACCCTCAAACACAGTCTGACCAATCGTACCCAGATGGGACCGTTCATCGAGACGTTGCTGGACAATAACGGCGCCATGATCAGCACGGTGGAGAAAATGCGGGCGGGCGTCGTCCCCGGCGGCATGTCTCCCGAGGCAGATATGAGCACGGGCGGCGCGACGTATTTTTTTACGCGCATCAAGAAACTCGGCGCGGACGGGAAGCCAAAGGATACGGGATTGTATTTCAAGAAACGGCTGTTGCGGCGCATGGACGCCATAAGTTACGACGGGGACAAGTACGGGCGTTGTACGGACGACACGGTTCGCGAACAGCGACACAGCACGGTCGATGGATGGAAGCATTGCTCGAAGCAGGGCAGCAATGAGACGATCTTCAAGTATTCCGTCACCCTCTTGGATAACATAGAATTCATCCAGACGGCGTCGGCGCAGGAACGGGACCGCGTGTTGCGCGCATTCACCTCGCGGGGCATCACGCTTCTGCCCGACGGGCGGCGCATCGAAAGCGTGGTACTGTAACGGAGGCTGACAATGCAGGAGTTCATACAACAGGAGAAGGCGCGGTTGCAGGGCGAGTTCCGGCTGTTCAACGAGCGGGGTTCGTATGTGACGGTGTACAACGAAGACAACGGGGAATCTTTGTTTACGGACATCGCGGACAGTTTCACCGTGACGCGGGTTGCGCCACAGTTCGATGCACAGGGAAAGATGACGCATACGGACTTCTGGCTGCTCTGGAAAGTTGTCGGCTACGACCAGGGGTTTCAGCATTCCCACTCGATCAAGATGGTGCGCTGGTGGCGTGACGGCGGCGATTGGGCGGAGATGGACGTTGTGGACGATGTCGGGCGGCGGCATCATATAGAGTTGATCGAGCCGACCTGCGAGACCGCCTATGCGGCGGACTGGAATCGCTGGCAGGCGTACCGGCGGGAGAACCGGGTCATGTTTGCCCAGATTGACGCGGAGATTTTGGCGGAGCACATTGCCATTGCGGAGGAGTGGTCATGAAACTCCGCTACATGATTGACCGGCGCGCCGTCATTGAGAACGGACAAGTCGTGGATTACGAGCCTATCGGGGTCTGGGTCCAGGGACCGGGGCCGATGGATATCGAGGTCTATTACCTGCCGGGTATCGTCGAATGGGACCAGGACGGGTTCTGGGTCATCAACCGACTGGTCGATCAGGGCGTCAAGACGCTGCCGCCGGATTTCCTTGAGTACCACCGCGACACGCAGTCCCCTTACCACGGCAGCCGCGGGCCAATTGTGGAGACGGAGGAGTTTTCCAACATGGACGAGTGCGGAAGGGCTGTGTTGACCAGTATTGGGGAGAAGGCGTCAGGCTAAACAGCCGGTTTCGCCGCACGTTTGACTTTTCGCGGTACTGAGGGGGCAAAATAGTCAATCACGTCGTCGTGGAGATGTGTGCAGGATTGGAATCTTTCTCGTCTGCTCCAGCAGATTCGGAGAACCTCGATAGAGCGGCGTAGGGAATCCGCTTTCTTGAACGCTCTTTGTCTGTGCATAGCGGAGGTGTACGTTGGCCAAGTGGTATACAGTGTCCTGCGAGGATTGCGGGGCGGAAATCCCGGTGCATGAAGACTGGGACCATCCTCCGAATCTCTGTAAGTCATGCAAAGCCGACCGAGCGGCTCAGTGGTACGAGGTGCATTGTGAAGACTGCGGGACGGCAATACGAGTCCACCGCGACTGGGACCATCCTCCGACCATGTGTAAGCCCTGCAAGGAACGCCGGGAGGCGCAGTGGTATGAGAAGCCGTGCGCTGGTTGCGGCGCTGTCATGCGCATTCATCGCGACTGGGACCATCCACCAACCATGTGCAAGTCTTGCAAGGAACGCCATGACGCCCAGTGGTATGAAAAGTCCTGCGCCAATTGTGGAACCACCATGCGCATTCATCGGGATTGGGATAATCCCCCGCGTCTGTGCAAGGCCTGTAAAGAACGTCGCGAGGCGCAATGGATTGAGAAGAAGTGCGCCGATTGCGGGGGTGCCATGTGCATTCACCGGGATTGGGACAATCCTCCGCGTCTATGCAAGCCATGTAAGGCCCGGCGGGATGCTCAGTGGGTCGAGCGGCCCTGTGCCGTGTGCGGGCGCACGTTCAAGGTCAATCGAGACTGGGCTAATCCTCCGAAATGCTGCAAGCCCTGTATTGAACAGCACGCTCCCAAGCACATTTCCTGCAGTCAATGCGGGAAGTCGTTCGAGGTTTCTACGAAGACACAGCTCAAGTGCAAAGAAAAGGGATGGAGCCTCCCAAATCGATGCGAAGAATGCAAGCATGATTCATTGCTCATCAAAGGCGCTGTCGGCGCCCTAAGAGACCACTTTCGCTTTCCGTTGGAGACCACGATTGAGCAACGGGGAATCATCTTCACGGATAAGGTGGCCGTGGTAAGAAACCGCAGGACGGGCGAAGTGGTTGCCGAAGTGAAGATGAACACGGAGGGGATATTCTCGGTCAACAGAATCGCCGTCGCCACCGACGTGAATACGGGCGAGAAGCTCGGCAAGACGCGCGACGGTCAAAGGGGTATCTTCTTCCCGAAACGCACTGCGGACACGTATGACGCCGATACGGCGAAAAGAACTCACCGTACTGAAATGGTCGAGAGAGGGATTATCTTCCCTAAACACGTCGCTGAAACGCGAACGGAGGACGCACCTTCTCGTCCTCCCACCGTGACCAGAATCAAGGAAAAGGGCATCCTGTTTCCGAAGAAGGTTGCTGATACGGACAAGGACAGATAACTCTACACACCTCTTTATGCATTCGGCATCTCGGCAGACGGATGCTTCGCCATTGTCGCCTCTTCCGTCTTGATGTCCACACAAATACGCCTTTCCTTCTTTGCCTCTCTTTCCTTCCATTTACCCCCGCACGTTTCTCTGCGTTTCCGGTAAGTAACTTCCAGACAGGTGGTGGTCGCCTGCCGGAGGACGCATGGAATTGTTCGCTACCGACCTTGACCGGCTGGGTTTTCTGCTGGAAACGGATGCCTCGCTCGGGCTGCATCTGGAATCGCTCGCGGCGCAGGGCGTCGAACTCGTCACCGAGGAACTTCCGCCCGATCAGCGCCCCAAGTACGTCACGAACTACATCGGCTCCAAGCAAAAGCTGGTGGACTGGATTTGGAAGCACACGCCAGAGGACGTGGCGTCCGTATTGGACGTCTTCACTGGGTCCGCGGTCGTGGCCTATATGTACAAGACCAAGGGGTTACAAGTACTGGCCAACGACCGGCTCCGCTACTCTTATCATGCGGCGCGAGCCATTGTAGAGAATTCGGACACGCGCATCTCTGAAGCCGACCTGGAAAAGCTTCTCGCTCAAAACCCGAAGGCTGGCACGTTTGTCCGGGACAAGTTCAAAGGCATCTTCTTCGCGCAGGGCGTCCACGGCATCATCGATAACCTTCGCGCGAACTGCAATCTGTTCAAGGGATACAAGAAGGACATTGCGCTTTTCGCGTTGGGCAAGACCTGCATGTCCGGCAAGGGCGGGTTCGGCCACTTCTCGTCGTCCACGTCCTATGGCAAGCGCGAGGACACTCCCGACGAGTTCATCGAGCGCTTCAAAGCGAACATCGCGCGGATCAACGCCCTCGTTTTCGACAACGGCCAACCCTGCAAAGCATACAACGAAGACGTAAACGCGCTGTTGCCGAAGGCCGAGGTGGACCTGGCGTATTTCGATCCCCCCTATGCCACGGAATTCAGTACGACGAATTACGAGAAGTCGTACCACTTCGTCGAAGGCCTGATGACCTACTGGGACGGCCTGACCATCAATGAGGATTCGAAGGTCAAGTTCTACGAGACCGATCACGAGACCGTCACCAAGGCTAATGCCAAGGGGGTCTTCGAGACCTTTCTCGGCAACGCGAAACACATTGCGCACTGGCTGATCTCGTACCGTGACCATGCGTACCCGAACGAAAGCGAGATGAAAGCCATCATCGCGTCGCAAGGCCGCGAATCCAACATGAAGTCTCAGCAGCACCATTACTCGATCACGTCGCGGCACGGCGAGAACTCAAACGCGATGGAACGGCTGTTCATCTGCCGAAAAGCCAAGGCCATGAAACAGGCGGCGGACCTGCGCGTGCAAGGGGCCTGGGACGAGGCGGACTCCGCGAGTCCGTCAGACAACGACATCCGCTACCGCATCCGCGACGCCAAGGACTTCATTCCTGAATGCTTCCGCGCCAAACAACTCAAGGACGGCGTGTCCATCATCGTCGGAACGCTCAAAGGAGCGGACTCGGAGTCCATGGTGTTGCAGGCATACCGCTTTGCCAAGAAAACCGAAGAGAACCCCGAGGGATGGACCTTGGACAAGGCCAAGGATTGGGTCAAGAAGCATCAGACCGGTTCGGCATTACCCGACGGGTTGCGCGCGGCGGCCATGCACACTTCCGCGCCTATCGAGTTCGCGTTTCCGACGGCGGAGGCGCTGGACGTGGCTCCCGGTCCCTCGGGCGACCCGCAGTTCACGTTCGTGCTGTGCCGCGCGGGGACGAACCGGAACGGCGACCATTTCCTCGCCGAGGAATTGGCCACCCGGTACATGACGGCGGTCAACAAGAAGATCGACCTCAAACACTCCCAGGACTTCACGGACATCGTCGGCGGTATCGCCGGCGCGGACTACATCGAAGACGCCCAGAGTCAGCGTATCGAATGCGCGGGCGAACTGTACACACGGGACAGCGCCAACGCCCAGCTCGCATACAAGCTCATGAAACGCGGCGTCATCACCCACGTCTCGATGGAGTGCGATTACGAAGAGGGTGAATGCTCCGTCTGCGGCAAGCGCGCGGCGTCCAAGAACGACTACTGCGTCCACCTGCGCAAGTACAAGGGCGGCGAGGTCCAGGGGAAACCAGTCTACGAAATCCTGCACGGCGTGACATTCACGGGAGTCGGGCTGCTCGACCGCAAGGGTGCGGACGAGAACGCACGGATTCTGCAAGTGGCGTCGCACCAGTGCCCATGTGAAGAAACGACGAAAGGAGAGCCAGCGATGGACGAGAAAGACAAGGACAAGACGTCCAAGGAAGAGACTGAGGGCGCGAAGAAGAAGGACGACACCGGAGGTGGCGGCGGCGGTGGTACACCACCGATTCCCGAAGATCCCGCTGCGTTGAAGGCGCGCGTCAAAGAACTGGAGAAGGAGAACAAAGACCTCAAACAGCAGGTCGCCGAACTCCAGAAGCAGGTCCAGGACCTCGAAGCGGACAAGAAATCCGCCGCCAACCGCGCGCGGGCGCAAAAGCTTCTGCGCAAGATGGAGAAACAGGGCCTGTCCTTCGCGTCCGATGATGATCGCGAACAGGAACTGTTCCGTCTGGCCAGCCTGTCCGACGATGCGTTCGCCGCGACCGAAACGGCTTACGAACGCATGGCGGGCGTCAAACCGTCCGCCGACGCGGGCAAGGACGGCGGCGCGACAAAGGCGGGCGAGGGCGCCTCGTCGCAGGAATCCACGCAGGCCTGCCGGACCTGCTCGAAGGAATCCCTGCCCATGCGGACCGACGCCGGCGTCCGTCCCCTGGACGTCGACGACAAGAAGACCTCGCTCGAGGACCAGTTGCGCGACGGCTTCATGGCCGCCTACCGCACGCGGGTCGCCTCGGAAACCGGAACCCTGGCCCAGTCGGCCTAACCCAATAGGAAGGAGTCAGCACCATGGCATTTATCAACGCAGCGCACCGGGGCCTCGCCTACGGCGACGGCTACCTGCAGGGCGACGGAGAACTCGGCCAGTTGGTCAAGGTCGCGGGCAACGATTTGTTCGCGGTCAACACCGACCCCACCGCGCCGTCGTTCGGCATCCTTATCAAGGGATATAAGAGCGGCGAAATGCCCGGCATCTTTTGCATGGGCGGTGTCTACGAAACCGACGTGTTCGAGGGGACCGTCCAGGCGGGCGACCTCCTGAAGGCGTCCACGAACGGCAAACTCACGGCGGGTGTCGGCGAGGGCGACGTGGTCGTCGCGCAGGCGATTTCCGTATCCGGCGGCACGCTCAAGTTCCGCCTGGTCGTCTAAGGAAGGAGAACACCGACCCATGAAAACCACCACAAACATCAACATCCACAGCCAGGAATACATGGAGGCCATGGCGCGCCTGATGAACCAGGCACTCGAGTCTCCCGAAGGCATGCGGGCGCTGGCGACCGCCATCGCCGCGCCCATCGAACAGGAAATCGACCGCAAGGAGATCTCCTCGCTCCTGCTTACCAAGCACACGCTGCCCAAGGGCGAGCGACCCATCTACCAGAAACGGGCGAACATCGCGGCGCACTGGATCAGCACCGACGGCGATGCGTGCGCGGGCGAAGTCACGAAAGACGAGGTCGAGTTCCCGACGAGCCGCATCCACTCGAACCCGATGGTCGACGTGTCCGTGCTCAAGCACGGCAACATCGGCACGCTCATGGACATCCAGACCAGTGCCGCGAACGAGATCCGCAAGAAGATCGACAGCCGCACGCTGGCCGTCGTGTCCGCAGCGGTGCCCGCGGCGAACGTCGTCGAGGTCACGGGCACGGCGTTGACCGAAGCCGCGCTCAACCAGGCCATCTCGATTATCGAAGACCTGGAGATGTCCGTGAAGTACATCGTCATGCGTGGACGCCGGTTCAACGACATGCGGTCGTGGAACCTCGACCCGGAGACAAAGGCCGAGTTGCGCGCCAAGGGCCTCATCAAAAACTACGGCACGGGCGGAATTCTGCTCACCGCGGCGGCGGCGATGGACGAGATCATCCTCGTGCCCGACACGGAAGTCGGCAAGTGGCCTATCCGCGAGACGCTGACCACGGAGTCCATCGAGGTCAAGACCCAGTTCAAGACGGGCTGGCTCGTGTGGATGGAACTGGGCCAGGGCGTCACCCGCCCGGAGATTCTGGTCAAGATCCGGATTCTCGGATAAGGGAGGCAACCGCACATGGTTCAAGTGAAGAACATACGCGTCGGCATGCTGCTCATCACGGACGCCGGACTCGAACTCAAGCCGGGCGAGGTGGCCGAAGCCGCCTCGCTCACCCCGGAAATGCAACGCGCGGTGGCGACGGGGCATATGGTCGTGGTCCGGGACGATACGCAGACCATTACTCCCGCGCCGCCGGATAGCGCCTCGCCGGAGGGCCTTGCCACGCTGCAAGCGCCGGACGCCGTCGCGCGCATCCAGTCGGAGGCAAATGTGGAACGGCTGAAATCGTGGCTCGTCACGGAGAAACGCCGGAGCGTAGTCGCGGCCATCAATGCGCGTTTGCAGGAACTCGGTTCCAATACGGGGTGACCCCATGCCGCTGGCCGACCTGGTATCCACACTGCGCCAGGACCTCGCCGACCCGGAGAAGGTGCTCTTCGCCGACGAGGTTCTGGCGCGGTGTCTCTTGAAGGGAGCGTTCCGTCTCGCGCGGGACCTGCGTATTACGCTTTCCGTTACCGGCGGAGAAATTGAGCCGGAACCCGAGGGCGAAGCGCGAGAACTACTCCTGCTCCTGGGGCAGATCAATGCATGCCAGGTCATGCGGGCGGCAACGGCAAATGCATTCTCGTTTTCCAGCGGGGACAAGAGCGTCAACAAAACGGGCCAGCCCAAGCAATGGGCGGACCTCGAAGAGTCGTTGACGCTCCAGTACCGGCAGCGTGCGGCGCAGATGACGCCCGGCGTCCATGACGACGACGGATACATCATCACGCCGGAGTTCCGGCCCGTCCTCTACGAACAGGGTCTCGACCTGGAGCCCCTGGAGGACCCACACCTATGGCCCTACTGAGTCCGAACGAGCAAGCCGAAGCGGGCGCCGATGTCCGCGAACTGATACTCGCGTCCGCGCAGACGGCGGTGCTGCTCCGCGCCACTACGGGTGAACAGTTGTATGGAACGGACGACGCACCGTGTGCGCCAGTAGGCGAGCCGTTTTCCCTGGAGTTCATCCCAACGCCAGCGGAAGACCTCGCCCAGAAGATCGACGCCACGGCCTGCGTGCTGCCGGAGGCAGACGTCCACCCAGAAGATCGCGTCCAAGTCGGTGCGGAAATCTATCGCGTGCAGACGGTGAAGGAAGAACGGTTGTTCGGCGTGGTCACGCACAAAGTGATTAGATTGGTGAAGCATCATGTCGGTTGAACGGTTCGGAGACTGGGACAAGGTCAAGGCGCGGCTGGAGAACAATCCCGGCGCGCGCTTGGCCAAGGCCATTCGGCAGGCCACCATCCAGAACGCCCTGCTGCTCGTCCGGGAGATCAAGCGGGGCATCGTCTCGCAAGCGCCGGGCGGCGTGCCTTTCGCGCCGCTGGCGGAAAGCACCATCGAACGCAAAGGTTCCAGCAAGGCGCTCATCGATACCGGGTTCCTGCTCAATTCCGTCACACAACGGATTCTGACCGATCATGCGTTCGTGGGATTGTTGCGAGGGACGGTCAACAAGGACGGCGAGGACATGGTCAATATCGGGGCCATCATGGAGTATGGGGCGACAATCGCCATGCCGAACGGAACCACCATCGTCCTCCCGCCGCGCCCATTCCTGCATCCCACGATGGAGAAGTATCGCGACCAGGTCGCGGACAACTACCGCAAAGCCATCCACGCCGCGCTCGACGGCACATAAGAGGGGCTCGTTATGTTCGCATTCCTCCTGATGGTGTGCTGCATATGGTTGTTCGACCCGCCCGTGCTGGTCGCCGAAGGCACGGCCTCGTACTACACGCGGGAGAGCGGCGCGATCACCGCCTCCGGCAAAGCCTTCGACGAGAACGCCTTCACCTGCGCCATGCGCGAAGGGGCATTCGGCGAATTCTATCTCGTGGCGGCGGAAAACGGCCGGAACGTCGTCTGCCGCTTGAACGACCGGGGACCGCATGTTCGAGGGCGCGTCATCGATCTTTCCAAAGGCGCCATGGAGCGGCTCGGCGCGACCGAAGAAGGTCTTGTGCATGTCCGCGTCTATCGTCTCCAATTGGATTTCCCCCCCCCGCTTCATGGACACTGTGTCCATGAAAAAGAACGAGGGAACCTGATGGATCTTGAAGACAGATATCGCGGGTGCCTCCTGGGACTCGCCGTGGGCGATGCCGTCGGAACGACGCTCGAGTTCAAAACGCCGGGCAGCTTCGACCCCATAGCGGACATGGTGGGCGGCGGACCGTTCGGACTGGCGCCTGGCCAGTGGACCGACGATACTTCGATGGCGTTGTGCTTGGCGGAGAGCCTTATCGAACGCCGCGGTTTCGACCCCGTCGACCAGTTGGAACGGTACGTCCGCTGGTATCGCGAGGGGCATCTGAGCAGCACGGGCCGCTGCTTCGATATCGGCAACACGACCCGCGAGGCGTTGCACCGGTTCGAGCGGACGCGGGAGCCTTGGTGTGGCTCGACAGATTTGTGGGCGGCAGGTAACGGCTCGCTCATGCGGCTCGCGCCGGTCCCGATGTACTTCCGTCGCGATCCGCGCAGTGCAATCGAAAAGGCAGGCGACAGTTCGCGCACCACGCATGGCGCTCCTGCGGCCATCGACGCCTGCCGGTACTATGCGGGCCTGCTCGCCGGCGCATTGGAGGGCGTCTCCAAAGAGGAACTTCTTTCCGACCGGTACTGCCTCCTCGCTGGCTACTGGCGCGATCATGCTTTGAGCGATGACATCGACGCCGTGGCGCGCGCTTCATTCCACCGGAAGGAACCGCCCGAAATACGCGGCGCGGGCCATGTCGTCCGATCCCTCGAAGCGGCATTGTGGGCGTTCCACAAGAGCGTGTCGTTCCGTGACGGCTGTCTTCTTGCCGCCAACCTCGGCGACGACGCGGACACGACCGCCGCTATCTATGGCCAAATCGCGGGCGCATTCTACGGCGCGTCCGGCATTCCACAACCGTGGCTGGACCGGCTTTGTCAGCGCGACCTCATCGCGGAGTTCGCGGACGCTTTGCTGACGTTGTCCGATACCGCGCGTTAGCCCGCCTCTTCCCTTCAACTTCTCCAGACACTCCACGCTTCGTCTCCATTTCCGGTAGATAACCTCTGAACAAGGTTTGCCGGAGACGAACACATGACGTTACTGCGCGAAGTGGTGGAATCCTTCATCCGTCTGGTCAAGGCGGAGATCGCCGCCAATGCCGTCCTCGTTCCCCCGGACGACGTGTTCGAAGTAACGAAGGTTCCGAGCTTCATCCTTCAAGGCCCCAGCCCCGTCGAAGACGGCGCGCGCCGCTGTCCGGCTCCCTTGCTCGCCGACGACCGGGAGACCATGACGTTCACCGAGTCGGCCCGTCCCCGGCTGTATCACCTGGACTTCGACCTCGTCGCCACGGCGGGTGACGCCCCGTCCGTTCTGGACATGCAGGAGAAAACCGCGCGTTTCTTCCAGGCGCACCCCACATTGCCCGTCGGCGACCGTGGTGCGCTCAACCTCACGTTGCTTGTGCCTCTCGGCGCATGGCGGCGCGTGAACCTCTCCAATCTGCGCCAAGTATCCGGGCGGTGCCGTATCGAGGACTGTCCCGTATACAACGACACGGTCCGCGAGGGGAAGCTCATTCACACCCGGATTTTCGAGTTCCGCGGCGGTGTCACCGAAGACGCCGCCTTCGGCCCACAGACATAAAGGAGAAAACGCCCATGATTGAAGTGAAGAACCTGCTGTTTCAGCCGCTGTCGCTGCATACGCGCAGCGGGCACGGACTGCACCTCGGACCGCGCGAACGGTTGCGCTTGCCCGATGACGAAGTGTCCGCCGAAATGGAGGCGGCTGCCCGGCGCGGCGCCGTGAGCCTGACTCCCCTCGACGAGACCGCCGCGAACGAACCGCTGCAGCCCCCCGGCATCCTGACCGACCCGGAAACGGAGACAACCATCCGGAACCGGCTCGGATTCGGCACCGGCCAACTGACGCCCGCCCCAGATGCCGCGCGGACGGCGCGCAGGAAAAGGAGTTAAGCCATGCCCACCTATCTTTCCCCCGGCGTGAACATCCGCGAAACGGATTTCAGCTACTATGTCAAGCAACTGTCCACCTCCGCGTGTGGCATGAGCGGCGTCGCGGAACGCGGCCCGATCAACAAACCGACACTCGTGACCAGTTGGGAACAGTTCGTCCGCCGTTTCGGCGGATACATCCAGGCGGGTCATCTGGCTTACGCCGCGCGCGCCTTCTTCGATAACGGCGGCGCGCAGTTGTGGGTGAACCGTATCGCCCACTATACCGACTCGTTGGACAAGACCACACTCGCCGCATTGCGCAGCGCAGTCACCCTCAAGAACCGGAACGTCGTCAAGGCGACGCTTGCGACCGGCGTGTCCGGCACGAACCGAATCGTCTGGCAGGCCGTGGCGGCAGGCGTGGCGGGCAACGGCATCACCGTCGCCCTCGTCGCCTCCGGCAACGACACGCCCTTGTCCGTCGACGTGACGGGACAGGCCATCACGGTCAATCTCGCAACCGATGGAGACGGCGCGGCCACGTCGACTGTCGCTCAGGTCGTGGCTGCCGTTACGGCGAAGGCCGAAGCCGCCGCTTTGATCTCCGTCGCCGGAACGGATACCGGCGTTGTTGCCGCCGTTGCGGTTACCCACCTCGCGGGCGGATTGGACCCGCAGGATGCGTTGACGGTCAAAGCCGTGGATGAGGGCGTCTGGGGCGACCGGATCGCCGTCCAACTGGAGAACGGCTCCCGTTCGCCGGACACGGAGTTCAACCTCATCGTCCGGCACAAGAACGAGATCGTCGAAGTGTTCAAGGACCTCTCCATGACGCCGACCGCCGCGAACTACGTCGAACTCGTCGTGAACGGAGATTCGGAGTACGTCACCGTCGAGGACAAGACCACGGGAACCGCCACCGCACAGCACCGGCCCGCCGTGGGCCAGTTCACACTCGCGGGCGGCGACGACGGTCTCACGGGCCTCGCGGACGAGGACTACATCGGCGACCATTCCCAGCACACGGGATTCACCGCCTTCGAGGACGTGTTCGATCTGAACCTCCTGTGTATCCCCGGCGTGACCACGGGCGCGGTTCTGAATGCCGCGCTCACGTATGCCGAGTTGCGCAAAGACGTGTTCTGCATCCTGGATACGCCCATGGGTCTTACGCCGCAGGAGGCGCTGGACTTTCGGCGGGGCCAGGGCGGATACAGCCACGAGGCGTTCAATTCGTCCTACGGCGCGGTGTATTGGCCGTGGCTGCGCATCGAGGACCCGGTCAGCGGCCACGAGAAACTCGTGCCGCCGTCCGGCGCGGTCGCGGGCTGCTACGCCCGCAATGACCAGAAAGCCTACGTGTGGTCGGCGCCCGCGGGCATCGACCGAGGCCGCGTGTTCAACGTCCAGGGCGTGGCGTATCTCACGCAGCGAGCGGACCGCGACGTGCTCTACCCCGAAGGCATCAACGTCATCGCGGTGTTCCCGGACTCCGGCGTGAACATCTGGGGCCAGAAGACGCTGCTCCAACAGCCGTCCGCGGCGGACCGCGTCAACGTTCGGCGCCTCATGATCTACATGGAACGCGCCGTCGGGGACTCGTCCCGTTTCGTGACCTTCGAACCGAACCATCCCCGCACGTGGCGGGCGCTGCTCCGGCTCATCAATCCATTCTTGCAGGACGTCAAGAGCAATGCGGGCGTCTACGACTACCGTGTCCAGTGCGATGCGGAGACCAATCCGCCCGCCGTCCAGGACCGCAACGAAATCATTGCCCGCGTGTTCGTGAAGCCCACGAAGACCGCCGAGTTCGTGGAACTCAACTTCGTGATGACGGACACGGGCAGCAGTTTCAAAGAAATCTTCAACGCGTAAGGAGGTACGTCGATGAATGCAGCCGGCAACATGCCCAAGAGCCTGTACCAGAACTGGCAATTCGCCGTCGAGGTGAACGGGTTCGACGTGGCGCTGTTCAAAAAGGGCCGCGAGCCCAAAACGGAATTCGAGGAAGTGGCGTTCGCGCCGGGCGGGTCGATCTTCGACCAGAAGGTCGCGGGCCGCGTGAAGTTCGAGGACATCACGCTCGAAAAGGGCGTCCTGCAGGACGGCTCGGACCAGGCCGCGCGCGAGTGGATCCAGAAACAGGTGGACGTGAACGCGGGAACGGGAAGCCTTCCCAACGACTACATGCGCGACATCGACATCGTCCGGTACGACCGCACCGGCAACGAGACCCGGCGATGGACATTGCATGGCGCCTGGATCAAGACCCTCGAATACGACGACCTCGAAGGCAGCAACACGGAAAACACCATCGAAAAGATCACCATCTGCTTCCAGTATTGGACGTAGAAACCGCCGCGGGTAAGGTTCCCTCCGAAGGGAACCTTTCCCGCGCTCTCGCTCAACAGGAAAGGAACCGAATTCATGTATACCTTCACATTGCCCAGCGGACTCGAAGCGGAACTGCGCGAGATGACGGGCGCGGAAGAGTCGCTGCTCACCAACCGCCGTCTCATGAAGGACGGCGAGGCCGTCAACCAAGTGCTCAGGAATTGTCTTACCCGGCTCGGAGACAAGACGGAGATCGCAGCCAAAGACGTGCTGGATCTTCTGTCCGGCGACCGGCTGTTCCTCCTCGTGAAACTCCGCCAGATCTCCTTTGGCGACGAGGTGGACCTTACGCTCACCTGCCCCGCCAAGGATTGCGGCGAGACCACGGACGCGCATATTGCCTTGGACGATCTCGAAATTACGTCCTACGGTACGGAACGCGAGTTCATCTTCGAACTGCCCCGCAGCAAGAAGCCCGTCATCTTCACGCTGCTGGACGGCCACATGGAAAAACGTCTGGCCGTCCTCAAAGCTCCGGACCTTCATTCCGCGATGCTCATGCGCGTGAAGGAAATCGACGGCAAGGCGCCGAACAAGAACTCGCTCGCGGAACTGCCCGCGTTCGACCTGAACGCACTCCGGGCGGAGATGCAGCGCGTGGACGGCGGTATCGATACAAGCATCCACACGGTCTGTTCGTCCTGCGGCGCGCGCATCGTCACGCGACTGGAGGCCGAACCCCCTTTCTTGTTCCCGAACGTTCGGTTGTAGCGGACGCGTTCTTCCTCGCCTACGGCGGGTTGCATTGGGGATACAACGAGATTGTGTCGCTGCCGCTCGGGGTGCGCCGCGAATTTGTGGACGCGCTCGAGCGGCAGCTCGCCTTTGAGAAGTCCGAAATGGAGCGGAACCGGAAATGATCAACGACCTCGGCATGGGCATCGTGGTGACGATGCGGGATATGTTCTCCCGCAACGCCGCCAAGATCGAATCGTCGATGGATTCGCTCGACGCGAAGGTCGCGGCGTCGAGCGAGCGCATGACGCGGAATCTCGACCGCATCCAGAAGGGCACGATGATGATGGGCGCGGGCCTCGCCCTGATGGCCGCGCCGGCGGCGCTCGTGGCGTCGACGGCCGCCACGCAGAAGGCGTTGGGTGAAATGGCGTCGCTGGGCACGAAGGATCTGCGGACGCTGGAAGATGCCGCCGAGTCGTTCTCCAATCAATGGGCCGGGGCCAGCAAGGCGGAGTTCATCGGCGCCTGCTACGACGTGAAATCCGCACTGGCTAACTTAAGCGACGAGGCCGTCGGCACCTTCGGGGCCATGGCGGCGATCACGGCCAAGGCCACCAAGGCCACCGTCCAGGAAATGGTGGGCACCTTCACGACGGGTTACGGGATTTTCAAGCCCATCATGAAGAAGTACTCGGATATCGACTGGGCCAAGGCCTTCTCCGGGGCCATGGCGCAGACCGTCGCGGTGTTCAAGACGACCGGGCCGCAGATGGCCGAGGCCATCAAGAACGTGGGCGCGACCGCCGCGGCCTCCAACATACCGCTGACAGAACAACTCGCCATCCTCGGACAACTCCAGACGACCATGCCCGGTTCAGAGGCGGGCACGCTGTACAAGGCGTTCATCATGAAGGCGGCCGAGGCGGGCAAGGAACTGGGGTTGCCCTTCGTGGACGCCACGGGGCGGCTCAAAGGTATCTTGCCCGTTCTGCAGGAAATCCAGAACCGGTTCCCGGACCTGTCTCAGGCGGGTGCGCAGGTAATCATCAAGAAAGCGTTTGGTTCGGACGAGGCGGTCAAGTTTCTGCTGCAGATGAGCGCGGGCATGGATTCGCTCGGCCAGAACATCCGCTCCATCGACGACGCCATGAAAGGCGGCGTGGCGGTGACCGAGGAAATGGCCCGCGCCATGAATGTGGACATCGGGTCGCAGTTCGGGCTGGCGAAACAACAGGTGCTGAATCTTTTCGAGATCATGGGGCGGACGCTGCTGCCTGTGGTGACCCCGGTCATGGCCGGGATATCCCACGTGGTTCTGTGGCTGCAGCGCATGGCCAAGGCCGCGCCCGGTGTTACCGGGGCCGTGCTGGGTTTGGCGCTTGCGTTGGGCGCGGTGCTGGTGGTGGTCGGGGCGGTGATAGCCGCCGTAGGCACTATCGGGCTCATGGCGCCCGCCATCAGCGCCGGGATCGCCGCCATCGGACCCGCGCTCGCGGGCGTGGGCGCGGCGGTGGCGACGTACTTCTGGCCGGTCACCTTGGCCGTGGCCGCCGTGATCGCCGCGGTATTCCTGTTGCGGCAGGCGTGGAACACGAATTTCGCGGGCATTCAGGACGCCGTGATGGGCGTCTGGAACAAGATTAGCCTTGCGTTCCAGGGCGTGCGCGCGCTCATGGCGTCGTTCAAGGACGGTACGGGCGAGATGTCCGCGGAACTGGCGCAGAAGCTCCAGACCGCTGGAGTGATGGGTTTCGTGACCACGGTGTTCCAAGTCTATACCCGCGTGCGGGAGTTCGTGGCCGGGTTTGCCCAGGCACTGGGACATGCGTTCGGGCGGGTGCGCGTAATACTGGAACCGCCGGTCCGGGCGCTGGTGGACGCCTGCATGACCTTCTGGCGCGCAATCTTTTCCATCGTAGAAGTGTTCGGCGTCATGGGCACGGCGGCGGATGCTTCGTCGTTTCGGACCTTCGGGCAGGTGTTGGGAACGCTACTTGGCGTGATTGCACAGGCAGGCGCGTTCATTCTGCGTGGACTCATTTATCCCATGATCCTCGTCGCCCGTGTGCTTGCGGTTGTGGTGCGGGCGGTGGTCTGGCTCGCGAAGATGATCGTCACTGCCTTCGTGGAATCAGCGCGCTTCATTTTGAAGTTTCTGCTTCCTGTTCGCCTGCTCGTCGAGGCATTCCGCCTGGCTGGACAGGTGATCTACTCGGTCTGGCAGATATTGACGGGGGACGTGTCTCTGACGGAGGGATTGAAGAATATCGGGGGCGCGGTGCTCCGATTCCTCGCGACACCCTTCCGCTGGGCCTGGGACGTGATAACGGCGATCTGGGATGGAATCAAGGTCCTCTTTGTGGGCGCGTGGCGCCTTTTGGGAAGCATGGCATCCGCTCTCACGAGCGCTTTCTTGAATCTACCCTTGGTGAGCACGCTGGTGAATGTGTTCGGCGCGGTGCGTTCGTTCCTGTCCGGCGACCTCGGATTCTTCGAAGCGGGCAAGGCCGTGCTCATGGCGTTCGCACGGGGAATCTGGGCCACGGTGACGTTGCCCTACCAGATGCTTAAGAAGGCATTGGGCTGGTTGCGGCGTTTGCTGCCGTTTTCCGACGCGGAGGAGGGTCCGTTGTCCGACCTGACGGCGTCGGGTGCGGGGCTCCTGAAGACGCTGGCGCAGGGCATGCTGGGGGTGATCGGGTTGCCCGGCAAGGTGCTGGGACTCGCGCTCAGGACCGCCGTCCGCGCGATATCCTGGGCGTGGGTCGCATTGAGAGCGGCGGGGTCCGGTTTGGTGTCCGTCGTCTCGTGGCCATTCCGCAAGGCGGCGGATGTTGCACGCGGCGCATGGGACGGAATCACAGCGGGCGGAAGCGGGATTTGGGATGGAATGAAGGCCGCTGGAAGCATGGCGGCGAGTGCCGCGACGGCCCCGTTCCGCTGGATAGCAGGCGCTGCTTCCGCCGCATGGAACGGCATTGAACAAGGCGCGGCCAACGCTTGGAACAGGGCCGCCTCCCTTGCGCAGTCCGCCGCTTCCGCCGTGACTGCGGCACAGGACTGGATGGCGGCAACCGGTGCGGCTGCCTGGAACACGCTCCGAGAGGGTACGGCTTCTGTGTGGAGCGGCATCGCGACCGCCGCGAGCGAAGCGGCCGGGACGGTCACGAACGCATTCACGAGTATTGCGGACGCCGCAGGACAGGCATGGACAGGGCTGACAATCACCGCAACGACAGTTTGGGGACGGATGACGTCGCTCGCTCAAGACGCAGGCTCGTGGTTGTGCGCGCCGTTCGATGGTCTGGCATCCGTCGCTTCGCGTTCGTGGGAGACGGTTCGCGGCGCGGTGTCCGGCACATGGGACTGGACGAGGTCTTCGGTGACCGATCTTATCCAATCCGCCGCGGTTGGCGGGAAAGGCATGCTCGATTCTGCGGTCGCGGGAATCCAGAACATTCTGGCGTCGCCGGTCGAGTCCGCGAGGAGCGCGTTGAGGCAGGCGTGGAACATGGTGCCCTTCGGCGGTCGCGAGAAGGCGACAGCGCCGACTCCCGCCCAGTCTGGCAAGATTTCCGGCGTGGTTGACAGCGTCCTCCCTGAGATCGCTTCGGCGGCGCAAGCCTTTGTGCTGGCGCTTCGGAACGCGGTCGACAGGGTGTCCGGGTTCACCGGAAACGCCTTTGCAGGCGCGGCGAAGTCCTGGTTGCTCGCGGGCGCGACTGCGGGAATGTCTCTGTCCTCATTGGCCGCGCCGTCGCCCATGGCTGCACAGGGAATCCCGGTTCAGCAAGTTGTCTCCACGGTGCCGGTACTGCAAACAGGGCCGATGCCGCGACAGCGGATGGCACGTGACATCCCCGCAAGTCTATTGTTGACGCCGGTGCTCGCGTCACCTGTTCCGCCCGTGAATGCGGACCTGTCTTTGCGTCCGGTGCTGTCCAAGATGCCGACGACAAGCAGTGCGAACTTGTTGCTGAATCCGTTGATGCCGGGTAGGATTTCGCCCCTCGATGCTGACTTGAATCTCTCACCGGAGATTGTGGCCCAGCCTGCGGTGATGGCCGGAGATATGGCGCTTCGCCCGCATCTGTCCGGCGTGATTCCACCTGTTACATCCTCCGTCGAGTTGGCACCGCAGATACTGCGACGGCCTTCCGCAGTCACCGGCGAACTGGGCCTGACGCCTGTTGTCCGGGAGTCCATCCCGTCTATGGCGGCGAATATCGCGGTGACTCCCGTAATGAAGGAGACGCTCCCACCGGTTGATGGTGTGGCCGCATTGACGCCGCGCGTGGTTTCGCCCGTCCCGGCTTTGTCTAGCGAGTTGGCCGCGAGGCCCGTGCTGACGGGTATGCCGACAGTACCGAACGGGAAGTTTGGACTTTCGCCCTACGTCGCAAATCCCATGCAGGGCTTGACGTCCAGCCTGGCCTTGTCTCCCGAAGTGCATGGCGCAGTCCCTAACGTGAACGGCGACCTCGCTTTGGCACCGCGTCTTACGCGCAATCTTCCGAATATGTCCACAGATGCGGCAGTCCGTCCTGTAATGACGGGAGACATTCCATTAACTACAGGGCACGTGGCGCTTGCACCGCACTTGGCGGGCACGGCTCCAGCGACGTTTGCGAATGTAACCCTGTTGCCCGCTCCAATCCCGTCGCTTCCCGATACGACCGCAAGCCTTGGCCTTATGCCGCGTTTGGCAGGGGAAGTCCCTGCATTGAGCACCGACCTCGCTCTCCGGCCTGGAATGACAGCCCCTCTGCCGAGTGTCACTGGAAAAGCGCGATTGCGTCCTTACCTGAGTGAGACCTTGCCTGCCGTATCATTTGCAGCCACGCTTCTTCCAAGATTGCAGGGCAGACCATCCGCGGCAAGTGCTGAAGCGAATCTTCGGCCAGTCATGCCCACGTCCATTTCCCCCGTGAGCGCCGACGCAATACTGTCCCCGGTGCTGCCGCGCACACCGCCGACAATCGCCGGGAAGATGATGCTGGCACCGCAGGTCGCGGGTTCCGTGCCTCGCGTCACAGGCGATTTGTCTTTGACGCCTCACGTGACGCCGCAGCCGTTCCGTGTTCCCGACGTCTTTACCGACGTACCGGCCACTCGCATTCTGCCGTCTGAAAACGATCCCGTGCCCGTAGTGTCCCGTGAGAACGGGTTGTCCCCAGAGCGCGCCCGATTGCTTGGGGCCACGCGCGGGGTGTCCGTGGGGACGCCCCAGCCGTCGGTTTCCGAAGACGGGATTCAGGCCATCCGGTATCTCATGGAAACGGCGCTCGCCAAACTGGACGCGCTGGCGGAACGCCCGATAGCGGTATCCGTCACCACGTGCCTGGACGGCCGCCAGATCGCGCAGTCCGTGTACAAGGACCTGCGCGAACGCAAGGTGAAGAACTATGAGACGCTGTAGCGGGAGCCGTTCATGAACAGTCCAGGGCCAACCATAACGGCGTATCTCGTGGACGTGGACACCGGCGAACGAATGGAGTTTCAATACAACCCGAACGAGATCACGGACGAGAAGAGCACGGCCTACGCCGCCATCAAGGTGCCGGGTATGAGCCATCCGCGCTACCAGTTCGTGGCGGGCGAGGCGCGGAAGATATCGTTCAAAGTGGAGTTTTTCAAGGGGCCGGTGAGAGAGAAGGTCTGCTGGCTGCAGAGCCTGCAGTATCCAGAACACGACGGAACCATGCTCAAGAATGCGCCGCACCGTGTGCTGTTCATTTTCGGGGACCTGTTCCCCGGCGTGGTGTGCATCGTGCCGAACGTCAAGGCGCGGTTTTTTCACCTATTCGACCAGAGCACGCTCGCGCCGCAGCGCGCCGAGGTCGATGTGACCTTGGAAGAGTACGTTGAACAGTCCAAAAGCCCCAGCGAGGCGAGGGCGTGAACATGGCACAATCGCGATACGAGGAATGCGAGGCGTTGAAAGACGGCGGACGCGAGTACAGCGGGGTCCGGCTGCCAACCGGGAATCCGCCCCGGCCTGACGACCGATTCCACACGGTGATGACCGGCGACCGGCTCGATGTGCTCGCGCACCGGTATTTTGGTGACGCCAATCTCTGGTGGGTCATTTGCGACTGCAACGATCTCCCATTTCCTCTCGACCTTCATCCAGGAATGCTTCTTCGCATTCCGGCGCCCGACCACTTCGCGTAGCGATACTGCCGAGGTCGCGCCCACGATCTTCCTTGGTTTCCGGTAGATAACCTCCGAGGGCATTGCGCCCGACCGGAGGCCGGATGGATCTCGACGTATTCAAACCGACGTTCCTCATTCAGATTGAGGGGCAGCAGCTTTCCCTGGACATCACCCAGGAGATCACGTCGTTCGTCTTCGAGGACAACGAGGAGGAACTGGACGTGATGGAATTGACCGTGGCCAACCGGGGGCTGTTGTTCACCGACGATCCCCTGTTCCAGGAAGGCAACGAGATCGTCGCCCGGTTCGGCTACGTCGGCAACCTCTCCCCGGTCAAGAAGGCCGTCATCAAGGAAATCGACTGCGACTTCCCTGAAGACGGTGTCGCCACGATCCGCCTCAAAGCCTACGACAAGGGATATAAACTCTCCGGTAAGGAAAACCAGAAGGTCTGGCAGAAGCCCGCGCCGGGCATTCTGTACTCGGAGATCGCCGAGGAGATTGCGGCTGCGAACGGCCTCATCCCTGTCGTGAAACCCACGGTCGGCTGCCACCTCCGCGTGGTCCAGTCCAACATCTCCGACGCGCAGTTCCTCAAAGAACTTGCAGAAAAGGCGCGCGACCAGGAAGGCGAAGGCGTCGCCGGATATCTGTTCTACGTGCAGGACGACGAACTCCATTTTCACCCCCGGATGATCGACCAGCCGCCCGTCCTGACACTCGAGTACTTCACCGACCCCAAGGGCATCCTCCGCTCGTTCAAGCCATCCACACAGGCGCAGTGGGGAAAAGGTGCGGGCGTGGAGACCAAGGCCGTCGGCGTCGACCCGCGCAAGAAAGAGCCGGTCGAACAGAAAGCCAATAACGACAACACCCCCGACCGCACGTCGCTGGGTAAGCGCACGTACCTCGTCGACGGCAACAGCGGCGAAGGGCAGTTCAAGGAACAGGAAACGGGGCGTGTCGTGGCGAGCTTCGAGCGCTCCGAGGGCTTTCATGAGGAACCCAAACAGGAACCTGCGAAAGATGTAGCCGACGCCAAGTTCAAGGCAGCGGAACTCCAACAGGTCGAAGCGACGGCGGTGACGCTGGGCATCCCGACGCTA
Organism: uncultured Nitrospiraceae bacterium; assembly: GCA_964402555.1. GTDB lineage: Bacteria > Hydrogenedentota > Hydrogenedentia > Hydrogenedentales > SLHB01 > CAYOCT01. The sequence continues at coordinate 88,548 of CAYOCT010000002.1, read as the reverse complement.
CGCGCCAAACAGAACATCGAGATCAAGGGCGTCGGAAAGAAATTCTCTGGCGTGTACTACTGCCGCTCGCTCCGGCACAGCTTCGGCGACGCGGGCTATTCCTGCGAACTCACCTTGCGTAAGAACGCGCTCGGCAAAGGCGCCGGCGCGAAATCCGATCCGTCGAAGGGAAAACCCAACGACGGGGCACCCAACCCATAGGAGAAAAGGACATGGATACCCTCAGAACCGGCATCACTTTCGTATCGGACAACCGCGACGTGTTCATCACGCTCGTGGGCAGCCTCCTGGCCATTATCAAACTGACGGCCTGGGGCCGAGCCAAGACGGCCGCCTTGGACACCGTGACGACCGTGGTCGAGCAGTTGCGCGCGACGGACGTCAAGAGGGCGGTCGCGGCCAAGGAGGCGGCACTGACGGCGGGCGCGCTCGACGCGCTGCAGGTGTCGGTCGCCAAGGCCGACCCGAACAAGGACGTTCCCGGCCCGGCCACGCGGCTCGTGCGCGAACTTTTCCGCGGCATCCTGCCGCGCAAATAGGGTGGCATATCCGTGCTGGACACCCAGGACCGTCAACACGAGGAGCGGTACAAGAACCGCTGGTACGGGAAGTACCGCGCGTTCGTTCGGGACAACCACGACCCGGAACGGCTGGGGCGTCTCCGCTTGGAGATTCCCGCCGTTCTGGGTACGGGAAAGGACAACTGGTCCGAATGGGCGGCGCCGTGCTTTCCGTATGGCGGCAATAACGACATGGGCATATTTCTCGTGCCCGAAGAGGGGGCGTCCGTATGGGCGGAATTCGAAGGCGGCCAAGTCCAGTACCCGATCTGGGCCGGCGTCTGGTTGGCGAAAAGCAATCCCGGCGAACAGCCCGAGGATGCGAAACGGCTTTGCGACGAGGCCAAGTGCAAGGACTGTGAGGACAAGGAAGAACACAACGAGCCGCCGGACAGTCTCGAGCACAAGAAGTACCACGAGCATCCGCCCTTCTATTGTCCGCGCCGCAAGGTCCTGCTCAAGACCGAGACAGGCCACACCATCGTCGTCGACGACAAGGACGGCGAAGAGTTTCTCAAGATTATCGACCGGGCCGGACAGATTATCGAAATGCTGTGCCCGGTAAAGCCGGAATCCCAAGCGGGAAACGCCCTGCCCCGCCGAACGCGCGACGCCGTTCAGGGCGACCAGTTGGACATCGATGCGGACATCGTGGACAAGCACGCCAGCATCGAGATCGCCGACCTGTGCCGCCAGCAGTTGCGTTTCGAGGCGTGGAAGGACGAGGAGAAGATTCACATCCAGTCCTGCGATGTACAGCGGACGCGATGGCAGAAGATTCTGCTGGATACGACAAAAGACCGGGAGAAGGTCCACGTCTGGGGCCTGAACGGCCAGCAGTACGTCCTCATCGACTCGACGACAGGCGCCGAGCGCATCGAGGTCAAGGACAAGGCGGGCAGCGAGGTCGTGCTCGATGCGGCTTCGGGCAACATCGTAATCCGGAGCGCCAACATGGTGCTCATCAATCCATAAGGAAAGGGAATCATGCAGGAAGTGACGGTTACGCAATTTCGGGAAATGATGACCATCATGGCCATCGCCACGGGCCTGGTCAGCAGCTTCGTGACGCTGGTCGGCTCGTGGTTCATGTTGAAGTTTCGCATCGGGCGGCACGACGAACAGATCGGCGAACTCAAGAAGACCATCACGAACGGCAACGGCCTCGTGCAGCAGGTCGCGTCGCTGCAACTGAACATGGTCGACCGGCAGCGGTTCGACCACATCATGTTCAGCGACCCGAACGCCGTCATGACGCAGCTTGCAGGCCTTCACGACCGGATGACGCGGGTCGAGACAACGTGCGCCGAACGGCACGCGCCGCGCCGCCGCGAACCCGCGCGGAAAAAGTCATGATGGGCGCGCCGCAGGCCCGGTTGGGCGATTCGAGTTCACACGGCGGGACGATTGTGTCCGCCGCTGAGCGCACGCTCGTCGACGGCATTCCCGCCGCGCGCATGGGCGACCTGCACTCCTGTCCGATTCCGTTCCACGGTGTGACGCAGATCGTCCAGGGCGCGAGCAAGACGTTGATTGAAGGCCAGCCCGCCGCACGCATGGGTGACGCGGTCGGCTGCGGCGCGGTCATCGTGACCGGCAGCGAAACGACGTTGGTGGAGTGAACGGCATGGTGGCGGACATCAGATACTGGGACGTATTTCCGAAGAGTACTCGCGGGTTCCGCACGCCCAACGACGGCCAGAATATGACCGTGCAACTGGTCCTTTGCGGAGAGCCGCAAGGCGTCGTGTTCGAGAGCGAAGACCCGTCCGTCGCCGCGGTGACTGGCGCGGGTGTTGTGACGCTGGGCATGAAGGTCGGCTTCGCGACCATCCGGGTGTACGAACCGCCGCATCCGGAGAACACGCGCAAGGTCGGAGTCGAGGTCATTCCCTGTCCCGGCACGGACATTCACACCGTCGGCCTCGCGAACGCGCCCGGTGAGGACACGGGCCGGTATGCCCTCGAAGGCCATGTCCACGAGAACAACCTCAAGCCCGGCAGCGCCATTCAACCGGTCGGTCTTGCCAACTCGCCGGGAACTGACGACACCCATTTTGCGCGCGTCGACCACATTCACAAGGGCTTGACGCAGTTCGGTACGGATATTCGGCCCGTCGGGGCTGCCAACAGTCCCGGCGCGCTCGGTCAGGCGGCGCGCGCCGACCACGTTCACAAGGCGCCGCAGCCCGGCAGCAACATCCAACCCACAGCGCTCAACAACGCACCCGGCACGAGCGACGACCGGTTCGCCCGCGAAGACCACGTGCATAAAGGCACGCAGCCGGGCACGAACATTCAGACGGCGGGCGCATCCAATGCGGCCGGAACGTCGGACAAGTTTGCGCGGGAAGACCACGTCCACAAGACCGTCTGGCTGGAGTACCACGGGACGTGAGCAACAACCCTTTCATGAACCAGCCGATCTATGGCCGCGACGTAACCTCGATCATGCGGGACATCAACAAGATCGAGGCGAAGATGGTCAATGACGGCGGGGACATAGACATCGTGATCGCCATCGACTGCACCGGCTCGATGAGCGGGACGATCAGCAACGTGAAGGCGAACGCCCAACGGATCGTCGAGATCATCCGCGAACGTGCCGCAACGACATGGTTCGGGGCCATCAAGTTCCGGGATTACGGCGACGACTTCATCACGACGGTTCTCATGAACCCAGGGGAAAACGTCTCCGAGTTCCAGTCCGCCGTGAACACCATGCAGGCAGGCGGAGGCGGCGACTGGGCGGAGGCGTATGTCGAGGTGGTGTTCCAAGCGGCGCAGGATGTCACGTGGAGGCAGAGCGCCCGGAGTCTGCTCATCATCCTGGGCGATGCGCCGCCGCACGACCCTCTCTATGGCACGGGCACATCGAGTTCCGGCCACACGTGGGCGCAGGCGGCGCAGGCCGCAAATGCCGCCGAGGTGATCGTCTCGATGATCGCCGTTGGGCAAGGCGTCGGAAACGCGACGGTCCGACAGAGCTATCAGTACATGACCAGCGCGACGAACGGCATCTACATGGAGTCCTCGGACCCGAACCAAGTGGCGGACGCCATCATCACGCTCTTCAACATCATCGCAGTGTCGCAAACCGGGTTCTTCGGATACGCTCTCGCCTCGAAGACTTCACTGGGCACGCCGGACGGTGGTATCCATGTGCCCGCGGACAACGCCCTGTGCACCGCTGGCGCGGCCCTTGTCCCGAACCACATCATGGACATGCGCGCTGCCGTCGAGCGGATCGTCTCGTACCACTACTGGAAGAACCCCGCGACGAACCAATCATACAACTGGACCGCCAACAGCCCGGACAACCTGTATTTCGTCGCCATGGGCGACCGGACGCGGTACGGCGCTACGGGCGGCGCCCGGTACGCGTGGACGCGCACACTGGCCCAGATGCCGGGAACGGCCCCCTATGATATGGATATCGGCGAAGTGTACGAGTGTGTCCGCGTGCTCAAGATCGCGGCGGGAGTTTGACCATGCCTGATTCCAATCCTCTGTGCGGACTGCTGCACTGCCAGCATCCCTTCGACCCGAACCAGACCGACGTGCAGTTCGTGAGTCCCTCGGACTCCCATTACGAATTGATGGAGATCGCCCGCCAACTCGAGGGCATCCGCCTCATCCTCGAAGCGATGTTCAACGCGTCTCAGCAGTTACAGCTTCAGGCGCAAGCATATCTCCTGAACCAGACGACGCACGCGGAGAGTTTCATCGGGCGGTTGGATGTGCCGGACTATTACCCGTTCATTACCTTGCCGCCGGGAACGACCATCACGGACCAGCCCGACGGCGGCAGACAATTCATCCTGCCGGGCGGCGTGATCATCCTGGTGCGCACGGACCATACCGTGGTGGTCATCCACGACGGGCGCGCGATCAACGTGGACATTTCGTTGGGCGGGAACGTGCTTCTCCCGAATGGCCAGACTTATCAGGTCCATCAGGACTACCTCGTGGTAACGCAGACTACCGCGGGCATAGAGGGATTGCCCCCGGACGTCCAGCCGGTGTGCATCGGGCGCGGGCGGTACAGGATCGAGTTCTCCGACGGCGTCGTGCTGACGGTCTGGCATGCGCTCCCCGCGGACGATGTGCATCCCGTACAGGAATGCATGCTCCACGCATCGAGTCCGACCGGTGGAATTCTTGTCGTCTCCCGGAAAGGCATCCAGGGCATTGGCATCGAGGTGCAGGTGCGATTACTGGCGGATGGCGCGCTGGGATTCCGAGTGTTGCCGGACGGCAATGCGGACGCGGTCCAGTACCTCCATGCGGGGACCGCCCGGCCCATGCAGGGCGTCGTCGAATTGGCTCTGTCCAACGGGACCACGATCACGTACCGTTGCGGACGCAGTCCCGACGATACGGGAGGCGGAGACGACGGTGGGAATGATTCAGGCAGCGGTGATGGCGTTGACGAAAGCACACCTGTCACTTTCCAGTGCGAGGAGCGTGGCCAATGCAGCCTCTAGCTTTTCTAGGACGGGGCATCCACTTTCCGTTCCGGTCTTCCGAGCGGACCGGCGGCACGGAGGAATCCTCGGACCTCGACCGTATCCGCGAAAGCATCCTCCAGATTCTGGAAACGCGTCCCGGCGAGCGGCTCATGCGGCCGGAATTCGGGTCGCGAGTAAAAGACCTCGTCTTCGAGCAGAACGATGCCGTGCTCAAGGGACTGCTGCGCTTCCATATTACCGACGCCATCAAGCGATGGGAAAAGCGCGTCACGGTGACCAACGTCTCCTTCGACGACTCGTCGGAGACGACCGACGCCAACCGGTTGCTGGTGCGCATCGCCTACCGCGTTATCCAAAGCCAGGTCGAGGGAAACATGGTCTTCCCGTTCTACCGGGAAGGCCGCTGATACTAATCGCCCATGCCTCAAAGCCGCGATGACCTTCTCCCTTTTCCGGTAGATAACCCATGAGGGCCGGGCGTTCCGGCCGCAAGGAACACGAGGTTGTCGCATGGGGCGGACTTCTTTGCCATACACCGCCAAGGACTACGAGTCGCTTCGCCGCGAACTCGTGGCGCGGATTCCACAACTGACGGACCGCTGGACGGATTTCAATCCGACCGACCCCGGCATGGTACTGCTGGAGCTTTTCTGCGGCGTCGCGGACATGCTCTTCTATTACCTCGACGCTCAGACCGCCGAGGCGTTCTTGCCCACGGCCCGGCAACGTCAGAACCTAATCAACCTCTGCAAACTAATTGGTTACCGTTTGGATGCGCCCGTGGCGGCGACCACGGAACTCCGCTTCTCGCTGCCCGCCGCGCTGGACGGCGATGTCACCATTCCAGGGCATACCATTTGCCGGGCGCGGCTGTCCGACGGGACCACGATTGATTTCGAGACAGCCCAGTCCGCGACCATCCCCCACGACTCGGTGACCGCCACGGTTCCGGCGCGACAGGGCAAACGGAAGAGCGAGACCTTTACCGCACGGGATGTCCGCGGCCAGCAAATCCGCCTCGCGGGAAAAGGCATCGCCCAAGGCAGCGTGCTCGTCACCGTGGCCGGCGAACCGTGGACCGAAGTCCCGCATTTTGTGGAAAGCGCGGCGGACGACCGGCACTACCGCACGGAGACCGACGCCCAAGGCGTCACGGCGGTTCATTTCGGGGACGGAGTCAATGGCGTCGTGCCCACAACCGACGCCGCCATCGTTGTGGAGTATCTGGAAACGCTCGGTACGGCGGGCAACCTCGGGGTGAACACCGTTCGCGAAATCGCGACGCCCGTTTACCTCGGCGGCACGCTTCTGCAAATTCATGTGACCAACCCTGTCGCGGCCACAGGCGGCGCGGACCCGGAGACCCTCGAGCACGCGCGGTTGCACGCTCCGGCGGAATTGGCCGCCCTCTGGAAGGCCGTCACGAAAGCGGACTTCCAGTCCCTTGCCGAGGGTTACCCTGGCATCGCCAAGGCGCAGGTACTGGACACCAACGATTGCGCCAACATCCGCTATTACGTCGTGAATCTCGCCGTGGCGCCCAACGGTGGCGGGTACTGCTCGCCGAGTCTCAAACAGGAACTGGCTGCTTATCTGGAAGGCCGCAAGATCATCACGACCGAAGTGAACCTGTTCGACCCCGCCTATCGCGAAATCGCGGTGGACGCGGAGGTCGTCGCATACAGCACCGAGGATCCCGCATTGGTGCGGGGTCGCGTGGAAACAGTCCTGCGGGACTTCTTCGCCTTCGAGCGCATGGTCTTCGGACAAAGCGTGTATCAGAGCGATCTGGTTGCGCTGCTCGACGGCGTGCGCGGTGTGAGCTACGTGCATCTGTTCGCCCCGGCGGGCGACGTGATCATTCGGCCCGGCGAAATCCCCGCCTTGGGCGCACTCAACCTTGACGTCAAACGAGGAGGACAATCCTGATGGCCATGCGCGTGTATTTCACCAACAGCGTGAGCGCGGACCCCGTATCCGAGGGCAACCTCACCAACCCCATTTTCTTCCAGATCAATCCCGACCTGGACCCGGACGAGGAGAAGACGCTCTTTCTTGCGAACGAGCGGGCCACGCTCGCATCGGACATAGACGCCAGCGCCGTGAACGTCCCGCTGGTGGAGACCGGACGCTTCGCTGACGGTGATTACCTCGTCATCGGCCAAGAGATTGTGAAGGTCCTGTCCGGCGGCGGCACGACGAATCTGACCGTCGCCCGCGCCCAGACCGGCTCGATTGCCGCGGCGCACACGAACGGGGACATCGTGTACTCGGGGTACGACTATTCGGACATCAGTGTCGAGTATCAGGACACCGAAGGCACGGACGAGAGCACCTGGACCCGGCTCGTCTGGGCGGGCGGCGATCTCGACCTCGTCGAAGACGGCAACGCCATCACCGCGCAGGACAAGGCATACAACGAGGTGCTTGAGTTCCGGATGCGCATGACCGTCCCGAACACCGAACCCGTCCACTACAAACACGACCTGGTGCTCCGCGTGACCGCCGTGGAAACCCAGGCCATCCCATACTGAAGGTAGCCCATCATGGCTTTTCACTTTCCGATCAACAACTATCGCGCGACACTTGCTGCGCCGCTCACACCCACAGACTTGGAAATCGTTCTCGACGAAGGCGGCGGCGGACCGCTCACGCAGATGCCGTGTTTCGTCTCCATCGAGAACGAGATCATCGAGGTACAGGAGCGCAAACGGGCGTGGACGCAAACCGGCACGGAAAACATGGACCGGATATTCTGGGGAGCCGCCCAAGACGGCGGCGGTGGGAATGGTGTATCCATCACACTGGCCGATCCGGGCGCTCCCAACGCCTCCCTGTCCGTGAGCGTGTCCAACAGTGCAGTCACGATCAGCCTTGCGACCGACGGCGACGGCGACCTTATCAGTACCGTCGACGAGGTCCTGCTCGCGCTGGCCCAGCATACAGGCGCCTCCGGATTGTTGTTCGGATTCTCCGGGGAAACGGGTGTCGTCGCCGCAGCGGCCGAAATCGTTCTCTCCGGCGGTAACAACGACATTCTGAACGTCACCGACGATTACGGCGGTCGCGGCGCGCAGGGAACCAGCGCGACGAACCATCCCGTCGGAGCCTCCGTCGAGATACGTTTCACGGCGGAACACCTGCTTGAACTCCAATCAATGGCGGGCATCCAGTTGCTGTATCCCGGCCAGTTCGTGGCGCTCACAGGAACCCCATCGCTCGAAGACGTTCAATTGGGCGAAACGGCAGGGCACAAGGCCTATGCATGGAAGTTCGCTGCGGGGCAGACGGGCGCCGTTTCCCTGATGTTCATTTTGCTCCCGACCTTCCGGGGCCGGAGGCTCGAGGTGCTTCTCTTCTGGTACAGCAAATCTCCGAACACCGGCAACTGCCGGTGGACCATCCGGGCGAAGGCCATGAACTGGATGTTCGGCCCCACGGTCGCGGGTCAGCCGGAACTCGTTTCCACGGCCAACTGCGGCGCGCCCGGCGCCGAGCAATTGACGATGTATGGGGTCGTGCTCGATTTTCCGGGCATGGGCATCGGGGGCGGCCCGATGACGCTCGTCATCGAACGTGACGGCACTTCCTCCGAAGATACCTTTGCGGACGACGCATGGCTGCTCGAAGTGGCGGCTCTGGAGGCCGAATGAGCACGGGGTTGTTCAACGAACGGCCATTCAACGCGCAGGAGCCGCCGAGGACCGTTATATTGCGCCCGGCCATGGTGCTGTCCATCCAGGCGGATGTCCAGTGCAACTGGGCGTCCACGGTTTCCGTGGGCAAGAATGCTCAGCGCAATGCGGTCACGGGCGTTACCGTTCGTAAGGAGCGGTTGCGTGAGCACCTGACCATCGTCGGCGTGATGCATCACAGGATGCAGGAAGCCGGAGCGATGTTGAGCGTGGTCCGCGATTATGCGAGGAATGTCGCGACGAGGATTTGTGTCAGGCGCAACACGCAAAGCGATTACCCCACCGTCGTCCGTCTGCCGCACCCCGTCGTACTCGATACATCGGTTACGGTAAGTGTGGCCGCTCGGCGTGTTCGCGACAGCAAGACAATCCTCTCCGCCGGAAAGCACAGGGCGGTCAACGCGGAGACGACAATTCAGATCCGCCGTGTCCGCACTCGATATTCTGCCACCGGCGTCTCCATTCCTGGCGTACACGACCAGTCCGTCCGTTCTGTCGTGGCGGTGGGAAGGTGGCGGTTTCTCGAAGCGGCCACGGTTCTGTATCCAAAGCGCAATCGAAACACGGTCGTGGATACACGGGTGCGCGTGGATCGTCTCGATATAGGAGATTTTACCACGGACATTTTCGTGGGAAGGAGGCGGTTCCGTCTGCAGGACACCGCCGTCTCTGTCGGTGCGCGGCGCACTGCGGGAGCCCGGTTGTATGCGCGAATAGACCGGGTGCGCCGCCATGATGCAGCCACGGGATTCCAGATAGACCGTTCCTGGTTCGACACCCACCTCCTCGAACTTTTGCCGTCCGTCTACCGGGAACAGGATACGACCGGGGATCTGACCGCGTTCTTGAAGATTCCGGCCAGCACATTGGACGAGTTCAAGAACCGGTTGGATGCATTTCCGTCGATATTCGACGTGGACAACTGCGACCCCGCGTTCCTGCCGTTGCTGGCGGCGGTGCTCGGATGGCCGCTCGACCCTGCTGGGGATGCGGAGACCCAGCGGCGCGCGCTCCGCGAAGCGGTCGAGTTCTATCGGCGCAAGGGGACCATACCGGCCATGGTCCGCAGCCTGGAAAATATCGGCTGGCGGGGCCGTCTCTTCGAGACGTTCCGCGGCATGCTGCGCACGAACCGGCGCGCCCGCCTGAACGGACTGCGCCTCGCCGGGACGGTCTTCAATCAGGGCGTATACCGGGTCGAGTCGGACAACATCGTTCCCGGCGTACGCCAGGCTTTGGCGCCGCATCATCCTGCGGGCGCGCGGGTCTTCTTCCTGCAACGGATGGATGATGCCGAAGACCCGGGCCAGGACGCACATGCCGGGTTCCGCCATGCGTCCAGAAGAGGCGTCTTCGCGTCCCAGCACGAGAACTTCATCCTGAACCAGAACCGCGCCAACACGCCGTTCACCCTAACCCGCATGATTACCGCGCGGGAAACGGCATGGCTGACGCGATGCGTCTACATGGAGCAGGAACTGACCGAGTCGCACGGCATCGTCGAACGCTGGCAGCGCCCGGTGGGCGGTCTCTCTCTCAACCGCGCACACCTCAACTGGGCGGACCTCACGAATGTGGACCGGACCGCGCTGCGCCTGTCCTTTGAACTGGACGTGGATGTCACGCGCGATTCGGGAAGGACCGTTCCGCTTAAACTCGGAAAGAAGCGGATCAATCAAGCCGGGCTGCAGGAGGGTAGCAGGTACCGCTGGAGATTCCGGCAAGCCGAGGAACGGCAGGAAGTTCAGGCGTCGCTCGAATCGGCGGCCAACGAATACGTCATCCGCCAGTGGCCGGCGGCATAGGAGAACGCGGAAATGGCATTGCATCTGTACGAAGACGAGCAACTCACAAGGCCGCTGTCCGAGGGAGACATGACCGCTCCGGATTTCGCACTCTTCGACGGCGAGCACGGGAGCTACGCGGACAAGCAACTCTACGTCGCCGTGGAACACACGGCGCTGACGGAAGCACTGACGGACAGCGCCACCATTGTCCGGGTACAGGATACGCATCGGTTCCGCGACGGGGAAACCATCATCGTGGACGATGAACAGATACTGGTCCTGAGCGGCGCAGGGACTCAGCAACTGACCGTCCAGCGCGGACACAATGAGACTTCTCCCGTGAGTCATGAGGCGGGCAAGGTCGTCTATTCCGGATACAACTACCTCGTGTATAGCGTCGCGGGCATCGAGGTCTCCGGGGAGACCACCCGGTCATGTCTGTGGTGTCAATTGTCCCTCGTCCGGGAAAATCTCGGCGGCGCGGTATTCGGCCAAGCGCTATTACTCGCCTCCGGCAACCAACCAACGCTCGTTCATCAGAACCAGACCCTGACGTTCTGGCGGCGCTTCACCTGCCCGCCGAACACCCCGGTGCAATACAAGGTCAACGTGAAGTTTCAGGTGCTGGGCATCGAAATCCCGATGCCCTTCCCGATTGGTTGAGGTGAGACGCGATGCCGGAAACACCCTTCGAATTCCGCTCCGACGCGGCCTTGATCGTGATACGGATCACGCCCGGCAACGTGGACACGCTGCTCTGTGTCGCGGGCGGCGCGGCGGTGGACGTCGAAGCGCGCGTGGACGTCCTTTTCGCCATTACCAGGATTCTCTTGCAGGAAACCCACGTCATCGAGACGTAAGGAGGAAGTGAATTATGCCGGCAGGACTCATTACCGATTCCGGGCGCGTGCTCATGGCGCGCCTGCTCAGGGGCGACACGCTCGAAGGAATCACGCATTGCGCCATTGGTGACGGCGACGCCGAATTCGCAGACCCGCTCAATCCGCCGTCCCCCTCGCGGACGCAGACCGCGCTCAAACACGAGCGCGCCCGCAAGAAATACTACAAGCGGTCCTTTCTGCGTGTCGACCCCGCGGGCCAGTCCCTGCTGGTGGTCAACGGGGTCCATTACCTCGAAACCACTACGCCCACGAACATCATCGGGGTGTCTTTCATCTTCGACGAGACCGAGGCAAACGGCATCACTGTGAAGGAATACGGATTCTTCGGCGGCGGCGTGACGTATGTCCAGGGACACGCTTCGGATTACGCCGAAGGCGGCGTGTACAACGCCGTCTCGAACCCCTCGGGCAAAGTGCTCAATCCCGGCTACCTCTACGAGGTCAAGAATCTGCCGGATTTCAACAAGGTCGCGGACACGCGGATCGAACTAATCGGCGTCATCAAAGTATAAGGAGACACTCGCCATGGCGGTTTCACGGAACACATTCGACCCCAACAAGAACTACAAGAAAGTCGTCTACCACGAGGACCGGACGCTCCTGGACTCGGAACTGAACGAGCAGCAGGATATCGCCCGCGAGCAGGTGAAGCGTCTCGCGGACGCCCTCTTCCGCGAGGGGGCCGTTCTCACGGGACTCGAGATCACGCGCGCGAACAACGTGCTGCAGATCGCGGCGGGACGGGTCTACGTCGACGGCTGCATCGAGAACGTCCCCGGCGCCACACTCACTTACGACGTCGCCAAGCATACCGGCGCGGATTACGTCTACGTCGAGTTGCTGAAGTACAACTACACGTACAACCACGACGGCGTGCTCGTGAACCCGGCTACGGGCGAGCCGACCGCCGAACGGGAGAAATGGGTCACGTCGCTCAAAAACCGGGACACGTCCGGCGACGCACTGCCCGCGAACGTCACGCAGAGGAAAGTCGTCTGCCTGTACAAGTTCGAGCGGGACACGGGCGACGTACTGCCCACGGTCCAACAGAAGTCCAACATCTCGCTGGAGGATTTCGCGGGCACGCTGGCGGGCGCACGCATCACGGTCGGGTCGGTGACGGAGAACCAACTCGCCTTTGCCGCCGCGGAAGGCTTAAGTTCGCTTCTGAACAATCTCGCCGAGCGCACCTTCGACCAGGCGGGCAACTATCTCGTGAACGGCCTGGACGGCTTCACGAACGGCGACGACGGCCAGAACGTAAAAGTGGTCACGAACGCGGGCCGCGCGTACATCCAAGGTTACCGGTTGCAGAAGGACCTGCCCACGACGACGCTGGTCCCGAAATCCATTGCCACGAAGTTCGTGCGCGGCGAGCAGAAAACGTTTCAGGATGGCGTGCGGCGCTATGCCCTCAACAGCGCGCCGCTCATGGCAACTTCGCAGGTCGAGGCCATCGTGGAGACCACATCGAGCATCACGCGAGGGTCGGTGTCCGGCGGCGAAGACTTGCTCGAACCCAATCCCGTCGTGGACATCCTGGCGGTGAGCCAGGGCGCGACGGTGTTCCAGGAGGGCGTGGACTGGGCGCAGTCCGGGAACTACGTGGACTGGCTCGGCCAGAACGAACCAGCCATCGGCACGTCGTACACGGTTCGATGGACGTACACGCGCCAGATGACGAAGGGAACTGACTACTGCGACGGCGGTTTGTTCGGCCAGAGCGGCTATCCCGCGGTCGGACTGTACCATTACCTCGTGACCGTGGTCACGGTCTACGGCGAGAGTGAGTATAATTCGGCCTATGTCCTTTCCCGGCAGACTGGTGCGAGCGAGATCAACAAGCTGTCCTGGACCACAGTGCCCGGCGCGGTTCATTACCGGGTCTACCGAGGAATCTCCAACACGCGGCCCGGCCTGCAACTGCTCTACGAATGCGCCGCGTCGACCTTGTCCTACGAGGACGACGGCGTGGATACGCCCTCCACAACCAACCCGCCCGCGAACCGGACTTCCAATATAGGCATGTCCCCGGTGTCCATTGCGCTCGCCAACCTGAACGTCGTCAATTTCGGTAAAACCAGCCAGGGCTTGCAGCCGGTCGTGGGATCGAACTGCAGCATCGACTACGACTACTACCTCGGACGCCGGGACGTCATCTGCGCCACGGCCTCGGACATCATCCGGATTCCCGGCGCGCCGGCGGAGTTCCCGAAGGACCCCGTCGTCCCGGACAACGCGCTGGCGCTGTGTTCGGTGAACTGTCCGCCGAACTCGACGGCGATGACGCTGCGGAACTTCGGACTGACGCGGGTCACGATGGACCAGTTGCACCGCCTGATGAACGACATCGAGTCGCTCAAGTACAACGACGCCATTTCGCAGATGAACACGCAGCTCCAAAACCGGACGGCGGAAACGAAGAAGGGAGTGTATTCCGACGACTTCTCCAATACCGCGCAGTCCGACGTTACCCACCCGGACTGGGGGGCGCGCGTGGACACGCTCAACAAGTTCGCCGCGCCGGGACGCACGGCCACGCCGTTCCTGCTTGAGGTGGACCCCGCCCACACGACCGTGCGGCGCGGAGAGAGCCTTGCCATGCTGCCCGCCACGGAGGTGGTGCTGGCCGAGCAGTTGGACTGGTCCGAGGAACGGAACGTGAATCCCTGGTCCGCTTTCGACAAACCCCCGGCCTCGATTACGGCCAACCCCACCATGGGCCGCCGGGGCCAGACGACGGTCGGCGTGAACGGCGTGAACTTTTCCCGGAATGCATCCAACGTCACCATCCGTTGTGATGGTCAGGTAGTGGCCACGGGCCTCACGACGGATTGGTTCGGACGGTTCTCCGGCACGTTCATGATCCCGAACAGCGCGGAACTCGGTAACCGCATCGTGAGCGCCACGGATGGAGCCTACGGCGCGGACACCGTCATCCAGGTGCAAGACCCGGTCGTCATCACGCGCATCCAGACCATCATCGAACAGCGTGTTGTCCGTGTACCGGCCTGGGACTGGATCTGGTGGTGGCGGCAGGTACAGCGCCCCGTTGACCCGTTGGCGCAAACCTTCAACTTCACGGAGAACCGGATCGTGTCCGCCGTGGGGCTGTTCTTTACCCGCAAGGACACGGAAAAGCCGGTGACGGTGCAGATACGCGGAGTGACCACGGGATTCCCGAACTCGACTGTCTATGCCGAGACGACGCTTGTCCCGGACCAGGTGACGGTAAATGCGGAGACGAAGGTCGAGTTTCCAAACCCCGTGCATATCGAAGCCAACACGAGTTATGCCGTCGTCGTCATGACGGACAGCAACGAGTATTACCTGCGGGTCGCCATGATCGGGGCCATCGGCCAGAACGGCGTCATCACGAAACAGGTGTACCCGCAGGGCGTGCTCTTGGAGAGTTCGAACGCGGAGACGTGGGGTGCGCGGCAGGGCGCCGATCTCGCCATGCGCATCTACGGATTGAACTTCGCATCAACCGGGATCATCCAGTTCCAAGTAACGCCGCTCAACGCGTTCACGGATATCAATCTGGACGAGTACTCCGTGATTCCCGAAGGCACGAGTATCGTGTGGGAGTACTCGCAGAACGGCGGCTATTCGTGGGAGGTCTTCGTGCCCGCGGAAGAAGAGAGAGTGACCTGGGTGAATTGCCAGATGGCGATACGGGCGAGGTTGTCCACGACCCTTTCCAATGAATCGCCCGTGCTCAACTTTCGCAACGTGACGATGATCGGCTATTTGAACACCTGGTACTGCGCCTATGTGACGCGGCAGATCGAACTCACGCAGGGCGTGGCCGCCACCACGATCTATACCGAGATGAACGTCCCCAGCAACACTACGGTCACATGGTACGCCTCGAACGACGGCGGAAGCACATGGGAACAGATGACGCTCGACTCGACACGGCAGATTTCCCAGGAGTGGACCGAGTACACGTACAAGCGCACGTTCTCCAACGGCACTGGGACCAAGGTCCGGTACAAGGCCCAGTTCTGGGCGGGCTGGGCGAACATCTACGCGCGCATCCATCGCTTCGGCGCGACATTGAGTTGAGGAGGCCCCTGCCATGCTGACAAGACGCGACGGCGGCTTCATCGAGTTTATCCCGACGCCGGCGGAAAAGCGCGACGGCGTCCTGCGCGACCACGCGCTGGGGTTGCTGCGGAACCTGCACGAGCGCATGCACCGGTTAGAGGACGGGTTGGGCATGGACCCCTCGTTGGGCGAAGAGTTCGACGGCCTGGTTGACCGCATTGAATCCGAGGAGGCGGAGGCCAGCAGAGTTCACGCGGAAGTCCAAGCACAACCGTAATTTAACCCTCTCTTGCCGAACACCGGCGGCTGTCTCCACGCACGGGACCACCGCCGGTGTTCGCGTTTCTAAGCCCTTTTACCGGAATGGTTTACGTCGAAACAAGGACTTGACTTCTACCGCCCGGCCAAGCGTGAATGTGTTCAGAACGAGACGTAAACAATTGATGCGGAACACCTTAGAAAGGAGACGGCTGGATGGACATGCGGGAATTTAGTTACGGGGTCGAGATCGAGACGGTCGGGCGGACGCGGGAAGTGGTCGCCCGTGCGATCCACGGCGTGGTCGGCGGCGAGGTACGGTATGTGGGGTCGCCGCATGCCTTTGACCCGTGGGAGGTGACGGACGGCCAGGGACGGGTGTGGAAGGTGGTCAAGGACGGGTCGCTGATCAACGTGCCGGAGCATCTGCGCGCGGAAGTGGTAAGCCCCATCCTCAATTATGGCGACCTCGAAACGCTGCAGCAGGTCGTGCGTGCGGTCCGGGCGGCGGGTGCCCGCGTCGACAGCACGACGGCGATTCACATCCATGTAGGGG
Source organism: uncultured Nitrospiraceae bacterium (assembly GCA_964402555.1). GTDB lineage: Bacteria > Hydrogenedentota > Hydrogenedentia > Hydrogenedentales > SLHB01 > CAYOCT01. Next base: position 72,265 of record CAYOCT010000002.1, on the reverse strand, counting down.
CGGCGCCCTTCGACGGGCGGTCGCTGTCCCGGCTCGCGAAGCTGGTGTACAAGCAGGAGCCACTGATCTTCGTGGCGCTCGGGTTGCAGCAGAACCGTGTCAACCGATACGCGAAACCCATGAGTCCGGACTTCATCGCGAAGCTCGAACAGTACCGGCCCTGCACGAAGGACCAGTTGAACCGAATCTGGTACGGACAGAGGAACACGTGCCCGCAGCATTACGATTCGACCCGCTATTACGGGGTGAACTTCCATAACGTCTGGTACCGCGGGACGGTCGAGTTCCGGTGGTTCGAGGGGACGCTCCACGCGGGCAAGATAAAAGCGTATGTCCAATTTGTGCTGGCGCTGGCGGCAAAGGGATTGAACGGGCGCGCGGCGTCGAGCCGGAAGCGCGAGTTCCGGCCGGAGAGCGCCAAGTATGACTTCCGGGTTTTTCTGCTCCACCTTCGGCTGATCGGGGACGAGTTCAAGACGGCGCGTAAACATCTCCTCGACGCGATGCCGGGCGACGCGGCCTTCAAACGGGGACGCCCGCAGCCCAAGCCGGAAACGACCGAGGCGGCTGGCGCGCCCGTGGTGGAGGGCTGACCATGCGGACGTATTGGGAAGCGGTGGTCGAGCGCGACGGGGAACGGTATCTGCTCGCGTACATCCCACGCAAGACGCGGCGGGCGCTGTTCAATGCCGTCCGTAACCGGGGCGAGGCGTTCGTGCGGTTCACGGGCGCGGACCGGGTTATGAACGCGGAGAACCTCGGCTTGGAAACGTCTAACGGCTGGCGGGTCCGGTATTCCGGGCGGACGATGCGCGACGCCAAGAACGAGGGCGAACTGGTGTACTTCAGAGAATGTGTGCGGAACGAGGAAAGCGAGGTCGGCGTATGAAGGTCTTTGTGCGGAATACGAGTCTGGACGGAAAGCCGCTCACGGGCGACGGCGAGGTGTTTACTGGCGAGCGCCCATTGGATGTCGTCATGGCGATGAAAGGTGCGGCGTTGTTTTCCGACCACGGGAACGTGGCGGACTACGTGGACATGGTGCTGAGAAACGCGAAGATGCTGGCGGGCATCGAATTGACAGTGTCGGGCGACGGTCCCGAGGCCTTGGCTGAATCGCTGCTGGCCGCGCTGGTCGAACACAGACTGGCGGAGGTACTCGAAGACAAGCCAAGCGAACCGCCCGAGTCGCCCACGCCGGTGCCGATCCCCGAACGGGTGTACCGGGTCATCGATAGCATCCGGCGGTCGGGAATCACGAACATGCTGGACCGTCCACTGGTCGCGCGGATAGCGCGGGAGATGGACTTCCCCGACGAAGCGGCATGGATCGAGGCAAATAAGAAGCAGTATGCCGAGGGCGTGTTTCGCGGGTTCCTTCCGGTCGCCGAGCGGAGGGCACGGTAATGTGCGGTCTGGCGGGAGTCATTCTTGGCGAGAAGAAACGGCGTGTGGCGGAAATGAGGCGTCTGGCAGACATATTCACACGGCTGCTGGTGTTGAGCGAGCCACGCGGACCGCATGCCACGGGAGCGGCATGGATGAACAGCGACGGCGAGTATGGGTTGTTCAAGCGGCCAATGCCCGCCTCACAGTTCGTCAAGGATCCGCTATATGCGCGGATGCTCGCGAAGATGGACGACCGCGTGACCATTCTCATGGGGCATGCGCGCTGGCGGACACGGGGCGACGAGCAGGACAATTGCAACAACCATCCGATACTGGCCGGGCGTGTTTTGGGAACGCACAACGGTACGATACGCAACGCGGATTACCTGTTCCGGCGGCTTCGGTACAAACGGTTCGCCGAGGTGGACAGTGAAATCCTGTGCCGCATCGTCAACGGCGCGACGCGGACCGGCGCGCTGGACGTGCCCTATCTGCGAAAACGTCTCGCGTTGTGCCGCGGACAGATGGCCGCAGTCCTCGCTTCCCGGCGGATACCCGACATGGTCCTCGTCCTGAAAGGTGACAAGCCGCTGAAGTTCCGGTGCCACATGCGGCGGCAGGTCGTGCTTTACGCCACGGACGGTTCGTATCTGGACGAAGTGCTCGCGGGCGAACGGGGATGGATGGAGATGATCGTGCCCGCGATGACGCTCCTCGTGTTCCAGCGAACAAACGTCTGCGCACCCTTCACTGGGCCGTTCGCGTTCATTCCGCAGGCAAGGGCAAAGAAACCGCAGGAGACGGCACCATGACTTACCAGGACGATACGAACAGGAACACATCTGGACTGCTGAGGCTTTTTGTGTATGGCACGTTGAAGCGTGGATTATGGAATCATGATCGCTTTTGCGCGGGGGCAGTGTCCATTGAGGAGGCCGTGGTATGCGGGCGGCTGTATGAAACGGGGTCGGGGTTGCCCGTGCTGCAAGTGCCGGGGGCGGACATCCTCGCCCACGGCACCGCCGACCCGTGCGCCGACGTGGCCACACAGGCGCGCTTCGAGGCGGAGGCGGCCCAACACCCCGCTCCTCGCGCCAAAGGCCGTACGCGGCGCGGTTGGGGGCTTGTTGGCGGGGAACTGTTGACCTTCGATGACCCCGCTGAACGGCTGCCGCGCTTTGACCGGCTGGAGGGATTTCGCCCCGGCGGCCCGAGTCTTTACAGGCGTGTACTGGTACCGGCTTTCACGGGCGATGAACCAGTACCGGCATGGGCCTATGTGGCCGGGGAAGACCTGCGCAGAATGCGCGCCCGCTCCATTCTTTCATGGCCTGTTTGACTGGGCTTTCGTTCCTGAGTGATCCCCAGTTTTTGCATCTCATTGTAATAATAGATGTTACAGATAGTGAACTAGTTATAAATGCGCTTTAGGCATGGAAAATGGGCCGAGCATGCATGTTTACGACGAACAACCTCACCAGAAGGTCAGCCATTGTGCGTGCCGATGCGTCGTCCACACGCGGCGCAAATCGTCGAGCAGCTTCCGCGGCAACGGCGCCAGCCGTTCCTTGTTCCCCTTGCCCGCCACCCGAATCACCATCCGCGTGGAGTCCATGTCCTTCACCGTCACAGCCACTGCTTCGCCTATCCGCAGACCGCATCCATACATCACCCCCAAGACGCCTCGGTACACCGACGAGCGCACCGCCCCCAAAAGCGCCACACACTGCGCGTGCGTCAACGCCTGCGGTAGACGCTGCTTCGACGACGCACACAGTTTTTTTACCGAACACCGGCCAAGTGCGGCCCAGCGTGTTCCCAAACAAACACGTCAGCGCGAACCGATATCCCCGGAACGTCTCGCGCGCCACATCCCGATCCCGCACCCGATGAGAAACATCTGCGCCTCCTGTTTCGTCACCGCCTCCGCCGAAAGCCACGTCGTCTTGAAGAACAAATCCACCGACGACAGATACTGCGCTTGCGTTCCCGCCGACAACCCTGCCACTTGCATGTCCCGCACGAATTGATCTCTAATCCCGTTCGACATCTTCGTATCTTCCACGGCGAAGCCGTTTAGTCCAACGGGTTCCCATTGGCGGAAACCCAAGTCAACGGTCGACGGTTCGAAGCCACCCGCCATTTGTTCTTCCTTTGTGAATGTGATTAGATTTGCACAATTGTCAGCGTGTCAGAGCGAAAGCAGGATATAAAGAGCCCATTTTACAGGACCAGTTACAGCTACAAAACTCCTGTTTTGCAATATATTAGGCATTCACGCTACCATCAAGCCATCAAGATCCCGCCATCGGAATATATCTTCCGTTGTGAATGTTCATACACAACAGAGACCAAAAGGAGGCCCGAAGATGAGCACGGAAAAGTTGGATACGGAAATCCGCCAGGAACAAATCCTGCAGGCAGCCTTGCAGTTGGCTGGGAGCGACGGATTGAAGGCCCTGAATCTGGCCAATATCGCTCGTCACGTGGGACTTGTACCTTCTGCAATCTACCGGCATTTCCCAAACAAGGAAGCCTTGCTTGACGCATTGCTTGGCTCTATTCAAACGAAGCTGCTGGAGAATGTTTCCATAATCTGCCGGGAGACCGATGAGCCGATTGAACGCCTTAAGCGGTTACTGTACCGCCATGTTCGACTCATTCGAGAGAACCAAGGCATTCCCCGCATCATCTTCTCACATGAGTTCTATACGAACGGGTCGGGACGGAAGACCAAACTATATGAAGGTATCACGGCGTACCTGGAACAGGTCGGCGGAATCATCGCTGAAGCCCAACAGCACGGCCAGATTCGGCGCGACTGTCTCCCAGAGACTCTTTCCATGATGTTCCTGGGACTTATTCAACCCGCCGCGTTTCTGTGGTTCTTGAGCGACGGCGAGTTCGACGTAACGAAACACGCGGAGCGCGCGTGGAAGATATTCAGTCAGGCGATTTGCTGCGAAGAGCTACATGAACAATGCGAACAGGCCGCCCCAAGGGTGGGCCAATAGGAGAACGACAATGGCTGCTGCGAAGAAGACAAGATGGTTTCTAGTGAGTGTTGGGATTCTGGGCATTCTCTTGTTCACGTCTCAAGACGCCTTGGCGCATTGCGACACCATGGATGGCCCCGTCATCAAGGAAGCTAAGCAGGCCCTTGAAAAGGGCGACATTGCGCCCGTCTTGAAGTGGGTCAAGAAGGAGGCGGAGCCGGAAATCACGCAAGCCTTCCAGAAGGCCGCGGCGGTTCGGACCAAAGGTCCCGAAGCCAAGGAATTAGCGGACACGTACTTCTTTGAGACTTTGGTCCGCGTTCATCGCGCCGGAGAAGGCGCTCCATACGACGGCATCAAGCCTGCCGGGACCACGATGGAACCCGGCATAGAGGCGGCCGACAAGGCGCTGGAGACCGGCTCCGTGGAGGATCTCGTGAAGGATGTGACGAACAAGGTCGCCGATGGAATCCGCGAACGGTTTACCCATGCCGCGGAAGCGAAGAAGCACAAGAACGAGAGCGTGGAAGCCGGACGTGAGTACGTCGAAGCCTATGTGACCTTCATGCACTACGTGGAACGGCTTCACCAGGATGCCACTACCAACCCGTCGCACGGTCGCGAAGCGCAGGCAGGGCATACGGAAGCTGGACAACACGACGAACATGCCCAGGCGAGAACTGAACACAAACACGAACACAAGTAAGGAGGAGACTGCCATGAAACCCACGGACGTTTTGAAACACGAACACAAGATTGTTCTGGCCGTGCTTGACGGCGCGGAACGCGAGGCACAGAACATCCAGAACACCGGCAAGGTGGACACGGACAAGGTCGCGAAGATAGTCGATTTTCTCCGGACCTTCGTGGACGAGTGCCACCACTCCAAGGAAGAGCGGCGGTTGTTCCCCAAACTTCAGGAACATGGCATGTCAGGCGAAGTCGGTCCCATTGTCGTCATGCTGCGCGAACACAACGAAGGACGGAGGAGAGTCGCAGCAATTGCTGACACACTGCAATCCGTTGAGAAGGGCGGTCCGGAAGCCGCAAGGGCGCTCGCCCTCCAATTGCGGGAATACTCGGAACTGCTTAGAGACCACATCGACAAGGAAGATTCTGTTCTGTTCAATATGGCGGACATGGTGCTAACCGCTATTGACGAAGAGCAACTTGTCGCTGCCTTCGATGCCATTGAAGCCGAGGAAATCGGCGAAGGTGTTCACGAGCAATACCACCAGTTTGCCCATGAACTGATGAAACAGTCAATCTAACGCCCCGCCGATTGGGGCGTTTTTTTGTAAGCATGAATGTTCGTTCACAAGGAGGCTATGGCCATGATAAACAAGAAAAGACTCCTTATCGCGATTCCCGTGGCATTGGCCATTGGCGGTGGTGTCTACGGCTATCGTGCGATGCATCCTTCTGTGGACCCACATGAGCTTCGCGTGTCGGGCAATATTGAGGTGACGGATGTCGAGGTGAGTTTCCGAACACCCGGCTGGGTGGAAGCCCGTCTGGTTTCAGAAGGAGACCTCGTTCAGGCGGGCGCCGCAATCGCCCGGCTTGACCGCAGGGAGTTTGACCATGAGGTAGCCATCCGTAAGGCGGAAGCGGATGTGGCAGAGGCCAAGCTGGCTGAACTCGAAGCTGGGTCACGCCCGGAGGAGATCGCCCAGGCTGAAGCGGCAGTCGCAAAGGCGAAAGCGTTTGTCACGGAGTTGGAAACAGGCTCGCGTCCTCAAGAGATTCTTGCCGCGCAGGCGTCCGTGGACGGAGCCGCTGCCGATGCAGTCCGTCTCGATACGGACTACAAACGTTACAACCGGCTGTGGGATGAGAAAGCTATTCCTACGCGTCAGTTCGAGCAGGCTCAAGGCACATATGCTGTTGCCTCCTCTCGTCTTGCGGAAGCCCAAGAACGACTCAAGCTCGTGAAAGAAGGGCCGCGAACTGAAGATATTGCCCAAGCAAAAGCGGCGCTTTCAGAAGCTCAGGCACGGCTGGAACTAGCCAAAAATGGCCCTCGCCAGGAAACCATTCAACAGGCGCGAGCCCATGTCGAGCAGGCGAAACAGGTCCAGGCGTTGGCCGATACCCGCTTGGGATATGCGGAGATTCACGCGCCCACATCCGGTATCGTGCTTGCCGATCACGTCGAGTCCGGCGAGTATGTGACGCCAGGGACCCCTGTGGTGACAATCGGCGATCTGGAGCACGTGTGGTTGCGGGCCTTCATCGACGAAGCGGACTTGGGCCGTGTAAAGATAGGCCAATCGGTTAGCGTCTACACGGACAGTTTTTCGGAGAAACCCTATTCAGGCCGCATCTCGTTCATCTCGTCTGAAGCCGAGTTCACCCCGAAGAACATCCAGACGGAGAAAGAACGGGTGAAACTTGTGTACCGCATCAAGATTGACGTGGCAAACCCGGGCATGGAACTCAAGCCGGGCATGCCGGCGGACGCCGTCATTGAGTTGGCGCAAGGAGCGTCCCAATGACGAGCATCCGCGCCGAATCCCTGACGAAGACTTTTGGTCCGCTGATTGCCCTGGACCAATTGTCGTTCTCTGTCGAGGAAGGCGAGATCTTCGGTCTGGTTGGTCCGGACGGAGCCGGGAAGACCACCACCATGCGGTTGTTGACGTCAACCATGGATCCGACCTCCGGCGAGGCGTGGGTTGCAGGCCATCACGTCGTGAAGGAATCCGAAGACGTAAAGGAAGACATTGGGTATATGAGCCAGCGGTTCGGCTTGTACCCAGATCTCACTGTGCTTGAGAATATCCACTTCTATGCGGACATCTACAGTGTCCCCAGACGAGGTCGGACAGAAAAGATTGACCAGTTGCTCGCTTTCAGCAACCTGACGCCTTTCAAGCAGCGGTTGGCCGGCAACCTTTCCGGTGGCATGAAGCAGAAACTGGGTTTGGCTTGCGCCTTGGTCCACACGCCCAAGGTGCTGTTTCTGGACGAGCCTACGAACGGCGTGGACCCCGTGTCCCGGCGCGACTTCTGGCGCATTCTATACAAGTTGCTCAAGGAAAAAGTCACCATCTTCGTATCCACGGCCTACCTGGACGAGGCGGAACGCTGCAACCGCATGGCCCTGATTCACAAGGGGAAACTGCTGAGCCAAGGTACACCGCAAGAGGTAAAGTCCCTCATGGAAGGCGCGTTACTGGAAGTCAGGTGTACCTTGCCGCGTCAGGCCGTGCAAGTCTTGAGGCAACAATTGCCCGGCTTCTCGGTAGGGCTCTTCGGAGACCGGGTGCACGTGGTGACAGACAATCCGGACACGACCACAGCGGCTATCCACAACACTCTTGCCCAGGCGGGACACAGAGTCGTTTCGGTACGCTCCATCGAACCGACACTCGAAGATGTCTTTGTGTCCGTCATAGGCCGCGTCTCAGGAGGTCAAGACCGTGAATCATGACCAACCAGAGATTGCAGTCCGTGTGAAGGATCTTGAACGCCGGTTTGGAGATTTCAAGGCGGTGAATCGCATCAGCTTCGACGTTTCCAAGGGTGAGATTTTCGGATTTCTTGGCCCGAACGGAGCGGGCAAGTCCACCACGATACGGATGCTTTGCGGCATTTTGGCGCCCACAGGCGGCGAAGGCACGGTAGCTGGGTACAACATCCGAACCGAGGCCGAACAGATCAAAGCCCATATCGGCTACATGAGCCAGAAGTTCAGTCTTTACGAGGATCTGACCGTCGAAGAGAATATCGATTTTTACAGCGGTATCTACCGAATATCTGCTCACAAGAAAATGGAACGAAAAGAGTGGGCTATCGAGATGGCTGGCCTCACGGAACACCGCCATTCCAAAACCGGGACGCTCTCCAGCGGCTGGAAACAGAGGCTTTCCCTGGGCTGTGCTGTCTTGCACGAGCCGCCCATCATCTTCCTGGACGAACCGACTTCCGGCGTGGACCCGATGAGCCGCCGCCAGTTCTGGGAGCTTATCTACGAACTCGCCGGTAGGGGGATTACCATCTTCGTTACAACGCATTACATGGACGAGGCCGAATACTGCGACCGGATCGGCTTGGTATATCGCGGTGAACTTATCGCGTTGGGATCCCCAGAGAAGCTCAAGACGGAATTGATGAAGGAAGACGTGCTGGAAGTCCAATGTGAGCGTCCGCAGGAGGCGATGGAAGCAATCGAGCTACTTGCGAGCGTTCGCGAAGTGGCCTTGTTTGGCAAGGGCCTGCACGTGGTCGCGCCGAACGGACCCGCGGCAGAGGTCGAGATTCGAAACCTCCTGACTGATAGGGCATATCCCGTCCAGAACATCGAGACCATCGTTCCCTCGCTGGAAGACGTGTTTGTTTCACTCATCGAAGCGAGAGACCGGGAAGAAGGTGCTCTGAAGGAGGTGCGGACATGAAGCGGACGTCGCGTCCGGCTCAACGGGTATGGGCCGTCAGCCGTAAGGAATTCATTCACATCATGCGGGACCCCCGAAGCTTGGGGATGGCGATTGCCATTCCAATGCTCTTGTTGGTCTTGTTTGGATATGCCCTGACGCTGGACGTAGACGAAGTGCCCATCGTCGTTTGGGATCAGAGCCAGTCGTATGCCAGCCGGGATTTCCTCGCCCGATTTGCAGGGTCCCATTACTTCTCCTTGCGGGGGTATGTGCGGAATTATCAGGAAGTGGAACGGGCGATTGACTCGCGTCAAGCCTTGCTCGCCGTCATCATTCCCACGGACTTTGCCCGGCTTCTGGAGTCACTCCGGCCGACCTCGATCCAGGTCATCGTGGACGGCAGCGACTCCAATACGGCCACCATCGCAATGGGCTATGTGGATATCCTCACGCTTACCTATTCACAGGAAGTTGTCCTGGCCCAAGCGCGCCGTATCGCGGGAAAGACGTTCGAGCAGCCGGTCGACTTCCGGCCCCGGGTGTGGTTCAACGCGGACCTGGAATCCAAGAACTACATCATTCCGGGACTTATCGCCGTCATCATGATGGTGATTGCCGCGTTGTTGACCTCACTCACGGTGGCGCGGGAATGGGAGCGCGGCACAATGGAGCAACTGATCTCGACGCCGGTCAAAGGGCACGAACTCATTCTGGGCAAGCTTCTTCCGTATTTCGCCATTGGGATGTTGGACGTGCTGCTTGCCGTGCTCATGGGTGAGTTCATGTTTCACGTGCCGTTGCGCGGGAACGCGGCCCTGCTGTTTGCCATGGCGGCCGTCTTTCTGGTCGGGGCGTTGTCCATGGGAATGGTTATCAGCATTGCGACCAAGAGCCAGTTGTTGGCCAGTCAGTTGGCCATGGTGCTCACCTTCCTGCCCTCGTTCCTGCTGTCTGGATTCATGTATGCCATCGGCAACATGCCGCGTCCCATTCAAGTGCTGACTCATGTCATTCCGGCCCGATATTTCGTGGCGTTGCTCAAAGGCATCTACCTGAAGGGCGTCGGGCTGGAAGTACTGGCGCTCGAGGCTCTGCTGCTGACGTTGTTCGGTGCTGCAATGGTGTTGCTGGCAAACATCAAGTTCAACAAGAAACTGGTGTAGACTTGGGAGAAACAAGCTATGTGGGAACGAATCAGGCACATGCTCATAAAGGAATTCATCCAGGTCTTCCGCGACCCGAAGATGAAGGGCATCATCTTTGCCATGCCCATCATCCAGGTGATGGTGTTCGGCTATGCGGTCACCACGGACGTGAAGCACGTGCCGCTGGCCATCCTTGATCGCGATAGCAGCCGGATGAGCCGGGACCTGGTGGCCCGGTTTGTCGCGTCGGGATATTTCGATGTCGCCGCGTATATCCAGGATGACAAGCAGGCAAGAGAACTCATCGATCGCGGAGAAGCCCAAGCCTTGTTACGGATTGACAATGGCTTCGAGGACGACCTTCGTGCCGGGCGGAAAGTGCCGGTGCAGATTCTTGTCGACGGTTCGGACTCCAACACGGCAGGTATCGTCTTGAACTATTCGGGCAAAATCGTGGGCAAGTTCTCCCAGGATGTCCTGAATGAACGATTGTCTCGATTGCAGGGCAAAGCAGGCATAAACGCCGGCATTGTGGTCGGGACACGGGCATGGTTCAACGAGAACCTGGAAAGCCGCAACTTCTATGTGCCGGGGGTCATCGCTATCTTGGTGATGTTGATAACACTCATGCTCACGAGCATGGCCGTGGTGCGAGAGAAGGAGATCGGGACTATCGAGCAAATCATGGTGACACCGATTACGCCGATGGAATTCATCCTGGGGAAATCCGTGCCGTTTGCCTTGATCGGGTTTGCCGATGTGCTCATCATCACCGCAGTGGCCGTATTCTGGTTTGAAGTGCCGATTCGCGGGAACATCCTGCTTCTGTTCGGAGCGACGGGGTTGTACATCATGACCACATTGGGCATAGGCCTCTTGATTTCCACCATAAGCGAAACGCAACAACAGGCCATGATGAGCACGTTCTTCTTCTATTTCCCGGCCGTGCTGCTGTCCGGGTTCATGTTTCCCATCGCGAACATGCCAACCGTCATCCAATGGGCTACTTATCTGAACCCCTTGCGGTATTTTCTGGTCATTGTTCGCGGTATTTTCCTGAAAGGCATTGGCGTCTCGATTCTCTGGCCACAGATGGCGGCATTGGCGATCATGGGTGTGGCCGTGCTTTGGCTCGCTTCCCGGAGATTCCACAAGACGCTCGCGTAGATGCTGAATACGAAACTTGCCCTAAGCAAGAGTACGATCATTGACGCAGAACAGAGGTAACATTTTCTTGAGACGCATCGCTACAAGAAGAGTATTTCCGAGTACGGAGCTTTCGAACCTATCGAGGCCGCAAAAACCGGCGAAGGTGTTCACGATCAATACCACCAATCCGCCCATGAATTTATGAAACACTGAGTTTGACGCCCAGCCGACTGTCGGCCTGGCGTAGTTTGATATTGAACGAGGACAATGGGAATAGACCGGCTATTCTTCTTGCTTAGGCAGGAAATGTTAAAGTACTTGAGTTTAGGCCATGAACACGGACGCAGATTGCGTCAATCGAGGAGAACAAGACATGTTGAATTGCCTGAAAGCACTGCTTGGTCACAGCATCCATGCATCCGATGGTCTCATTGGGACACTGGAAGATTTCTACTTTGACGACTCCCAATGGGTAATGCGCTATCTCGTTGTGGATGTTGGCACATTCCTCCATCGTCGCAAAGTCCTTATTTCCCCGGTTGCCATCCTGGGCATTGACGCGGCAACCAAAACGGTGTCACTCAAACACTCCATGGACCAGATAAAGGACAGCCCGGACATCGACGTTGACAAGCCCGTGTATCGGCAACTGGAGGAGCAGTTGATAAACTATTATGGATGGGTATCCCATTGGACGCCCCAGCACGACTTGCCGGAGCCGCAAGCGCAAGCGGTTCCTACGGGTGACACACACCTGCGCAGCATGAACAATGTCTGCAAATACACCGTCATGGCTTTCGACGGGCGTGTGGGTTCTATCGCCGACTTCATCTTGGACGATAACGGATGGCGGCTTCCCTCGGTTGTTCTCGACACCGGCCACTACCTCCCGGCGGGGCAAGTGGTTGTTCCCGCTATACGGTTCAAAGGCATACGCGTTGAAGACCGGGAAATCAGCGTCAACTTGAACAAGATTGATGTTGAAAAGGCACCCCATCTTGACTCGACACGACCGCTTGAGGAATACGTGACGACTCTTCTCTGAGCGAAGTCCGTGCGGCCTGCAAGTGGCTAAGGACGCCGGAGGCCACGGCGTGTGTTACGTTCGGAGTTGTACCGGTCCTTATTGCGACGCTATTGACGTATCGGTTCGTACTGAAAGAAGCAACGATGAAATGGTGGGCGGAAATATGTCGAAGATATTCACTAATGCGGAACTGAAAGAGTACAGCGGAAAGAACGGAAGTGCTGCGTACGTCGGCTTCAAAGGCAAAGTATATGACGTAACCAACGGCCCTACATGGGACGCTGACGACCATTTTGGACAGCACGAGGCGGGAATGGACTTGACCGCGGAAATGGACGGTGCACCGCACGCAGACGAAGTCTTCGCCGACATTCCAGTTGTTGGTGAACTTGTCGGCTGACTGCACTCGTCCCAAGGGTTTTCAGCTCCAACGAACGCTAACACGCCGTGTGCATTGCGAAACGTGCAGTAAGCCATGCCAACAAGTTCAGACAGAATAGAGTAACCGCAGAGACAATCTGCGCGGAGGTGGTTTATGTTCATAGTTGTTATTTCCTTTCCGCCGATCAAAGATGGCAAAGATGCCGAGTTTCAAGAATGGTTTGCTGCGTCGAACCGAACATTCGCGAATTTCAAGGGTTTCATAAGCCGAAGGCTTCTCAAGTCCCTTGAAGGGGGAGGATATGCGGCCATAGTTGAATTTGAAAATGAAGCCGCTTTCCAGGCGATGCACAGCAGTCCTATCCACGATGACGCAGGTGAGCAGGTGAAACCTCTGTTTGACGGGAAGCCCACACCCAGATTCTATGAAACGGTCTGACGGTCAGGTGATGCGTGTTGCCTTGGAGGCCATGGTCATGAATACCAACTCATCCCCATTGGAAAGGCTTTCGCCGTGGTGGAAGAATGCCGTCATCGTAGTGATGATTATCGGCTTCTCCGTCCTCATCGGATTAGCCGCTAAAGCGTACAAGGATGCACCGCCCATTCCTGAGAGAGTTGTGGATCCCGTTGGAGCCACGGTCCTGACGGCAGATGACATTAGCTCGGGGCAAGAGGTGTTCCTGAAATACGGACTGATGGAGAACGGCACGGTCTGGGGACACGGAGCGTACTTGGGGCCAGACTTTTCGGCCAAGTATCTGCATCAGCAGGCACTCGATTCCTGCGAGCTTCTGGCCCGACAGAGATTCAATGCCGAGTGGACATCATTGACGCCTGAACAACAGGATCCGATTCGGAGCGAAGTGGCCAGGGACACTCGTGCCAACCGGTATGACGCTACCAACGGAGTCCTTACCCTTAATGCGGCCCAAACGTACAGTATTGAAAGACAACGGGAGCAATTGGGTCAGTTCTTCTCTTCTCCCACGAACAACTTCGGTCTACCCGCGAAGTACATCCAGGACCCCAAGGAACTTCGACAGCTTAACGCCTTCTTCTTCTGGACGGCCTGGGTTTCAGTGACGAATCGGCCAGGCAAGGATTTCTCCTACACGAACAACTTCCCGTATGACCCTGCCGTCAACAACGTTCCTACGCACGGTGCGATTCTATGGAGTGCGCTGAGCCTCATAGCCCTCCTCGGCGGCACTGGTCTCGCCCTGTTCGCCTTTGGCCGTTTCGACTTCCTCGGCTGGCAGAAGAAAGAACATAGACATCCGCAACTGCTGTCCAACACATTGACGGACGGACAACAGGCGGTGCTCAAGTATTTCGTCGCCGCCGCCCTGCTGTTTCTGGGACAGTCTCTTCTTGGCGGGGCGATAGCCCACTACCGAGCGGAACCCGGCAACTTCTACGGCTTCGATATCTCGAAGTGGCTTCCAAGCAATATTGTACGGACATGGCACCTGCAGTTGGCCATCTTCTGGGTGGCCACGTGCTTTGTGGCAGGCGGGCTTTGGCTTGCTTCGGCGGTGAACCGCAAGGAGCCCAAGGGGCAGGTCTTCGGCATTCATTTTCTTTTCACGGCATTGGTGGTCGTCGTCGTGGGAAGCCTGCTTGGAGAATGGCTTGGGATCAACCGCCTACTGGGCGGCTTATGGTTTTGGTTGGGCCATCAAGGCTGGGAATTTCTCGACTTGGGACGGGCCTGGCAGGTCTTGCTGGCGGTTGGGCTTCTGCTCTGGCTCGTGCTCATCGCTCGGGCCGTACTGCCGGTACGGAAAGACCCGGAAAATGGACAGATCTCGTCTTTGTTCCTTTATGCCGCCATTGCCATTCCCTTGTTCTACTTACCGGCCATGTTCTTCGCGAGTCGCACCAATCTGACCATCGTAGACATGTGGCGATTTTGGATAATCCATCTGTGGGTAGAGGGCTTCTTTGAACTTTTTGTCACCACGATGGTGGCGCTGATGTTCTTTCTGCTCGGCATGGTATCCCGCACAACGGCCTTGCGGGTCGTCTACCTGGATGCCATTCTTTACTTGGGCGGCGGCATCATTGGAACGGGCCACCATTGGTACTGGACCGGTCAGAGCCACGTCACGATGGCGTTCTCGGCGGTCTTTTCCGCCTTGGAGGTCGTACCGCTGACATTGCTGACCCTGGACGCCTGGGATTTCATCTCGCTGTCCAACCGCGAGTGCGTCGACTGCGGCAAGAGGGTGGCGATACCTCACCAATGGACGTTCTACTTCCTGATGGCGGTTGGTTTCTGGAATTTCCTCGGCGCGGGCGTGTTCGGCTTCCTTATCAACCTGCCCGTTGTAAGCTATTTTGAGGCGGGAACTCTGTTGACGCCGAACCATGGGCATGCGGCCATGATGGGGGTGTTCGGGATGCTGGGCGTGTCGTTGATGGTGTTCGCTTTCCGGGAAGCGTCCAACGAAGACGAGTGGCGGCGCATTGGAAAACTCGTGGGCGTATCGTTCTTTGGACTGAACATAGGCCTGCTGCTCATGGTGGCCACGAATCTTTTCCCGGGCGGCGTTTATCAGTTGTATGACGTGCTTACAAACGGATACTGGCACGCTCGTAGTCCTGAGTTCTTAACCAAAGGCTTGATGCACACGATTGAGTGGCTGCGGCTTCCCGCAGATGCAATTTTCCTCGGACTCGGCTGTGCACCTCTCGTCTTGGCGGGCCTTTGGGTCTACGCGAAGAAGTGGTTCCCTGCCCAGTCTAGGGAGAATTGAGAGGGAGTAAATGCAAGTGGTCCCGTATAAAGTGGTCCCGTATAAAGATGCTGAGAAAGCGCTGGCGGGTGTCCCTATTCTCCTGCGAGGCCTGTACGCCGCAGACTGGAGGAGTTGGTGCGTAGCCATGGCAACCCAAGGCTGTTCACAGGCGGTTCGAATCCGCCCTCCGTGTATAAGAGTAGATGTAAGAAGCACCGTTTATAATGGGGAACGTGGTTGGGGGTACGTTTGCCCTGCTCGAACCGGCCACACGATAGAAGGACCCACCGCCCTAATCTCCTTTAGCCATCTCCCCGGCGTTGACTTCCATCCTCAGCAGAAGATCCACAAGGGTCTCTCGTTCCTGCGGTGTGAAGCCAACCATAAGTTGTTCATTCCAAAGGGAAGCAAGCGCATACATCTCGTCCTCTATTGCGAGCGCCTTTCGCGTCACATAGACACGAACCGCGCGCCGGTCTAGAGGGTCCTGCTTCCGTTGAACCAGTCCTGCTTCTTCCAACTGCTGAACTGCGCGCGTTACATTACCCTTGTCAAGCGAAACAAACGTGCGCAGGTCCTCCTGGCGGCAACCGTTGTGACTGAATACTTCTCCCAGGACCATCGCCTGACTCATGCTGAGGCCGAAATGACGCGTGGACCGGGTTCCGTGCATAAGGCAAGTGCGCGAAATAGCCGTTACCAAGCGGATCAAGATACGTTCGCGATTGAGTCGCGCCGCATTGATCCGTTCAGCCATATCCGACTCGTCGTTCCGCGGATGCATCTTCCTCTTTACTGGCATCATGTTCGCGTGTCTGCTAGGCATCCTTTAACCTTCTTTCCATTGTGATTGTGGAAGTATTTGCATCCGGCTTTCCGGTCTAGCTACGGACAACCACGACAGGTAACGAACCTTTTTCGATTACCTGGTAAACGGTCGTACCCAGAAACGTTTCGCTGACGGTGCGGTGACCACGAAGCCCCATCACGGTCAGGTCCGCCTTGGTTTCGGCTTCAAGCTTGACAATCTCGTTGGAGGCGCGGCCCGGACATACGATAGCCTTGATTTGGCACTTCTCGTGTTGGTCAGGCTTGAGGAGCGTTTCCAATTGGCGCATCTTTTCCCAAATCTGCTCGCAAGGATTTCCGACGCCATCTTCCTGGACATGCAGTAATGTCAGGTTTGCGGCGTGCTGGCTGCAGATGGAAGACGCGAGTCGTAATACTTCGTCTGTGAGGTCCGAGAAGTCAATGCAACAAAGGATGTGCCGGATTGTGATCGGGTTTCCAAGGTTTTCGGGCGCCACAAAATCGTGCGAAGGCTTGCGCACGACGAGTACGGGGCACAGCGAATTCCTGAGGATCTCTTCTGTTACAGATCCCATAACGAGCCGGGTAAGTCCGTGGCGGCCATGGGTGCCCATAACAATGAGATCGGCCGCCCGTTGCTCGGCAAGAGCAAGGATATTCTCGACGGGCAGCCCGTATTGCGCGATACTTACCGGTTGGACTCCGGTATGCATGTGATGTTCGACGAACTGCTCGATGCGTACCTGGGCCGATTGGAGGAAGAGATCGCGCAATTCTGGCAGCGCCGACCCGGGTGCCCAACCAAGATACGGTTTTTGGCTAATTATCTCGTTCCATTCCTGTACGTTCAGTACGTACAGCTTTGCTCCGTGGTAGCCGGCCAGCGACCGGGCATAATCATACGCCTTGGCCGAGAACTCCGAAAAGTCGATGGGACAGACAATGCTTTTGATTTGCAGTCGCTCTATCCATGGCTTCGGGCCAACGATTGTTGCCGCATATTCGGCATCCATTTTGGTCACCCACTTTCTGAGTGGCGCCCTCGAAGCGCCTGTCGTACCGCGTCGCCTGCGTTGCCGACGGCGGTGACTGTCGCGGCGTCCGTTACGCAGGAGGACTGGATGGACATCACAACACTCCGGCCTACTTCCACCGTCGTTGTAAGGGGCATTGAGGCATGTTCAATTTCCGCGTTCATAGTCTCTCCACGCTGACTCTAGTTGCGCTCGCAACTAAAATATACCACAAATTAGTTGCGAGTGCAAGCATTTCTTTGTTTGCCCGGGGCCCGCTGTCTCAACGGGAAACGTGCTTGAGGAGCCGAACAGGAATGAAACAGGAAGGGATTGCGTGCCGTTCAGGAATCTGCGCGGCGTAGTGCACGTGCGGGTCTTGATTTGGTACCATGTTTCATGATGAATTCTGAAGATCGTGGTAAACATGGGATACACGGGAAGGTCGCAGGTTTGGACCCCGATCCCGCAGTGCGCAACTACAATTTGGAATGCAGTGGCCGCAGTGCAGCGGCGGATCTATGCGGGGAGCATTGAAAGATGCGCCACGACGATTTGCTCCTCAACACTGGAATGCCTTGGTTCGACACTGTTCTTGGGGGACTGCTGCCGGGCGACAATATCGTCTGGCAAGTGGAGACAGTTGAGGACTACAAAACCCTCGTTACGCCATTTGCTGCAACGGCCATGCAGCAAGAACGCGAACTTGTCTATTTTCGCTTCGGCGAGCATCCAGCCTTGCTCGGACCCGATACAGGCGCGAGATTCGTTGTGATAGACCCCCAGGCAGGCGTCGAAGCATTTCTCGATGCCGTTCACCACGCCGTTGAATCCGCGGGGCAGAATGTGCTGTACATATTCGATATCCTGTCCGGCCTTAGCGCCGATTGGTACTGCGATCAGATGGTAGGCAACCTTTTCCAGTTGATTTGCCCTTGCATATACCGGCAGAAGGCCATCGCTCACTTCGCGCTTATTCGGAATGCTCACACGCAGTACGCGATGCGGCCCATTATTGATACGACCCAGATCATGATCGAGGCCTACAGGCATGAGGGCGTCTACTATGTCTTGCCCTTGAAGATGCGCGACCGGGGTTCGTCCGAGAATTTCACGTTGCATGCATTGCTTGCTGGTGAAGCACGCGGCGTCAAGGACAGCCACCTGACTTCCGTCATCATGGGATCGAGCCAGCGCGCGGCATTGGGACTCGCCCAACATAAACTTGGTGTGTGGCCCCGCACATTCTTAAAGGCGGAAGCCCTGCTCGAAGAAGAACGGCGCGGGCGGACCTCTCCAGCGGCGGTCCGTGAGATCTTTCAGCGCCTGCTGCGCATGGTGATTTCCCGCGATGAACGGGTGCTCGGCCTGGCGGAAAAATACTTTGATCTGGCGGATCTTCTCGCCGTCGGGAAACGACTCTTGGGCACGGGGCTCATCGGCGGGAAAGCGGTGGGCATGCTGCTGGCCCGCGCGATTCTCTCGAAGTCCGAAGCCCGCTGGCAAACGCTCCTTGAGGCGCACGACTCATTCTATATTCCGTCCGACGTGTTTTATACATTCCTGGTCCGCAATGCCTGCTGGGGTTCTCGAAGACGCCAGTTGAAGTCTCCTGCTTCCTGGGATGATTCGGATGACACCCAGGCACGGATCCTGGCCGGCACGTTTCCCGAACACATCACGAACCGTTTCGCGGACATGCTGGAGTATTTTGGGCAATCACCCATTGCCGTGCGTTCGAGCAGTCTGCTCGAAGACAACTTTGGCAACTCGTTTGCAGGCAAATATGCGACTGTTTTCTGCGCCAACCAGGGCTCGCCTGAGAAGCGGCTCGCCCAGTTTACGGAGGCGGTGAAGACGGTTTATGCCAGCACGATGAGCACGGAAGCGCTGCAATACCGGGCACGCAGAGGTTTGCTGGACCGCGACGAGCAGATGGCGCTGTTGGTGCAACGGGTTTCGGGCAGCATGCACGGCTCTCTCTACTTCCCACAAGCCGCCGGCGTGGCATATTCGCACAACCCATATGTATGGACCAGCGAAATCGACCCGGAGGCCGGCATGGTGCGCATCGTCTTTGGTTTGGGCACGCGCGCGGTGGACCGATCCGACGAGGACTACACGCATCTCATCGCGCTGAACGTACCGGAAAAACGCCCCGGAACAATCGACGAGATTGCTCGTTTCTCGCAACGGCGCGTTGATGCCCTTAACCTGACGCACGACCGTCTCGAAACCCTCGATTTCTCAGACATTCAAACAGAATGCGCCGATATTCCGATGGAACTGTTTCGCACGACAAACCCGCGGCTCAACCGGCTATCTCGTGAGGAGCAAAGGCATGCCGCCACGATTCCCTTTATCTGTTTTGATGGCCTGATTCGGGAGTCGCCTTTTGTTGACGACATGCGCATCTTGCTCAAGACGCTGGCCGATGCCTACGGTCAACCCGTGGACGTTGAGTTTACGGCGAACTTCACCGAGGACAGCGAATATCACCTAAACGTGGTCCAATGCCGACCGATTCAGATGCAAGGAGAAGGACCCGCTACCGATTTGCCAGTGGGCGTTCCCGATGAAGATTTGCTCTTCCGTGTCGCCGGTCCCGTGATTGGACGAAGCCGTGCAGGCGATATCGACCGTATTATCTACGTCAGTCCCGAGGCCTACAGCGCGCTTCCGCTGAAGGAGCGGTACGCCATCGCCCGCCTGGTTGGACAGATCACGCATACCCAAGCCCCTGACGCATCGAGGCAACTTCTCTTGATAGGACCCGGCCGATGGGGAACGACGATGCCACACCTCGGTGTTCCCGTGTCGTTTTCCGAGATCGCAGGGTCATCCGTCCTATGTGAAATCGTAGCAATGCGTGAAGGACTGACTCCGGACGTTTCCCTGGGCACGCACTTTTTCAGCGAACTAGTCGAAGCCAACATGCTCTACGTGGCGCTCTTTCCCAGCCATGTCGGCAACTTCGTAAACGACTCGCTGTTTACAACGCTGCACAATAATCTCGCGGAAATGCTTCCCAAGGCCGCGCCCTATGCACACGTACTGAAAGTCCTCGACCAGGCCACCCTTGAAAACGGGGGGCGGTTCAAAATCTTCTCCGATACGCTCAAACAGCAGGCTATATGCTACATCGATCACGGCGTGCGTGAGGTCGAGAAGTCAACAATGTAGGACTGGTTCTAAGAGGCGTGACGTAAGGAAACTCGACCTCCGCCCAGCTTCTTCTCATGGCAGTTGTTAGGCACAGGTTTGAAATCCCGATCCTGACCGTAGATGTTCGGGCAGGAGAGTCCGCTTCTTGGCGCTCGGCTCGATGATGGGATGCGGTTGGCCGGCATACTAAAAGCAACCTCATGAGGTTAATTGCGAAGCTTGCCGGTAGGAGCGGCGATAATTCAGACGGCTTTGTCCGCATAACCGCGCAACACGTTGCGCGCGATTCAGAGGATCACGTACAATTCGTTGAATAAAGGAGTAAGTAACCCTTGTCCTCATTGGAAAATAGGCGCGTCTCCGCGCTGTGTGTAGTACTTGCGCTTGCATTGTCGCTAAGCCTGCCAGTGAATGCGTTGCCGTCTGCGTCGGCGTCCAAAGGTACAGCATGCGACATTTCGTTTGGCGGGCTCCCGTGGTGCGATCATCTTGTGCGCGTTTCACAAGGGAGCGGAGGTCGCGGAGTTGAGATTTGCCCAGGCTGTCTGACGATACCCCTTAGTACCGTATCATCTGAGGCTACGGAACAGAGTCTCAAGCTTTCTGCTGACGCAATTGCCGTGCCACACGGCCGCACTGCACGCCAAATCCTCTTGCTCCAGTGCAATCTTCTGATTTGATTTCTTCCTCTCCTTCAAGCAGCTCAAACCTATCCGCCTGATCTCGTGCTCTTTCGCGATGCACAACATCGCGAAGGCAAGGGGCCTGTAAATCGCTAATCGACTTGCGGCCGACCATCGTGATCTTCTGAAAATCCAACAAGAACAGGAAGAAACCATGAATAAGAAAGAAACTGCCACCGTGAATGAAGTCAAGAATGGCACAAACGAAATCCTCTTCTGCACATGGTGCAAAAAGGATGTGTCTTTTCATATGGAACAAGTAGACCATCGCAAAGAACTGATCCGAACGATATGTTCTGTGGGGCTCTGGCTGCCGTTTTGGCTGCTCTCGATAGCCGCTAGCAAGACTAATAGGATTTGTGCTGATTGCGGTAATGTCATCAGCCAGGTGTAGCGAAGCTGATGACTGGTGTTTGGCAGTGGGCGAAAGAAGTTCCACGCCCACTGCCGTCCCGCCTATATGCTGTTCACGAAGGTCCGTCTCCTCGGTGCCACGTCTTCACGAGCGTTCTTCCCCAAGACCGACCGGAACGCCTGTGCCAGGAATGGGTGGATGGTCGGTACCGCGGTTTCTCAGACTCAAGGTCTTGTGGTCAACGTGGTCGTCGAGCGCACTTTGCATCCCACCGACCGTCATGGCAAGCTAAATTGACAGCGCAAATCCGAGCTGGCCATGGCCAGGACTCAGGAGATCAAGGTATTATGGTACTCATGAAACACGGTGCCGTCATTATCAAGGACTTTCTGCTGATCGTGACCGGTATTGTTTCGGCCGGATTCGGCATCAAAGGATTCTTGTTGTCGAGCCACTTTATCGACGGCGGGGTGACGGGCGTCTCCATGCTGGCGGCCAGCGTTCTGGGTTTGCCGCTGCCGTTACTCATTCTGGCGATAAACCTGCCATTCGTCGCTTTAGGTTGGCGACAGATCGGGCTGAGCTTCGCGGTCAAGAGCACGCTGGCCATCGGTGGGCTGGCGATTTGCCTGGCCGTCGTTCCCTATCCCGACGTGACTCCGGACAAGTTGCTGACGGCAGTTTTTGGCGGCTTCTTCCTAGGGGTGGGGATCGGGCTGGCCATTCGCGGCGGCGCGGTGCTGGATGGGACGGACATCGCGGCGCTTCTGATCAGCAAGAAGAGCAGCCTGTTCCGGGTCGGCGACGTTATTCTTATGCTGAACGTCTTTATATTCTCGGCGGCCATCTATTTCCTCGGCGTCGAGCCAGCGCTTTACTCCATCCTGACGTATCTGGCGGCGTCCAAGACCATCGACTTCCTGCTGCACGGGCTGGAGGAATACACCGCCGTGATCGTCATCTCCGAACAGAGCGAGGCCATCCGACGGGCGCTTCTGGACGGCCTGCGCCGGGGCGTGACGGTCTACAAGGGACGCGGCGGTCAGAGCGGTGCAGAACAGGATATCCTTTGCTGCATTGTAACGCGACTGGAAATCGGCAAGGTCAAGGGGGCGGCCAAGGCGATAGACCCGGCGTGTTTCATCGTAACCCACTCGCTGGCGGACGTCGAGGGGGGCGTCGTCAAAAAGCCCCGGTTACATTAGGTCAGCATGCGCCTAGTTCAACTGTTGCGCCCTGCCTCTCTCCGTGGACGGTCTCGTACTCGGGCCGGTAACGAAGCAGGCAACCGATTCCTTCGGCTTCCACGAGGAAATCACTCTTGTTGACGACCTCCACTGCGCAATAGTGTTGCTCCGCAAGACGTACCATTTCTTCCTTCAGATCGAGATGGTCAATGCCGTCAGCGCCGCATGTCCGACATGCCGTACGCGCTGGGATTTGGCGGTCCGTATCCACAGAGTTGCAGGTACGACACACCCAGGCGAAACCGGGACTGTAGTCTTTGAGCAACACCAGGGTGTCTGCCTGGTTTCGGCGCAGCGCCTCAAGGGAAGCCTTTGTCCCGACGACAGCAAGTCCTCCAGCATGAACCTGCTGTGCCAAGCTGTCAGCCACCCCTTGCGACGCCCGTTCCTCCGCATCCACAAACGCCTTGATCGTGGCTTGAACGACGTCGGAGAGAGCCCCCTTCTCAGAGACTCTAACCACTTCTACCAGCTTCGCTGCCAATCCTTTTGGAAGCTCCTCGCGCACCTTGGCGGTCATGGTGGGATGGCCCGCGAGAATCAGATGTCTGTGGTTACCCGCTTCCATGAGATGCTCAAGGATCTTGATTTGCTCCTTGATGAATCTGTGATGACTCTCGCGCACGTGCCTTTGATAATGTTCCTTACTCCATTTATCTCGTATGTCTCTACGCAGATCGGGCAACTGTATGCGTGCGTGCTCCGTCAGCTCACCCAGATTGACCTCGAAAATGCGCACGCGCTCTTTTGTAGTGAGCATTACGACGTAACGCTCGTATGTATCTTTGAGTTCCAGCAGGTGAAAGATGCTCGGGAATTTGCCTACCGCTATCCAGTTGGGCAATGGAACGCGGAATCGCAGGAATAGAAAGTAAGGCGCCTGTCCTGCTCGCGAGAAGACAGCGGCTCCCTTCGCATCGGCTACTAGTCTGTTCGTTAGGAAGGAGCGGACGGGGGCCAGCGCATTCTCAAATGAACGTCGTGCTTCATCTTTCAACCCCATTTGCAGTGCGCGTATCTGCTCCTCAAACATGTTTGTGCTCTTAACGCGACCATTCTCGACTGCCGCATAGCAGCTAATGACCGGGTCGTCAGTCTCTGTCAACGCCGCAAGCGCACGGATGTGTTCTTCAAGCATTCTTGTGTCCATGGCTGAGGTCTCCTTTCAAGATGTTGGTCAAGAGTTAGCGCGAATTTTCCCTTTCGCTCGTGATCGAGTCTGTCTAGCCGACAGCCTCGTCCTGTGCCGCAGTTCGCGAGATCAACTCATTGAGCAGTGTTTCGAGGGTAGAGGCGGCATTGCCGAGGAGAAGAACCACATTGTCGCGAGTGTACAAGGGGTTCTCGATCCCAGAGTACCCGGGCTTCGTGTCTGCGTTGCAGACGATCACTCGTTTGGCCTCATGCGCGTGCAGGATGGGCATGCCGTAGATGGGGGTTCCCTTTGCGGATATGGCCGCGGGGTTTACCACATCGCATGCACCGACAATCAGAACGACATCGGTCCGTGCAAACTCGGGGTTAATCATCTCAAGCTGAACCATCCTGTCATAGGGGATGTCCACGTCGGCAAGCAGTACGGTCATGTGGCCGGGCATGCGGCCGGCTACAGGATGGATGGCGAATTTGACGTCCTTGCCCCGGCGTTCGAGGATTTCGTATAGGTCTCGAACGTGGCTCTCTGCCTCGCCGAGTGCCATTCCGTATCCCGGTATGATGATGACGCTCTGTGCTTCGAGCAGGCCTTCCACAGGGTCGAACGTGACCGTCTTGTCGCGCTCAACGAGGCCAAAGTTGTTCTCTTGCGGAAGGGGCTCCCGTGAGGACGGCACAATAGAGGCGGAGGCGTTTGCCGATGCCACAGTGGCTCCCGTAAGAACCTGAAGGAGTGAGCGGTTCATTGCCGCGCACATGACGTGCGTCAGAATGAGGCCCGCCGCACCGACGATAGCACCCGCGGCCACCAAGAACGCATCGTCTACCACGAAACCGCAGATGCTCGCAGCCACTCCGGATGTTGAATTGAGCAGGGATATCGTGATGGGCATGTCGGCGCCGCCCACTGGAAGTGCAAAGAGCGTTCCGAAGGCCAAGGAACAAGCGGCAACAAACAGCGTCCACGCCGTCGTCTCCGACCCGGTCCAGTGACCGCCAGAGAGTATCGGCGGGTAGACCGCGAGAACCAGTACCGCCGCGATGATGCGTGGTCCTAACACACGGCGATAAGGCGTCTGAGGAAGGAGGCGCTGCAGTTTCGCGGCGGCTACGAGACTCCCGCTCAAGGTGATACCGCCGACGGCAACGGCGAGGCCCCCTGTCCCAAGCTTATGGAGGCTCCCGGCGTCATTGTTAGTCGCAAGCGCGGCGAAGGCTGTCAGCATCGATGCCGCTCCGCCAAGACCGTTCAGCAGCGCCACCATCTGCGGCATCTGAAGCATCGTCACTCGAAAGGCGAGAACCAAGCCAATAACAGTGCCAACCGCAAGGGAAGCAAGAACGATTGGCAGCGTCAATATGGTGTTGGGCCAGAGAACCACAAGGATTGCCACGAGGAGACTCAAGGCCGCCAGACGGTTGCCTCGAACAGCCGTTTCCGGCGCACCCATCAGCCGAATTCCCCAAAGGATGGCGACGGCCAAGGCAATCTCAACTAAGACATACATGCCAACTGCAGCCTCTCTCTCAACGCTTCGAACGAAACATTTTGAGCATTCGGTCCGTGACGACGAAGCCGCCCACGACATTGATCATAGCCAGGACAATGGCTGCGGCGCCGAGGATGCGGCTTCCAGTGGTGAGTGCCGCGGTCGTTGCGGTCAGCGCTCCCAAGACGGTTACGCCGGAAATGGCGTTCATGCCCGACATAAGAGGCGTGTGCAACAGAGGCGGCACCTGACGGATGATTCGATACCCGACCGCCGAGGAAACGATGAACACGATGAAGAGAACAGCTAGGCGCAAGAAGTCGCCCCTTTCTTTTCGGAGCATTGTGCCATGGCCTCCAGGGCACCTGTGTGTAGCACTTCTCCGTTCAGGGTTACCAACGTCGGACCGATGATCTCGTCGGTGCGGTCGGCGCGTACCGTGCCGTCGCAGACTAGATACGAGAGGAAATGGAACAGATTATGTGCAAAAAGCCACGACGCGCTTGCGGGAACGTATCCTGGAATGTTCTTCGTGCCGATGATTGTGACGCCGTGTTTGACGGCTGTACGGCCGGGTTCCGTGAGCGCGCAGTTACCCCCTTGGTCAATCGCGATGTCGACAATCACGGAGCCGGGTTTCATGCCCCGAACCATGGCTTCGGAGACGAGCACAGGAGCAATACGTCCGGGCACGAGTGCAGACAAAACCACGACGTCCGATTGGCACACGGTCTTCTGAATAGCTTCCTGTTCCCGCAAGAGCCACTCGCGTGGCAGTGCCTTGGCGTAGCCGCCCGTTCCTGTCGCGACTTCAGAGGGGACTCCGGTCTCGACGATCTTGGCGCGAAGGCTCTTGGCCTGCTCCATAGCCTCGGGCCGGATATCTGCCGCGAAATTGACGGCACCCAATCGTTTCGCCGTGGCCAAGGCCTGAAGACCGGCAACACCCGCTCCCACCACGAACACCTGCGCGGGAGACACCATTCCGACGGCGGTGTTTGTCAGCGGCATGAAGCATCCCAACTGATCCGCCGCCATGATGACGCCCTTGTATCCCGCAACGGTGCTCATGGAAGTCAATGCATCCATGGGTTGCGCATTCGTAAGCCTGGGCACCCCATCCAGCGTGAAACTCACAACACCTTGGGCAGCGAGATCCCGTACCATTTGATGGTTGGCCGGCGTCGCCGGATGGAGAAAAGTCACAAGCGCCTGACCTCGCTTCATCATCGTTATCTCATGGCGATTCCTCTTGGCGTCGAATTGAGGCTCTTTGACCTTCAAGATGACGTCAGACCGTTCAAACACCGTGTCACTGTCTGACACAATCTCGGCCCCGGCTTTCCGGTACATTTCGTCATGATGATGGGCGGCCTCGCCCGCCCCGCTCTCGACAAGCACGCGCGCGCCTTGAGCGATGAACTTCGCTACGGTTTCGGGGATGGCCGATACCCGAAATTCATGTTCCATGATTTCCTTGGGAACCCCAAGGGTCAGACCTTTGAAAGTCATGCTATAAGCCTCCGTACTCAGCGTATACACAGAAGGTCTCGTGCCCTGTTCGGCCCGCCGCCGGGCTGTCCAGACATGAGATCTATAGATGATAGTCGCCCGACGATTCGGGCTGATACGTCACTGCTTCGACAAGGAACTGTGTTCGTCCTTTGGGCAGATCCACCTCGAACGTGTCCCCGACTCGATACCCGAGCATGGCCGCTCCCAAAGGCGCCAGTACCGAAATACGTCCATTCTCCGGAGCGCGCTCAGAGGGATACACCAACGTGCATTCCATCTGTGCCTGGGTGGCCATGTCCCTCAACTTCACTCGGGACCGCATGGTGATCATGTCCTTCGGGGTCGTGAGAGGATCGAGGATGACCTGGGCACGGGCGATCTCTTTCTCGAGATATCGAATGTGCGGCAGTTCTCGCTTGTCCGGATACTCCTGTAACACTCCAAGGCAATCCAAGAGACGGTGCCTGTCCTGCGCTGTAATGTGAATTTGCTTTTCCATACGATCACACACTCCAATGTCTTCTCAGAGGAACTCCGACGGGATTAGAGGTGGTAATCCCCTGCGGCCTCTGGCTGGTACAGTATTTGCGTTATCTGGAACATCAGGGCGTCCTGTCCGGAGCCGAGCACGAATACATCACCCAGGCGTCGCCCGAACATCGCCGTTCCGAACGCGTTCAGGATGGATACATTGTCGCCTGCTAAGGCGGCATCGCGGGGGAAGACCAGGTTGTAGACTCGGTCCGTACCAGTCCCAATATTCACGACGCGTATTCTGGAATTCATGGTGACTATATCCGGCGGGACTTCCCGAGGATTGGTCACGCGGGCGTGTTTCAACTCTTTGGCCAGGGCGTCGGCGTCTTCCTGACAGTCCTTCTTGCCAAAGGCACGCACTACGTCAAGCAGCTCCTTGAGCCGATCCAAGTCATAGCGGCTTATATAGATTGCGCGAGACCCCGCTACCGTGGTTGGTTCGGCGATCTGAACCTGGTCCAGCGAGGGACCGACCCCGTGAAGCAGTACGGTCTTCATATGGCGAGCGACCTTGGCCAGATTGTCGGATTGCAGTGCCCCGGACCAGTACCCCATGAAGGCCGTAATCATCCCTTCAAGACTGGCAGCCATCCTCATCCCTGGAGCCGCTTTTTGCCCTGTTCTTGCGAAACAGCGCGCAAAGACTTTCTCGACCAGATCCACATAGTGTTGATGTAGCTGGTTAACGTCGGCCCCGAGACGTGTCGGTTCCGGCTGCACACCCAAGTAGGCTGGAAAACAAAAGGGCTGGAAGAAAAGACGATCATTGACGTAGTTGTACAACCGAAGCCGGATGACGTCCAACACGGCTTCCTCGGGGTCCTTGCCGTGGAGCAACGGCTCGATTCGACAGATGACAGACTGGCCAATTCGTTGAGCGACCTGCCCATAGAGATCCTCTTTGCTCTTGAATAGGTTGTAGAGGGTGCCGACCGAGATCCCTGCTTCCCGTGCTATCGCCTCCATCGTCGTCTGCTGATATCCCTTCCATCCAAACACGTGTTCGGCCGCGTCAAGGATCGCGCTGTCCACGAGTTCCTCCTTCTTCCTTGCCTGTGTCTTGGTTCTGCGGCCCGGTAACATTCTTCGAATCCTCGCCGGTGCGTGAATGTCTGTTCAAATCTGAATGTATATTCATTATAGCCCGCTTTTCGACGTTTGTCAACCCTCAGCAGTCAACAAGGAGTAGCCATTCCGCTGAGGAGGCTGGCTGAGGGGCGTGCACCTTTCGAGAAGCCGCGGAGCTTGACCGCCGTGTCCACCTTCTCGCTTGCGAGAACCTCATTCTCAGGGTTTCGCCTGAACCGCGGCGCGATCAGTCGGACATAGGGATACCCGTGTTGCGCGCAACGAACTGGGCAGACCTACGGACAGAGATCAGAGGTAGTAGTCGCCGGCAGCTTCCGGCTGATAGAGAATCATCGATACCCGGTATCTTGATTCGCTCGCTCCCTCGGCAACGGAGAAGACGTCGCCCACGCGGCGTCCGAACATACCCATGCCAACGGGATTCAGGATGGACACGTTGTCTGGTGCCAGGTCGGCATCCTTGGGGAAAACTAGGGCGAGTACTTGCTCTGTGTCCAACTCCAAGTTCCGAATTCGCACCTTGGAGTTCATCGTCACTACATCCGGTGGCACTTCCCGGGGATTGGTAATGCGTGCATTTGCCAGCACCGTCTCCAGGGCCTCTGCGTGCGGCAGCCATTCATCCCGACCGAAGGTCCGGACTACTTCGATGAGCTCTTTCAATCGTTCCAGATCGTAAAGAGTGATGTACGAGGCGCGGGTCTCGGCAGCCTCCGGCTCCTCGGTCTCCTCCGACACGTCGGACGGAATGTTCAGGCCGCGCAACAGCATATCCTTGATTTGTCGCGCCACCTTCGTTAATCGGTCTGATGGCACGGGGCCGGACCAGTATCCCATGAAGGCGGTGATAATACCTTCGAGATAGGTGGCCATCTTGATCGAGCTCTTCTGTGGTCTTCCCAAACCTGACCGGTAACGATCGAAGATACCCTCGACAAGCGAGACATACTCTTGATAGAGCGCGTTTGCCTCATTGCCAAGTCGCTCAGGTTCCGGTTGAATCCTCAAGTAGGCAGGAAAGCAGAATGGCTGAAAGAACAACCTGTCGTTTACGTAGTTGCAGAGCAGTAGCCGAATCAGGTCTTGCACCGCCTGCTCCGAATCCTTGTAGTCTGCGAGCGGCTTCAACCGCTGCAAAGCGGCTTGTCCGATGCGCAGCGCAACCTTCGCGTACAAGCGCTCCTTGTCCTCAAACATGTTGTACAGCGTGCCTACGGACAGCCCCGCTTCCTTGGCCACTTCCTCCATGGTTGTCTGCTGGTAGCCTTTCCGGCTAAACAGACGTTGAGCCGCATTGAGGACCGTTGTATTCCTGAGTTCGCGCTCTTCTGAACGGCTATTCACAGATGGGCGCTTCGGTGGCACGAGGAGTCTCCTTTCAATAGCAGAATGTTTCGTCACGGATGAATGCCCATTCACCATAGGCGCTGAGTCCCTTTGGTGTCAAGAAGAACGACAGCTTCTGTTCCGGCAACGCGCTGAGATCTGCGCATCCGGCATTCTCTTCAAAAAGACTTTGCAGCACATCGCTTGCACACGAGAGGAAATAGTGCGAGACTAAGCGCAAAGGGCGCGACCGCACTGCAGGCCGTGCGCAGTGCCTATCGCCCCGGTGGAGCAATGATGCACAAAAGAGTCCATAGACGTACGACAACCGCGCGACGCAAACGGAAAAGGTGACCGAAAGCCAACTTGCCGCAACCTTGGCCAGCTTCCTTGGACAAGATTACTGTGCCGCCGTCCTGAAGGCCGGCAAACCCATCGCCTGCGTACTTGAACAAGCGCATAAATAGAGGAGTTTTCAGTCGTGAAGAATAGTCGTTCTTTGAGTCGATCTCTGCAAGTCTTTTTTTGTTGCTGGTCTCATTCGCGGCAGCGGCCTCGGCAGCGTCGCGAGCCAGTCACGTCTTTATCGTCAGCTTCGACGGCGGCAAACCCGCCGTCATGCAGCAAAGTCCGATGCCGACGCTGACGGCCATGTTGAAAGAGGGTGCGGGGACATGGAATGCGCAGACAATCTTTCCGAGCGTCACGCTCATCGCCCACACGTCGATGCTGACCGAACTGAGTCCCGCGAAGCAGAAAGTCACTTGGAATAGCTGGAGCCCGGACAAGGGCCTCATCACCGTGCCGACAGTCTTCGCACTGGCAAAGAAGCAAGGATTGGGCACGGCGATGTTCGTTGGAAAAGAGAAGTTCGAGCACCTGAACGTGCCCGGTACTCTGGAGCGTTTCTCTTCTCCCGGTTACGATCCCAAACTGGTGGCAAAGGAAGCTGTTGAGTACATCACGGAGAAGAAACCAAACTTGTGTTATCCATTTCGCCGACACGGACGGCGCGGGGCATAAGCACGGGTGGGGATCGCCGGAGCAAGTGGCGGCGTTCGCGAATGAAGATGCGGCCCTCGCGGTGCTGCAGGATGCGGCCAAGAAGGCCGGAATTCTCGAAGAAAGCGTTTTTATCATGACAGCAGATCACGGCGGTCATGACAAGACCCACGGCAGTAATTCTCCCGAAGATATGACCATTCCGTGGATTGTGTCGGGAAAAGGCGTAGAGGCGGGCTTTGTGATCACGGTGCCCGTCACAACCTATGATACGTCCGCGACCGCACTTTGGTTGTTCGGTCTTCCGATACCCGGCGATTGGGATGGCAAGCCCGTTACCACGGCGTTCACCGAAAACAATTCAGGGACGCTCGATGAACACCGGCACCCGTAGCGGCCAGGGACCGTCAATGTGGGGACACAAGCGGTCCGCTCATTCGAAGGAGGTCAAAGGTGCATGCGATAGATGCCGACGATTACTGGCCCGCGTGAAATACAAGAACCGGCCATTACGTATTTCAAGATGGTCTGTGTGATTTTCTTATGGATGTAAAGTGAAGAACTGACGATCCACAGTGCTCGCAGTTGAAATAGCCTGGTTGCTACACTCATTCAACCGCCCGGTCTACGCGCGCGTAGGCTTTTTCAAGATCGGAGATTTTCCGACTCCAGGACGGAATGCTCGACCATTCTTACTCTTCCGCAAGTCCTTGTGAATACACGCGCAAGGAGCCTTCCCTCCTGCCCTGAGAATGTGCGCGAGCAACATATGGGCAACACGAAGCACAGGTTTCTGGGGCTGTTCTTGCGTCTTCTCATCTGTTTGCCTTGTCTCCTGCAACTGCTGTCATTCCAGTGATTTACCGGTGCGTTTTGTGGTGCCATCTTCGGTCCGCGCTGACGCGGAGATAGGTTGAAAACCAGTCGCCCTGGCACGACCATCGCCCTGTTCGGACACCAGTGACGGTAGTCCTTTGTTGTCTCTTTGCTGGCGCTTCATCGACGCCATTGCAGAAAAAAGAAAATGCGCAGAAAAAGCGCAGACGTAGCAAAAGACTTCTCGCTTCTTCGACTTCATACTTTCTCCCAGCGAACAAAACCGCAGAACGGAGGAGAAGAAACAATGGATTCGAAAAGGCAACCACGAAACCACCTGCTGCGAGATTTGGAGGTGCGGATGCTCCCCGTAGCCAAGCTCAAGCCGTGGAAGGAGAACCCGCGTGAAAATTCCGGTGCGGTCGAGGCAGTGCGCAAGAGCATCCAGAGCTACGGGTTTAACGTTCCGATCATCTGTGACGGGAGACTCCGGATCTTGGCGGGACATACGCGGCGCAAAGCAGCCCTGAAGCTGGGAATGAAGACGGTCCCCGTAGTGCTCGTCAATCTGGACGACACAGAAGGCGAGGCCTTTGCACTGGCAGACAACCAAACAGCGTCAATTGCGAGCTGGGACATAGGTAGCTTGGCCGGGATTCTAAGCAGGCTTGAGACATCTGCTCAGGATCTCAGTTCGATTGGTTTCTCTGAGCAACACCTGGAGGCACTGCTTACTCCGCGAAAGCAGTTTCCGTGGGAGCAGTTCGAGAAGGATCAGGACCAGGAAATCACAAAGCCCTACGCGCTCCTTCCCGTGAAGGTACCAAGGAATTCGGTCAACGCGGTGAAGGATGCGATCAAGCGAGTTGCGTCTCGAAAAGGTTTGCGAAACAAAGACAGCGCCGTCCTGGCTGGCCAAGTCTTCGTGGCCATTCTCGAAGGGCGGAAACAAACATGAACAAGGCTCTGGAACGGAAAATACGCGAGACGGTATTGTGGCTGCGAGGCGCTTGGCGAAAATGCTCGGACTTTCATCGATTTGCTGCATTCTCAACGGGAAAGGACAGCTTGGCTCTCGTGGCCATGCTTTACGAAGCTGTCGGCGAAGACCGTCCGCCCTGTTTGTACGTGCATCATGATCTCGAGTTTCCGTCGAACTTGGAATATGCTCACGCCATACGGGACAAAGGTTTCGACGTTCAGATCCTTCGTCCCCACCTGGAGTATTTCGAGCTAATGAAGCGCGGAATGGGGTTCATCACGCTGAAGGAACCGTGGTGCATACCCCTACTGATTGGAACAGGCTTGGCAGATTGGTTGAAGGACGATGGCGCCGCCGGAACGGAAGAAGGCGCGATGTTTAGAGGCATGTCGGGCAGCGAATACAGTCACTCCCTGCACCAGCGTTTGGAATTCTACAAGCATCTTAACATGCCGTGTTTCAATCCCATGCTCCAGTTCTCGAAGGCTGAGATTATTGAGGTAAGCGGAAAACGCTATGGGCTTCCTCTCAATCCGATCTATGAGCACATGAACCGGAGCTACTGCATTTGTTGTTACACTTCGGATGCAAAGAGGCAGTTCTACAGCGCGCGGCACTTTCCCTCGGTCTGTCGGAAGTACTACGGGCAAATTGACGATCTCCTTTTCCATTCCGGCCTGATTGGAAAAGCGCATCTTGACGAAAGGTTCAAGACGAGGGAAGAGAAATTGGATCGACATGGCTTCGTTCACTGGAAACGTCATCCCGATCAAACCACGGTGGCCGCAGTAAGACGTACGCTGTCTTCCGGTGCACTGATCTACTCGATAAGAGCTCCGTCGCTCATTTCTTCAAAACATCTCGCCCCTTTGAGAGGCAAGTGGACCTGCGAGGGCGACGAGATACGATTCTGGGACGTTTCGCAGAAGGTGGCGGATACCGTCATCCGGAGAATGCTCAACTGCGTTGACTGCGGCTTCTGCATGGTAGAATGCTTCCGCAGTCGCCGCTTTGACCGCAAGAAGAGAATCCTTCGAGTTGAGGGATGTACCCAGTGCGGCAAGTGTCTTAGACTCGCCTTTTGTATGGGTTGGACGCATCGATTCTGGCGCAGAGATATCGGGAGTGCGGAAAATGGATGATGATTTTCTTTTTTCTCAGCAAGAGTTTCTATCAGGAAAGCAACCTGTTCTGATTAGCGCCTGTTTCCTGGGCATACCTTGCCGGTGGCATGGGCGAAGAGCGCCGCGGCGTGAGGATTTGCTGCGGCGGCTAAAAGAGAAGTATGTCCTTGTGCCGGTGTGTCCGGAACAGTTGGGTGGCATGCCGACGCCGCGCACGAGCGAGACGTTAAAAGGCGGAACCGGTGCACAGGTCCTTGATGAGGGGCTACGCATCTATGCGCCGGAAACGCGGGCGGATGTGACAGACTATCACGTCAACGGTGCAAATTACACTCGTGAAATGGCCGAGATCGTCGGCGCTCGTGTCGCTTACCTCAAAGGCGGAAGCCCGTCGTGCGATGTTGATGGCGTAACCGGCGAGGTCCTCAAGCGTGCGGGGATAAAGGTGGTCAAAGTCTCGTGATCGAAAGGTAAACCTTATGAAGAAAAATTTGTGGTCGAACAGACTCGATACGCTGAAAAGGCAGGAAAAGCCTGAGACTGTTCTGGTTATAGCTGGAAGCGCTGAATTGACGAGGGGTGTTGTCGCTTGGATGGGCATCCAGACCGAACGCAAGAAGAGGCTATCCGCATGCGAAGACACAGACGGCGAAAGCCTCTGGCGCTGGTTGTGGGAGAATGCGGTTTTTCCGGAAGCATGGTTCTACAGTCGCATTCCCGGGTGCAGGAAGAAGGCCGAACAGAACTTCGCGGCTCTTGTTGCCAACCGCGTCTTGTACCCGGACGGCAGTATCAACGGGTTCGTGGAACGATACCTGCGGGAGAAGGTTTTGGCGCTTTTCGGTATAGCAAAGAGAGACAAACCGGCAGCCTGAGCTGCGACGGAAGAACTTACGGCACATTACGGCCATTAACTCGTCATCGCCAGCGATTTGATAGGGCGAAGATAACTGATCGCTTGCTTATTCGTGTTCTGAATTCACGGCACCATGTGCAAGGATCAAGATCGCTTGCCGGACGTGCTCTGGGAATCTCTCCCGGCAATCATTGATGAAGACAAGATCTTCGGACATGCCGTGGCGGGCAACATGTGGGCAACACGGCGGGCTTGCCGAAGTGCCCTCAGCGTGTCCACCGGTGTCCTCGGTGTATTCTTCGGGACCATTTTCGCGACAAGCATTTACGCCGAAATGTCGCTGGTTTGTCGCCTCCATGTCCATGGAGTGTGCGAGGGCTTGAGGCAGTTCAAATCCAGTCGCCCCGACCATCTTTCAAAATCACCCCTTTCGCCAGAACGTCGAAGGGCTTTCGTATTGTCGGGATTAGACTTGCGCCGTCGAGTCGCCAGTTCAAACATACCGCGTCAAGCAAACGACGTTTTCCCGAGATATCGGCTGTAACCCATCGTTGCCGTAGCGATTGCGAAAGTTCAAACGTCTTCACCACAACCGCCCCGTTTCCGCTGTTTCCGGTCGGCTGTCGTTTTGCATTTAAGCCATCAACGCGCCGTTTCAATTCCGCGTGTTTGCGCTTGAACGTGGCGCCGTCAATCTCTTCAGCAAGCCGCAGGTCGAGCAACCGGTCTATCTGCCTGCGAAGTCCCTTTAATTCGGCCTCGACGCGGCCTGCCTGGTCCCTCTTCGTATTGCACGACTCGCGACACTTCGCCTTCAGCACTTCGAGAAACCACTCGCGCACGCTATCGCTGGGAATCCTCATTCGGTCGAACAGAGAGAGCACTTGCGCGTCCATGGCCTCTTCTCTCAACCTGGAACGCGGATGTCCTGCGGTAGTGTATTGCGTACAGCGATAGTAGACATAACTCCGGGTTCCCGCTCTCGTGTCCTTCTGCTTCAATTCCCCCGTTATCGGATGGCCGCAATAGCTGCACGTCACAATGCCCCCGGCGTACGTCAGGTCCAGGCTGCGATAAGTTCGGTTCCCGAGGCGTTCCTGGACGCGCTCCCATGTCACTGCATCCACCAACGGCTCATGCTTCCCCGGATACCACTGACCTTGGTGGAAGACCTCGCCCAGGTAAGCGCGGTCCCGTAGCATGTCGTGGAGCTTGCTGCGAACGAAGCGCGCGCGATTCCCGTTGTAGAAGACACCCTCAGCTTCCAATGCGTCCACCAAGGAATCAATCGTGTGCCCGTCCCGCGCGTAGAGTTCGAAGATACGGCGCACCTTGTGCGCATGCTCGGGATGCGTCTCAATGAGGCCACGACCGTCTACACGGAGATTTCGGTATCCGTAGGGAGCGTGACCCACGAACAGCCCGTTCTCGGCTCTACGGGCCATTCCCTCGCGCACATCGAGGCTCTGTTGCTCGGTGTAGAACGACGCCATGTTCGCCAGGATGCGGCGTTGCATACGGCCGGCCGGCGTGTTCTCGGTCGGCTGGGCCACGTAGATGACCGGAATCCCGTGCTCCGCTTCGAGCCGTTCCAGCTCCACATAGTCGAAGAGGTTTCTCGCAGCCCGGTCGACCTTGTAGAAGAGCACGCCGTTGAGTTCCCCCGCATGATCGCGCGCATAGGCCAGCAGTTCCCGAAAGACCGACCGTTCTTCGCGCTTGCTGGCAGACTCGGCTATTCGGTACAGACGAACGATGCGTCCGCCTTGGCGTTCCGCGTATCGCTGCAAAGCGTCCTCTTGCACATCCAGCGAGAACCCTTCGCGTTCTTGCTCCCGGCTGGAAACCCGAGCGAGCGCCGCATACTTCAGAGTCATGGCAAATCCTCCCTGGTCGCGTCAATCACCAGCCCAACTGCGACGAGTATCTCTACCGCATCGGTTTCTGTCAATGACTTTTCGTAGAAGGGCTCCCAGGTTCTAATCGTCTTCGCGACAAGCTCCCTTGAAATCCACGACGGCAAGGAACTGCCTGCGCCATTCGTTAAGGGCGTTGAGAGACTATCAGGACGGGACAGCTTCATATTCCCCGTCCTCGTTGAACTCGCTTTCATCGGCCTGAAGGGCGCAGATTGCGTTCAGCCAGTCGCCACTATCGTCCACGAAAAGCGTGAAGCCATAGCCAGGCCGGTTGTTCACGCCGGCCCATTCCTCGCGTGCCATCGCTTTGGCATCGTCCAGCCACGGCCCCGCCGGAAGACGAACC
Organism: uncultured Nitrospiraceae bacterium; assembly: GCA_964402555.1. GTDB lineage: Bacteria > Hydrogenedentota > Hydrogenedentia > Hydrogenedentales > SLHB01 > CAYOCT01. The sequence continues at coordinate 35,622 of CAYOCT010000002.1, read as the reverse complement.
ATCTGTGGTGACGCCCGGGGGAACTTTGCCCGGTTGAAGATGCCCCAGAACCGGCCTACCTGCCCCCCATTCTTGCCATCCTTCCTCTCGGGTCCTTCTTCTTCTGCGGTCAAATATGCGCTATAGACAAGAGAACGGGAGGCGCGCTCCTCAGAACCCGGCCCCAGCACGCCGCGGGTGCGGTCCGGTTGGTCCGTCCCGCGGCGTTCCGGGTCCTCCTCTGTGTTTCCGGCTGCGGTCTTCTTCCCCGGTACCTTAGCCATATATTTTGAGACGTAGTAGAGGGCTTGCCGCCAGGACTTGACGGCACGGATTTCGGTCCGCAGGTACCCTTCGAAGCCGAGCACCTGTTTCCAGATGGCATTAACTTCGGCGTAGTGGAGGAACGGCAGGTTGAAGAACAGAAAATGATAGTGTGGAAAAGGCACGCCGACGAACTCGCCCGACAGCCTAGTTTCCCATTCCCGCCGCCAAATGGCCGAGGAGTCCGGGAAACGGCGATTGAGGCGTTTCAGGAAGGATTGACGGTCCCGTTCAATCTCGCTGAGACAAGGCGGGCCGGTTCGGTCCGGGTACGTCAGCGTAAGGAAGCAGATGAAACCGGCACGGGCGCTGTCGACACGGGCCAGCGTTTCGAGCATCCGTTTCCTACTGTCCGCGCTGAATGCGTCGATTTCGCCACGTGACCCGCCGCCCCCTTTGAAAGCCTTGTGTCCTATCCCCAGCTTGACCAGGTGGCCTTGGGCAATCACCGTTACGCGCGGGATATCCTCTAACCTAACGGGATGGGCCAGCCACGAACGATCTTCTCTGCTCTTGTTTGCCATGAAGGCAAACGTAGAGCGCCGGAGACGAAAGTACCCTCACAAAAGAGAAAAAGATTCTGTGAGACTACAGATACCCCGACCAAAAACCGAGCTCCCGCTTCATCGCCATATAGAAAGCGTGGTCCCCAAGCGGGAGGTCGTTATCCTGCAACTCACCACGAAAGTCCTTTGCAACCGAGTCAAAGAGAGCGCGGATGTTTGGGCTGTCAAGCTGAGCCTTCGCATACTGGAAGGTGTGCCCTTTTCGCTTCAATGTCTTCCGTGCTCCCTCAAGGGTCTTCTCTATCTCAAGAGAAAGCTTCAGTATGCACGCCGCAAGCGAGACCTTTACCTTTTGACGCGTTACCTTTCGTAACGGCCTCCCCCGCATCGCATCCGTAAAGCGCTTCCGTCGTGACGGGTCCTGCATCCCGACATTTACATGCCAGGCAATTGCCGGGACGCTCATCGCGCCTGAATCAAGGCGCAGAATCTTCTCTATCGCCTCATCGTAACCTCTTCTCGCCTTTGCCACTACAGACTGCAACGATTCCCCGTAAAACATCCAGCACGGAAACATGACTCGAAAGAAGAAGAGTACCTCCGGCCTGTGCAAACGTTCCCAGGTATCCGCTGGAACCGCTCCAGTTTCAGTTGGACCCTCCTCAAGCGTCTCATAATGACATTTCCACAACTGCTTCCACGCTCGCACCGCTTGTTTCTCGGCTCGTAGAGTAGCCGCTGGCTTCATACTTGCCAGTGCTTCTCTCATTTCCCGCCTCGACGTTCCCTGCCACTCTCTATACGCGTCGTAGAAGTCCAACGCGATGTCCCTTCCGTCCACTTCCAGAATATCACCATATGCCACGCGAGACGCCCTCGCCGGATGCGCGTACAGCTTCCGCCAGTCTTTCAACGGGATTTCCGTTGAACCATCAAGGTTCACCTTCTCACGAGCTCTCAGGCACGTCTCATAGCATGCTTCCGCACCAACGGCTATCTGTTGTGCAACCAGCACCACAAGAGCGTTCTTGCCGCTTGCCCACTTTCGAATTGCCAATGTCTTTGGCATGTGTCCTTATCTCCGCATCCACCATACACGAACACTCCCAGCGCGTGAAAGCAGACGCAGTGAAGTGCCTGTCTGCTCCATCCCCCCCCTTCCCCCCCTTCCTCCGAGCGCCCGAACCCCTAGCCGGCCAGGCTATTCCTTCCCCCGCCGTAGTGAATACCTGGCCGGCCAGGGGTTCTTCTGATGGGCGCTCCAAGGAAGGGGGGAACATCCCCCAAAGAAAGGGGGAAGCGAAAAGGGCGTTCTTTCTTTCTTGTAGGAAAGAAAGAACCAAAGAAAGAACTACCAATGATGCTCGAAGTTAGCCAACCACTTAGATGTTGCAATACAACCTGTTTATTAAGTAGACTGTCGACATTACTTGACCAGTTAGCCGCGCTGACACCGAGGGGACCAGATGCTGACTTACGATGTTCGGAAAAAGAAGAACGCTAGTACCCTACTCACACTCAGCCTCTCCCAACTTGAAGCCGCCGAAACGTTGGTAGAAAAGCAACTGTATCGAGAGGCAATATACCATCTCTACTTTTCATCGTACTACGTAAGTCAGTCGCTCTTGCAGAATCAGCTTCACGGACAAAACAGTCACAAGAACGTTGAGAACTCTCTTCACGCGACATACGGTCGGCTCAAGTGGTTTCCAAGACGTTATGTCGAACTTCATACTGCACTCCACGCACTAAGAAACGAGTTCGACTACAGATCGACTTACGTTCCCAACCCGCGATTAGTCACACGCAAGCTTACTTTGCTGCGCGCTTATGTCAAGTTTGCCTTCAAGCATGTGCCAAATGTGGATATAATGCAGATTCTCCAAGATATCTATGAAAAGAACAAGACTTCAATACGCGATTTCTCGTATGACATCTATTGCCCGAAGACTTACTCCCATCATACTCGTATCACATTTTGGCAACCTCCGTTCTACCTCAGCGTCTTTGGCCCAACCAAGCTTGCGGAGAGCGCACGTACTGTGCTTAAACACTTGAAGGTCAAGCGCCATGAGGACTATGTTGTAGGACTTAATAGCAAACTGGATCAATATAGCAATATACATCTTCTTATGATAGATATAGACTCACTGGATACTAGTGTCGAACATGAATTGAAAAATTTTGGCGGAGTACTTCTGAAAAGTGGTCGCGGTTTTCACTTCATCGGTTCTGGCCTTATTCGCGGTCAAAAGCAATGGGAGGCCGCCATGAATAAACTCAGGCACTCGAAGGCTTTGAAAGGGCACATTGACCTAGACCATATCGACATTTCTATACGAAGAGGCTATGCAACGCTGCGAATCACTACGAGCCCCGTAAAGCCAACAGTACCTGTGTTTTACAAGGAGCTGCGATGCTGAAATAACATCTCCCGACTACCCCTGTCTGCTGGAAGGTTCGCAACAGCGCTTAACGGACCATCTGTCCCGTTAACGGACGCTTCAGGCGAGGGAGGACACCTCGGAGTACTGGAAAGAGAAAAAGTCTTACTCGTCTAGAAATAGAATGGGCCGCATCAACGATAACTGACAGATATGTGATTGTATATATATGCATATATGTGTCCTTGTATGACTACAACAATAGACACATATCAAATATGGGGTTCATTTATGTGGAAAAGCCTTGGGTTTCGCCATAGCCCGTACAACACATCCCCCCTGAGATCAGTTCAAGAGGACGTCGAACTCTTAGTCGGACGCCATGATAAGATGGTGGAGATATGCACGCAGTTCGAATCGGCGGAGCAGGGCGTCTATATTATCTCCGGAAAGCCAGGCGTGGGCAAGACCAGTTTTTTTAATATAACACAATTCCTGTTGCAGGAACAGCAGGCTCCTTGTGGGCCTAAAATTCTGTGCGCCCAACAATTATGCCAAATCCTTCCGTCGGATCATACCACTAACATTGCTCTCAAGTCTGCTTTGTCCTTAGTAAAATCTGTAACTCAGTATTGCTCAGCTCAGAAGAGATCACTTCCATCACAAACGCAGAAGATATCTGAATGGATGCGCATAAAGGGCGGGGGAATAGGTGTTGAGATAAGCCTGTCGATGTTCGGATTTAGTGGAGGTGCGGAACGACCTGTGACGCTTCCTCCTGCCTTTTCCAATGTCGACTTTGAATCGCTTCAGGATATTCTGCGTGTTATAGTTGAGGAAATAGTGCTAGACCTAGGGTTTCACGGGACTTTTATAGTGCTTGACAACATTGAGAATCTTGAGAAGGAGGAGATTGTAAAGCTCTTTGTTGGATTCCGCGACACTCTGTTCTCGCTTCCAAAAATCTGGTGGATCATTATCGGGCAAGCTGGACTATCGAGCCTGATAAAGACCGAAGTACCGAAGGTTTATGAGCGTCTTTCGGGTGTTGGTCTTGATCTTCAACCAATCGCTTTACCTGAGATGCATGAGGCTATAGAAAAGAGAGTACAGAGGTTCCACGAATCAGGGGACGGCAAGGCACCGCTTCCTGAAGTGGTGCACAGACTTCTGTATTCCGTTTCAGATGGCGAGATTCGCTTCGTCTTCAAATACAGCCAGGAAATCTGTACGCAGTTCATCGCTGGAATACGAGCCAAGCTTCTAAAGCAAACCCGAAGTCGACTTACTCCCGCGATGCTTGATGATGCACTTGGCCGTGTATTGGTAAAGGGTTTGATACCTACGGACATGGCGATGGGAGTCCTAAAGCACATTGTCAAGCAGGAAATTCAGACGTTAGCCATCACTGCCAAGGAACGGTCCATCCTGGCAATGATTGGCAAGAATGGCAGTGCGCGCGCTTCTGATTTTCTTTCGTACGACGTGGAGAGCCCGGGGGTATTCTCGTCGAATTATCTAATCAAGCTATACAAGGGTTCGCTGCTAGTCCGTAGTATGCAGGGAAAGTCATTTGTTTATCAACTGAGCGCGATGCTTCGCCTTGCCGCAGAGTGCAAGGTTTTGTAGGGACCAATGGGTTATCGGCATTAGATACGTGTGACGAATAGCAATATGCAAACGCCTCCTCTGCAGGCATAAAAACCCAGGAAGTGCTGCATTCTTGGTCTCGGCTTGAAAATTGGCTTTGGCCTTTCCACAGAAACTCACACCAGATTTAATGAGGGAGACCGTAAGCTCTTGAGCTTAGAAGAAGTCCTTCATGAAAGGCAAGCGATTCAAGGAAGAGCTTAGCTCGCTGTGGCAATATAGAAGAGTTCAATTGCCGTCCAGTCGCCCCGACCATTCTTCACCTCCCCCCTATTGCGAGAACGTCGAAGGGCTTTCGTATTATCGGGATTAGGCTTGCGCCATCAGCCCGCAGGTTGAGGCACACGATGTCGTATGGATGCCATCTAATGAGGAGGAAGCCTGCGCGCTCACGGCATCTTCTCTCGCGCTAGTTCGCCACGCCTTCGCGAGGCACCGTATGTCAAGGTCTAACGCCGTATTGCGCCAGCTTGTTGTAGAGCGTACTTCGGCTGACTCCGAGCAGTCGGGCTGCGTCACTCATGTTGGCGTTCGTGAACTCGATTGCCTTCAGGATGTGTAAGCGTTCAATCTCAGCCAGGGTCATCGGCTCGTTATCGATATCATGGGCGCATGCGACAGTGCGAACATCATCCACGTCAATCGTATTGACCTGACACATCGAATTGGCCACTTCGATAGTGTTCTTGAGTTCGCGCACGTTTCCGGACCATCGAAGATTCAGGAGATATTCCATAGCCTTTGGCGAGATCTTTCGAGGGGGGGTGCCCGTCTTAATCGCTATCAACTCAAGAAAATGCTGCGCAAGTTCTGGAATGTCACATCGGCGCTGGACCAGCGGGGGCACATTGATCTCAACGCCCCGCAAGCGATGGTACAGGTCTTCACGAAACAGCCCTTGCTTGATCTGGGCGGCGGGTTCCTTGTTGGTGGCAGCCACCACTCGGAAATCCGCGATTACCTCTTCCTCGCCTCCCACTCGCCTAAAGCGCCCCGTTTCCAGTGCTCGCAGAATACGCGCCTGATGTTCAAGGCTCAGGTCGCCTATTTCGTCGAGAAACAAGGTGCCCCCATGGCTCTGCTCCAGAAGCCCCGCTTTCCTCGCTGCCGCCCCGGTGAATGCCCCTTTTTCGTGTCCGAAGAACTCACTCTCAAACAGATCTCGGGGAATTGCGGCGCAGTTCACCGTTACCAATGGCCCGCGAGCGCGGGATGAAAGCTCGTGAACGAGCGAGGCGACCACTTCTTTGCCAGTACCGGTAGGGCCTAGAATCAGCACGCGCTGCATGGTAGGAGCGGCAACACGGATGAGCCGCTGCACTTGAGCCATCGCCTTGCTACTTCCCACGAGACGCGTGAACTTCTCACTAGCATGGCTTAGTCGTCGATTCTCTGCTTCCAACTCTTCGACACGCTCAATAGCCTTGAAGAATGGCGCAATAACATGCGCCAACGCGACAAAGAAATGAAGATCCCGGTTTTGATAGGCGCGGGTCTGCTGTTGTTTTCGAAGCGCTAGGACGCCGATATTCTGCCCACCAAAATAGATAGGCGCGGCCAAGATGCACATCGTGGTCTTACCGTCTTCACAAGAAACGCGTTCAGGAAGGAGGACGCCGCGTCGTTCAGAAAGCAGTGACATCATCCATTCTTGTGATGGTGTCTTAGTGGCTTCGCGGACGTCTCCCGACCCGCCCAAGTAGATCAAGTCGTTTGCCTTCGGAAGCACAAGCAGAAGCCAAGCATGGTCAGGGCTGAAATGGACGTGGACGGCTTCACCTAACGCGTTGATAAGCTCAGCTTGGCTTGTCTTTCGGCTCAGGGTCCGGCTAAAGCGAAACAAATCATCGAGGTCGCCGTTCGTCTGAGGTCGGACTTCATTGTCCCGACTAGTATCGGGGCTGGATAAGAATGCTGACTCCTCCTCGGCCAGCGTATTAGTGGCATGCGCTGACATGTCCTCAATCGATTCTTGCGACTCTTGGTTCACGAGGGTAACGAGAAAGAGCACACGCCCCACACGAATTTCGTCCCCGGGCTGGAGTGTGCAGTCAGCTACCGGTCTTCCATTGACCAGAGGAGGATTGAGACTATCCAGGTCGTGAAGATGGACTTCCCCCCCGATGAGCGTTAGCTCACAATGACGGCGGGAGACCACCGGGTCAGGAATGCGAATTTCACAGCCGGTTTCGCGGCCAATTGTTAAGGTATGGTCTTCAACGGGCCAACTCGCGCCCTTCTTCATGCCGGACTTGACAACAATCTGAAACATGGTACCTACGTCCCGCTGTACGATTGCCCTCCGGTATCGATGATAACCTGAACGCCCAGCGGATTCCTAGCGTCTATTTAGGTGTAGAGAGGTGGAGCAAGCTTGGCAGGCTTGGAACTGGCACGGGATAGGAGAAGACATGGCCCGCGCGGGCACATCGACACGCAGAAACTGAGATACTCCAAGTTCACTTGCCTCCCCTTGTTCTTTCGTAATTGAAGCCGAGAACCCTTCCCTAATCTAACTCCTCACCGGAGTCTTGCCCTTACGCCCTCCCGCCTGCTGGCGCGGAGGTCTTACCACTGGCGACCTCTAACTCGGTTCGCCAGTGCATGTCCCTCTATGTCCCTGTACCTCACCGGAGTCTTGTCACTGTCCTTCGCCGCTTATCGACGAGGATGCCGCATTTTGGCCTAGCTACCGCCTGATGTCAGACGATGCCTTAGGTTGAGCGGCACGACTCTCAACGCATCATTTCCCCTGCACAACACCTTTACTCAGCAACCAGTGTTTGACGAGCCGTACACTTCCCAGCCAGGTGACTTTGGGCTCTTCGCTCTCCCCGCAAGCGCTGTATCCATGGAAACTCGTCAGCCACCATCTTCGCAATCTGGACGCCGTGACGACCTCGCCCGTCCTGATCTCCCATGTCGCGGTATTCATCACAATCATCCTCTTTGTGTATCCCAACGCGATTTCGCTTAGAAGTCCCCGGGCGTCAGTCCGAACGCGAAATGATCACGGCTCGTAGAAACTGGCTGTGCCTTGAGATGTGAGGCCATCTCGTAAGGAAGACACCTGGGACACATTCCTGAGAGCGCGGACTTTCTGCCACCCGGGGACTTCTAGGCGAAATCGCTGACGTGGATTCAATCTGAACTACGCCTTGTCTGTTTTTTGGACACTTCCATTAAAAGGGATCCCGAAGGCAGTCAAGCGACATCGCAACTCCTTGACCGAGATACCCAGCACAACCGAAGCTACCACCAAGTCATGGTTTGCGGCTTCAAACACCCATTCAACCCACTTCCTGTTCGTGTTTCGAGACTGGTAACCACAGAGCACCCCGTTGATGGATTCGGCCTGCAGGCCGTTCGACTGGGGTCTGGTGGTGTCCTTCATGAAACGCTCCTCTGAAATCTCACGCTCAGTTACCTCGTAACTCAAAGCAGGATTCGGGCCATCTCACCTTCAGATTTGGGCCTGCGCCTATAAGTGACTGTGCCTTAATGTTTTATACTGTATTGCCAATCGCCAAAACGCTTCGGCATGATTCTCAGACAAACTCTTGAATCCAGAATATGGACACGAAGTTGTACAATATCTAGACACCATACAGATAGAGGTACTGGGCGCACGATACAGACTCCTAGCCTTTCACAGTTCGCGTTTATATTTCCGATGAAGCTAGATCTCACGGTCTCTTGCGCCAGGTTCGCTTCCATCGAATTCTTCTTGACAGACAACCCCGATTTGTGAAGAATCTATGATATTCTACCTTGAGGATTCTTTGTGAACTAAAGGGGTGAATGGGTATTGTCATGACAAGACCACACAAACATTGTGATAGGTTATATGTATCGATGGTGCGTACGAATAGGCGCGGTTTTACACTTATCGAACTATTGGTAGTGATTGCAATCATCGGTATTCTGGCGGCGATTCTATTGCCCGCTCTGGCTCGAGCGCGGGAAGCGGCTCGTCGGGCGAGCTGTCAGAACAACCTGAAGCAAATGGGGTTGGTGTTCAAGATGTACGCGAATGAGGCCCCGGGACAGAAGTTCCCCACGTTGAAAGTGAGCACGTCCAGCTCCATCACAGGCCAGGATCCTGCGAAGATCTGCGATTTTCGCAATACGGCCGATTTCATCTTTGATGTACAATCGACCTATCCTGAGTATGTAGCGGACCTGGGAATACTCCAGTGTCCCTCGAATCCGTTTGCGGTCCCGGATGACGCCCATTTTGGCAATAATCCGGAATTTTCAATAGACCCCTGCCTCAAGTACGATTCCGATTCCTACATTTACTTGGGTTGGGCGATCCTTGAAGAGCACACGGTGATGCCGGGCATGGACCCCAATGACGTGAACCCGAACTATAGTCTCAACTACGGTCTGGGCGTCTCGCTAATAGACGTAATGAACGAACGCGCTGGCCTGCCTCCGTACCCCCCGCATCCCGACAAGTCCGCTTACGATCACGACCTAACGCTGTACGGCGCCACAAGCGAGCGGCCGATCTACCGGTTGAGAGAGGGGATCGAACGGTTCTTTGTTACCGACGTGAACAACCCCGCCACTTCCGCCCTGGCACAGAGCACCATTCCCGTCGCGTGGGACATGGTATCAGTCGATGCGCAACACGACGGATTCAATCACTTGCCAGGCGGCGCGAACGTCCTGTTCATGGACGGTCACGCCGCCTTCATGCGCTTTCCAGGCGAGCACCCAGTTACCCGCGTGTTCGCTTATCTTGTCTCAATGCTGTAGGTCGGAGCTTAGTCCAAGGCTCATTCTCATTAGGGACAGGGCTCACTTTGGAGCGAACACAAACCATTTGTCGTCGAACAGTAGTAGCCTACGTAGGCTTTGCAACTGATGCCATCCAGGCAGCAGAAATCGTTGGCTTTCTGGGGGTCGCCCATAGGGGTGATGGTGCCGCTCTTCTTAGCCGGAGGCCACAGAAGACCTGCGAGCCGTGCCCGCTGCATCAGTACGAACTGCTTCGGCCAGTCTTTGGCGGGCGTGGTATACAGTTCTTTCTCGGTGAAGTCGCCGATGCCTCCCTCCGCTCTGGGATTGAGAAAGCCATCGTCAAACAGGCCGCGCGCCTCCCTCTTTTGCGTGTCCGTCTGGCCCACGTAGGTCAACGTGAGGCCCAAGCCGTTCAGGTTCTCGGAACATTCGATGAACTTCGGCGGCAGCTTGCTTTCCTCAGTGCAAAAGACATCCTTCAGCGTAGTCGAATAACCTCGCAACACCTCGTTGAGGACTTCGGCATTGGCGTTGATCCCGCTTCTCTGCGCGGCCGTAAACAGCCCGGGCGGACATCCGGGATCATTGACCTTGTTCAATAGCGACGCGGCGAGTGAAGCAAAGTCCATCGTGTAGAAATTGGCGTACGTCATTTCTCCCAGCAAGTGAATCATCCGATTGATTTGTGCACGCGCCTCCAGTACTTTCTGGTTGGACTTATCCCATCCCTCCGGCCACGTTGTAGCCACGTCGAAGATCCCATTTGTATCTGACATCCTGCTCCCTCCTTTTTCTGTTGAGCGACGCCATTTCACACACACGCGAAAACTCATAATCCATATAATACACACAATTCACCAAGCCGTTCAATGTCGGCATCTACTCTGATCTAATAGTAATCTCAAGTCTCTGAAACTCACCCCGTTCCACGTCGAGAGCCAGCGTAACGTCCTGACCGGATTCGAGACTTCCGCAGAGCGCCTCGTAGGTGTCACTGAGCTGTCGCAGGGAGGTAACCGGCACTTGGTTGTATCGGACGACGCGATCTCCCGGTGCCAAGCCTAGAGCCAGGTAGAATGCCTTCTCGGAACCGCTTTTTGGCTGGAGCACCCAAGTTCCATTGATACCGTCGGGAAGTTCGAATGGCTCGCCCATGTTCTTACAGGCGCCTTGTGCGTAGCGCAGAATCGTGGCCTTGTTGGCCGCAAACATGTTCTGCTCAGTTCGAAGCAACTGTATGGCCCTATCGCGCGGCAGGGCAATGACCTTCTTCGAGCAAACGTTCGGATAGAAACGAAATGTAATGTGGATAGGCGTTTCATCGCGGATGATGTCAAGTGTTGGCGGTACTTCCTGGGGGGATTTCGACTGATTTCTCAAGCGGATCAGGGCCTCTGCAACGGAATTCGCGCTATCCACCTCAAAGTTGCAGATCCGAACGATGCGATCACCAGGCTTGAAGCAGAGGCGTGCGAGCGCATCTCGACGCGGGCCATCCTCGACCGCGACACCTGGCTGCGCACCTGAAGTACATCCGGTTGTGGCCTCGGATCTGGGAGTTAGTGTCAGCTCAAATCGGTCCCATGCGTCGTTAAAGACCTCGCGCGTTGTAACAACGGCATATTCGAGCGAATTCGATTGGGCGATATCCGATTGGAGCTTGCCACACTGGACTTCACGATAGAGGGCATACCGCTCCCGCCACGGCCGGGAGCCGTCCCCAGGCAGTTCTCTCAATTGCCACGGGGCGGCATTCCACACGCGAGCTGTTCCGTCGTAGGAGGATGATATGATCTTCTTGCCTGACAAGTCGGCTTCAAGCCTGACAACCCCGGCCCCGTGCCCCTTCAAAGTCAGAAGTTCGGCACCGCTGGTCGCATCCCACACTTTCGCGGTACGGTCGGAGGAAGCGGTGAAGACGCGGCACTGGTCAGGAGCGAACACGGCATCATTCACTTCGCCATGATGCCCAACCAGTTGGTATGTAACATTGCCGCTGGCAACGTCCCAGATTCGTGCCGTTCCATCCGCCGATGCTGTCACAACCTGCCTGTCGTCGAGACTGAAGCGTGCGGAGAACACTTTGTCGGCATGGCCTTCGAACCTCTTCACTTCTGCACCTGAAGCTAAATCCCAGATTCGGGCGGTTCGATCCCAGGACGCCGAAAGGATGCGGGTGCCGTCGCGACTGAATGCAACGTCGCACACCGTGTCCGAGTGGCCGGTCAAGACCTCCAACTCCTCGCCGGAATGGGCGTCCCAAATCCGGATGGTGTTGTCCCATGAACCCGAGGCAACGCGCGAACCGTCAGGGCTGAATGCGACGGCTTCCACACGACCGACGTGATGCGTGAACGCCGCAACGGGAGTCTGCGTTGCCACGTTCCACGTCATCGGCGTAAATGCGTCGAGGGTCGTTACGAGCATCGTGCCGTCGCCATTGAATGCAAATCGCCGCGCCCCAACTCCGTAGCCCTCCAATGCGCCTTTTTCACGCCCGCTGTCGGGACTCGAAAAGCGAAGCTGCCCCGAGTCCGCGATGGCCGCAAGTAGCTTGCCATCGGGACTGAACGCGGCATCATATACGTATGAACCAAGGCGAATCGTCAACGCGCGACGCGTCGACAGGGACACGTCCCACAGTTTGAGACGGCCGTCAAGACTACTGGTGACAATTCGTTGGCCGTCGCCGGAAAAGTCGGCCGAAACAATGGGTTGCGAATGACCCGCGACGACGCCAAGATCCGCGCCACTTTCCAGTACTTTAAGCGCAGCCGGGAGCTCCGGGAAGGCCACGAACAGTGTCTTGCCGTCAGGGCTCAGTACAATCTGTATTGGTGTCGTCGCGAATGAAAACACCCTCACGGCCTGCCCGGTCGCTATGCTCCACGTGCGGACTGTATTGTCGTAACTGCTTGTGACTACCAGTTCACTGTTCGAAGAAATGCGGGCCGCGATGAGCTTGTCGGTATGCCCTTCCAGTAACCTGGCGCGTTCGCCGGTCCTGGCATCCCAAAGTGATGCGCGGGGATCTTCGATTGTCAAGATGTACCGTCCGTCGGGACTGAAGCGCGCCAGTCTCCCGGATATCCGAAAACTCTCCTTTCGGGAAGCAGCGTCCCACACACTAACCTGGCCGTCAACGGATTCAGTGAGAATCTGGCTGCCATCCGGACTGAAATCGGCACTCGTTATATCCTGTTCGGCGTGGCACAGTGTGGCAATTTCCGCGCCGCTCTCCGTATTCCAGAGCCGAACGGTCTTGTCCTCCGCGGTCGTGAGGAGAAGCTTTCCGTTCGCGCTGTAACAAGCCTTAGTGATGTTGCCTTCATGGCCGCGTAGTACTCTAAGCTCGGATCGTGTACCCGCGTCAATGATTCGAGCGGTCCTATCTCGGGGATAGGTCACAAAAGTGCTCCCCCGAGGAGCCGCACAAAATCCCTGGATCGTCTCGCCTCCTGTATCCGCCACGCCTAAAGCCTGGAGGGTCAGCCCGTCCCAGATCTGAGGCGGGCGTCCCGCTGCGGTGGATATGACGTATCGTCCATCGGAGGTAAAAGCACAACGGCTCATGGCGCTAGCATCGAGCGTAACCGTGGCGCGGTCTTGGCTGCATTCGTTGAGCAGGTAGCCCCATTCCCAATTACGCAACCCCTCGGAAGTAGTCCAAAGCGCTTCCGGAGCAAACGGGAAGTTGTTGTCTTTCAACGAAGCCTGAACCAGTCGAATCTGGGAAACATAGGCTTGGCTCTCAGCCACCTTTCGCTGTTCGCGTTCCCGGTCGCGAGCGTGGAGAATGCTGACATAGGAGTAGACTCCAATACAGGCCAGCACCGCAGCGAATGTCAAGCCGCTATGAACGATGGGGCGGTGTCGTTTGTAGTAATACGCCATCATCTCCCGCAGCGAATAGCGATAAGCTTGCACCAGACTGCCCGTGATGAACCGCCGAACATCCTCCGCAAGTTCCATGGCCGATTGATATCGCTGTCTCGGGTCTCGCTGAATGGCCCTGGTACAGATCCCAGCCAACTCCGGGGGAATGTCCACGTCCGCTTTCAGAACCGGCTCGGGGTCCGTATGGATAACCTTGTCCAGGACCTCCCGCGTGTTCTTGCCGGAGTAGGGCGTGGCTCCGGTCAGGATTTCATAGAGTACCGCTCCCAACGAATACACGTCGGAACGTTCGTCGATGGCGTCAGTACGGCCCTCGGCTTGTTCCGGGGGCATATAATGCGGCGTGCCCAGTGCGCGCCCGTACGCGGTCTTGAACAAGGCCTCTTCATTATCCAATTTCAGAAACTGAAGGGTGTCCTCGATGTCTTCCGCATTAACGTCTTCGACGTCATGCACCTTGGCCAGCCCCCAGTCCAGCACAACGGTCTCGCCAAATTCGCCGACCATCACGTTTCCGGGTTTGACATCGCGATGGATGACACCCCGGCTATGGGCGTACGCGATGGCCTGGCACAAATCTACGAAGTTCGGCAACAGGTCCATGCGCTGCTTGAGGTCGCGGCAATCCCTAAGAACTTGCCCGAGGTTCTTCCCTTTCACCAGCTTCATCGTGTAGTAGATGGTCCCGTCATGCCGCCGGCCCAATTCGTAGACCGGAACGATGGCAGGGTGTTCGAGTTGCCCGGTAATCCGGGCTTCCTGAAGAAACCGCGCGACCATGGAAGAGGTTCGACGCATGGATGTGTCATGTTCGGATGTACCTTCAAGGGTGTCGTCAAGCAGGAGTTCCTTAAGTGCGATGTTGCGCCCAAGATAATCGTCGTGCACTAGGAGCACTCGCCCCATACCCCCCTTGGCATGGTGTGAAACCACCGTGTAGCGCCCTGGAGCCTCTTCGACCCCGGACACGATGGTCCCTGACCGCGCGAAAAAGGCGCTTCCAGCCATCGGCACGGTCTGCATGTTATCCAGTTCAGTCGAGCCACAAAGCGATTTGCGGAGTTGCTCCTCCCCTCCGAAGGACTTAATGGTCTCTGCCGCGTCCCCTCCATGAGCCTGAATGGCCTCGTCGACCAGGCTGTTGAGCAGTACCCGGTCCTTTTCCTGCAGTACGCCCTTCTCTACCAATTTGAATCCCAATGACACGTCTTGGTCGGTAGCCCAAGCCGCCGCCGCCTCGACCATTTGCCCCGGCGAAACACCCTTGAGTTGTACGGCAAGAACGCCAAAGAGAAGATTTCGGTCGTTATTCACTCGTGGTTGCTTTCTCATCAAGGTGCCCACTTCACGATTTAGCCATTCCCCGTCTTGACCTGAGAATGAGAAGAACGGATCTCAACGCATTATGTATAGCAATTGCTTCCCACGAACGACATCGTCTAGAAACTCTATTCCCAACATTGCGGTTTGTCAAGGAACGCACAGTGCTCGTATGCGTAATGCACCCCTCGTCCAGGGCAGACCCAATTGGGAGCGAGCGAGCAGGTTCTTGCACAAAGCTGGTACTTTTGACTGTTTAGGTACCGGCTTTCTGTTCCCGTTGAAGCTTTAGCCCGTAACAGCAAACTCGGTACGATCTTCCCGGAGAGAATTGCCAACACCCCCAAAGAAGAGTTCTATTGTCGTCCAGTCGCCCCGACCATTCTTCAAAACCACCCCTTTTGGAAGAACGTCGCTGGGCTTTCGTATTGTCGGGCCTAGACGTGCGCCCAGGTTCTCAACCGCCTCAGAATAGGCATCCTGTTCGGTGGACGCAGATCCCTGAAACGGCACTCAAAACGCAGATGAAAGTGATCGGCTAGCATCACGATCTCCTGCGTGAGCCGGCCGTGAATATGAACGTCGAGCCTGTGTGGAATTTCCCATGTCATCATCAAGCCATGGGTTCGTCACGGCGAAGGAACCGTGGTCCGCCTTTTCGTGATATTGAGGGGTATTGTCAAGTCTTGTGGATATGCTACCTTTCTCTCTGAATCCTCCCCGCAAGATTTGACAATATCTCCTATGTGTGGGTAGCGTATGTGTCGCGAAGTGTGACATGTGTCGAGACTGGGGAAAGGTGTTGACGGAAGCGCACAATGACTCCCGCAGACCGTGAGTCGCATCCGGATAGTGATTTTGCCAAGGCAAGCGATTATTTCGCGCAAGGCGCCTATGCGGACTCGTTGGCGGTGATCCTCGATCTCGGACGCCGCTATCCCAACAACAAGACCTTGACGAAGGCCCACGTCAAGTGCCTCATCAAGCTCGGTAGAGAAAGGGAATGCGAGGATCTCCTGCGTGCGATGGAGAAGCAGTTTGGTGCGGATTCCGTTCGAGACCTCAACCGCGAGTTTGTCCAAGGGCGCGAGCAAACGCTCTCCGCGCAAGTAGCCAAGGCGACGGGTATGGATGCCCTGCAGAAGCTGCAACAACTAGAATCTGAACTCGCACCTCACCAAGCGCCAGCCGCCAGATTAATGAGCAGGGCCAAGAGACTGATTGCCTCAGAGAAACGGACTGCTCCCAAGAAACGCCGGGAATCATGGGCCCTCGTCGAGGTCCTGAGTTCTTACGTTCAGACTTCCACTATTCCCAATCATTCGACGACCACAACTCAGACGACTCACTATAAGCTTGTAGCAATACATACGCTTGAGCTGGCTAAGCCTCCGTATATCCGCTATCTGGCGACTATCTTGCTCGGCGAGGCTGTGGTGAACGCGCTGATCTTTGGGATAGCAACAGCCTGGGAGTGGCTTGCAAGCGATTTTGTCAACGGTACAGGCCACGGACTGCACGCAATTACGCACGTGCTTTTTACGATTGGGGTAGTCGTTTATGTCGTTAGTACGATACCTCCCGAACGGAAGAAGAAGGCGAAACTCGAAATCGAAGAGCGGTTTCCCGGAAGATTTCCCTGGTGGAACCAGGCACGCAGGAACTACGAGATAGGAGGATCAAACAAGGTCTATGACATCATGCCCGCATCGGACTGGAAGGCTTTAAGAAAGTAATCCGCTCGCTCCCCATGTGGGCTAGTACGCCAGCGTTTATTGTCTAGCCCGCTCCATGACGATGCTAGCAGGTGCTATCCACGCGTCGCGCGCAATGCTCTCACAAAGACGCTCTCGAAGCGGTCCAAAGCCGATGCGTCGTGGGCCAGCGAGAGATAGAGCTTGGTGCCCATGGGGTTCAGGTAGATGCCATTTTGGACGAGGGTAATCATGAGTGCGCGGCCGCGTGCCCGATCGGCAGCAAGCCATCCGCGCGTGTCGACAATCGGTTGCCGGCTGAAGGCCACTTGGGCGAGCGGGCCGTCGCCAAGGACAATGGCCGATTCTCCCTCCGCATCGATGCACGCCGACATCCGTGTGCGTAATTCGCGGCCTAGCGCGTGAAGTCCGGCATATGTGCCTTCCTCCGCAAGTACGTCGAGTGTCGCGAGCGCGGCGGCGCAGCTCACGGGATTCCCGCCGCCGGTCGAGGCCGACCAGACGTAGTCTTCGTTGCCGTAGCGGTCTTCGCCGACGACATCCATCCAGCGCGCGCGGCCGCCATACGCGCCGATGGGGAATCCGCCGCCGAGCGCTTTGCCGTAGGCGACGAGGTCGGGCGAGACGCCGTAGTACTCCTGCGCGCCTCCAAGGGCGAGCCGGAATCCGGTAACAACCTCGTCAAAAATGAGAGAAATCCCGGTCGCATCAGCCAGGGCGCGCAACCCCTGAAGAAAGCCCTCCGCGGGCGGAATGCACCGGTGCAACGGCTCGACGATGATGGCGGCAATCTCAGCCTGGAAACGCTCGACGATCTGCGTAGTCGTAACGAGGTCGTTGTAGGGCGCGAGCAACACGCCGTCTTCGACCCACGGCGCGCCCGTGCCCGAAGGATGGCACCGCGGCAGGGCGGCCATCCCCGCGCCAACCATGCCGGCGACGCCTTCGGGATGCTGCCCATGATAGGCGCCCTCGAACTTCACGATCAGCCGCCGTCCCGTGGCGCCGCGCGCGACGCGCAGGCACATCAACGTCGCCTCGGTGCCGCTTGCCACAAAACGGACTCGCTCGACGCACGGGCTGACTGACGCTATTCGCGCCGCCAACTCGAGCATCCGGTCGTTGAGTCCCGCGAAGTTTGCGCCTTGGGCCGCCTGCTTCGATGCCGCCTCGACCACGTCGGCGCGCGCATGGCCCACGAGGGCCGCGCCCCACGCCATCGTCATGTCGAGGTACTCGCGGCCATCCATATCCCACACGGCGCAGCCTCTGCCGCGCTCGATCACGGTCACGCACTCGGACGGCAATCCGAATTCGCCGTTCGATGACGCGGGAAACAGGGCCAGCGAACTGGCGCGCAGCGCCTTCGGGTCCGGCGACGCCGAAAACGGAATCATGATTCGCCCGCCGGAATCTCGAACGTATCCGAGGTTTCACGCTCCCATTGCGCGAGACGGTTTCTGCACGCATCGAGGATGGGTTTGCTGGCTGGATCTACCGCGAGGTTATTCATCTCGCCCGGATCGTCCGCCATGTCAAAGAGTTGCTCGCGCAATGCGCCTTCCGAATAGACAATGTATTTGTGCCGTTGCGTGCGAAGCATACGCCCTAAGATCCCCGTGACGGTCTTTTCGTATTCGAACTCCGTCTCGCTGACGACCGCGTCGCGCCAGTCATGGACCTCTTCACCTTGCGCCAGAGGACGGACACTGCGTCCGCGCAAGCCGTCAGGCACTGCGATTCCGGCATAGTCGCAAAGCGTGGGAATGAGGTCGAGCCCGGTCGAAACCAGGTGCTCGCGGTCGACGCCATTCGGTTTGGCAAATCGCTTGCCGCTCACAATAAATGGCACCCTCGCGGGTTCTTCATACAACGCTTGCTTCTGATTCCAGTGATGCGCGGCGTTTCCGTCACCGTGATCGGAAGTGAACACAATCAAGGTATCGTCTTCGCGGCCGGCGTTTTTCAGGGCATCGAGCACCTGGCCGACTTGCGCGTCTACTTTCTCGACAAGCCGGCAATACGCCCAGCGATACTGACGCCACTTGTCCGGCGACCAATCCACCGACGGATAGACCGATTTCGACGCGCGCCAGACCTTTCGAAGGACCTCCGGTTCGTGTTCGGGGATGGCAAAGTTCGAGGGCAAGGCCGGACACCGCGCGGGGTCGGGCGGATCGGGAATGGAACCGTGCGGCAGCCTGTCCCCGCGCGCCCACTGGCAAATGTCGTGCGGGTTCACAAATGAAGCGACCATCAAGAACGGGCGCGTCCGCTGCCGTTCGAGGAATTGCTCCACCGCCTCTGAGATGCCTGCATCGGCACGACGCTCGTTTCCTTCGGGGAACCACGTGAAACCATGGACATCGGACTGCGATTCCTTTGGCGGCAAGTGCCACTTGCCCGCATAGCCGCACTCGTAGCCGGCATCCGTGAAGAAACGTCCAAGTACCGGCGTGTCGAACGAAGCAGTGCGACCGTCCTGATTGTTCCTAATCCCCGTCTCGTGCGGCATCCTCCCCGTCATCATAGCCGTGCGCGAGGGCACGCAGAGCGGGTTCGCACAGTACGCATTCGCGAATCGAACCCCTTGCTCCGCGAGGCGGTCCATGGCCGGCGTCTTGAGGTCCGCGTTGCCCGCACAGCTCATGGTGTCGGCACACTGCTGGTCCGTCAAGATCACGAGGATGTTCGGCCGCGCGTCGGTGTCCGTCACAGCCGCTGAGGCTGCGCCGCGAGCGCCAAGGGCGCCCAACGCCGATACTTCAAGGAACTCGCGTCGGTTCAGATTCCGTTTGGCCTTCAATGGTCGGTCCCTCCCTTCAGTCGCTGCATTATCAACGATATCGCTTGCCAACCCGCTATTCAACCGCTTCCGCGCTTGGGCGCGATCCGCATGCAAACCCACCGGAAGTAGGGGCGAATCGGTGGGTTTCGCTTCGCTGCACCCACCCTGCCCGTCTCGCTTGCTATCAAGGAGCTCACGCATGGAGTGGAGGCAAAGAGCTTTCGCGTTGCTCCCGATTCTACTGTAACGTCTCCTTGCGCGCGGATTTGGGCTCTTGCGGATTCTCAAATGATTCTTGCATACTGCCCGCATTGAGGCACGCGAGGGATACTGTCATGCAGAACGACGACGCATGGGTGCTTGTGGACACGGAAACCACCGGGTTGCGCAGCCCCATTTTCCCTGTCGAGATCGCGGCGCAACGCATGCTCGGCTGGGCGCCTTTCGGCGAGGGGTTCCACGCGCTGCTGAACTTTGACGTCCCGATCGAGCCGGGCGCCGAGGATGTCCATGGCTATTCGCGCGAGTACCTGCGCGCGAATGGGATGGCGCCGCCTGCCGCGCTTCAAGCCTTTGCGGACTACGTGCTCGACCGTCCAGTCGTAGCTTATAACCTAACCTACGACTGGGATCGCGTGCTGATTCCCACGTTCAGGCGCATGCGCATGGAGCATTCGATGAAACGCGGCTTCTGCGCGCTGGACTTGGCTCGTGCGCTCGCGCCGACGCTGCCGAATCACAGGCTCAGCACGCTCGTGAGAAAGTTCCGCCTCGCGAACGGTCAAGCGCATCACGCGGCGAGCGATGTAAAGATCGTAATCCGCTTCTTCACCAAGCACGTCGCGCCGCACTTGGCCGCCCACGGCATTCAGGGGTTTTCTGCCGTGGCGGCTTGCGCTGCTAGAAGCCGCAAGGTTCCTCCCCTCGAAGCGGTCGCGGCTAGGAAGAAGAGCGGCATTAAGGCAAACGAAGCCGCCATGGACGCGCAGGCCGTGCTCGTTATCGGAGAACCACCCGATATCGCCCAGCCAAGGCCCATCTGAAAACGCTCTCCTCAGCAGCGAGCGGAGTCCCATGGTATTCGGAAAACAATCTCTCCGCCTATTAGGATCGCCTGCGCCTAACTTGGCGAGAAATCGCATGGAAACAACGGGGAATGCCAGTCACTCGCGCCGTGTTAGTGAATTCGAGGATCGGGCGATGCCCGGCAAGGGAGGACACTAACCATGCGTCAACGAGTGGCGGCGATACTGGGAATTGCATCTTCTGGGATACTGATGACGTTAGCACTGGGTGGATGCCCCTGCAATTCGCCTCAGACGGTTTCGTACGTCGACGTCCAGCGATACATGGGAACTTGGTACGAGATCGCCAAGTATCCCGTGATTTTCGAACGTGGACTCGTCGGCGTGACGGCCGAGTACACGTTGCAGGACGACGGTTCGGTAAAGGTGGTGAACCGTGGATTTCAAGGCAGTCTCGACGGGCCGGTCTCCACGGCCGAAGGCAAGGCCACGGTCGCGGACACCGCAACTAATGCCAAGCTCGTCGTGCAGTTCGGGCCGTTTCCCCTCGGCCTGTTCGGACCGAACTACTGGATCGTGGGTCTCGGCGCCGAGTATGACTACGCGATAGTCTCGGATGGGTGCCGGAACACGCTGTGGATCTTGAGTCGAACGCCCCAGATGGACGCTGACCTCTACACCGCAATCCTGGTGTGGCTGGAAGGAAACGGTTTCGACACCGGGCGGCTCGAACTCATGCCTCAACCCGAATAGGCCGCGGCGGCGCGTTCGAGATCTCAAACCAGAGACGATACCTATGAAGAAGGGATCGATCGTGGGAATTATCGGCGGCATCGCGGCGGCGCTCGTGGGTGTCTGGATGATCGCCGGCTATGTGCCGGTACGGGGTATCGAGACGCCCAAGTACGAGGTCGTAGCCAAGCATCGAGGGTATGAAATACGCCAGTACGCGCCGCATATTGTGGCCGAGGCGACGCTCAAAGGCACATACCGCGAGACGCAAAACCAGGGATTCCGCGAAGTCGCGGGATACATCTTCGGGAAGAACAAAGCGAAGTTATCCATCTCAATGACGGCGCCGGTCCTGCACGAGCCGGCGGGAACGTCCGAGCAGATTGCGATGACCGCGCCTGTCCTGCACGAGAAAGGCGATGAACCGAATGCGTACAAGCTCGCGTTCGTAATGCCCAGTTCCTACACGCTGGATACGCTGCCCGTGCCGGACAGTCCCAACGTGGTATTGCGCCAAGTGCCGGCCAAGAAGTACGCCGCTGTGCGCTTTCGCGGGTATGCGCCCAAGAAGACCGTGGCCCGAAAGACCCAATGGCTTCTGGAGCGCTTGAAAGAAGACGGCATTCAAGCGAAGGGAGTCCCCTTTGTAGCGCAGTACCATCCCCCTTGGACGCCGCCGTTCATGCGCTATAACGAGGTGCTGGTCGAAGTCGACTGAGTATGCCGCTGACGCGCGTGAAGGTCTCGATAAGAAGACTCCCCCGTATTCACGATACCTCGACATTGAAGCCCCGGAGAATCCTGTGGCACAGTAGCGCTCCGTCGGAGGAGCGGGACTGTGAACGGACGGCGCTATGATATCGATTGGCTGCGAGTCTTCGCGACCTATCTGTTGTTCCCATTTCACGTCGGGAAAGTATACGACGCGTTTCCCGATTATCCGATCCGTAGCCTCGATCTCTCGATGCCGCTCGCGTACTTCACGTCGTTCGTTCACCTGTGGCACATGCCGCTCTTCTTTGCCCTTGCGGGCTGGTCGCTGTACGGATCGATATCCAGACGCGGCGCCCGCGAAGTGTTGAAGGAACGGTTCAAACGTATCTTCATTCCGTTTGTAGTAGGGACCGCCACGCTCTGCCTCGTGATAGGCTACTTCGAGCGCGTGCAGATGGTCCGCTGGATCGTCGAACACCACCTCGAAGCGTCGTCCGCCGCGGCCAGTTTCCATCCGCGCGTCCTCGAACCCGGCATGAATATGACGTTTCTCCAATACGTGCCGAAGTTCTTCACAAGCCTCGACTACTTCAGTTGGAGTCACTTGTGGTTTCTCATCTACCTTTTTACTTTCACGTTGGTGTGGTTCCCGTTGTTTCGCCGGCTCAGCGCGCGCGCCGGAACACTCACGCTCCGCCGCTCCTGGCACATCTACCGCCCGATTCCCGCGCTGTTTCTCATGCAGGGCGTCTTGCGGATCTGGTGGCCGGGATACCAAAACCTCTTCAACGACTGGGGCAATTTCACGTATTACAGCGCGGCCATGATCCTCGGCTTCCTGATTGCCTCCCAACCCGCCATTGGAGACGCTATTCAGCGTGAGTGGCGGCGGGCGACGGTGGTGGGGTTGATTGCCGCGGCATGGTGCCTGTGGACCATTGCGCATCGAGAGGTCTGGCCCGACGACCTCCGCCACATCAGTTACTATGCATCGTCCACCGTCGCGGGATACACGCTCATCATCGGCCTGCTGGGATTCGCGCGAAGCTGCCTCAACGTCCGGACACGCGCGCTCGACTACCTCGCCGAATCCGCCCTACCCGTCTACATCCTGCATCAGGCCTGCATCGTAATTCCCGGCTGGTTCATCATGCACCGCGCGCTAGGCCTGCCCACGCGATTCGCGCTCCTGCTCGCCGTGTCCTTCGCGCTGTGCCTGGCCACCTATCACTTACTCGTCCGGCCGTTCTCCATCCCCCGCCGGCTGCTGGGAATGAAACCCCTCAGGGGAGAATGACTTCCTGACTCTCGGCATTCCCCGTGGCTCTGTGGCTCCGTGTGAAGAGAAGAGAGACAGAATCAGACGGAGACGCGGAGACACAGAGACGAAGGGTGCGCAACGCCTCTAATTGACTGTCCCTTGGCCTCTAGGGTGTGAACGTCCGTTCGGACTCGACGTGCTTCAGCAGGTCTTCTTTCTTGAACCACGTTGGTTTGAATTTGCGCTGTGAGTAGAGCTTCTCGCACTGATCAAGATAGTGCGGGGAGGCGGGGTCGGCGCTTTGGCCCCATACGACCAAGCTGTACGAATCGACGCCTTGCTTGCCGAGGAAGGACAGCATGATGGTACTTGATCCCTTGCGCGCGACGAACTGGCCGGCGTCGCTGGGCTTGTCGGAAGCTCCGGTGACAAACGGGGTCTGCGTGTAGTTCTTCTTCTCGCGCGAGCCGAAATCCGCGCCGTCGCACGGGAAGAGCTTGCCCGATCGCCCAACGACTTTGATGTCGCCCCACGTGATGTCGCGCCCGCCATAACGCGCCTTGATGTCGGCTAGGGTTTCGGCGAGGGCCGCGAGCATCTTGCGACGATCGTCGGCGGTCTGTTCCTTGCCGTCGGCGATGGCCGCGGTGTCGATGCGGTCCTGGCACTTCAAACGCCAGAACTTGACGATGGGCGCGGCTGCGCTTTGTTTGACGAATTGGCCGTCCCATGCAAGGATGGTCTCGACGGTCTTCGTAAAGGCCGGATCGTCCAGGTAGTCCTGCTTCGGCATTTCCGAGCGCGCCGCTTCGACGGCGATCCTGAGCGCCTGCTGCCACGGCTTCGAGAGCAAGTCGTAGACGTTGAGTGTGTAGGCCATAGCCTCCTCTCGAGTAACGGAATCGTCCGCGTCGAGCAACTCCAGCAGGCGCGCGCCCCGCGGCGACTGTTGGTCCCACGAGACGTTGAAGATGTAATCGGGATACTTCTCCGGAGTCATGGGCGAATCGCGCATCATGACGGCGGGGCTGCAATTGCAGTTCTGAAAATAGCCTTGCGGTGGGTCTTTGATCTGCACGAGTTCCTTAATGTCATGAAACCCCAGCCAGCGCGAAGCAGAGGTTCCGCCGGGGACGGGCGCGTTCCAGTTGTACCCGGCGGGCCGCTTGGGTACCGCGCCGTTGCGGACGTACATGATGTGCCCGCCCGTGTCGGCGAACGAGATGTTCTGCTCCATGTACTCGCCCATGTTCAGGGCTTGGGCGAATTCGTCGCACGACGTGGCCCGGACCATCTTGATGCATTGTTCCAGCAGCCCCGTCGACTCGATGTACCGGCTCGCGCCGCAATACGCAATGCCCTTCTTCGGATCGGGGTCTTCCCAGACCGGCCCGTACACGGAATCCAGCGCGGTCTTCGTGATCGAGGCCTCGCCTTTGACGTTAACGGTGAAATCGCGTTCCCCGAAGGTCTTCCATTCGCCGTCATACTGATACTGGCGCGGGTTATCGGGATTGAGCTTGACCATGTACACGTCGGCGGTGTCCGGCCCGCCGGTCGTGCAGGCCCACGCAACGTGCCCCGAATGCCCAAGCGAAGGCAGCGGCACACCGACGAGCCAGTATCCCGCCATTTCGACGTCGTTGGCATGGATGCGGCCTTCGTAGAACACCGCCATGCCCTGCCAAGTCAGATGCGGATCGGTCATCAGGATCGCCGAACCGTCGGCGCTACGCGACGGGGCGACCGCGAACGAGTTCGAACTGAACGGCGGCGCTTCGCTCCGATGGTCCAAATCCTCCTGAATCTGGTCGAGCGGCCAGTTAAACATCATGGCCCTGCCAATGGCCAGGCACTGCCAGCCGTACAGGTCGGTCGCATAAGGCGACTTCTTGTCGGGATGAACTTTGAGAAAGGCCTCGATACCGCGCACGAAGTTGTCGCCAATAGCGCGCACTTCATCTGGCGCAGTCGTTTCCCAATACTTCTTGCAGCGCCCCGCATTGTCGACCAGCCGCATGCGGCAGTCCGAACCGGCGGCGTCCTTGCCCACGACTTCAGCCAGCGTGCCCACGGCCGTGCGGACATTAAGGTAAATGTCGTCCAAGCGATCCTCCGCCTGCGCGTAGCCCATCGCGTACGCCGCTTCGGCAAGCGTGCCGGCATAGATGTGCGGCACACCCCACGTATCGCGGTACAACGTGACGGGCGATCCGGCATGGGATGGCCCCGAAACAGCCACAAAGAGCAGCAGGGCTGCAATGGTCAGATGAGAAGAGAAGCGTTTCATAGTGGCTCCTTTCGCGGCATGAACGATTCGGATATCCGCAGCCGACATCGAATTGTTGCAGATTCAGTGGCCGAAGGTAAACTTGCTATCGCCGCGTTTCGCAATTGGTCGAAGCCGCGGATTATACTTCGCGCTCAATCTGACATGCCGAGGAATGAGATGAAATGAAAGCATGTGTCTTGCACGCCGTGGGCGATTTGCGGTGCGAAAGCGTCGCGCGGCCTGCGCCGAAACCCGGCGAGGCGCTGATCGCCGTGCGGGCGTGCGGCGTCTGCGGCTCGGATATCCCGCGCGTGTTCTCCAAAGGCACGTATCGTTTCCCCACCATCCCGGGACACGAATTCGCGGGCGAAGTCGTGGAACTCGGCGAGGGAGTCGACCAAGCTTGGCAAGGGCGGCGTGTGGCGGTGTTTCCACTAATGCCGTGCCGAAAGTGCGCGGCGTGCGTTATTGGCGCGTACGCCCAATGCGAGGACTACGACTATCTCGGCTCGCGGTGCGACGGCGCGTTTGCGGAATATGTCTGCGCGCCGGTGTGGAACCTGATGCCGATTCCGGACTCGGTCTCCTTCGAGGAGGCCGCCATGACCGAACCCGCTGCCGTCGCCGTGCACGCGTTACGGCAGGCATGTGTGGATATAGGCGACAACGTTCTGGTTTTCGGCGCGGGTCCCATCGGCCTAATGCTGGCCATGTGGGCCAAGCTGTGGGGCGCAGGCCGCGTGCTGCTTGTCGACATCGACGCGCGCAAGCTCGACTTCGCCAGACAACTCGGATTCGACCTCGTGTTCGACGCGCGGAGCCAGGACAATGCCGTCGCGTGGGTACACGATGTGACGGACCGCGGCGCGGACGTGGTCATCGAGGCGTCGGGGAGCTCGGCCGCGTTCGAGCAATGCATGCTGGCCGCGCGTCCGTTCGGCAAAGTCGTTCTCATGGGCAATCCCGCGGGCGAAATGAAACTCACGCAGAAAGCCTACTGGGCCATCCTGCGCAACGAACTCGCGGTGCGCGGCACGTGGAACTCGGTGTACGCGCCGCTCCCGCGCAACGAATGGCAACTCGTGCTCGACGCAATGGCGTCGGGCAACCTCAACGCGAAGCCGCTGATCACGCATCGCGTCGCGCTCGACGGATTGTGCGGCGCGCTCGCGATGATGCGCGATCAATGCGAGTTCTTCAATAAGGTGATGTTGGTCAACAGTGTCTGAATGAACGCGCAAGCCGGGAGAACACTAGCGTGAAAGCAGCGGTATTGGAAGGATTGGACAAGCTGGTCGTGCGCGAAGTGCCCACGCTGGCGATTGATGACAATGGGGTGCTTGTGCGCGTGCATGCGTGCGCGGTGTGCGGATCGGATATCCGCATGCTGCATCACGGGAACCCGCGGTTGAAGCCGCCTGCGATCATGGGCCACGAGTCGGCGGGCGTCGTGGCGGAGGTTGGGAAGAACGTCACGAAGTTCAAGGTGGGCGACCGCGTCGCGATCGGCGCGGACGTACCGTGCGGCGAATGCGCGTTCTGCGTCGCGGGCATCGGCAACAATTGCCAGATCAACTATGCCATGGGCTACCAATTTCCAGGCAGCTTTGCGGAGTACGTCGCGCTCAACGCAACGGTCGTTAACCACGGCCCGGTTCATAAGGTCCCGGACCATGTTTCGCTCGACGAAGCGGCGCTGGCCGAACCGGTCGGCTGCGTGTTGAATGCGCTCGAACTTTCCAGCGTGCGCCTTGGCGATACGGTCGTTATCATCGGCGCGGGACCTATCGGGTGCATGATTATCGAAGTCGCGCGGAGGATGGGCGCGACGAAGGTCATCGTCGTGCAGCGGTCGCGCCCGCGTCTCGAAATGGCCAAGGAGTTCGGCGCGGACGTGTACATTTGCAGTTCGGAAGAGGATTCCGTCGCGCGCGTCCTCGAAGAGACGGGCGGACTGGGCGCGGACGTGTTGCTGACCGCGTGTCCGTCGCCGCAGGCGCAGATCGACGCGATCGCGATGGCGAAGAACCGCGCGCGCGTGAATTTCTTTGGCGGCCTGCCCAAGGGTCAATCGATGGTGACGCTCGACACGAACGTCATCCACTACAAAGAACTGTTCATCATGGGCGCGCACGGCTGCGTGCCGCGTCATCATCAGATGGCCGTAGATTTGATCGCGTCCGGCGCGATCCAGGCCACCCGGTACATCTCCCACCGCTTCCCGCTCGACGAAGCCGCCCAGGCTTTCGCCGCCGCGGAATCGCATGCTGGGATGCGCGTGGTCGTGAAGCCCTGACTACTCTTTCGGCGGCTGTGGCGTTGCCTTCTCTTCGACTGGAATCACGCCAGCCGTCATGACCGCGCGAAGTTGAAACGCATGGCCCGTGCTCGCGGGATTGGCATCGTCGCGCAGGCGCACGTGCAGCGTGTGGCTTCCCGGACCGAGGTCGCGTGCGACCAATTGGAACGGCGTGTAGCCGCCCCAATCCGCGCTGAACCACGCGTCGAGCGATACCGGTTTGCGGTCGTCGACCCAGGCGTCGGCAATCCCCATCGGCCCTTTGATGCGCCAGAACAATACGCTGATGGCGCGGCCTTCCACCTTGAATTCGAGAAGGCTGCCCGGAGTCTCGGTCTTCCATCCCGAACCGAACTGGGTATCCTCCCCATTCCTGACCCAGCCTTCGTTGCGCGCGGGATCGAGGGACGTCGCGTTGAGAAGCCGCGTATGTTCGAACAGATCGCTGATAAGAGGCGCGGGCACAGGTTGCGCCGACGGCAAGGCAGCATCCTCGGGCAGGCCCTCTTTGACGCGCTCGAACAATGCCCCGAGCAGTTGCGCCCCGTAACGATGGCCCGTATCGTTCGGATGGACCTCGTCCGCTTCGAAATCGGTCCACGCCATCCGCCCCGCTTCCACCTCGGGCCAAAGCGCATCTTTCATGCTCACCATCGGCAATCCGTAGTGGCGCCCAACGCAGGAGTGTTCCGCCTGCCGGTTCTTGCCCGCATGGTCCATAGTGAAGAACAGCGCGACTGCGGGACGCTGCGGCGCATTGAGGATCTGGCGAATCAGGCCTTCCATCGTCTCTTCCGTCAACGCATTGATCATGTCGTTCACGGCGAACTCGATGACGACGACATTCGGGTTCTTGGACAGCAGGTCGCGCTGCACGCGATGCGCGGCCAAATCGGAACACGTCGCTCCAATACCGGCGTTGACAAACGTTACCGTACTCGACGGAAAGGCCACTCGCCACCAGTCAGCCGCAAGCGCGCCCCAGCATTTCTCGGGCGTGCTCGCCCGTGCGCCCGCGGTAATTGAGCCGCCAATCACGCCGAACACGACCGGCTCGCCACGCCGCGCCTTGGCCATCGCGTGCTGGAGCCGGGCCGTGTTGCCCATATCGACCAGAGAACGTTCCACAATCGCGGCGTCCAGCGGAACTTCGCCCGCGCCGTATGCAGTCAACATCGCGCCTAACCAGATTGCCAAACTCATGAGACCTCCTGTTCGCCGGGAGCGGAAGGCAGTGCGCGTCAGTCTTCCACCGATCGACGGCAGATCCAAGCCCCGGCAACCACCAGCGCACATGCTATCGCGAGGCCCCATCCCGGGACAAGGCGTAGGAACAGGCAGTTGAGCGCGGTCGACATCACCGGCGTCATGTAGGAGAACGAGACCACGATGACCACCGACCCTTTGCGCATGGCCACGTCCCAGAAGAGATACGCGAGCACTGCGGGAAAGAGGATCATCGCGCCAAGCTCCACCACGACGCGTAGCGACCAATGCACGACCTCGGCCTCGGCCGAAAACGCCCGCATCGTAAGAAAGACGAGTCCGATGACGAACAGAAAGATTGGAACGGCGACGCCGTCCATCTCGCCGCTCCACCGTTTGGTCAGGTTGCTATACATCGCCCATGCCACCGCCCCCGAAAAGACCAGCGCGTAGGGAAGCCGGTCCGTTCTGAGATCGTCAAAGAATACCGCCCACGAGAACGGTCCCGCCTGGAGTACCGCAATCACGACGCCGGAACACGCGATGGCCATCCCCGGCAACAATCCCCATCGCGCGCGCTTCCCGAGAATCGGCACCGACAACAACAGCGTGAAACTGATCCAAAGGTAATTGACCAGCCCGACCTCGATGGTCTTCTGCCCGTCCGACGCCAGCCCCACCGCAAGATGAAAGCACACCACATTCGCGATGAAGAAGCCCCCGCAGCCGATCCAATAGCGCCACGAGATCGCTTTGAATCTCCCCCACGCGCCGCGCCGTGCGCCCAAGATCACAACGCCCAGCGCCCCACCGCCAAGATAGATCATGCACGCCGCATTCAACACGCCCAACTGTTCCGTCAACGCCCGCGAAAACGGAACGGACATGCTCCAGAACATGACGGCAAGGATGCCCAGCGTCGTGGCGAGGCGGCGATTGAGATCACGATGCATAGGCCGGAGGAACTTTCCCCAAGGGTCTAACCACGACAAGGTTCAGGATTCAGGAGGGAACCATGTGCGCAGGATTTCTACGAACCGCAAGAACGCCGGATCGGAACGGCGATTGAGACTGACCTTCCCGGCAAGCTCAGAGAAGAGCGAAGGACTTGGTCTTCTTGTGGATTGCCGTAACGCGACCCTAAGCGCTTCCTTGGGACGCTCGGGTTTGGGACTATCCGCGGCCCACCAACCGTGCCCGCGCAACCACTCTTGAAGAGAAGGTTCTCTTCCCTGCCAACCCGCTACGTCGTCAACATGTGGCGAATCGCTCCAGAACCAGTTCTCCAACTCTGGAGCAATGACGATCGCGCCGGCCTTCTTTTCATCCCAGCCCGATGCGACCAGCCTCGAAGTTAGGTCGCGCTCGACTTCCGTAGGACTCTGAGATTCCCTGCCCGATCCCTCGTGGTCGAACACCACGAGCACGTGATTATATTGGGAGCGAAAGCTGCGGACAAAGATCTCTCCATTCGTACGGCACCCGTTGTCGCGATTGGGGTGCCTGAAGATGTCAAAGACGATGCTCCGCGTGCGCAACGACTTTGGCTGATCGAGAAGTGCTCGGACAGCGAACTCGATGTCGATATCCGCAACGAGCACCGCGAGGTCCTTGGTAGATTTCGCCGCGCTCATCCCAGCACGCCTCCGGCGAACAACGTGCCGAGATCAATCTCGCCGTGCCAATCCTTAAGCAGAGGATGCTGGTCCCCTGGCGTAATCACCGTAGCCCCCTCTTCGTCCTTGGTGAAGCATAGGATGTCCTTGAGGTCCACCATGCCCACCACCAAGGGCGAGTGCGTGGCGAGCAGTACCTGGGCGTCGTAGATCGAACTTAGGGATTGGATCACGGTCTCTAGAGCGCGCGGGTGAATGCCGTTCTCAGGTTCTTCGATCAGGTAGGTCCCGCTCAGGTTTGGCAGGTAGGCAAGCACGGTCAGCGCAAGGAGGCGCAAGGTTCCGTCTGACGAACTCCATGAAGGCACCTCATTCCCGCCTCGATACTGAAGCACCAAATAGCGCTGTCCACCTTCGGGGGGTTTGACAATGCGGATTCCCTCCAGATCCGGCAGCGCCGTTTGCACATGCTTAATCCAATCCTGATAGTTGGTCTCGTGGTTCTTCTGAAGATCCTCTATGACCCAGGGCAGATTCGCGCCATCGGAACCTAGTCGCGAACCAAGTCCGGAACGGCTCGGTTTTCTCAAGACCTCGTTATCGAGAGCAAGGTACTTGACGCCTTCAGTCAAGTACTGCTTGAACCACATGCTGACTGGAAATCTCGTTTCGTCGGCCGGAAGATTGCCGAGAATCGACTTATTGCGGGGCAGTCTAAGCGCCCACGGAATGCCTTGAGACGCAGTCTCAGAGAAGACGCAGTCCCAGTCGTTGGGGGGCCTCAATATGACCAGGCCTTTGCCTTTCATTTGATCTAAGCGGTCTTTGACCGCTCGGGAATCCGCACAAAGAGGCCCAGCGATCTGTAGGCTCTTCAGAACTTCTAGCATCCTTAGGATTTCGCCTGGCAGCATTACTTGCGAGTTGGATTCCTTGAGAAAGAGTGATTCCATCTCCAAGGCAACTTCATTCGAACTAGGCGAAAGCGCCAATAACACGGCATAGGCTACCGTGTCCCAATCGGGATTCAACAGATCCCTGCGTTTCTCGACGGGAATCATTGCCTCAACTTCTATGATGACTTCATTTCCATGCCCTGCCCAAACCAGCTCGCTAGGAGTTTCCGCTCGTCGCGATACAGCTTTTTGAAGGTCATATTCGAGCAAGTTCCCAACAAGTCCTATCGTATCCAAGAAAGTTGATTTGCCGGACGCGTTGGGTCCCACAAGAACATGGAATCGGCCAAGAGGTTGATTGACATACTTGAGGCAGCGATACCTGAAAGCGCTAATCGACGCGATCATCCTGCCATTTCCTCCTCTCAACGTTCGGTGTCCGGCAACGTCGGTGTCTCCAATGCGAGCAACGCAAGGGATTCCTCCACTCGATACCCGGACGTGTGGACCGCGTTCAGGATCTCCGACGCATTTTCGAAGCGTGTCGCGATCGCTTGTTTCGCGAGGCCCTTCGGTTGGGCGGCGAGCGACGCGAGCGACGCGAAGAGCAGCCAGTAGACGAGGCGTTCCATCTGTTCCTTGTTCAGCCAGAGGACGCCCTCGTAACGGTTCATGCAAAGGAACTGCTGGACGCTTGGGTCGTCGAACATGCGGCGCATGGCGATGGCGCCGCCGCTGCCGGGCGCGAAATCGAGAAGCGCCGGGTAGTCGGCGAGGATCTTGACGAGTAATGCGTCGGCATAGGCGACCGAGGGTACGGCGCCGAGTTGTTCGAAGGCCGAAGCCACGATCTTCGCGAGGAGCCACTCGTCGGTGCCGCGCGGCGGTTGGATAGACACGACGTCGGATTCGCTGCGGGCTTTGAGGACCTGGCGCATGATAGCAAGCGCCAGCGGCACGCGCCAGAAGGCGAGATCTTCCGTGTCCTTCTTAGGAATAGGGCGAAGCAGGAAGTCGGTGACCGGCTTGCCGGGCCGAGCTTTGCGAAGTTGCGCGGCGAAGGTGTGCAAGACCTCGACGTCGTGCGCGGTCTTTTCACAGACCTCCTCGGGGTTCAAACGCAATCCCGTGTTCGCGGCCACGGCTTCGAGGAACGGCAGCATCGCCGCCACAAACTCTGCGCGCGTGTCTTCGTCGAACGGCGTAGCTATCGCGCGCAAGATCTCCGCGCTCATCACGTTGCGGAAAGGCGCGCGGATGGGTTCGAGCACTTGCTCCTTGTACGCTTCTTCCACGCTCGGCACACCACGTCCGCCGAGTGAAGCCGCGAGCCGCCACCACGAACCGTCGAAATCGCGGACGCTCTTGAAGTCGAGATAGGCGCGATACTCGTAGGCGCCGAGATCGAAGTGGAATCCTTCGCGCGCCATCGTGCCCGCGTGCACGACGTATTCGAGCTTCGTCCGGTGTTCGCGGAAGATATGGTAGATATCGTCGGCCGAATCGAGGGCCAGCGCCTCCATAATCGTCTTGGAGGTAAGCGCCTTCGTGTCAGCGTCGCCCACGCTGGCCGGGACGGCGTGATGGATACAGCCCCGCATGGTGCTATAGGCGTTGTTGTACAGGATCAGCGCGCGATCGCCGCCCGCGCGGTTCGTATACGCGAACACGTTTTCATCCACCCAGCCTTGGGGCACATACACGTCGAAGAACGCGAAGTTCTCCGCGCCGCTGAACAGATGGCGCTTGCGCATCAGCGGGAAGATCTCGGCCTCGTGGCGCGCGACCATGTAGTCGTCGACCGGTTCGTCCCAGTACGCGCGCCGGTATTCCATGCCGTACTTCTCGGTGAACCCTTCGATCTGTCCGTGGCCGAACATCGGCAGGCCGGGCATGGTCGCCATCATCACCGCGACGCCGTAATACTTGTCGCCCTTGCCAAACTGCTCGACCGCGCTACGCTCGTCGGGGTTGTTCATGAAGTTCACGAACCGCTTCAGGACTTCGGGACTGAATTCGAGCACGTTCTTGACGGTCGTGCGGTACTTCGAGTTCTCCTCCATCTTGAGCATGTTCATGAAAGCGCTGTTGTACACACGGTGCATGCCCAGCGTGCGTACGAAGTAGCCTTCCATGAGCCAGAACGCCTCGGCCAGCAGCAGCGTGTCGGGCGCCTCGGCCTTAATACGGTCCACGACTTCGCGCCAGAACTCGGCCGGGAAGACCTCGTCAAACCGGGCCTTCGTCATCCCGTGTTCCGCGCGCGACGGCACCGCGCCCGCGTCGCCGGGTTTCGGGAACCACAGGCGTTGATAGTGGCGTTTCGCGAGCGTCATCGCGGCGTCGAACCGGATGATCGGGAACCGCCGCGCGACGTGCAGAATCGTTTGGATGACCGCCTCGCGCACTTCGGGAATGAGGAAGTTCAACTGCGCGGTATCGTTCCACGGCATATTGGTGCCGTCGTTGCCGTGATAGATGTAACGCACGTCGCCTGTCCATCGGTCGACGCGTTTGAACACGACCGCCGCGTCGCGATGTTCCCAATACCCATCGTCGATATACAGGCCTACACGCGGATCCAACGACAGGTCGGGCCCGTCGAATCGATAGGCGGGATATGGCGGATGTCCGCTCTGAATGAACCAGTCCGGGTGCTCGATGACCCAGCGCGAATACAGGCCGACGTGATTGGGCACCATGTCGCTCGCAAGGCGGATGCCGCGCTGCCACGCGCGGTCGCGCAGGGAAGCGTACGCCGCCTCGCCGCCCAAGTCGCCGGCGATGACGTAGTCGTAGAGCGAATACGCGGACGGCAGCGCCTCGGGATTACCCATAATCTGCTTGATCTTCTGCGACGCAGGCGAGCGTTCCCAGACACCGATTAACCACAGGCCCGTGAACCCCCACCGCGCCAGACGATCGAGTTCCTCGTCGGGAATCTGATCGAGCCGCACGATGGCGCGCTGATACTTGCGCGAAAGTTGATCGAGCCACACGTACACGGATTTCGCGATCAGCACGACGTTCGACATCCAGTCGAGATCGAGCGTGAACGCGGCCGGCTCGGGATAGCCCCAATCGAGATGATATCCGGGACCGAACTCGAGGACCTGCGCCGGGCCGGGCCCATGCCCGCGCATCTGGAACGACTCGCGCAGGACGTCCGCCGCGAACTGGAGTTGGTCCAGCAGTTCCGGCGCAACAAACTCCGCCCAGCGCGTCCGAATGTAATCGAGCTGCCCCTCGATCGAATGCGGACAGGCCCGCATCGGCGCGCGCAAAAACTCCAACAGCGGCTCGTGCGTACCGGGAAACGGAGGCTGCTCTTTGAAGAACGCGTCGATGTCGTCGATGAGACGCTCGTACGCCGCGGCTTTCTTCAGCTCCGCATCATCATACAGAACGCGATTCGGCGCGAGCGCGGGATTCGCGGCGGTCAGCGCCAGAAGAATGAGTTCGCGCGAGACAGTATAGCGCCGCGGAACGTCGTCGTCGGTCCCGGCAAGATACGCGGCCGGCAACTGGCGCCCATCGAGGACACTTCGCGGCGGATACAAATCGACGAACGCGCGCGCCGGCTGTTCGACCCGCGCCGGTCCACGCGTCGCTTGAATGACAGCGATCCCTTCGAGCAGCGTGCCGGGCCGGTCGCGCAGGCAATACCGATCCACGAGGTGGCGGAGGATCTCCGTAATCAACGCCATGCCGATGAGGTGGCCCGCGTGGACCGAAGGTTCCTGGT
Organism: uncultured Nitrospiraceae bacterium; assembly: GCA_964402555.1. Lineage (GTDB taxonomy): Bacteria > Hydrogenedentota > Hydrogenedentia > Hydrogenedentales > SLHB01 > CAYOCT01. The sequence goes on along the minus strand of CAYOCT010000002.1, from coordinate 544 downwards.
CGCTGCGCGCCGCGTTGATACGGTCCGCGAGCATGCGCAACGCGTACACCGCCGCGTTACCGCCGATCCCGGCCGCTTCCTCGATGACCTCACGTACGGAGAAGCCATTCCACGCTTTGCGTGACAGCGGAAACCCGAGCGGGAAATAGGGACTGTCCGAATTTTCTGTAGCCAATCTCAACATCGAATATTCACACCCATGCGGTAAGAACTGGGCAAGGATACACGAACCGCGCTTGCTGGGCAAAGGCCTGGGAAACACGCGGACCCAAAGCGCGCCTCAGTCTTTCAGGTTCGATTCGCAGTCTGGGATTATGCGCCCTCATGTATCCCCAGTTTCGTGAGTATCCGTGCTCGTGCTTGCTCTTGCTCGTGGTCGTACTACCTCGAAAACAGAAACTCGACCTCCTGTCATTCTGAGCAACGCGAAGAATCTCACCCACGATGAAGGCCTCACCTGGCAGGAGATTCTTCGCGTTGCTCAGACCTTGTGAAGAAATGGTGAAACGCGGGTGCTTTGTCTCTTGACTACGTATTGCCTGTC
>CAYOCT010000001.1:307938-359807 GCA_964402555.1 uncultured Nitrospiraceae bacterium | reverse complement strand
CCTCGGCAATCTCCCGGAGCCTAAACTTGTGCACAAATTCTTGTGAGGAGCCATAAATCCATAAGACGCCAGACTCCTTGACTTAGGTCAAGATGTCCATGCGCCTGGTAAACGAAGCAAGAAATCGGCAAATCGTTCCTCTGGGCCCCCACATTCAAGATAACGGCCTACTACCCGGTCCAGCAGGGCAATGACCACCGAAGGGTCCGTTTCCTCGCCGGCGACTTCGGCAAGACGAGGGTGCCGCCCCAGTTTTCCCCCGAGCAAGATCCGCACACCTGAACTTGAGAGCGTGATACGTCCGACCGGACAGGCATCTCGGCACCGCGTACACCCTTGACAGTGACAGGCTTTCATGTCGAAGTCTGGCGGAGCATCACAGACGGATATGGCCGAGTCGGGGCAGGCAGCGGCGCAGGCGGCACATCCGGTGCAGGCTTCCTTCGCCGCTGTGGGATGGACAAACCCCACCAATCCGATATCGGCAATCTGTGGTCTCGAGCATCCGTTGGGGCAGCCCGAGATGGAAATACGCAGCTTGTAATGAAGAAGAACCTTGTCGCCCCTTATCCGCGTGCGCAGACGCCCTGAAATGTTCTTTTCGCAAATCCAATCTTTCAGGGCCTTCTTCCAGTCCGAGGTTCGTATTAGGGCATTCGGGCAGCCGCTCATTTCGCCGCGGCACACTTCGATTACCGCCATTCCATCACCCGGCCGTTCTTTTCGAGGGATTTCTTGCCGCAAATAACGGCCTGCCTTATTGATCACGATCATCCCCGTTCCAGTTCTCCAATATGTGGATCAAAGAGCCTCTTTGCCTCGCTAAGTCGTTAACGCCGTCTCGCCCATCTTGGCAGGATCCGCGTAGCCCAGAAGCAACTGCTTCGCCGCCGGGTCCCGTCGAAATACCATTCTTACGTCATTACGTCTCATCTCCTGCGAAACGTTGGCGCATCACCTCACCCTGGGAAGGACTAGTCCCGGACAAAGCTGCTGTCAGATCCGACAGTGTCGTTGCCAAGTTCTTCGCGGCCCTCCTGGACGATATCAGCGCGCGGCACACATCGACCCACTCCCACGGGAAGAACATGAGTGTAAGCCAGAACCGTACTGTGGACGATCCATCCAGAGCGACGTGGCAAAGTGCGCTGGGCAACCGTTGATTCATGTCATCGCTCACAATGCGAAACGACCGGAAAGGAATACCCATTGAGCGACAGGCGTCGTCGACGCCACTGCCTTCCATGTCGACTGCGATTGCCGAGGTTTGAACTCCCGCTTCGATCTTTTCCCTCGGCGTCGCGAGAAGCTTGCTCGCGGTGAAGACTGTGCCTTCATATACATGGATGCCTCTCTTGGCGGCAATCTCGATGACGGCCCCTGCGAAATCAGGGTCGGGATACCGGTCGTCGACGACGACATCTCCCACCTCTAATCTCTCGTTTAGTCCGCCGCAGAATCCCGCCAGTATCAAGAAGTTCATTCCCTGACTTAATGCAGCTTGTGCCATCATCCGGGCGTTGTCCACACCCATGCCGCATATATGCAAAACCACGCGTGCGTCAGGCGCTTCATAGACATAGGATGAACGCGCCGTCCGTCTCATCCGCAATGCGGTGATGACGCTCCGCGCTTCGCCTGCGGTGGGAATCAGAATGCAAATGTTCAAATAGAATTCCCTCTGCGCTGCTGTTCCTGCGATGCCGCATTCAACAAAGCCTCTCCGCACCGGAATAGGCTTCTTCTACCTGCAAGACGGCAGCGGCGTGCCCCGGATGTTTCGGAGAATTAATAGCCTTCATCCGCTCGAAGATCTCGCCGGTCGTGTGATACTCGAAGGATCCCTTGACTTGATACGATCGTTCTTTCTTGTCGAGAAACAACAGCGCGCCCTTGCTTCCTTTATGGATGTTCTGGCGGGTCTTGTTAAAGTAGTTGTCCGCTATCACGAACCGGTCTTCTCCGAGGATAGTCAGATTTCCGACGTAGATGACGTTGGGCACGCCCTCTTTGCTGACCGTCGCCAGAACGGCGGGTCCTTCGCGGTTTTCCCACCCATCACGGATGATTTGAGGCAGAATAGCCATTGGTTTTATCCTTTCTATGTCGTAGCTACGACTGCACAACACAATTTCTGGGACTTGGCCCACAGGACCGCCCGATCATGCCGACGGATTGCGCCGAGGTCGCCACTAGCCAGCGCGACGCCACCTTACAGGGACTATCGAATCGCTAGCATGCGGTCGATGGGCTGGCGAGCGTTTTCGATGAGGTCGTCGGACAGTTCGATTTCGTATTGGGTGTTTTCGAGGGCGGCCAAGGTCGATTCAAGCGTGATGGTATTCATGTACTTGCACCGAAGGCTACAGGCGCGCACCATCTCACGGTGCGGGAATTCGGCGGCGATGTTGTCGCCCATCGAGCATTCCGTAAGCAACAGGTAGCGAGGCGCATCGATGTTCTTGACGTAGTCAATCATGCCTTTGGTGCTGCCGGCATAATCGCAGTGGGCGACTACGTCGGGATGGCACTCGGGATGGGCCAGCACGACGACGCCCGGAAACTGTTTGCGCGCGTTCAGGACATCATCCACTTTATAGAGTTCATGGACTTCGCATCGAGCCTTCCAGCCGATGATACGGGGCCTGCCCGGCGCGCAACCGGCCTCGTCCAGAGCGGCATCCGACTCGGGAGAAACCAGAACAAACCCCAAGCCAAGTTCGGCGGCCGTATTGCGCGCCAAGTATTCGTCCGGGAGAAACAGGATTTCTCTATGGCCGTTCTCCAGCAAATGCCGCACTACCGCGCTCGCGTTGCCGGACGTGCAGCAATAGTCCGAAACGGCTTTCACTTCCGCATAGGTGTTGACATACGAGATGACGGGATCCCCGGGATGTGAAGCTCTGAGTTTGTGCACGTCGGCCGCCGTGATGCCTTCGGCAAGCGAACAACCGGCCTTTTCGGCTGGAACAAGCACCACTTTGCCCGGATTCAGGATTTTGGCTGTTTCTGCCATGAACTGGACACCGCAGAAGACGATGATATCCGCGTAGGTTTGCGTCGAGATCCGCGACAATTCGAGCGAGTCGCCTACGTAGTCTGGAACGCTATGGTAGAGGGCGGGCTCCATGTAGTTGTGCCCTAGGATCACGGCATTCTTTTCGCATTTGAGTCTATTGACCTTGCAGGCCAGCTCGGCTTTCATCGCGATTTCCACATCAGGTACGATACCCGCTAACTTCGACCACATCAGGTGCGCGGTTTCCTTGACGGTCCTCGCTTCATGCACGTTGCCGTGCTTTGCTGGCAGAACTTCTGCTGCTATTGCCATGTTTAGCGCTCCCCTTCTTTGGCCACTCCGGTTGGACGGTGGCCTCCATATCGCTGTTGGATGTCTTCCATTCGCCGCAGTCTCGCCGGGATTTCGTGCGCATCCATCCTGCCAAAGAACGATTTGAGTGCGGCTCAATCGAACGTCTCGCCATAGACCATTCTTTCACGTATGTCGCCGTCTTGTCTGTGTGCTCGTAGCTTTTCCTTTCCTGCCGATTAACTAGACGGTCTCGGCAGGATCTGCGAAGGGCGCGAGGCCAGTCCCTCCGAAACACCAGTATGTTCCTGCAACGCCGTATTCGGCGCTACCGCATCAGGGATTGGATCCCGTCTGCTTCTCGCCTGCCGTGCGCAACCGCAGGAACGTTGTAATGAGAAAGTACAGAAGCGGAAACGCGCCTAGGACGATAATAATTGTGTCAGGAGCCATTCGCCACGTGCCGAAGAGCTTCACAAGGGGCATTTCGTAGAAGGCCGCGCTCCGAGCCATCCAGAATCCATCGGTATAGCTGTGCCAAGTCTGCAGAAGACCGACAGGCAGGAGCGAGGTCGAGAACATCAGAAACAGTCCGCCGTTCAATCCCCAGAAACTCAACTTGAGGAGTCCGTCCTTCCAATCCTCATTGCGGACTAGCGACCGCCATGAGAACAAGATAAGCGCAATGGCCAGCATCCCGTAGACGCCGAACAAAGCCGTATGGCCGTGATTCGTCGTGAGGTAAGTCGCATGTTCGTAGTAGTTGATGATGGGCAGATTGATGACAAACCCGAACATGCCTGCACCGATGAAGTTCCAGACGCTGCTGGCCGTAAGAAAATACAGAGGCCACCTGTATGGGAACTGCCGTCCCTCAGCCCGTATGGAGGCATACTCCATCCAGGCACGCACGACCAGGAGAATCAGCGGAATGGGTTCGAGGGAACTGAACACGCTGCCAACCGCCAGCCACATACTCGGGCCGCCATACCAGAAGTAGTGATGGCCGGTGCCGGGAATACCGCTGATGAACACAAGAATGGCCGTCAAATACGACACGCGCAGTGCCGACTTCGCGGTCACGAGCCCCAGCGTCACGAGGAACAACGATGTGACAGCCACGCCGAAGAACTCGAAGATGCTCTCGACCCAAATGTGGACCACAAACCAGCGCCAGTAGTCGGCAATCGTCAGATGGGTATGATGACCGTAGACCAGGCCAAACCCGAAGAACAAGACAACGAACGCGGCGCTGAATACGTAGAAAACGATGAGAGATCGCGTATACTCGTCCGACGATTTGTCTTTCAACGCTGGAGCCAACACGCGATAGACGATAACCAGCCAGTACAACAAGCCGCCGAACAGAAGGATTTGCCATAGACGGCCCAATTCAAGGAATTCCCAGCCTTGATGGCCCAGCCAGAACCAAAGATTGCCCAGGTATCCCTTCACGCCCAGCACCTCGCCCAAGAGACTTCCGCCAACCACCAGCACGAGCGCGGCAAAAAGGATATTGACCAACGCCCGCTGTCCCTTCGGTTCGCGTCCGGCAATCAATGGCGCAACGAAGATCGCCGTTCCGACCCAGGAGGTGGCAATCCAGAAGATCGCCAGTTGAAGATGCCAGCTCTTCGCCCAACTGTAGGAGTAGAACTTGCCGATAAACGGGATATAAAACGACCCCGGATGCACAGTGTAATGGGCCAGCAAACCACCGTTGAATATCTGGATCACAAAGAGAAGTCCTGCAACCAGGAAGAACTTCGCTGTCGCTAGTTGGCTGGAGGTTAAAGGGATTTCCAACAAACGGTACGAGGCCTGTACTCCTTTGGCCTCGCCGTAGAAGAATCCGTACCGATGAACCACGTATATGACAATTCCCAAGACGGACAAGAGCGACAGAATGGACAAGATACTCCAGATGAAGGCCTGGGCTGGAGGCGTGTTTCCCATGCTGCGGTCCGGGGGCCAGTTGTTCGTGTATGTGTACGTTGCCCCAGGACGATCGGTGCCGGCGGCCCATGCCGTCCAGAAGAAGAAGCTAGACAGATCCTGCCGCTGCTCCTCTGTGCGCACCGTTTGAGGCAAGAAACCATAGTGCGAATCGCCGTCGCCCATTTCTTTTACCCAGAATGCCCGTGCCTCTCCCGCGGCAAATGCCTGTGCCGGCGTCAGCGTCAAGACATCTGTGGCCGGGTCATAGCGGTTTGTGCGACTCTCGGCAACGACTTTCGCCGATATCGTCGTCTGCTGGTCTTCCGGAAGCGCGCCAAATGCGCCAGCCTTCGGATTATCCGGCGAGGCGTAGTAATCCCGCATGAACTCGCCCAGCTTGTGCAGCGTGAATGCCGAGAAGTCCATTCCACGCAACGTGCCGTGACCCCACACGCTGCCGTGGTCCATGAGACCATACCGTTGATACACGTCCTGTCCGCGAAGAATGTCTTCCTTGGCCATCACAGCTTGATTCCCGCAGACAACCTTGGCGGGAATCGGCGGCACGCGATCTTTGGCAAAGTACCCTCCCCCCAAGAGAATCGCCAGCGAGATTACGAAAGTTACAATCGCCCCGTTCCGCAAACCGTTGAGTTCCATGTCGCGACCTCCTTCTTGCTCGCTCTCCTCGCTCCACTCGATCTTGCGCCAATAATGGTGGCTATCAGTATCCACCATGTATCCGCAGTTGTCAAGCCTTTTCATGCCGTTGAAGATGTCTTGTTTTCGCCTGAAACGTCCATCGAGGCCGCCGGAGCAGTTCCTGCTATGGCGTGGCGGCTGTTTCAGCGTCCAGAATCGTTGCCCTATCGCAGCCAAGCGTGATAACGCGGTCTTCCCAGAGGAACGACTGAATAAGATCGACCGTCAACACCACGTCTTTCCTGCCGAGATCGCTCTTAGTGGCTACCACGAATTGCAGAATTCGCCACCCGTCATCGTCCACCAGAAAATCCGTAAGTTGGCCTACCACTTCGTTTTGAGCCTTCAGTGTGTACCCTGTTAAGTGGCGGACGCTGCGCAAGTGGGAATCTCCCGTAAATACAAACTCCCACTTGGGTTCCGGGGCACCGCTGAACGGCGTCCAATGGGCTACCCATTGGTAGTATTCCCTCGCTTGCTCCTGGAACTGCTGGTACACTGGCTTGTGGGCTTGGCTTTCAGGAGCGTTTTGCAGCTCTTCGCCGGTTTGATGGATGAGCAGCATCTTTGCGACTGGGTCAACGGAACCGAGCAGACTACCGGCCACCAACGCCTTGCGGCCACGCCAGAATCCGCCGACATCCGCAACAAGATGCCGCACATCCCAGCGTTTGTCGTCGAAATACAGGTCATGAACCGTACCGACTAGTGCGTCCGATTCGTGCAGCTTGAAGCCAAGCAACGAATTTGCGCTTCTCAACATGACGACATTCTCCTTCAAAGTTTGTGCCTTCAGTTATTGATTAGTTCATCCGCGAACCGATGGTATTGCTCGCGGAGGCCGTCGGTGATTGCTTCAGCCTCAATAGCGACGAAGGCGGCGCGCAACTCCTCCTGGTTGCTGGGAGACAAAAGTTGATCGGCCATTTCGAACAAGACGTTGTTTTCCTTGTCGATGTGCTCCCGCAACAGGCGGACGAAGACGTTGAGATGTTCGCAGATCGCTTCTCCGGCCGCCGAATCGCTGCTCTTGTATTCGTCCAGAGCCGTCGCGATGCCCGCCACCTCGTTCCTCCCTAGATCGTGTTCGTACAACATGACCGCAACGGGGCCACCGCCTCCGCCCCCATCGCAGCACGGCATTCCGCACGTCTCTAACCGCGGAAAGAGATCGCGCTCTTCCTTGGAATGATGGCACTTGTCCATAAAGGTGCGGAAAAAACCGAGCATTTGCGCTATCTTCTCCGAGTTCGCCTTGCCCGTCTTTCTTATCTCTCGCGCTTCCCGTTCGGCGCCATCAAGCACGAGTAGCACGAGTTCGTGATCCTGTCTTAGAATATCAGTTGCTTTCATCTGCTTCTCCTTTGACCATGAGGCAGCGGCTTCCTGCCTTCCATTCCACATTACGCGCCATTCCTCTCCGGAATACCTTGACTTAAGTCAAGTCCGGTCTATTGAGAATGACTGCCTAGCAAGAGTATTCAAACTAACGTCTTGCGAAATCGCCGTGAGGTGAACCAAAGCACGGCCACGCCCATTATCGCCAAGGCCGCCATCTGCGGCCACAGTATCGAGACCCCTATGCCTTTGAGGAAGATCCCGCGGACAATCACGAGAAAGTATCGTAGCGGGTTCAGGTAAGTCGCCCATTGGACGACCACTGGCATATTGGCAATGGGAAACATGAACCCCGAGAGCAACACGGCCGGAAAATAGAAGAAGAACGTGCTCATCATGGCCTGCTGTTGCGTCAGACTGACCGCGGAAATCAGGAGGCCGATGCCGAGTGTGGTCATGAGATACAGCCCGGTCGCCCCGAACAGAAGCAGGATGTTGCCGCGTATCGGCGCCTGAAACCAGAATACGGCGACCGCCGTGATGAGGAGGACGTCGACAAACCCGATCAAGGCGAACGGCACGGATTTTCCGAGGATGAATTCCAGCGGCGTGATCGGCGTCACCATAATCTGTTCGATGGTCCCAATCTCTTTTTCGCGTACCACAGCCATGCTCGTAAGCATGAGCGTGATCAACATCACGAGAATCGCGATGACCCCGGGCACGTAGAAGTTGCGGCTCTCCAGATTCTCGTTGAACCATGCGCGCGGCTCGACGAGGATGCCCGCGTCGACCTTGTTGCCGGGCCAGGCGGTCATTCAGAACATCCTGAGAGAACTTGCCCACGATCTGGCCGGAATAATTCAAGACGATGCCGGCGGTATTGGAATCCGTACCGTCGACAAGGATCTGCACCGGCACTTTTCGCCCCGCGCGAAGATCGTCTTCAAACCCTTGGTCGATCCGCAGTAGGGCTTGGGCTTTTCCACGGTCGAGAAGGTCTCTTGCTTTATCCTCACTCTGGACGTAGGCCGCAGCATCGAAACACTCCGTGGCGGAAAACCGCGCCACAAGCTCTCTGCTCGTCTGGCTGCTGTCGCGGTCAAAGATGGCCAGCGCCACGTGCTTCACATCCGTGGTGACGGCGTAGCCGAATACCATGACCTGGATAATGGGCATGGCGAAGATCACCCCTTTCATCTTTGGGTCCCGGAAGACCTGAATGAATTCCTTTATGAGCATGTGCCTGATGCGTTCCCACATGGCTGTTCCTCCCTCGCCTACGCGAGCTTCTTCTTGAACTTGAAGTTTGCCAGTACCACCACGGCGGCGCCGAATACGTTCAGCAGCAAGGCATCGAGCGCCAGGACTTCCAGTCCGACCCCTTTCAGGTAAATGCCTTTAAGCGGCGCCACAAAGTAACGGGCTGGAATGACATGCGTCAGCACCTGGATCGGACGCGGCATGTTGCCGATGGTGTACATGAATCCGGACAGCAGGAACGAGGGCAGAAAGGTGAGCACCATGGCCAACTGGCTGGCCAGCAACTGGCTTTTCGCCACTATACTGATGAGCATGCCCATGGACAGAGCCCCAGCCAGAAAGATGGCCGCCATGGCAAACAGGAGCGCCACGTTTCCACGCAGCGGCACGTGAAACAGGAATTCGCCCATGAGCACGGCCAATAGCACATCCAGCATTCCGATGGCGAAATACGGAAGGAGTTTGCCCAGAATGAGCTCGTGCCCTTTGACGGGTGTGGAGATCAGTTGCTCCATCGTGCCTCGTTCCCATTCCCGGGCCACGGTAAGCGAGGTCAACAACGCGGCAATCACCATCATGATGACGGCGATGAGTCCGGGGATGATGTAGTTCTTGGATTCGAGGTCGGCGTTGAACCATACCCTCGGCCGGAAGTCAATAGGCTGCTCGAAGGTTTTGCCCGTGATGCGGCGCGCCTGAGCCAGGACGATTTCCTGTGAATGGGCGAGCGCAAGGATGTCCACATAGCCCATGGCGATCGTGGCCGTGTTCGAGTCGCTGCCGTCCACGATGACCTGGACCGGCGCGGCCTTTAGCGATTCGAGACGATTTGCGAAATCCGTGGGGATTATGACGGCGAGCAAGGCTTCTCGCGAATCAATGGCATGTTCGACCTCGGGGTAGTTCCGCACGTGTCCGCGCAATAGAAAGTAGCGAGAACCCGCAAAGCGCGCGATGAACTCCCGGCTCGCATACGATTGGCTCTGATCCCAAACAACCATGGGCACTTCATCCACGTCGAGCGTCAGGGCATAGCCGAACAGAACAAGCAGCAGCATCGGAATGGCGATGGCCATGCCGAGACTGCGCGGGTCGCGCAGGATGTGGATGAACTCCTTGCGGCTCATGGCCCATACGCGCTGCGGTCTCATGTCCGGACCTCCTTGAGAACCCCTTCCTGCCGGTCCCTCGCTTCGATAAGGGAGACGAACACGTCTTCCAAAGAAGGGACGATGGTTTCGATGCTGTGCACGGGATAGGTGTGTCTCACCAGGAGATTGCGAATGTCGCGTTCCGCGGCAGGTCCGTCCATTGCGACCACATGCAGACCCTTCCCGAACAAGGCCACTTCACGGACACTTCCGAGTTGCTCGATCGCTTCGATGGCTTCTTGCGGCCACTCGCATTGGACCTCCAACACATCCTCCTTCATCAATTCCGTCTTGAGCTTCTGCGGGGAACCCAGCGCGATGAGCTCGCCTCGATACACCAGGCCGATCCGATCGCAGTACTCCGCCTCGTCCATGTAATGCGTCGTAACGAAAACGGTGACGCCTCTTCCAGCGAGTTCGTAGATGAGTTCCCAGAACTGACGGCGGCTCATCGGGTCCACGCCGGACGTGGGTTCGTCCAAGAAGATAATGGGCGGTTCGTGCAGGACGGCGCAGCCCAGGGAAAGCCGCTGCTTCCATCCGCCCGAAAGCGTGCCCGTCTTGGAATGCCGGTGTTCCTTGAGTCCGGCCATCTCGATGGCCCATTCCTTCCGTTCAATCTTCTTTTCAGCCGATATTCGGTAGATACCGCTGTGGAAATCGATGTTTTCCTCGACTGTCAGGTCCTCGTAGAGGCTGAATCTCTGGCTCATATAGCCGATGTGGGCCTTAATTCGTTCGGCTTCGGTTTGGATGTTGTATCCGGCTACCGTGCCGGAGCCGCCCGTGGGAGCAAGGATGCCGCACAGCATCCGTATCGTGGTGGACTTGCCCGCGCCGTTCGGGCCGAGGAATCCGAAAATCTCGCCTTTGGGGACCTCGAAACTGATCCGATTCACGGCCATGAAATCGCCAAAGCGGCGCTCAAGGTCTCTGACCTTAACGGCAAGCTCTGGTTGATCATGCGGCATGGGCTTGTCCTCCGGGAGTGTGGCCGATGACGGACACGAAGACATCTTCAAGCGTCGGTTCGATGGGACGCACCGAACGGACTTCGTGTCCCGCTTGGGCAAGTATTCTCCAGAGTTCCCTGGTGGTCTCATTCGGATCATGCGTGAGCACATGCACCCGGTCTCCGAAGAGTCCCACGGAAAGGCTGGACAATTGCTGCCTCAACTCCTGCATGGCCTGCCGCGGCGACGAACACTGCACTTCCAGCAACGTGCCTCGCATCAGCAACTTCACTTCCTGTGGCGAGCCCTCGGCAAGCAGTTTGCCCTGATGAAGGAGAGCCACGCGATTGCAGCGTTCCGCCTCGTCCAGGTAGGCCGTAGACACGAAGATGGTGACCTTTTCCCTGAGCAGCTTGTACAGGATGCGCCAGAAATCCCGCCGCGAGACCGGGTCCACGCCGTTTGTAGGCTCATCGAGGAACAGCACCTTCGGAGTGTGAATCAAGGCACATGCCAGCCCCAGTTTCTGCTTCATCCCGCCGGACAGGTTTCCCGCCAGCCGCTGCTTGAACGGCGTCAGGTTGCTGAATGCAAGCAATTCGTCAATCTTCTGGTCCCTTCCGAACTTGGGCACGCTATAGATGTCCGCGTAGAAGTGGATGTTCTCCAACACGGTCAGGTCCGGGTACAGCCCGAATCGCTGGCTCATGTATCCAATGTCCCCTTTTACGGCTTCGGGGTCCTTCACAATGTGATGTCCTGCAACCCACGCCTCGCCGGAAGTGGGGTCCATGGTTGAAGTGAGTAACCGCATCGTAGTGGTCTTGCCGGCCCCGTCCGGGCCGACCAGGCCGAAAATCTCGCCTTCCTCAACGGACAATGACAACTGATCCACGGCGGTCAGCGGACCGAAGCTCTTCGTCAAGGATTCGGCGCGAATGCTCGTCATTGGACCGTTCCTTGTTCCAGTTCGATGACGGCGTCCGCCGGCATGCCCGGCTTGAGTTCCATACCAGGGTTTTCGACGTCGATCTTGATCCGGTACACGAGTTTCACGCGTTCCTTTTCCGTCTGGATGCTCTTCGGCGTAAACTCGGCTTCGGACGAGATGAACGAGGTCCGTCCCGAATACGCCTTTCCAGGAAAGCTGTCCATATAGATGTTGACCGCCTGGCCTGTTTTCACGCGGCCCAAATCTGATTCGTCGATAAAGGCCCGCAACCAGACGTGTTCGAGATCGCCGATGGTGACCACCGGAGTGCCAGGCGTCACGTATTCGCCGGACTCGATGTGATCGGCGAGCACAATTCCTGAAGTGGGTGCATGGATTTCCGCATACTCCAAGCGGGTCTCTGCCAAAGCCAGCGCCTGTTTCACCTGCTCGACATGCGCCCGCGCCTGTTGAATGGTCTCCTGGCGGGGGCCATTCTTCGCCAGCTCTAACCGCGCTTCCGCTTCGGATAGGGCCGCCTTGGCCTGGGCAATATCTTCGGCACGCGGGCCCTCTTTCACGAGCTTGAACCGTTGCCGAGCTTCCGCCAGCCGTGCCGACGAAAGGGTGTATGCGCTCTTGGCCTGATCAAACTGGCTTGCGGAAATCGCGTTCTCCTCCCAGAGGCGCTCGTACCGTCGGTAGTCGGTCTCAAGACGAACCGCGTCGGCAGAGGTTCCGTCCACGGTTGCCTGCGCGGCGAGAATTTCTTGCGGGCGCGACCCGGTTTCGAGTTCTTTGACAAACGCCTTTGCCTTGGCCACTGCCGCCTCCGCTTGGGCGATCTCTTCCGGACGCGACCCGGCTTCAAATTCAGCCAGCTTGGCTTCGGCAACTTCCGCTTCCGCCTTGCGGATAGCCACCTCATGATCGAATTCCCGGCGATCAAGCCGGGCGATCGGGGCACCCGCATGGACCACGTCTCCTTCGGAGACCAGCCGACCTTCTACCCACCCGGGCGTCCGGAAGCTGACCTCGACATCCGTCACTTCGATGTTGCCCGATACACGAAGCTCGCCAGAACCCTCGGACGCGTGGATCGAGCGATAACGGTAGATCCCTCCGCCAATGGCCAAGACCAGGGGGATCACGATGAGAAGTCTTTTCTTCTTTGCCATGGCCTTTACCTCCTTGTGAACAAACATTCACATTTGGCTCACAAAAAACGCCCCGGCGCGCGGGGCGGGTGCTTCAGTGGTTCATCAACTCATGCGCAAACTGGTGGTATTGCTCGTGGACTCCCTCACCGATTTCTTCCGCTTCGATGGCATCGAAGGCCGCGGACAATTCGTCCTGGTCCGCAGGCGTCAGGATTCGATCCGCCATCGCGAACAGGATGTTGTTCTCTTTGTCGATGTGTTCACGCAGCAACTTCGCATAGGCGAGCAGGTGTTCCGCAAGGGCTTCTGCCGCGCCGACGTCGCCGCCGCTTAACTTGTTCATCGTATCGGCAATGGCTGCGGTCTCGTTTCGCCCCAACGTATGCTCGTAGAGCATCACGGCGATTGGGCCATCGTCGTGCGGCATGCCGCGTTCCTCTAGCTGCGGGAACAAGCGCTGCTCTTCTTTCGAATGATGGCACTTGTCCACGAAGGTCCGGAAGAAGTCGACGATCTTCGCTACCTTGTCCGCATCGACTTTGCCGGTGGCCTGGATGCTCCGCGCCTCGCGCTCCGCGCCGTCAAGCACGGCCAACACAATCTTGTGTTCATGTTTCAGGGTGTCCGTGGGCTTCATGGTGATATCCTCCTACTTGTGTTCATGAGTGTGTTCGGTTTTCGCCGCGGGGTGTTCATCGTGTTGTCCGGCTTCGGCATGGCCGGCCTCCGCCGCCTCGCCGTGGTGCGCCGGGTTCGTTGTGGCATCCTGGTGAAGCCGCTCGACGTAGTGCATGAAGGTCACATAGGCTTCGACAAATTCGCGTCCTGCCTCCATGCTCTCATCTTTATGCTTCGCGGCTTCCGCCGCATGGGCGAACCGTTGGCGGATTCCGTCAGTGATCTTGGCCGTCAAGTCCTTCACGAGACCGTCTGCGGAACCGCTTTCCAGAGCCTTGTCCGCAGCCTCTATGCCGGGCTCTATCTCGGTACCGGCCGGTTTGATGCCGTTGTACGGCGCCCCTTCTCCGGCGCGGTGGACGCGGACCAGCGTCTCAAAGAAATACATGTCCGCCAAAGCCTTCGCTTCGGGGCCCTTACTCCGAACTGCAAGTGTTTTCTGGAACGCTTCTTTGATCTCGGGTTCCGCATCCGGCTTGACCCATTTCAAGACGGGGGTTATGTCGCCCTTCTGCAGAGCTTGCGTGGCCTCCGTGATGACGGGACCGTTCATCGTGTCGCAATGCGCCAGGGCGTTCTGAGACACAATCAGTAAGGTTCCGAAGATTCCAATACCTGCAAGCGATCTTCTGATGTTCTTTGTCGCAGCCATCGTCGTTCTCCTTATTGGCCCGCCGGCGCGGCGGCCTGTTGACATTCGTGGATTTCCTCACAGCAAAGTGCCTGGCTGAATATCTTCCATGCCTTCTCCGCATGTTTAGTCACGTCGAATTCGCCATCACTCAAAAACCAGAAGAACGCGGCCGGTTGAATGAGTCCGAGGAACATCATCGAAAGGGTCTCCGGCGGGCAGTCGCGCCGAATGATGCCATCCTTCTGGGCCTCAGCGATAATGCCACCGACCCGCTCCAAGTAGCCGGTGATGCCTTCGTACAACTTGGTCTTCCGGTGGGAGCCGTTCGTGTAGAACTCGTGCGAGAAGATGATGCGGGGAATACCCTGGTTTTCGCGGATGAGCCGGACGTGTCGGTACAGCAAGCCTTTGAGGCGTTCAATGGGATCATCGGTTTCCTGGCAGACTGCGGAAACGTTCGCCAGCAGTCTTGTTTGAATTGAACCGAGCAACGAATCAAGCAGCGCTTCCTTGTTGGGAAAATGCCGGTAAATCGCAGAAGGAACAAGCCCCACGTGGCGGGCGATGTTGGCCAAATTGAGGCCCTTGAGTCCATCGGTTCCGGCTAATTGCATGGCCGCCTTCAGGATTTGCTCTTGGCGAATTTCCGTATCCAGTTTCTCAGTGCTCATGTTCAAGTGTCCTTATTTCGTCTATTCTATGTGTATGAACAGTCACAATCGCGTTTCTATTCCGCCCTCTCCTAATATCGAATTCTTTGTAGTAAACAGTTAAAATCATAAGTGTTACAAGGGCATAGTGGATCTAGATGAGTCATTTTCACTCCTCAGACTGCAAATGGCACTTGCGTTCTTGTGTATATCTAATCACATTCTTGAAGTGCACAAGGATCGCCTTCAGCGCTGGGCGATTAAAAGCCATTTTCGAAGTTGATTTCGGCGATAGGGTCCGATATTCTATTATTCAATTGATTAGTTGAAGATTGGCCATGAACAACAAGAACAGACAGTTCCGAGATCGGATATACGAGCAGTTCGGCCGCATCGGGAAAGCTATCGCGAGTCCGAAACGCATCGAATTGCTCGATATGCTGTGTCAGAGACCACGCAACGTAGAGATGTTGGCCAGAGTGTCTAGCTTGTCCGTGGCCAATGCGTCGCAGCACCTACAAGTGCTGAGGGCCGCCCGACTGGTTGAGGCAGACAGAATGGGAACGCAAGTTGTCTATCGCCTAGCCGATCCATTCATTGCGGATTTCCTGCGAGACCTGAGTCTCTTGGCAGAAGACCGGCTTGCGGAAGTTGAGCAGATCCTTCAGGGGTTTCTTCACGATCGCGGGTTGTTTGACCCGGTGGACCGAGAGGGGTTACTGCGGCGGGTCCGGTCAGAAGAAGTGACTGTCCTGGACGTGAGGCCCGTGGAGGAGTTCGCCGCCGCGCACTTGCCCCGAGCCCTTTCCGTTCCTCTAGAGGAACTGGAAGCGCGCATGGCCGAATTGCCGAAGGATCGCGAGGTGGTTGCTTATTGCCGGGGGCGATATTGCGTGCTGGCAATCGAGGCTGTCGAGCGGCTTCGAGCCAAGGGGTTTACGGCGTTGCGTCTGGACTTGAGTATCACGGACTGGCAAGCGCGCGGACTCGATATCGAAGTTGGAGCGGCGACGCCATGAGGATGTTTCTCGTAAACATTGTTTCGATATCCGATAGCGGACAATCAAAAGAAGGGGCAACTAATGAGACTGGGCATCATCATCACACAAACAGACCCGGAAACCGTGTCCAGTGCGCTTCGTCTCGCCGAGTACAGCCTTCGGCAGGGAGACGCCGTGCGGATATTCCTCTCGGGACGGGGCGTTGAAATCGACAAGATCGAGGACCCGAAATTCGATGACAAAGGTATCGCGAAGTGGGTCTTGGATGCAGGGGGGCAATTCCAAGCCTGCGGCACATGTCTCAAACTCAAGGAATCGGAGGGTTCGGACATCTGTCCATTGACTACGCTGAAGGACCACTATGAGATCGTCCGCGGTTCGGACAAGCTGGTTACCGTGTAAGGAGATCGAGCTACGATGGCGCACATTTACCTGGACTATAACGCAAGCACGCCAATTGCCCCGGAAGTACGCGAAGCGATGTTGCCGTTCCTGGAAAAGGACTACGGCAACCCGTCAAGTCAGCACTGGGCCGGCAGTCCCGCGCGTGCGGCAGTCGAACATGCGCGAGGCCAAGTGGCCGCCCTGCTGGGTTGCGCCACGGACGAAGTGGTCTTCACGAGCGGCGGAACTGAATCCAACAACTATGCGCTGAAAGGCGCCTTTTGTGCCCGTCGTGACAGAGGCCATCATGTCATTACGACCCAGATTGAGCATCCGGCCATCCTAAGCCCGTGCCAGTTTTTGGAACGTCTTGGGGCCAAGGTGACGTATGTTGGTGTGGATAGCACGGGTCTGGTAGATCCCGAAGACATCCGCCGCGCCATCACCTCTCAGACCATACTGATAAGCGTGATGCACGCCAACAATGAAGTGGGCACAATTCAACCCATCACGGAGATCGGACGGCTCGCGCGCGAGCACGGTATCCTTTTCCACAGCGACGCTGCGCAATCTGTGGGCAAGGTCGCCACGAAAGTTGACGAATTGGGCGTGGACTTGCTTTCAGTGGCAGGGCATAAGCTGTACGCCCCTAAGGGGGTTGGTGCGCTCTATGTCCGTAGAGGCGTGAAGTTGGAATCGCTCATGCATGGCGCAAGTCATGAGAGCGGACGCCGGGCGGGCACGGAAAACGTACTGCTCGACATAGCCTTGGGGAGTGCCTGCGAACTTGCCCAAGACCTCAGTTGGACTGGGGAACTGAAGGTGTTACGCGACCGGTTTTGGGAGGCCTTGCAATCAACCTTCAGCGGCAAGGTGCTCTTGAACGGCCATCCGACGCGTCGTCTCCCGAACACCCTCAACGTCGGCTTCGTCGGCAAGGCTGGCGGAGACATCCTCGCCCGCATGCCGGATGTCGCTGCCTCGACGGGATCCTCCTGCCACTCGGGTGCGATTCATTTGTCGCCGGTTTTGCGCGCCATGGGTGTTCCGGAGCAAGCCGGCGTGGGCGCTATCCGCTTCAGCCTTGGGCGGACGAGCATGTGGGATGAGCTTTCACGCATCATTAGTATGCTTGCGTCAATCTTCCAAGAGATCCCTTGAAATTCCGCAATGTGCGCGCGCCTCATTCATCAGCGCCGTGGACTTTCAGCTCCACTCGGTCCAAGCATCAAAAGCCGGACATGAAGACAGACTTCAGATCCTGGACGATTGTGGATCAGTGGCATCAGACATATCTTAGCAGTAATGGATATGAGCTATTTATGTATACTCTATAACGCCAACAGTGGCAGTTGGATTTTGTCTCGCTCGCCCGCATCTACGCGAAATGAAGCATCCGGCCGTCCTCAGCCGCAACGTGACGGATTGTACACACGGATTGTACTCGATCCTTTAAGTGCGATTCAGGACCTGTGCTGCCTCTGCCTCTGTATTGATGTTATCCAACGCGCGTTGCGCGTCGATAGGGATTGCCGCGAGATGCGTGTGCGGCCAGCGGGCCAAGTCGCAAGGAGCATTGAGACGCTCTACGAGGGGCGCGGCTCTGAAGTCGTACCATGCGCAAAGAGGTTCCACCTGGCCGCTGTTAGCCCGCTGGGGAAGTATTGCCCAACGCGCGGGGGCTCGCAGCTCAAGGAGCCAAGAGATGGCTTCGGAAGTGAGGAGGGGCATATCGCAGGCGATGAATAGCCACGACGCGAACGGGTCCCAGCGCATGGCGGCCCGCATGCCCGCGAGAGGTCCGGCGCCGCCAGGGACGTCGGAGATGCGCGGCCATCCGTCGAACGACTCGGGCACTTCGCCCGCACCCAGTATCGCGACGGAGTGGACCTGTTCCGACACTGCAGATGTGACGCGTTCCAGCCAGCTCCGGCTTTCGTGCAACATGAGGTGCTTGGGGCGGCCCATGCGGGATGACCGGCCGCCGATTAGAATGCCGGCGCGAACCGGTGTGCGCAGCCATTGGCGGTCAAGCCACGGACGCAGAAACTTGCAGAGCAACTCGAACCGAGGCGCGGTACGGCTCAAATCCAGGACTGCGTCGCGCGCTTCCGGGGGCGGCTGTTCGTCGGAGTCGCTGCGCAACCAGATCTTTGCCGGAATTGGAGTCTGTTTGTGCCCCTCGACCAGGACGATGTCGTGCGACCGAAGCAGATGAAGGGCGGCCGTTTCGAGGTCCCACGCACGCGCGGGAGGCACCCGAAAGAAGGCTTCATTCGGGCCGTGCGCTATAACTGTTGCGCCTGCCTGGAAGAAGCGGTCGCTATCCTTGCCTGGGCGGTCGACGTTCAGTCCATGCGTGTCATGCTTAATGACGGCGACGGTCAAACCTTCCGCCATCAGCTCAGGGATGAGTTTCTCGATCAGGGTGGTCTTCCCGGAACCGCTATACCCCGAGATAAGCATTATGGGCAACTGGGAAAGCAGAGATTCAGGCATAACAAGCTCCTCGGCTACGAAATTGTGAAACGATTGGAATCATTCTCCCGTTTCCCAAGGGCGGAATTCCACTAGCGCGTCGGTCGGGAGAAGTCCCGCACGGGCGGGCGCGAGAATGGCCCCGTCCGCCAACCCTCCAGTGACGAGATCGGCGGTGCCGACGGCCCTCAGGGGGAGAACTCGCGTGCCGTCCTTCCCATGTGACAACCGCGCGGGGACGAACCGCAGATAGCTGCCTTTGCATGGCAGGGGTTCCGCCAATGCCAATCGCCAAGCCGGCCGGCATGCATCGGAAGGGCATCCGGAGAGCCGCCTCAGTGCAGGTAATACGAATTCATACAAGCCGACGGTTGCGCTCAGGGGATTGCCCGGCAACCCAAACACGGGTGTGCGGCCTCCGAGTGTGGCGAAGAGCTGCGGCCTTCCGGGTTTCATGGCCAGTCCGTGATAGCCCACGGCCGCACCCAGGACATCCAGCGCCATTCGCACGAAGTCATATTGGCCGGCCGACACTCCGCCGGTCAATACGATTGCATCGGCCTTCGCCGCCGCTTCGGCGATGGCGGCGCGCGTGGACTCCTCATCGTCCGGGACCGGGCTGCGCAGCGTCACCGGGCAGCCATGCGCCTCGCACAAGGCGGCTATCATGGGGCCATTGGAGTCGCGAATCTCGTGGTCGCCCGACAGCGCCGCAGCCACATCCAGAAGTTCTGCTCCCGTGGCGAGAATCGCTACACGCGGCCGCGCGTGAACATTCAGGACCGAATATCCACATGCGGCGGCTACCGCCAACTGACGCGGTCCTAGCGGGCTGCCGGCCGACAGTAACTCGGAACCCCTTTCCGCGTTCTCTCCCCGGCGGAAGATATTCGCGCCGGCCGGTATTGCGGCCGTGACCGTCACGTCATCGGCAAAAGGCTTGCCGCGAAAGCGGCGAAGCGTCGTGTCCTCGACCGGGACCACGGTGTCCGCGCCTGGAGGAACGTTCGCGCCCGTGAATATGCGCACGCATTCGCCAGGCCCGACACCGCGCCGCGCGGGATTTCCTGCCGCCGCCTCGTCCACGACCCGCAACCGGGCCGGGGTTTCAGCCACCTCCTCCGCGCGGACGGCAAAGCCGTCCATTGCAGCGCGGCTTGCAGGAGGAATGTCACGGTCGGCGCGAATAGGGGCTGCAAGGTAACGTCCCAACGCATGCGGCAAGGCGACTTCTTCGGTCCGTAGCGGACTGAGCGTTTCGTTGATCGTCCGCCACGCTTGGTCAGGCGTCAACATGGAATGCGCAGTGTCTTTGGATGTCAAGACGGCTCTACCTCAGGCGCGGCCCTGACAGCTGATCGTTGATTCTTGACCCTGGCCGCGAGCGATCCCGCGACCATGGCGATCAAGAAACCATTCGGGATACTGCTTGTCGCGACGATGCCAACCAGTACGGCTATCCATCGGTATCCGGGCGCAGTTTGCCGGAGACGGCCCATAAGCGCCCAGGCTTCGCGAGCGAGCATGATCCCGAGGATCGGCAGCGGGAAGAACGCCAGCACGTTGAGCGCGCCGAGATGAACCGCCACGCCGAGGGTAACAAAGAACGCGCCGTAAATAATGACGCTTCCGCCGGTGCGCCCGCCAAACGCATAGTGGCCCGCAATCCCGCCGGATCCGTGGCAGACAGGAACTCCGCCGAGCAATGCCGTGAAGATGTTGAAGAACGCGTAGCCCACGCCGATCTTCCGAACCGTAATCCGTCGATCGGGAAACCAATCGCCGGCGAGGCGGTGCGTTGCGAAAACCGAGTTGCCCAGTGACAACGGCAACTGCGGTAAGGCCAAGAGCCAGAAGCCCGTCCAGACGCCGTTCATCGAAGGCGCATGCCAGGTGTTCTGCGTTTGGACGAGCATCCATTTCGAAGGAAAGGCCGCGCCACCTATCCACGCGACGGCGACGCCAAAGAGCAGCAGCAGCAACCCCACGGGGCAGCGCGTAGATTTGGGAAAGCCTGCCATGAATGCCACGGCCGCAAAAGCGAGAAGACAGCCTGGCCATCCTTGGCTTCCGACATACTGGCCCATCGCGAGGAGGAAGAGCTTGATCCCGAGTCCGAACTGGATACCGCGTACTACCGGCTCCGGTATCAGACGCGCAAGCCCCTGCAACCCTCCGGAAAGCGCGAGCGCCAACATGATCGTTCCGATGGCCAAGCCCGCGCCCGTGATGACGTCACCGCTGACGCCTTGGGCGATGACCAGCGCGGCGACGGCCTTGAGCGGCTGGACCGCCATCGGCATGCGATAGACCCATCCCGACGCGATCTGCAGCACGCCGAACACGACAAATACGCGCACCGGCGGCATGCCCGAGGCCATCAGAACGCCGGCCAGAAGCGGCAGATCGGTCCCGATATCGCCAAACGCGCCGGACCATTCGCCTGGGCCGAACGAGAAGCGGCGGACGGGTTCGCCTCGCAACGTTCGTACCTCTCCTGCATCCGCCTTGACACTCATACGCTACCCTCCTACGGCCGCCATACAGTCGGCGCCTTCGGTGAACATAGGTCCTCGTTTCATCGCGAACGCTTGCTCGACGCAATGCGCCAGCGGCGCATCGTTTCCCGCGGCGGCCTCCGCAAGCGGGCCGCGTAACGACAGGCTCGATCCCCGCGCCAGGCATCCCAGGAGTTCGCCGCGCGCGCCGATGCGCAATCGGCGACAGCCCTCGCAGAAAGGATGGCTGGCCGGCGAGATGAAACCGCAAACCGTCGAGCGCTTGTTCGCGGCAACCACCTTCCAATCGCGGCTGCTCGAACCGGCGCCGCCGGCCATGGGCAGCCAAGCGAGGTCGGCATCAAGGCGCGCGCGGACTTCTTCGGACGAGATGAATCGTTCCCGGAATTCCGCCCGCGCAACGCCGATGGGCATGAGTTCGAGAAAGCGCACGTGGCAGCCGGTATCCAAACCGAACTTCAGGAAATCGTTCACTTCGCAGTCGTTGATGCCGCGCATCACCACCATGTTCAATTTGATGGGCGCAAGCCCCGCGTCTTTAGCGGCGCGAATGCCGCGCATCGTGGCATCGAGATTGCCTCCGTGCGTGATGTCGGCGAATACTTCGGGCCGCAGCGAATCGAGGCTGACGTTGACGCGATGGAGGCCGGCCTCGCGCAGTCCAGCGGCTCTGCTCGCCAGTAACTGGCCGTTCGTTGTCAGGGCGATATCGCCAATTCCCGTTGCCGCGACGTCCTGGACGACCTCCTCGAGATCGCGCCGCAGGAGGGGTTCTCCACCGGTGAACCTGATCTTGCGGATGGTGAACCGGGTATGTAACGCCCCCACGAGTACCCGGACCTGGCGTGTGTCCAATAGCGGGGCGGGCGAATAGTCAACACGGTCGCCACGCGGCAGGCAGTAGGTGCAGCGAAGCGGGCATCGGTCCGTTACAGACAGCCGCACATCGAGATTGTGAAAGCATGGGTCCGGCATCTAGCGTCCCTCTGCGGCCGCACTGCGGAGCATCGCGTCCAACAGGCTTTCCAGATGGCGGCGTGTGCTTTCGAGGTTGTCGCAGTCTTTCCACAGGGCTCCGCGAGACTGAACGCTCGGGGAGGCGAGGAGTTCACCGCCACCATGTTCGACCATCTTCTCGACGGAGGTCCAAGTGCACTCCAAATGGAACTGCAGGGCCACTACGCGGCGCTTGTAGGTGAACGCCTGTGCAGCGCATGCTGCCGACTCGGCGGCATGGAGCGCGCCTTCCGGAACATCGAACGTGTCCCCGTGCCAATGAAAAGCCGGAAAGCTCTTGGGCAGTCGGTTGAAGGGCGGGAGGCTCGCGCCGGGATCTCTTAAGTTCACCGGAAACCAGCCAATCTCCTTGCATGCATGCTTTCGCACCTTGGCACCCAGCACCTCGGCGATGAGTTGCGCGCCCAGGCAGACGCCGAGCACGATCCGGTCGCGCCGGATGACCTCGCGGAGGAATGCCTTCTCCTGAGCCAACCAGGGATGCGCAAGCTCGTCTTGTACACCCATGGGCCCGCCCAGGATAACTAGCCAGTCAACCTCATCGGGGTCGGGGAGCATTTCGTTTCGCCAAAGACATGTCTTTGTGATACTGATCTGCTTGCGAACGGCCCAAGGTTCGATGGCGCCCAAATCTTCGAATGCAACATGCTGTAAGACGTGCATACGCATCGTATCAGGCCCCGGGCTCTACCGCGTAGTGCAAACCAGCCTTGGAACGCGAAGACCCGCCCGGCGAATCGTTCACGGGAGTAGTGATTTCGCGCCGAATCCGATCCGCCATAAGCGCGGCTGCTTGGATCAAGTAGGGCACGGAACCGGCGCGTAATCGTTCCGCCAGCGATTGCGCGAGTGGCGCGAGGTGCGCGGCGGCGAACTGGCGCGAGGCCTCGGCCGCGATCTCGGCGCATTCCGTGTCGCCCTGCATCTGCGCGTAGGCCTCCTTAAAGCGAAGATAGCTGACGAAGCCGGCTTCGATCGCAACGTGATCCGGCGGCTCCGCCAGCGCCGGGGTGTAGGCGAACGCTTGGAACTGCGCCGAGATCTCCGCGAGCCGCTGCCCAGGCTGGATCGCCTGTTCGTAGCTAATCGCGCGCGGACTCGCGGGACCTCCCGGCCCGAACGTACTGTGGTACAGGCCCTGCGAGGCCTCCTCGATCGCAAGGCGGGCGGCATGTTCGAGATCCGCATCGCCGCATTCGGGTGCGAGCGCTTCGACTTGTTCGCGCCACGTTCCTTCAGGAGGCTCTAGGAGCAGACTCAGCAGACGCCACTGCGCCGCGCTACGCAGCAGCGCCTCGCACTCGATTACGACTGCCATGTTATTGCCCTCCCAACAGCATGGGGACCCAGTCCGTGCGCATCTTGCGCGATCCGACTTCGTCCTTGCCTCCGTCCCAGACCGCAAAAGCAACCTGCGTTTGCACGGGCCCATTCACGGGTGCTGGCAATGCGCGCACCATAATGACCACATAACCGCTTGCGGTGCGCTTGCCCTGCCCCGTTGACAATGTGGCGCCGTGAGGCGCGGGAGCGAGGCTGCCCGGCCCTTCGGCAATAAGGTCTTGTACCGGGGCGTTCGACGGCGCCGCTATCTCGTTCCCTCGCGCGTGTGAGGGCGCATAGCGTGACGCGGCGGCGTCTTTTGCGGCCGGGTCGCCCTGAAGGATTGGGGCTTCAAACGGATAATGGTCGGGTTTTGCATTCGGATAGACATCGCTGAGCGAGGACAGGTGCCCGTCGACCACCGATTGCCAGAACGCGCGCCAAAACGTAATACTCACGGGCTTGCCCGTTTCGCCCATCTGAGGCGATGGCATCTTGGCGCCAATGACGGCGGGCGTCTGCACCGCGCATGCGTCGCTGAAATGGGCCGCCTGCGGCATGTCGTTTGTTGTGGCGTCGTCCCATTCGAGACGATACGCGACTTGGCGTCCGTCGGTCATCGTCTTGACGCGCACCGTGGTCGTCGAGGGCTGCGCCAGGCGTGGCTCGACGATATCCTGCGGCAACAACATAGCCGCGAATTCCGGCGCTTTCGCCCACTGCGGGTCCTCGGCGGACGCGGGGAGTTGAGCGGTCATGACGGCAACGACCTGCGTCGGTTTCGCTGCGGCCGGGGCGGCCTGTCGCTTGCCGCATCCCGCCAAGAGTGTCGCGCCCGCGACCGCCGCGATTGCGAGGCAGGTTCCCATGCGTTTGCGTGTCGTTATAAGTAGCATCGCGGTAATCTCCTCAGGGCACGTTCGTACGGAGGACGCCGTACTTTGTATCGAACGGTTCACGCACATGGAAGGGCTCGGTAAGCGGCACTCGCACGATCTCGCCCCCCTTTTCGTTCATGCCGCACACGGTTTCGCCGTCGCGCCGCCACCTCCTTACGAGATTGCGGGTCGATCCGAAAAGCACGAGCAGGCTTGCCAGATCGAGATCGCCCGCCGCGATGCCCCTGTACGTCTCAACCGCCGCCGTTGCGCCCGGGCCGAACATCTGGGTAAGGAATGAATTCGGCGCATGGATCGGCGGAATGTAGTAGACATTCGGTTCGAGGCCCAATTGCGGGAGGAGCGGTACGGCCACCTTGCGAATATGCACCAGGTAATCGATGGGGTTTTCCGGCCTCGCTTCCTCGGGTTTCGAGATAAACCCCGCGAGACGGATCTTGCCGATGCAGTTCTCAAAACACTGCGGCTGCAACTCGCTCTCAATCTTCGGGAAACAGGCAATACATTTTTCCGACGTGCCGCCGAGCGCGTTAAAGAACGTCTTCTTGTAAGGACAGGCCCGGATACATTCGCGGTAGCCTCGGCAGCGGCTTTGGTCCAGCAACACGATCCCATCTTCCTGGCGTTTGTAAATGGACGACCGCGGGCACGAAGCCAGGCACGCGGGATACGTGCAGTGATTGCAGATTCGCGCGAGGTAGAAGAACCAGTGCGCATGCGGCAGCTCGATGCCCTGCCCATGATCGACGCTGCCCGTGCAATCGTCTTCGCCGACGTTCGGATAGGCATAGTCGAGGTCGTCGGGCCGCCACCCCATGACCCGTTCCCCGTTAGGAGCGCTCTCGAAGATGGTCCGGCCCGCGTAGGCACCGCCGTTCCAGGATTGCGGGCCGAGCATCTTGAGCAGCCGCACGTCCCACCCGAGCGGGAAGAACCCGTACGGCTTGGATTCGACGTTATTCCACAACATGTATTCCTGGCCTTTGCCTGAGGTCCAGGTGGTCTTGCAGGCCAGCGTGCACGTTTGGCACGCGATGCACTTGTTAATGTCGAATACGGCGGCGAACTGCTTCTTGGGGCGATTCTCCGGGTACCAATAGCTCATCTCTCGCTTGAGTTGCCAATTGAACACGCGCGCCATGCCTACGACTCCTTTCGTCCGGCCGCGTCGCCGGGGCTCATGAATCCGCCGTCGAGATACGCCTTCATCGCTTCGTTTTCATATCGTGGGCGGAATCCCAATGCCGCGGGGCGCCATAACGTTTCACCTTCCATGCCGCCTGGTTCGGCCTTCGTGAATTTTACAATCGCTTCGCGCGGCGCCCCAGTCGGGCAATGCACGTCCGGCAGGAAGCCCTTGCCGATTGCCTGACCGAACATTTCCTTGCGCACAAGCGAGTCCGTCATCCACGTTGGCTTCAACCAGCCGCGCGTGGCCGACTGATGCGAGCCGGACCGGAACATGGCTTGGTAACCCGTGCGCGGGTTCTTCGCGAGACCGTCGGGGCGCGTCTGCAATCCCTCAACGGAACCGGGCGTTGCTCCGAGCATGTGAAACCACATGCGAGTCACGCCGCGCGGCGTGCCGGGGTAATAGCGGGCGCGGCAGAGCAGGCGCGCAAATTCGTAGTCGCGCGGGTTCTTTTGCCATCCACGGAACGGACGATCCTCGGGATCGCCGTCGACCCAGACATAATCGCCGTCTTCGATGCCCATTTCGCGCGCATCCGCAGGATTCATTTCGACGTAGCCTTCGGTCACGAACGGCTTGCGTTTGTCACGGCGGTAAATGTCTCCGAAAGGCCCGAATAAGAGCGCTATCATGTCCGTGTCCACCGGCATCGTGTGCACGCCGTGGCGGTACTTCGGGGTATGGAAGATAAAACGATAGCCTTCGCTCGCGCGCGGATGCGACGTTTCCTTCGTTTCTTGCCAAGACAGAACGACGTTGCGTCCGCAACGGGTCTCGCACGACAGGTCCGTGCGCGCGACGCCGTAGTCTTCGGGACCCGCGGGACGAATGGCCTCGTGCTTAGGTGCGACGATCACATTGGGCTCGTAGAACGTCGAGTCGACCGGCTCGCGATGCACGGGCAAGTTCTCGCCGGCCTCAATGAATTCGTCCTCCTCGCGATAGAACTCGAGGCGGCCGCTCTTGGTGTACCACGGTCTCGAGTCGTTGACTTGATCGTAACCGACGATCTTTGGCGACGTCCGGCTACCAAGGATCGCAGGAATTCCCTCGCGCGCCTTCGCTTCGAGATCGGCAATTTGGAAACCTTTCGTGGCCGCCGAAGTGTCGAGAATGCGTTGCAGGTAGACTTCGACTTTGTTTTCCGTTACGAACTTATACATGTCGCGGAAGCGTGCGTCGCCCGTGAGATCCGCGAGTTTGTTTGCGACGAGCGCCTGGACCTCGATATCGCCCAGCGTGTTGAAGATGCGCGGCAGCGGCGTCCGGGGGAACGTTTGCAGAAATGGGTTTGTGACCGAAGCGGTCATGTCGGGATACTTGAGTTCCGCCCACGAATCCACGCCGAACACAACGTCGGCCCACTCGCACGACGTAGACCACCACCAGTCGTTCACGGCAACCATCTCGATACGGGGTAACGCGTTGATAACCGTGTTGTAGTGCCATTTGACGTTGCCCAGGATCGAATTCGCGTTCGCGAACCACATGACCTTGGTCGGCGCCGGCATATGGGTCGAGCCTGTCAGCAACTTCTTGCCCACGCGGAGCGGGTGGTCCTCGTGGTTGTAGTAGTGGGCCGACTCCGCCTTCCAGTATTGCTTGGGCCGGGCGTTCTTCGCCGGATCGAGTTCGATATCGAAGGGATCCTCGGCGATGTATTGCCCGGATCCGTTGAACAGAGCTGTGCGGTAGTTGCCCGCATACGATCCGACGTTGCCGCCGACCCGCCCGATATTTCCTGTCAACGCCGCAAGCAGGAACGTGGTGCGGTCTTTATTGTCGTTGTTAAAGAACTGATTCGGCCCCATGCCAATAGCGAAGAGCGTCGTGCCCGGCTCTTTGGCGAGATGGCGCGCGAGGCTCTCGATGGTTGCCGCGGGCGCCCACGTTAATTCCTCGGCCGTCTTGGGATCGAAGTGGGCCGCGTATTCTTTAATGAGGTCGAATATCGGACGGCATTCAACGGCCGTTCCGTCGGCCAGCGTCACTGTGACACGCCCTTCGAGCAATGGTTCGGTCACGATCGATAACGCGCCAACCTGATCGCGTGTCACTGGCTTGGGCGCCGAAGCGGTTTGATCCCAATACACGAAATCGCCCCATTCCGCGCGCATCTTTGCGGGAATCAACATCTCGCGATGCTGGCCCGGCGGCGGCGGCGCTTCGCCGTCTGCGAGCACTCTGGTGGCGTTGCTCAATGGCGCGGGTTCCTGGCCGAACACGTCCCGCGCACGCAGGCATTTCAGATTGTCCACGCGAACCAGCAGCGGGAGGTCAGTCCACTGCTTGACGTACTCTTTGTCATAGAGGCTTTCTTTGATCAGGACGTGCGCTAAGCCTAGCGCCAACGCCGGCGTCGTACCGGGCCGGACGACCACAACCTCATCGCCCTTGGAGGCGGTTGCCGAGTATTCACACGCGATCACGATAGTCCGGACGCCTTTCAGGCGCGCCTCGGTGAGCCAATGTGCGTCAGGCATCTTTGTCGCGATCCAGTTCATGCCCCACACCACGACGGTTTTGGCGTGCTCGACTGCGCACAGATCGAACTCGACGGTCTGCTGCCCGGTAACCATCGGGTGGCCCGGCGGCAGGTCCGTGTGCCAACTGTAGTTGTCGAAGCCGCGCGCCCCCAGCGCCTTGTCCGGCCCGACCTTGCGGATCGCCGCATCGAGCAGCGCCATGGCGTTCGCGATGCGGTACATCCCAAACACGCGCGTCATCCCGAGCAACGGCATGCCCCCGCGAAATTTGAGGGTCTGTGTTCCGGCGCCTCTAGTCATTTGGACGGTCGCTTCGTCGTAATGCTGCTCGCTCAGCCGTTTCTGCCCTTCCTCGCCGGAGTACGTCTCGGCAACGTTTTTGAGCACGGCGGCGACGACCGTAGCCGCTTCGTCGTGCGATACGCGCAGCCATTCGTCGCGGCCGCGATTGAAGAACTGGACGGGGGGCAATCCGTTGGCCTCGCGCGGGAATCCTGCCTTGAACCATTCCATGAAGCCCTTCCGGATCATGCACTGATTGATGCGGCGGTCGCCGTAAATGCGCCGCGTCAACGCCAGACCTTTCTGACAGCAGCGCGGATCCCAGCGATGCGACATGGTGCGTCCCTCGA
Source organism: uncultured Nitrospiraceae bacterium (assembly GCA_964402555.1). Taxonomy (GTDB): domain Bacteria; phylum Hydrogenedentota; class Hydrogenedentia; order Hydrogenedentales; family SLHB01; genus CAYOCT01. Next base: position 331,168 of record CAYOCT010000001.1, on the reverse strand, counting down.
TATCTTGGGCCTCGCCGTAACGCATGGTCGGCCCGATACGCGCCAAGACGCCCGCACGCATGTAACCGTGCAACAGGCAATTGTGCGTGTCGTTCGGAGCGCACAGGAACGTGAACTTGTCGTCGTATTTCCACAAGTCGCGGTAGGCGTCTTCCCATCCGCGTTCCGGGTAAGCGGCCAGGGGATTTGCGATGGCGTCCAGGCCCCACGCCCGGTTGGCGGATACCGCCAAGGCTCCAAAGCCCGCCGCGCTGACCGTCGCGAGGAAATCCCGGCGTGAGATGCCTTTCGTACTCATTGCGTCTCCTTCCATGAGCGGATGAACCACACGATGCTCTCGATTTCGTCTTGCGCCAGCGCCGGATGCGTCGGAGACGCCTGCGCGAATGCCTGCATCTTCGTACCGCGGCGTCCCTGCGAAATGGTCCTGACCAGATAGCTGTCCGTCGCGGTCTCGAGCACAGCCTTGTTGCGCAGGGCAAGCCCTTCGCCTCCTTCGCCTTTTTGACCGTGGCAGCCCGCGCAATTCGTGAGGAACAGTTCCTCACCAGGACGCGTTCCAGGCCCCGGCGCGGCCACCCAGCGCGCGGGTTTGCCGTCGTCTATTTCAGGCTGCCCCGCGCGTTCGCGCAACGCCGCGATGATCGCGTCGATTTCCTCGGGATGAAGCCCGCCCTTCTTTTCCCCCCACGCGGGCATGCGTTTCGCGGGCCGGCCTTGCGTGATATTCGCGCGAATGAAATCGTCCGAAGCAGCTGCGAGGAAGTCGGCCCCGCCGATGGCCGGATAGGCTTTCAACCCGCGATACCGGACGCCTTCGCCTTCAAGCCCATGACAGGCCGAGCAGAACGCGCTGAACAGGGTCAAACCGTCCGTCGCAAATTCGCGTTCTCCGACCCGTTCTGCCAGAACGCGGTCCTTGGGCCAGAATCCCGGCGAAATACCGCCCCGCCGGAGTGAAAGGAGGTAAAAGGTTATCCGTCCGATTTGCTCGTCGGGCAATCCCAGCGTCGGCATCTCCGAGGTGGGAACGATGGTCGATGGCGAGCGGAGGTGCGCTCGCAGCCAGTTAGGCAGCGTGCGCTCGCCGGATACGCGGCTGAAATCCATCCGGCTTTCGTCTTTCATACCGACGTTGCTGATGTCGGGGCCTTCGTCGCCGCCCACGCCGCCGATTTGATGGCAGCCGCGGCACCCCATCGAGTTGAAGAGCGCCTTGGATTCGATCAATCCGGGCGCTCCCACGCGCGACACCAGGAAGGCGTCGAGCGCAGCGCGGTCCCCTGCGGGAATCGGGGCCGCGGGATTGTCGAGGGCGCAGCCGGAACCCTTCTTGTGCGGCTTCGGCGGCCTTCCCTTCATACCGGCGCGAGAGAGATCCGGCGCAGCCTGCGTGGCGCCTGTACCGTCGATGGCATGGCAGTCAAGACATTTGTACTGCTCGGCAGCCGCTCGCCCGCGTTCGAGCATCGTGTAATTGGGCACGCCAACGTGCGCATGGCAAGCGCCGCAGCCCGCGTAGTAATACTCCTTGTCGATGAGTGGTGCCGGCCAATACGGAACACGCCCGTGGGCATCGTCGGTTTCGGTCGCGCGCCCCTGGCCTCCATGGCACACCACGCATCCGAACTTCTCAGGCGGGTGCGTGGCGAGAAGATCGCCGGGGTGGCTCTTAAACGGGTTCGGTTCATCGTTCATCCGGGGATCGTCCATGCCCGTGTGGCACGTCACGCACCGGTCCACGATATGTATCTCGGGAAGCACATTCTGGGCGATCTCGGTCCGGAACTGCGACGCGAGGGCTTGCCCGCGCTCGTTTGTAGCCTTCCGTTGCAGGACCTTCGCGTACTTGGCTCGCTCGATCCGCCACGATGCGAATACGTTCTCGCGCAACGCGGACAACGCAAGCAGCGCCAGTGTCGCCAGGCTTATCACCAAAAGCGCCCACTTGATTCGACGATCGAGTCGTTCAGCGTTCAAGGTGGTCACGGTCTCCCTCCGGGCTCGATGCCGCGTTTAGTGCAGCGGCCATTGACTTTTGCTCCAGTAAAAATCCCAATTGGGCCCACGTAGATTGGTCCCCACATACGTCAGAATGACGAACCCCACGAGAAAGCACGTAAACAACGCGATGGCGCCCATCCGCGTAGATCGCGCCCGGATCACGACGAGCACGGACCACAACGCGTAAGCCGCCGTCAAGAGGCTGCCCGGGTTAATCGCGATAATCACGATCTGGGGGATGTCCGGATACCAGTTGCGCAGCCAGCCGAAGTTGACCGGGAACGCCACCGCCGCGATAGCGAGCGCCGCGCCCACGAGAATAGAAAACAGCATCACGCGCATGCCGCGGCCGCCGCTGAACCACACGCCCGAAGCCTCGCGCTCGCGATCGAGATAGGGTATCAACGCAAGCCCGGCCACGACGATCGTGGGGACTACGATGCCCCCAATCAACGCCGAATACGACACCATTTCCTGCAACCCAAGGAAGTACCACGGAGCTTTGGCGGGATTCTCGGGGACGGCTCGATTGGCCAGTTCGCGCAAGGGCGCATCCAGCAACAGGCCCAGCGCCACGCAGATCAGCATGTTGAACATGAACACGAGAAGTTCCGCGCGCATCAAGTAGGGCCACGCGGGCAGCGTCTCGTCGATGACCTTGCCCGTGTGCGGCGAAGTCCCCTTGACGACCGCCATCAGGCCATACGTTTTGGTGGGCTGTGCTTGCGGCTCGAGCCCCGGCGGAGTCATCGTGCCGACGCCCTTGCCCGCGGGCGTCGGCGTGCCCTCGGGATGCGCGAGGCCACCGTCTTTGCGGAGGCGCCACAGGTGAACGCCTATGACGCCGGCGAACACGAGCGGCAGCAGCATAATGTGCAACAAATAGAATCGCGTCAAGGCCTCCTGGCCGACCGTCGACGCGCCTAGCAGCAGTTCCTTCTGAATGTCCCCCAGGTAAAATGCCTGCGGCAGGCCAAGGGCGTTTGCGAGTTCATTCGGTGATGCCGCGATGTTTGCGCCGATCGTGATGGCCCAATACGCGAGCTGATCCCACGGAAGCAGATAGCCCGTGAACGAAAACATCAGCGTAAGCACAAACAGGATCATGCCGACGACCCAGTTGAATTCGCGCGGGGACTTGTACGCCGAGGTGTAGAACACGCGCGCCATGTGCAAAATCACCGTCGCCACCATCAAGTGGGCCGACCAGCGGTGGATATTACGAATAAACCTGCCCGTCGGCACGACGTAGTGCAAGTCCTTGATCGAATCGTACGCGAGGTCCGTCGAGGCCTTATAGTATACCATCAATAGCACGCCAGTGACGCTCAGAATGATAAACTGCGCTACAAGCGACACTCCCAGGCCCCACGTCGTCCGAAGACGCAGGGTCTCAGGATGCACGCGAGTCGCATGAATATGAAGAAAGAAGTTGCCGAAAATCGTCTGAGATCGAGCGCGGTCCGACGTCGGCGCGCCGTGGCGAATCAGCGAATCACGAAAGGTCCACGGCAACCGCGCCACATTCTCGATGAACGAACCCAACCCGTTGGCCATGCGTTTCGCGCTCCTCTCAGCCCTTGAAGAATTGATTCGGCTTGACTTCACGGTCCTTATCGACGATGAGGCTGCCATCGGGCGCCTGCGAGATCTCGAGCCAGCGTAACGGCCTCGGAGCGGGCCCGGCGACAACCTTGCCATCGCGCGCGTACCGTGAACCATGGCAGGGGCACTTGAAGCCTTCGGGCGACTCGGCCACGATGCAACCCAGATGGGTGCACACGAGCGAAAGCGCCGCGACGCCTTCGTCTGTCGCCATGATGCGGACGTTGTGTTCCGTGACGATCTTGACCGTGCCCGGCGGGAATTCGGCGGGCTTTCCCGCCCGGAAACGGTGCGATGCTTCAGGAAGTACGCTCGGCTTGGGCAGCCGGGCCATGCCGACAAGCGATCCCACGATCGCTGCCGCTGCCGCGCCCACGCCGGCCCAGTTCAAGAAATCCCTTCGAGGCACTGCCTCGGGTTCTAGGCGTCCTGGCATGCGAGTCTCTCCTCAAAATGGAACGTTTCCATGGTGATGGCTCCTGTGGGGCAACGATCCGCGCACAAGGCACATCGAATACATTTCGTTTCATCCTTCACGATTACGGATGCGTCGGAGGGAGGAATGCCTTCCAGTTCCGCTTCGACGGCTCGCGCGGCGTCTCCTGCGTACGGCACGCGGTCCGCAGGCTGAATGCCCAAGCAGGACACTGGGCATACATCCACGCAGCCTCCGCACAGTACGCAGCGATCGCCGTCAAATATCGTGTTGACCCCGCAGTTCAAGCATCGCGAGGCCTCGCGTCGGGCGGCTTCCGTGTTGTAGCCCTGCTCAACGGTCTTATCTTGTCCGATAAGACGTTCCTTCACGGGAATCGTGCTCAGCTTGACGCGCGGAATCTTCTCGTAATCGGTTTCGCGGCCGTACGCGGCTTCTGGGAAATGCAGCGTCGTCTCATCAAAGGCAACGGTCCTTCCTGTGACGCTCCGGTAAATTGCCCGCGCAACCGCTTTCCCCGAACACACCGCATGAATGAGCAAACGCGGCCCATGCGCAAGGTCACCCGCTACGAAAACATCCTGCGCGGAGGTCTCGCCCGTATCAGGGTCACATGCAATGGCACCGTTAGGCCGCAGTTCCAGCTTGTCGCGTTCCGGATCGACAAAGCTCAGATCATAAGTCTGTCCGATCGCGAGCAGAACGTTGTCGCAGGCAATGTCGCACACATTGTCGCTGTCGAATAGGGGGTTGAAGTGTTTCGATTCATCGAACACACGCAGGCATTTCTGTAGGCGTATTCCGGTTAACCGTCCGGACTCGTCACGGAGGATCTCTTTCGGGCCAACACTGTGGCGCCGGATAATTCCTTCTTCGTCTCCTTCTATGATTTCTGCATCGTCAGCGGGCAGGTCGTCGAGCGATTCGAGCGAACATAAGTATACCTCGCCAACCCACGGACACCGGGCCACGGTTCGAGCCGTGTCCCGTGCAATTTGGCGCATTACGGTGCGCCCTACATCAAATGCGACGTTTCCACCGCCAATAACGACGACGCGGCGTCCGAGTCGAGGGGGCCGCCCGATCGCCACGTCGCGCAGGAACTCAACTCCGCCGATTACGCCCTCGGCGTCGGCGCCGGCCAAAGGCAGCCGCCTGGAATGTTTGGCCCCCACGGCAATCACGAGGGCTGTGTGTCTGCGTCGCAGTTCATCAAAGGAGATGTCAACACCAACTTTGCAGTTCGTAATCGCTTTGACCCCCAACGCGGTAATCACGGCAACCTCCGCCTCGATAATCCAGCGGGGGAGGCGGTATTGCGGTACGCCCACAGCGAGCATGCCCGCCAGCAGAGGCTCCATCTCATAGATGGTCACTTCAAAGCCGAGCAGCGCCAAATCGTGTGCAGCCGCCAATCCGGCAGGGCCGCTGCCGATGATACCTACTGTTTTCTCTGATACCTTGGGCAGCGTTCCGGCCATCAGTTCCTGAAGCAGCGGCAGCAACTCCTCGCGATCTGCGCATGTCGGCGGACCGCAAGACACGGCAGCATCCTTCAGCCAGCTTATGAACGCCTTCGGGTCCTTCCCCTGTGTTTCCGGGCCAAACCGCTCGCAAACAAACCGTTTTAGCGCCCGGATTGCGACAGGGCTGTCGTAACTGCCGCGACGGCAGGCCAACTCACAGGGGGCCCCGCAAACGCGGCCGCAGATCGACGCCAAGGGATTTGGGCCTCGGGCGATTAGGTACGCCCGCTTGTCATCGCCTTCGGCAATGGCGCGCACATAACCCCGCGCATCCGTGTGGACGGGGCACGCCGCCTGGCACTTGATCTGGTGCTTCCAGTAGTCTGCATCCGGCAGTTGTATATCCGTCAGCATGCTGTTCTCTGAGACTCCGCGCGCCCGTGCGCCGTTAAGTGCGGATACTAACATCCATCCAATGACGGACCATAGTATCCACTATAGTGCGTAAAAAGTCAAGCCCTTCATCGTGCGGGTGTGGCGGGGTGTGATTATGTGTGATTATGTGTTGACAAATGCGGGCAACATAGTGGACAATACTATCCATTACTAGCCTCCGGGCGGGTCTGGAGACGGAAAGGAAGTGGATGTGTTTCAGTTGTTCTCGAAAAAGTGTGAGTACGTGCTGCGCGCCCTGTTGTGCGCGGCAAAGGAAGACGGAGCGAAACGCTTCCGGGCTCGCGACATTTGTGAAAAGGCCGGTGTGCCGGAACCGTACAGCCGCAAAGTGTTTCAGTCGCTGGTGCAGGGCGGCTTTCTGCGCGCGGTGCTCGGCCCCGGCGGAGGCTACGAACTCAAACGCAAACCCTCGCAAATCACGCTGCTTCAGGTCATCCACGCGGTCGACGGCAATCTCACGTTTGGGAAATGCCTTCTCGGGCGACCGCGATGCGGATCGAAACCATGCCTACTCCATAATGTCTGGGGCGGTATCCGCGTGAGCGTAGTCAAGTCCCTCAGCCAGTTAACGCTTTCTGACATTGTGAGTACTCCCGCGGCTCCCCCGAAATGCGATGCACGGCGGGCCAGTCAGAAAGCACCGCCGAAAGCGACACGGAGGGCTGCCGGCCGCAGGCCGATCCGGAGCGTTCCGTGAACGAACCGTGCCAAGACGCGATAGAATTGTTGGACGAAGACCTCCGGGCAGCCCTCAAGGACATCAAGACCTACGTGGACGTTACCGAGGAGGATCTCAGGGAAATCTACCAGATAGCGCTTCGCCACGCGCATAGACGAGCGGCCGGGAACGCCCCAGTCCGCGAAGTAATGACCTGCCATGTGGTAGCCATCTCGCCCGACGCCGACGTCCGGGAAGCGGCGAAGATCCTCTCGGATAATGCGATCTCGGGCGCGCCCGTTGTGGATGAACAGGGTATTGTCGTAGGCGTCGTCTCGGACGCGGATCTTCTGCATCTGGCCGGACTGCGCCGAGGCCACACCTTCAGCGATATGCTGCGCCACCTTCTTGGCGGGGGGGCTCCAAAGTTCGCCGTGGAAGGCTGTGTTCGCGACATTATGTCGCATCCTGCCGTGACAGTATCGCCCGATACCAGCATTCGGGCAGCGGCCGCCATACTTGACGAGAGGCGCATACGCAGGTTGCCTATTGTAGATGAATGTAATCGCCCGGTCGGCATCGTTTCACGAGGTGACATCGTGAGGGTCATGGGCGAATGAAGCGCCAGTATTTCGCCAAGATGAAGGGTGGGGGACAGGCGCCTCCAAGCGTAAGCATTTCGGAATGGGGATGGTCCTGGCTTGGAGCGTTTTTGGGCATCGGCTTGTGCAGCGCCCTTTCGGCGGCGTTCTTCGAACCGAGAGATCTGACTCTATTGATCGGCTCATTCGGGGCCTCTGCGGTCCTTGCGTACGGCGCCATTAAGAGTCCCTTGGCGCAACCCCGGAACTTGGTGGGCGGACACGTGATTTCCGCGCTGACGGGAGTAGTGAGCTACAAACTGTTCGGCGGGAACCTCGTTCTAGCCGCTTCGCTGGGCGTGTCGGCCGCCATCGTGGCCATGCACGCAACAAGAACCCTTCATCCGCCCGGCGGCGCGACGGCACTCATAGCGGTTATCGGAGGAAAGAATATCCACGACCTGGGCTTTCTGTATGTAGCAATACCCGCCGGTCTTGGCGCGTGCATCCTCCTGATCGTCGCCTTGGCCGTAAACAACCTCGCCAAGAACCGCCGCTACCCCGAATACTGGCTTTGACTTGAACGCAGCCTGATTGGCTCCGGGAGGCCGATCCTACAGTGTAACGGTGACTTACAAATGACCGGGGAACGCCAATGGACAGACTTGCGTGGTTCTGCTGCTGCCGTCACCACCCCCAAAGGGTATAACAGACCGGGCTTGCCTTGCGTTCCTTCGATACTGCCCACGCCACGCGCGGCACGAGCTACAGAGCATCGGCGTGCCTCCGAAGGCGTACGTCCTTCGCGTGTAGCACTCCATTCATTGATTGACAGCGTCTCGCATCGATACTGTGGCCCACGTTGTTGGCGATGTCACTTGCGGTTTTCCGTAGATCACGGACCTGACCTGCCCCCATTTTATGTACCAACCTGAATGAGAGTATTTGCGCTGGTTTTCGGTCGTGGCCCCGGGCTGGGGGCAGTGTCGGAACGGAGAGAGGCCGTAGGCCGACCGGAGTTCCGACACTGCCCGGCGAATTCTGCCGGGGTCATGTAATTCAAACTGCTGTGCGGTCGTTCTTCACTATACTCTGTGCGCCAGGCTTCCACCACCGTCTGTGCGTGACGGCCATCGACGAAGACGTGCAGGTTCAGGCATTCATCTCGAAACTTGTCGTTGAAACTCTCGATGAAAGGATTCTCCCAGGGGCTGCCCGGTGTAATGTACAGGGTCTTCGCTTGGTGTTGTGCTAGCCAGGCTTGCAGGGCCTTGGCGATGAGTTCGGGACCGTTGTCTGAACGGATATACTCCGGTCGCCCGTGCAACACGAAAAGCCATTGCAGGGAGGCAATCACTTTCGCAGCCCCAATAGATCGGTCCACGCGAATGTGCAGGCATTGCCGCGTATATTCATCCACGATGCATAGCATCCGCAGTTTGCCGCCTCGTTCGGTGCGGTCTTCGATGAAATCGTAGGACCACACGTGATTGAAATGCTCCGCCCGCATCGGAAGCTCCGGGGACGGGCCACACGCACGTTTGCGCTTGGTTTTACGCTTGCGCTGCAATCCTTCCTCCTTCCAAAGACGATGAACCCGCTTCTTGTTCAGCCGCCAGCCTTCGCGCCGCAGCACCGCCAGCATCCGCCGAAGACCGTAGCGCTTGTGCTTGTTGGCCAACACCCGCAGACGTTTGCGCAAGGCATCCTCTGCGGCGCTCACGCGCCGTTGGTATCGAACTGTCATCCGCGGCGCATCAAGCACCGCACAGGCCCGCCGTTCACTACACACTCCCCGCTGCACCAAGTCGTTGACCACGGCGCGCTGCGCAGCGGGGCCTACCACTTTTTTGAGTTGACTTCCTTTAGAATCTGGAGGTCCACCGCCTGCTCGGCCACGATGCTGCGCAGCCGGCGATTCTCCTCCTCCAGCTGTTTGAGTCGGCGCAACTCGCCGATGTCCATTCCCCCATAGCTCTGCCGCCACCGGTAGACCGACTGCTCAGATACCCCCTGCTCGCGACAAACCTGCGCCACCGACTTGCCGCCATCGACCTCCTGCAGGATCCGAATGATCTGCTCTTCCTTGAATCGTTTGCCTTTCATGAGAGTTCCCTCCTAAGCTCAAAAGCTTACGGTTTCTCTCATTCAGCCTGGTACAACTTTCGGGGGACAGGCCAGACCCGCCTGAACGGTTCACGCGAAAACGTGCGGAGTGCTTCTTCCGAGAGTCCTCAACGTAACTAACTATATTTACACGTATAAGGGATGAATCGGCCTATATCATTAATTATCCAGTCATTTTTGTGCTGCTTTGAAGCGAGAATTGCTTTCTGATAGGTGGTGTCTTCTGAGGGCATCGGGATAGAACGAGCTTGAAGTGGAAATCCGAAGGAGGAATGCGCTTCTTGCGCAGGGAGGGTCTAACGATGCGAAAGGTAAGAACGAGCGGGTTTGAGGCACATGTCGAGGTATGGCTCTTCGTACTGACCGTACTCGTCTTCGGCGCCGCATGGGCAGGCACCGGTTCCGACGGAGAAGATCCTTGTCTGCCGCCGGACGTTCCGGTTCGAGCGACGCTGCATATATCCAATGACATGGGGCAGGCCGCCAACGATTTCCATATGTACATGTATCAGAAGGACAAGCCCCAAGTAGTGGTCAACGGCGCGAGTGCCTCGTGCGATTCCTTCGACAACGTCGGTGTTGGATTGGATTCCGACAACCGGGGCGGCGGCGGCTCGGTGTCGGCCATTCCGCCGGGAGTCGGCCCGCCATACCACGGGGCCGATGTCGATATGAGCGGAGGAACGGTCCCGCCTGACGGCGTCATCGACATTGACGTTATGCTGTGCGTGAACGAGAAGAACAGTATCAAGTTCGACTACTACTGGACAAACAACGGCGAGCCCGCAGGTGGAGGACCGACTCCCGCCGGTGGATTCCGCGATGGCGGCCCTGCCCCCGGCGGTGGCGGCGGGAATACAACGGACCCGGGCGGCGGTGGCGGCGGGAATACAACGGACCCGGGCGGCGGCGGCCAAGGGGCACAGGCCGGGGGCGGTGGTTCGGGTAACCAAGTCCACATGATCTGCATCGAGAACGACAGCCCCACCCAATGCATGCTGGTATCCGAGCTCTAGCTGCTGGCCTCGATGACCTACTACCCCGATCTCGAAACGATCGACTGGGCGAACATCCATCCCGTCAAGAACAACGAGTACGAACCCCCGGTTACCATCCCGCCGCTGGGGCGCTGGTGGTATGCGTTCGAAACCACCGGGTCGTATCTTGGCGGGCATATCTACAAGAAGTTCAATATGAAGGCCGTACCGTGCGGCAAGTCTGCCATCTCAAAAGACGGCGGGAGCGGAGCCGACATGGTCGGAGACCATCCCGTCGTCGAGCCCTGTCCGGACTTCGACGGGGACAGCCTCTGTGACGATTGGGAATTCGTCTTTGAACTGTCCTCGGAGGACGACGGAGGAGTCAATCCCGACAACGGACCCGCAGGCGATCCGGATGGCGACGGCATCGTGAATTCGCGGGAGCAGACACTCTTGACCAGCCCGCTGGACCCCGAAGATCCGCCGACGATCGCGCCGGGCTACGACTTCCTGCGGGTGGCGGCTTCCGTGATCCGTCCGCTTGGGATGCCGCCGACGCCGCCGATGCCGGCCGACTTCTTTGGTCCGGGTTCTGACCCCTTTACGGGGCAGGTGACGCTTGGGGGGTAGCCCTTGATGACGTTCCCGAGTTGCACCGGCGACCTAGGGCAGACGGACACAGTAGTTCGTCGGCTCGAGCCCGCGGTTGTGCCAGGCATCCCCTCCTCAGATATGATCCGAACGCGGATCGAGGGCATGTCGCTCACAAGCGTGGCCCCGATCACCGTTACGTACGGAGGCGCGAATCCGACGCAATTTGACGTGAGCGTAACCATCAGTCAGATGATGCCCGCGCACGGCTAGATGCACTTGGCCAAGACGCATGGATACGGCGGAACGTTCGACTCGACGATCCAGATCATGCCCATATTCCGGTTCACCGAAGTGAGTAATCCGGCTCATATTATCGAGCAGCCGGGGCCGGCATTCGGATGGCAGGATTTCCTGACGGGACCCGCCGCGCCCTGGCAGAGCCTTGTGCCCGAACTGGATTGTCCGGACTGCGCGACGGGTTTCACTCCGGGGTTCGACGAGGGCGTCAAAACCCCATTCACGCTGTACGGGAATCTCATTCATCTCACGCTGGAACCGTCGTGTCCGAATGCGATCCCGCAAACCAGCGACGTGGCTGCTGGCGTGGACATTCTCAAGTGCTCCGGAACGGCAGAGTTCGAGTTCGGTTTGGGGTGTCCAGCGATCCCGGCGGACTTCTTCGCCCCCGGATCCGAGCCGTTCACCGGACGCGTCGATTTCGCTAGCGCGCCGCTCGGGAGCAACCCTGGATGCGCAGGTCCCCTCGGACCGACGGACACGCTGATCCGGCGGCTCGGCCCGGCCCCGCTGCCTCTACCCGGATCAACCGCCACGATACCCATCGAGATTATCGCGCTCCATTTGCAGAGCGTCCACCCCATCCAAGTGGCCGGCTCCCCCAAAGCCGATGCCTTCTTCGACGTGTTCCTCGAAACATCAACATCCTTGGTGTCCTCCGGTTCGATGACGATACGACGAGACGACCAATTCGGGGGAAGCTTCGATGCCGAACTCTACGTCGCTCCCAAGTTCATCTTCCGCGAGGTCGGCAATCCCTCGAAGACGATCGAGTGGGACGCGGGCGGTTTCCGGCAACATCTCCGCACGACCAGCGTTCCCTGGATCAACGATGCATTGGGCCTCGGCTGGCCAGCGTGCTCGTCGAACTTCGCTGAAGGCGTGCACCATCAGGCCAAGTCTATCGTCGACCAGAAATCCACGTTCTCGTTCGCCGGCGTCGGCGCGTCACTCCCGCTCGAACCTGTGGATTTCAGTATGGACTCGGATGGCGATGGATTGACGGATTTCGAGGAAGAAGCCCTCGGAATGAATCCCCTGGCGTATGACACCGATGCCGACGGACTTCCGGACGGATGGGAGGTCCAAAACGCGCTCGGCCCGAACGATGCCAGCGGACCGAATGGCGGCTCGGGCGACATCGACGGCGACGGTGTGTCCAACCACTTCGAATACCTGAATGGAACCGATCCGCAAGATCCCGATTCCGCTCCGGCTTTGCCTATTTCTGCCATTCCCGCCATGGTGGGGGCATTTCTGGGCGTGTTCCTGTTCATTCTCCGGAGATCCCGGCGCGCGTAACGTTCCCAAGGTTCGAGCGGCGTCTTGACAGTCGACGAAAAATAGTGGATAATAACATCCAGAATAAGGTGGATATTGAAATCTCTTATTCTTTGAGGCGCAGGGCAACAGTGTGCAGCGGTCTACAACCGTGGAGGAGGAGATCCATCATGAGGAAGTGCATCCCGATGTACAAGGCGTTGTTGTTCGCGAGCGCGATGGCGGCGTTGGGCGCAATGCCCTCCGCGCACGCGGACCCGTGCGAGGCACCAGATGGCGGAAACGGCACGGCGGGATTGCCGGCCGCCTGTCCGTACAGTTCCGGAACCAATACCATGAACATTATAGACGGACTTCCGCCGGGAGACCAGTTGCAGTCGCTGGCGAGTATCGGCAGCTTCTTCGACATCTTCACGGAGATCGGCGGCGCTCTAGGGGGAGAACGCCAGACGTTCAGTGCAACGCTATCGCTCGATATGAAAGGAACGGGATCCTTGGCGGCCTTCAGGCGCACGCTGCAGTTGACCATGGCGTGCGAAACGCACTCGGCCGCGCGTACCACATGCAGTCCGATTCAATCGTTTGCGGCGGACTTGGCGCAGTGCCAGGGGCAGATCACCGGCGACCCGGACTTCGACCTGCTGCGCATCACCTGCGGCACGTCGTTCGGCTTGCCCAGTCCGGGCCATACCACGCTCAGCCGTCTGCCCTCGGGCAACTGGGCGGTGGACAGCTTCTTCGACATTACCTATCGGATCGATTTCGTGGGCGCTCCGGGCGGGTCGCTAGCCGGGCGTTCCGGTTCGACGACCGCGACCATTCGCATGCGGCAAGGCGATCCCATCTTTATCGGGGATGCCTGCACTACGCCGGCAGGCCCGACGAGCGGCGGCACGCTCCCGGCCCCCTGCGACTACGTGACGGAAACCGGCACGATGAATATTGTCGATGGCCTGCCGGCCGGCACGGAACTCCATTCTTCGGTTCGCATCGGCAGCTTCTTCGACGTCTTCGTCGAGAATGGCGGCACGCTGGGAGGCGAACGCGAGACATGCAGCGCGTCCGTGCAGTTGGTGATGACCGGCACGGGCGGCCTCGGGACGTATTCACGGACGTTTGCCGTTCCACATGTGCTCGAGATGCACACGTCGCCGCGCGTTCTGGGCGTTACGAAGGAAGACCTCGATACGGTGCTCTATCAAATGCAAGGCCAGATCACGGGCGACCCGGATTTCGACCTCCTCCGGATCTCCGCCGGCACGGGGTTAGGACTGCCAAGCCCCGGCCACACCACCCTCACGCGCCTTCCAAGCGGCGACTGGTCGGTCGACAGCTTCTTCGACATCACCTATCGTATCGATTTTGTAGGGCATCCGGGCGGCCCGGTGGGCGGCATGTCAGGAAGCACGACGGGAACCATCCGCATGCATCAGGGTAGCCCCGCGCCGGTGCAGCCGACACGCTGCCTCGAACCGGATAACGGCGCCGGATCGGTAGCGCTGCCGTCGGCCTGTCCGGTTACCTCGCCGAACGACACAATGGACATTATCGACGGCTTACCGAGCGGCACGGAGCTGCATTCGAGGGCCGTCATCGGGAGCTTCTTCGATGTCTTCACGGAAGCCGGGGGTGCGCTCGGCGGCGAACGAACCACGTGCAGCGGAACGCTCACACTCGACATGACCGGAATCGGCACGCTCGCTTCGTTCTCGCGATCTTTTGTGATACCCCATGTCCTCGAGATGCATTCCGCGCCCCGAACCCCGGGCAATCCGGTTCAATCGTTCGATACAGACATGTTCATGCTCCAGGGACAGCTTCCGCCCGGCGATCCGGATTTCGACCTGCTCCGCATTACCGCGGGAACAGGGTTCGGCCTGCCCAGCCCAGGTCATACGACGCTGTCCCAGCAGGCAGGCGGAACCTGGGCCGTGGACAGCTTCTTCGACATTACCTATCGCATCGATTTCGTCGGCCATCCGGGTGGCGCGCTATCCGGCATGTCGGGCAGCACAACGGCGACCATTCGCATGCAGCAAGGCGGCGGCCCCTGCCCACCAGAACCCGTCGGTGAGGGCGAAGGCGAGGGCGAAGGCGAAGGTGAAGGCGAAGTCGTGTTCACATTCCCTCTCGACAACAGGCAGGTCGTTCCTCCGACAGGCAGCCGCGCTACGGGCTGCGGCGTGGCCGTGCTCGATGCGGCTCGCACGACCCTGACGGTTACTATTGAGCACGGCATAACGGAACCGACCGCGGCGCATCTGCACCTGGGGGCGGTGGGCATACCCGGCGCCGCGATCCTCCAAAGCGCGACGAGCGCAGCCAGCGTCATTCACCAAACCTTCCCGGTGTCCACTTCGGAGGTTGCCGAACTCCTTTCGGGCAATCTGTACATGGACATTTGCACGGCAGAGTATCCGGAAGGGGCGATTCGCGGGCAGATTGTGCCTACCTTGCCGGATTGCGATGTCCGTTCGGACGAGACGACGGGCTGCGCGGCGGATGCCGGATTCCGTGAAGTGGGTGAGAGTCTCTGCCTATGTGTGCCCGGCGAAGGCGGCCACACGTTCAAGTGGTCCAAGGACGGGGTGTACCTGGACCCGTCCATATCCTACCGCCAGTTGTGCTTCGACTTCCTCGAAGTATCGGATAGCGGCGTGTATCGCTGCGAGTACGACAATGGATCGAAGGCTCCCGCCGAATACACGTTCTACCTGACGGTGGGCGACAGCGTACCGGCGTTCAGCGTGTTCGGAGCGATACTCCTCGCAACCGTTTGCGGCACGATTGGCGCATGCGCGATTCGCCGTCACAAATCTCCTCCTCGAACGCACGGTTCTAAATGAGGATGCGCTCGAGTGGCGTCTCCAATTATGTACAGGCAGGGCGGGGTTTCTCAGAACCCGCCCTGCTGTGTACGCGCAATGAGGTAAGAGGTGCGACAACGTAAGGAGATGATGGAATGCGACTACGCAGAATAGCGTCAACGGCGGTGTTGACGTGCGGCCTGATCGCCGCCTCCACGTGCTTCGTTGGCTGCCCGCTCCAAAGCGGTCTGGATGCCATCGCCACGCGCACGGGCAACGCGGGATTCAGGAATCTCGCCCTCGGCTCCGAACGCATCGTTTCGTTGGAACAGGGTAATCTGGCGGAACAAACCGCGGGCGATACCCGGCAACGGCTCGATATCCTCGTGCAATTCCTGAGTCAATTCGGCACCGAGTTCGGCGCTGGGGCCAGTGTGCTTAAGGCCGGCACGCTGAACTTCGTCGCGACCGTTCCGGAAGAGATCGTGGTCTTCGGCGAGGATGAGCAGCACACCTTTGTACTACTGCAGCAAGAGGTTGACGGCGCCATTGTACTCGATGCCACCCAAAGCGGGGACTTCGTGAGAGACCCCGCCACGGAGCAGGACGCGCTGCGCCACGTGCAGGGCCGCTTGTGCGATCCGGTCACCGTACCGCCGCCACCGCCGGATACCAGGGAAAATCGAGCCTTGGCTTTCGAGCGCTTCAAGGCATTTCTGGACGAGCAAGGCGTCGAGGATGGAGACATCAGCCTGCTCGATACGCCTGTGATCTGGGTGGCCGGAGGTATTGCCGGATATCTGGCCGTTTGGACCGAGTCCGAGGCCCGTATCCCTGACACCGCCCAGGGGCGGCTGGCCGTTGTGGTCGATCCCACCACGAACGAGATTGCCGTTCTTCACCGCATGGACGCGTGCCGCGCTGGCGTCAGCGCCGAGGAGTAGGAGACCGATGATGAAAACCATGTTGCTTGCCCTACTGCTCGCCGCCGTCCTGCTGGGCATGGTGGGATGTCCCAAGCAACTGCCCATCAAGGCCGTTATTCTGTCGGATGACAACGGCACGAACAAGGCCGTGATCACGCTGGGCCAAATCGACACCTGGGTCGACGCCGCCAACGAGATCTATAGCGGCCACAATATCGAGTTCACGTTCGACCATTCGGACATCGTCAACGTCAAGTCCACCCGGCTCAACAGCGTGCCCGTGGTGCCAAAGGGATGGAAGCCCAACCCGATCTTGGGGATCTTCTACAACGAGCAGCAACTGTACGACAAGGCGGCCAACGCCATCGCCGCGAAGTATCCCGACAAGATCGTGATCCTCTTCCGTAACAACGGCGGCGGCGGCTGGAGCTGGGGGCCGCCGGACCTGCGCTACATCTCGATGCCCTGCTACACGCACACGGCCATCAACAAACCCGTTCCCAACAGTCCGAACGACACGTTGCTCGCGCACGAGTTGGGCCATTACCTTGGCCTGGCCCACACGTTCAACGACGTCGCCTGCAATAAGGTCACGCTCAGCAATACCGACGGCGATGCCGACGGCCAGGACGCCGGCGCGGCCGACGATATCGGCGACACAAATCCCGACCCCGGCGACGTCTGCGCTCCGACCACCAACCTGAATTGCGCCAGCGGCGCCGTTACAGTCAACGGCATCGTATTCAATCCCCCTTGGACCAACATTATGACCTATCACGACTGTCTGCCCGAGACTATCTCGTTCAACCAGGTCCAAGCCATCAACCTGACTTTGCAGGACCCGATACGTTCGGCTATTCCAAAGTAAGCGATTCTAAAGACCAAGGACCCGGTCCGGGCGGCATGCCTCATCGAGCATAGATGCGCCGTCGAGACCCATGGGATGATGATGAGTATCATGAAGACCTCTGCAACGGTTTGCCTGTGTCAGCCTCTATATGTCCCGATGTTGAGTTGTCCTCCAAAACCCGAGCAGCGCGTTTCGCTGGAAACGGACCGTGAGACTACGGAAACCATCGGCGCAGAAGGCGGAACCGTCGAGGCCACCGCCTCCGATGGAACCGTCTACACGCTGGCGGTCCCGCCGAATGCCTTTCCAGCGCCTGTCGAAATGACGATGACCCCCGTTTCCGGCAACCGCAACGGGGTGGATCTCTTGGGAACCTACGAAGGAATGATCGGCTACGTCGACGCGACCGGCAGCAACGATTACGAGGACTACACAGTCGTTCTGACCCAGAATCAGAACGCCATCTCGGGCACGTATGAAGGGGTTAGCCAAGTGGGCAATACCCGCATTTCTGGCATCATCACCGGGACGCTGTCAACGACCGGCGATCTGCCCGTCGGCGTGGTCCATCTCGAGAATCTCGAACTAACCCAGCAAATCCCCTGTGGGGCCACGATGAGATCTACTCATACCCTCGACGTGTATGTCGGCAGCACCCTTGGGATAGACATCCGCGACCCTCTTGACCCGTCGGATAGCGTCTATTTCGACACGATTAGTGGATGCCCGGCGTGTTTTGGGGATCCGGCGCACCGATGGTGTGGCGCCAGCGTCTGGATGATACTCGAGATACCTTTAGCCGTCACGTTCGGAACGGAAGGAAGGCCTTCCGCGTTTGGCAATGAGGGACATTTGTATCCACTGTAGACTGGCGCCCGCGGAAATCGGGCGCCACTGCGAGGATTGCCCCGCAGAACAATTGAGGAAAGGAGGAGGTATATGCGACACGCCAAGAGTCTTGTGATGGGTTTGGCCCTGATGGGGTCTCTGATGTTGGGGGGGTGCGCCTTGTTCGGCACGCTGCCGGACACACCCAAGGATCAGATCGCGAAAGCAGTCCGCAACTGGAACACCTACTATGGCGCCAACGTGCGGGCGTTGGACTGGTCCTACGCGGGGCCAATCTGGTGTGGGTATCAGCGAGATCGGATCGTGGCGCAGATGACG
Organism: uncultured Nitrospiraceae bacterium; assembly: GCA_964402555.1. Lineage (GTDB taxonomy): Bacteria > Hydrogenedentota > Hydrogenedentia > Hydrogenedentales > SLHB01 > CAYOCT01. The sequence goes on along the minus strand of CAYOCT010000001.1, from coordinate 312,933 downwards.
GCCCCGGATCAAGCATGGTTTCCGAGCGGCGACGTGGCGGCGCTGGCCGCGATGACGGCGGCTCGCATTGCCGACGATCCTACCGTTGCCCAAGCCGACATTGACGCGTGGCGCGCTACAATCGATGCGAAGGTGCGCGTCGGACAGCATCTCATACGCGTGGACTGGAAGAAGAGCCCGGATACGACGTTTACCACGCTGTGCGTCGCGGATGACACGGGATTGGTCTGCGACACCATGTTCTTCAACGCACCGTTAGGCGTGAAGCCGGTGAAGAACACAACGTGCGTCGACTTCACGATGTGGTGGATTTGGGAAGACGAAGACAAGGGAACGCGGGGATCCGTGAAAGGCGAGTTGAAGCCCGTGTGCGAGGGCGACCGCGTGGTGTCCTGCGATAGCAGTTGCACGGCCTCGATGACGGCAGGGGAGGCTAAGATCGAGTGCAAGACCAGCAAGGTGGACGGCAACTGCTGCCAGTTGGAGTATGCCTGGGGCTGGGCGTGCGGCTTCAAGAGCATCAAGTTCGAGGCAGACGACTTCGCGTTCGAAGTGGAAGGAATCCTCGGTTCGAGCGGCACGGGCAACGGCAGTTGTACCGAGTGCTGCGAAGGCGGCCAGACATGATTCCGCATCGAACGCGGAAACGACGCCGGACCCCGAGGAAACGTTTCGCTAGAGTGCACGGAGTACAGGAATGAACGAGCCGGAACAAGAGGCCGGTCAGTCCATTGAGCCTCGGTTAACCTCCGCGTTTGGGCAAAGTTGACGTCACACCGTGACAGGAGGGCATAACGATGGCTCGCACCAGTCAGTGTACGCGAATTGCAGGGTTTTCGAAGAGCATGGTATTGGGTGTGGTTGCCGGGCTGATGCTGGCCGCGGTGTCCGGGGGCCCGCATGACACGACGCCCCCTGCGGACGCCACGGGGTTCACGGCCACGGTTGCAGACTCTCAGGTGACGCTAGCGTGGACGAACCCGGGCGACGCGGATCTTGCCGGAGTGAAGATCCTTCGGAAAACAGGCGATTCCCCAACGAGTCCGAGCGACGGCAAGATTGCGTACAATGGCGCCGGGCAACAAATTGTAGACACAGGCCTGTTGAACGGCGTGATGTACTACTACGCCGCTTTTGCCTACGACAAAGACAATAACTTCGCCGCCGGCGTTCGTGCCATGGCCCTGCCTACCGCTGCGACGGCGCGTGCCGAGATCCTTGAAGAATTCGGCGCCGTCCATGACACGGTTGCCGCATCAGGCATTCCGGCAAGCGGACTCGACGCGCTCGCCCAGAAACTCGATGACGTGGAGACCGCCTACCGAGGCGGACTTCCCTGCGACGCCGCCGCGACGCCTGCGTCCTACTATGACGGCGGCGCGCTTCCAGCGGATATCAGGCGCGGCAGCGGCTTTCCCTGGAACGGAACCACAGCTGACATTATCAGCGCCTTTAATGCGGGGCGGGTCCTTCTTATCCACCGCGACCACGGATGGCCGGGCGGCTGGTCCAGCCCTTCGTTCAACTTTTCCCATGTTGGGAGCCTGAACAACGGTAACCTAACGCCGATCATATTCAGCGTTAATTGCGCCAGCGGTCTGTTCGACCAGGAAACCGCCGGCGGCGCGCTCTCGACCATGCCCGGTGGGAACTATTTCGCCGAACGCCTCCTCACGTATTCGAAAGGCGGGGCCGTCGGTATCCTGGGCGATACCCGCAATAGTCCTAGCTGGCCGAACTCGTCGCTCCTCCGCGGGTTTGTCGATGCCATCTGGCCCGCGTCCCTGCAGTTCTTTCACACCGGCACGCGAATCACCCGGTTGGGCGACATCCTCAACCATGGAAGACTCTATATGTTTGGCCAGATCGGCGTCAGCGGCGCGGGGGTTTCCGCCTCGGACGCGCTGGACGAATTGCGCCTATGGCATTGCATCGGCGACCCGACCCTCGAATTCTGGCACGGGTATCCATACGACACGATCATGCCGGAACTCCGCGACGCACAGATCTCGGGCGATTCGATGGACGTAGGCTATGACACGGACGGAGCGACCATTACGGCATTGCAGCAAGAGCCAGCCAGCGGCCAATGGGTGCCGATTTCACGCGGCACGGTCAAGAACGGCAAGGCAACGCTGCCGTTCATCAACCAACCTGCGGCCGGGCTGCCGGTGCAACTCACGGCCAGTCTTCCCGACGCCATCAGCAAAACGGTCGAACTAACGCCAACATTGGGTACGCCGGGAAGCTAGGTGTAGTGCACCGCGTACCGTGACGCTCGAACAGGACGTCGAGCCGCACACGGGGCTGGGTCAAGACGGAATAAAGGCCCTTTGGGCTTTGTATTGATGGATATTAATATCCACTATAGATCAGAGTCGGCGGGAGCGTCCGGAGCACGCCACACGGCTGGCCCCGGCATCCCTCGAACCAGGGAGAGCGAATGCATGAGTACTCAGTACCGATGCCTTGCCGTGTGTTGCGGCCTGTTGTTTTGCATCCTGCTGGCGAGCTGTCCCCCGAAGCCGCAACTACGCGTCTCGCTCGAAGAGGGCCATGAGGCCACGGCGGCGATCGGCCCGGAAGGCGGGACGATCGAGGCCACCGCCTCCGACGGAACCGTCTATACGCTGACGGTGCCGTCGAATGCCCTGCCGGCGCCTGTCGAAATGACGATGACCCCGGTGTCCGGCATTCGCGATCTGCCCCTGTCAGGCGGCTTCGTGGGCGCGGTGGATCTGAAACCCGCGGGGGTGCAATTCTCCCGCCCGGCCAAGCTGACGATTGCGACCGCGCTAGCCACGCCCGCCGGGCAGATTCCCATTGGATTCGACTATCAGGGAGACGCGGCTACGCTGGGACTCGCCGTGGGCGCCTCGGTTGGCGGCGCGCTCACGGTTATGGTCGAGCATTTCAGCGGGGCGGGCATCGGGTTCGGCACCCTGCAAGACGCCAGCGCCTTGTCTTCGGGATCCGGGGCGTCGCCGTCCGATCCGTTCTTTAACCAGATCCTCGGTGTTGGCACGCCGCAAGTGGAAAGCGTGACCACGTCCATGCGCGAGTGGTTCAGCACGGTTATTCTGCCGCGCCTTCAAAACGCAGCCAACGACGCCGAGCTTGCGGTCGCCGTGCGCGAGTACGTCATGTGGTCGGAAGATGTGCCGTTCCTCCTGGGGATTAACGGCCCTCTTTTCGATGTCGCGTTCGCGCCGGAACGACAGCAAGCGGCCGCCGCCGCCGCTCCCCAACTGCGCGCGGCCATCGCCGGCAACAACGATCTGTGCGGATCGAGCGAGAGCTTTGCCGCGTTGGCCAACGTGCTGTTCTGGCAGACGCAAGCGGAGTACTTCCACATCGACACGCCCGCCGAAGGGCTCGACCGCGCAACCGTCCTGTTAAACCTCTGCGCCGAGATCGTGATGGACCCGCCCGGTCTTCCCAACATCCTGCAAGAAGGCTTCCCGCAGTCGCTTGACCTTCGATTCGGTGTACGATTCAAGGGCAATCTGAATGAACAGGGCGCGCCCTTCGAGGTGAACATGACGGCCACGGGCGCTACCCTTGGCACGCCCAACGGTTTCACCGCCGTGGACGGGAGATACACCACGGTCGTCACGGCCACGGGAAATGGCCCCGTGGACATCGTGGGCACGGCATGCCTGATTCTGCCCGGCACGGTCGTCCCGACCGATGTCTGTTTCCCGTTTACCATCCATCGCAACGGGGTGGATCTCTCGGGTACCTACCAGGGAATGATCGGCTACGTCAGCGCGACCGGCAGCAACGATTACGAGGACTACACGGTCGTTCTGACCCAGAATCAGAACGCCATTTCTGGCACATACGAAGGGGTTAGCACAGTCGGCGGCAGCACACGCATTTCGGGCATCATTACGGCGACGCTGTCAACGACCGGCGATCTGCCCGTCGGCACAGCCCGTCTCGAGAATTTCGAAATGACTCAGCAAGCCCCCTGCCAGGCGACGATGGGATCCAGTTATCCTCTTGAGGTCCTTGTCAGCAGTACAGTAGGAATAGATATCTATGACTATCTTCATCCAGGGCTGGACCGAGTCTACTTCGACACGATTAGTGGATGCCCGGCTTGTTTTGGAGATGAGGCGCACCGATGGTGCGGCTCCAGCGTCTGGCTGATGCTCGGCACACGCATTTAACCGTCGCGTTCGGAGCGGAATGGCCGCCCTTAGCGGACAGTAACGATGGATACACATATCCACTGTAGATAGGAGCCGGTCGGGAGGCTCAAGCCGCGATGAGTCGCGCGCCATGGCTTCCCACATCGCGTGGAGGAGATTCTCATGCGCATTAGGATGTTAGTTGTTCAAACCACCTCGTTGCGTCTTGTCGTTGCCGGGCTAATTGTCCTGGGGGCAGCGGGCGCCGCTCATGGCGCGCTTTCGGTGACACCGGCGAACTGGGACTGGGGCTTCGCCGCAGGCAGTCTGTCGTTCAATGTGAACAACACGGGCGGGGGTCCGCTGGAGTATACGGCGGAGACGGCAGACGACTTTCTGCACATAACGGAGGGCGGCAGCGGCGTCAGCCCGGGATTGATCCGCTTGGATGTCGACGACAACCCGCTGACCACGGTACGCATTGGGACGGTCACGGTGACCATGCCCGGGGCGGCAGGCAGCCCCATGAACGTAACGGTAACGCAGGCGACGCGCGGGCCGGCGACCCTGTCGGTGACACCGACCAACTGGGACTGGGGCGTTGGTGGGGGCAGTCTTTCGTTCAATGTGCGCAACACCGGCGGGGGCATACTCGACTATACGGCGGAGACAGCCGATGACTTTCTGCACATCACAGAGGGAGGCAGCGGTGTCAATTCAGGTGCGGTCCGGTTGACGGTGGACGACAACCCACTGACCACGGTACGCGTGGGTACCGTCACGGTGACCATGCCCGGCGCTGTGGGCAGCCCCATGAACGTAACGGTAACGCAGGCGACGCGCGGGCCGGCGACCCTGT
>CAYOCT010000001.1:0-307838 GCA_964402555.1 uncultured Nitrospiraceae bacterium | reverse complement strand
ACAACCCACTGACCACGGTACGCGTGGGTACCGTCACGGTGACCATGCCCGGCGCGGCGGGCAGCCCCATGAACGTAACGGTAACGCAGGCGACGCGCGGGCCGGCAACGCTTTCGATCTCGCCGGAGAACTGGGCGCCGGTTCACTACGTCGGGCAGACCGGGTCGTTCTCCGTGAACAACACCGGCGGCGGGTCGCTCGAATACACGGCGGAAACGACCGATGACTTCGTTCACATCACCGACGGGGCCACCGGCGTCAATTCAGGAACCGTGCGGCTGACCGTCGATCCCAACCCGGGAACCACGGAACGCACGGCAACCGTTACCGTCACCATGCCCGGTGCCGTGGGCAGTCCCAAGGTGTTCACATTGACCCAGGCGACTCTCGGGCCGGAAACCCTTTCGATCTCGCCGGAGAATTGGGCGCCGGTTCACTACCGCGGGGAGACCGGGTCGTTTGTCGTTCGCAACACCGGCGGCGGGTCTCTCGAATACACGGCGGAAACGACCGATGACTTCGTTCACATCACCGACGGGGCCACCGGCGTCAATTCAGGAACCGTGCGGCTGACCGTCGATCCCAACCCGGGAACCACGGAACGCACGGCAACCGTCACTGTCACCATGCCCGGCGCCGTGGGCAGTCCCAAGGTGTTCACGTTAACCCAGGCGACTCTCGGGCCGGAGACCCTCTCGATCTCGCCGGAGAATTGGGCGCCGGTTCACTACCTCGGGCAGACCGGGACGTTCTCCGTGAACAACACCGGCGGCGGGTCGCTCGAATACACGGCGGAAACGACCGATGACTTCGTTCACATCACCGACGGGGCCACCGGCGTCAATTCAGGAACCGTGCGGCTGACCGTCGATCCCAACCCGGGAACCACGGAACGCACGGCAACCGTTACCGTCACCATGCCCGGTGCCGTGGGCAGTCCCAAGGTGTTCACGTTAACCCAGGCGGCTAACCCCATTCCAATGCTGTCCGTTACCCCCGAAAACAGAAACGTGAGCGCGGACGCGGGCGATACGTCGTTCGAGGTCGCGAATACCGGCGGCGGCTCGATGACCTATACAGCGGCCGTGACGGCGGGCGGAGACTTCCTGCACATCACCAGCGGCGGCGAAGGCGGGAATGCGGGAACCGTCGACGCTCATTTTGACGCTAACACTACCTTTGTCCAACGCGTCGGTACCATTACTGTGACCGCACCGGGCTCCAACGGTAGCCCGAAGGCCGTGACTGTAACTCAGGCTGCCCGCGCCAATCATGCGCCAGTGGCCGATAGCCAAACCAGAACCACGAGCAGAAACACCGCAGTAAGTGTCACGCTGACCGCAACGGACGCAGACGGTGATCTCTTGACGTTTGCCATCGTCGCTCAACCTGAACACGGTTCCTTGACTGGCGCGGCGCCAAACGTCTCCTACACACCGGCGACCGATTTTGTGGGCACGGACACCTTTACGTTCAAGGCGAACGACGGCAAAGAGGATAGCAACGTCGCCACCCTAACCGTCACCGTGACGGGCGCAGGTTGCGAAAGCGCCCCTCTCGCGCCTCAGGGTGTCTCCGCCGAGCCTGACTCCACTAGGATCGGGTTGATCCACTTGGCGTGGGCAGTGTCGGATACGGCATCTTCATACCGAATCTACCGTCGACTGGCGGATTCCCAAGATGACTTTGTGCTCATCGGGACGTCCTCCACCGTTTTGTTCGACGACGAGGAAGCCCCGGCCGGGTACGATTCGCAAGCGCCATCGGGCGGCTGCGCTTCATTTGAGGACGCCGTCGGATGCATTAACCCGTACTGCTGGAACGGATGCTACGAATTAACGCACGTACCGGGAACGCAGATGGAATATTGCGTCACGGCAGTCAACGATTGTGGCGAGAGCGCTCCTAGCCCACACGTAACGGCGAGTGCATACAAGCTATTCCAAGGCGCCTCGGTAGCCGGTCTGGCGCCGGACAGCCTGATATATGCCTGCCTTTGCGTCGCGCTGAGCTGGATTTCTCGACGCTCAGGCTTCTCACGCATGAAAGGCCATTCGCGCTGACCATAGACAATTGAGCCATCGACCGTTGCCTTGGCTGAGCTCACTGTTAGTGCAAGGCCTGACATTCGTAATAGAAACAAGTGACAGGTTGGCGCGAGATCCTGGTGCGGCCGAGGAGCGCGCGCCGGAACTTGTGAATGAGGCCTCATCTGAGGAAAGGACTAACGCATGTCCAGAAGCTCGGTGCGGTTCAACTTGGGCGTGGCGTCGGCCGTCCTGTTGGGAGTCCTGAGCCTGACGACGCTGGTGGGATGTCCGCCTCCAGTGACGACCGGCGAGGTGCGTGGCATCATCGCCGTGCACGGCTACGAGATCGATCCCTTCGATATCGTGATTCGCGCGCGGCCTCTCCTAGGCGACAACGGACCGCGCGAGAAGTGCGATACGAGAGGCCGTTCGTTGGTCGCGAGTGCGACCCGCGCCCCAGGCGGCGATCCGTCCCGGTTCGAGTTCCGCATTAGCGGACTTGCCACGGATGTTTCTTACCGAATCGGGGTGAAGGTCGTTAACCAGGAGATATATCCGCGTCTGGCCTGGAGCGCAAATCACGACGCCTTGACCATGGCGGGCGACTCATCATTACAGTTCGACGCGTATGCGGTTCATTCCGAGATCGAGGTCATGGGTTCAGCCGAAGGACGGGAGCGGCCCGCTTGGGTAGCCGCGGATGCCTTGGAGTTTACCGACCCGGAACGGGCATCCCGGACCTTCCGCTGGCGCTGCATGCTGCCCGACGTCACGGGCGGCCAGCTTCAGATCTCGGTCGCGCCTTTCCCACGAATCGCCCAACAGGATTACGATCCCTGCGCCAACGGCGAAGAAGGCATTATCTACACGCGGGATTTCGAGGCGGACGGCGCTTCGGGCGAATGGGCGACGCTTCCACCCGTGGACTTCCACCTGCTCTTGCTGGAAGGTCGAGGAGATCCAAACGGCAACGGGATACTGCCGCTTGGACACATCGGGAAGGCCAGAGCGGATGCGGATTGGGACACCGTCGTGTTACCTAAACTCGAAGCGGGCCACCCCCTCTACGCGCGGGTGATACCGAAAATCGGCGATGTGTTGGTGTGCGATCCGAATCTGGCCGGTGTACTGCCCGAAACGCATCTTGCCAGAACCAGCGTCTTCCCGGCTTTCGAGATCAAGCCCGCGCCAGTCTCGAAGGTCTCCATCGGGAATGTCTGGTACACGAAACCCGCCTATGGGGCTCGACCCTACCCGGGCGAAACCTGTTACCGGATTGTCAAGGACCATAAGGTTGCAAGTCCATTCTTTGGCAGCGGCGGCGACATGTGGGACATGCTTGCCCTGCATCACATGAGCGGCGTTTCTTACGGGAGCACGGTGAAGCGCAACGCGAGCTTCTGTGTCCCGCCCGATGACGACGACGAAGGGTTTCTCGAATTCTTCGTCGATAGCTGGAGCGCCGTCTTGACTGGTGCGATTGACCTCGTGGCCGACGCCGTGAACTATGCATCGAAGCTTTGGGAGGAAATCCAGGACACCGTGGTGGACGTGGCTGCAAGCGCCATCGACTCGGCTGGAATTGTCGATTGCGGTAAGGGATCCGTTTGCCGGAAAGGACTCGAGACCGGACTCGAGATCGGGCTGGCGTCGATGGGCATCCCGCCGTCGCTACCCAACTTCGACCAACTGGTCGACCAAGGCCTGGACTACCTCGCGGCCCAGGTCGCCTCACAGACGGGCATACCGGAAGAAATGGTCGACTACGCGTCGCAGCAAGCGAAGAAGTTCGTCACCGAAGCCGCCAAGCGGATGAAGTCGAGCTACAGTGTCCCGGGGCTGCCCAATTGGTTGGTTCCCGATATCCGGTTCGAGCCCGCCTTCTTGGGCATCGAGCTCTACGGCCCCGGCAAGTCGAGTCCGTTCTACTACACCCCGACGCTCTGGCGTTTCAACGGAACGCCCGGGAGTCTGATGGCGGATAACATCTATCGGACCGAAATAACCGAGCTTCCGCTCGCGCTGCCCCGGCAGGGCGTCGAACCGCCTCTCGACTACCAGATGGTGCTTCAACCCGATATGAAGGGATTGGCGCCGGCGCCGACGGTGACCATCCAAACGCTGGGCGGTACCGTGACGATTTATCCCACGCAATACGCGAAGGCCGTGTGGAACAAGAACCAATGGATCGCCAGCCGCTACGGGAAGCCCTTCAGTTGCTTCTCGTGGTCGCTGTACGCGGTATCCAATCATCCCGACCAAGGCAGCCTCGGCAATCAGGGCTATTACGTCTTCGAATCCGCCTTTCCGCCCTTCGATCCCACGTCGCCCTGCTTGTAACGGATGTTTGTTTGTATGTCCGCCGGGCAGTAGCCGGTGGTGGACCGCGTACCGTGACGCTCGACTAGGCCCTCATAGGGCCGGGTAAAGACGGAATAAAGGCCCTTTGGGCTTTGTAATGATGGATATGCGAATCCGTTATAGATCGGAGGCGGCCGGAGTGTTCGGGACATGCCGAGCGCCGAATCCGGGGCCTCTCACCGACTAGGGAGAGTGAAGCCATGATCAATCCGTGCCGATGCCTTACGCTATGTTGCGGGGTGCTGTGCTGCGTCTTGCTGGCGGGATGTCCCCTGAAGCCTGAGAATCGGGTCTCGTTGGAGGAAGAGCATAAGGCCAGCGTACCGATCGGTTCGGAAGGCGGGACGATCAAGGTTACCGCCTCCGATGGGACCGCGTATGCTCTGACGATTCCGCCCCATGCGCTCGCAACACCCGCGACGATCACGATGACGCCCGTGAGCGCCATCGCCGATCTGCCGCTGGACGGCGGACTGGCCGGTGGCGTCGACTTGCAGCCGGCGGGCCTGCGATTCACACGTCCCGCTTCATTGACCATCGCGACTTCCAAGGCCGCGCCCAGCGGCCTGATCCCGATCGGGTTCAGTTACGAGGGAGACGCGGAAACGCTGGTGTTGGCCGCGGGAGGCGTGCGGGACGGCGCGTTGACGGTATCCGTGCGGCACTTCAGCGGGACGGGCATCGGCTACGGCACGTTGCAGAACGTGAGCGCCCTCGTTCCGGCAGGCATGAGCAACCAGTCGTTTCTCGCCCAACTGCAGGCGGCGGATCCGGCGCAACGCGACGCCGTGAACGCCCTCATGAAGCAATGGTTCAACACGATCATTCTCCCGAATCTGCAGAACGCGGCCAACGACGCGGAACTGGCCGCCGCCATCGGCGACTATTCCTGGTGGAAGACGGACGTGCCGATGGCCTACGGCTTCTCGGACTTCCCTGCCGACTCGCCCGTCTTCGCAGACGAACGCAATCAGGCGGCCCAGGCCGCCGCGCCGCAGCTTCGCGCCGCCATCGCCGGCAACAACGATCTATGCGGTACGTCCGAGAGTTTCAGCGCCCTGGCCAACGTGCTGTTCTGGCAGGAACAGGCGTCGGTTTTCGGCGTCGATACCCCCGAAGAACGCCTCGACCGCGCGACCGTCCTGTCGAACCTCTGCGTTGAGATCGTGACAGACCCTCCCACGCTCCCAAGCCCCATGCAGGCGGGGTTCCCGCATTCGCTCGATCTGCGGTTCGGTCTGCGGTTTAAGGGCCATCCGGAAGAGCAAGGCGCGCCTTTCGAGGTAGACATGACGGCCACAAATGCCACCCTTGGCACGCCCAACGGCTTTACCGCGTTGGACGGGAGTTTCACCACCGTGATTACCGCAATGCAGGATGGAGAAGTGGTCATCCACGGTACGGTATGTCTCGTGCTGCCGGGAACCACGACGCCGACGGACATTTGCCTTCCGTTCACGGTAAAGGGCGATGGCGTGGACCTGACCGGTACCTGGCGGATGGAGTTCTACTACAGTTCCACGCTCGGCACCGGCGCCAGCGGATCCTGGAGCGGTACAGCGGAACTTACCCAAATACAGAATCACCTGACCGGCAGTTTTCAGGTGACCGATAGCGGCCTCCTGCCCATATCGGGACACCTATCGGGAACCTCAATCACGCGATCCGAACCGGGTGCCCTGGTCAAGGCCATGGACATCGTAGCATTTGAGTTGACCCAATCGTGCGGGGCCAGTATGAAGGAAACCGAGGTCGAGGCCCACACGATTAATGTCGCGGTCGACACTTCCGGTCAGAATGAGGACTCAATTGGAGGAATCTTCGACAACATCACCGGGTGTCCGCCGTGCGTCGAGGGCTGGCCGTGCGGAACGCGGTTCGAAATCCGGCTCGAGCGCGCCCATGTTGCGAGATGATCCGGCACGACCGGCAATGGCCCTGCGCGGCAGAAAGGTACGAACCACCGAGATGAAACATTCACCTTCGAGAAAGAACAGCCCCCGCGGCGCGGGCCACGCGGCTTTGGGCGCATGGGTTGCCTGTTGTTTGTTGTTGACGGCCCCGGTTGCTCGAGCGACGGGTAGCGGTGGCGATACCAGCAAGGTCATGGATGCGCTGCTGTTCAACAAGGCCGTCACGCAAGGGACATGGACACGAGCTACTCAAGCTGCCGCCTGGCCCGGGAGGTATTTGCATGGCGCGCTGAGTTTCAGTGGGAAACTCTGGGTCTTGGGGGGGCATGACGGAACTCGAGCGCGTAACGATGTTTGGTCGTCAACGGACGGCGTGAACTGGACTCAGGCGGTTCCCGCCGCGGCATGGATCCCCCGCTATGAATTCTCGACGGCCGTATATGACAACAAGATGTGGGTCATGGGCGGAATCGATGACGCCATAAACGTGCTGAATGACGTTTGGTTTTCACCCGACGGCACAAACTGGAGCAAAATCACCGCTAGTGCCGCATGGTCTGCACGGAGCGGGCACGGTTCGGTGGCGTTTCGGAATGAACTGTATGTCGTAGGCGGTAACGACGGACTCAACGCGCTGAACGACGTCTGGACCACGCGCAACGGCTCGCAGTGGAACCAGGTGATCGGCAATGCCCCGTGGCCCGCCCGCTGCGATTTCGGAATTGCCGTATCGAGCGGCAAGATCTGGATCGCTGGAGGGAGCGGGAGTCCTAACTACCTTAATGACGTGTGGAGTTCATCCAACGGCGGAGATTGGCATCAGGTAATTGCACAGGCGCCGTGGGACCCGCGCTCCGATTTCGGTTTTGCGTCGCTGGGCAGCCGGTTCTGGGTGTACGGGGGCGAAGATTACTCGGGCGTGGATCACAATGACGTGTGGTACTCCGCAAACAATGGGGCGACGTGGACCCAGGATCTTGCTGGGGCGCCCTGGTTCGCGCGTTATGGTTTTCCCAGTGTCGTCCACAATAACGCGATTTGGGTGCTGGGCGGTTCTGATGCCAAGGATTACCACTGGGACGTCTATTCGATGTCAACGAACGGCATAGGCTGCGCCGGCGCGACGCCCGAACAAGAGAGGGTGTCTTGGAGGCAAGGCGCCGCTGACATTCTGCTGTTGGCCGTGACTGTCGGCCTGCTCCTGGCGGCGGAACGAATTCGCCGGAAGATCCATGCGTAGTCAACCCACGGAGAGGTTGAAATGAAGAACCGATTTCTGTTGATGGCAAGTATTGCCGTGATGGCCGTCATGCTTACAGCGTGTCCGCCAGCGCTGGAGTTGACCTTCGACCACGGTGAATACTCGGACGAGGCTTTGGACAGCAATGTAGGCGGGCCCAATTATCTGGAGGCTGCGGACGACTTTGTCCTGGCGGCGGGCCTGAATACTATCAGCCGAATCGAATGGTGGGGAACGCAGCAAGACGATTACACCGGCCCGGACGATTTTACTATCAGATTCTACCTGCTATCGCCTCCGGGATTTCCCAGTAATCCTCCCTTGTTTATCATCCCTGTGGGCAATGTAAATCGCCAGGAAACCGGAGTTGAGTTCAAGTCAAAGCCGATATACCGCTACTGGGTTGACCTGTCTCCTTTTGAGATGAAACCCGGAGAAACTTATTTCCTATCCATAAGGCAAGGTTTTTCGAATTGGTGGTGGATGAAGAGCCCCTCAGACGATCCTTCGCAGCGTTGTTTCTTCGTGAGTCCGTTCTCGCTTACTTGGATGGCTGACTCCGAGAACATGTCTTTCCGATTCTGGCAATAGCTTGGGAGTGATTACGCTCCTAGAGAAGCGAAACAGATTTCGATATTCGGCCTCGATGCGTCGAACAAGCGCCTCGATCACGTGACCGTACTGTCGAATCTCTGCTGGACGCGAGTTTCACCACCGTGATCACTGCACGTACATATGCTGACCGCGATTCCGCCAAAATATGCGGTGTCGCAGGTGATCGGGTACATATAGAGGGCAAGAGCGCGATTCATCTGGCGCGGTTATACGGAGACAATCGACGTAGCTTCGTCGGACAACATTTCTGGGCACGCGGCTATTTCGTGTCGACCATAGGGAGAGACGAAGCGGTGATCAAGGAGTACATCCGCAAGCAGGAAGAGCAGGACAAACGAGACGATCGGTTGAAACTCGGGCTTTGAGTCGGCCACCCGGAAGTGGCCGGAAGGAGCGGGGCGCGTTAGCGTCCCCGCACAGCCGCTTCGAGCGGCTCACAACATAAAGTCCCCGCCTATGGCGGGGGATACCTACCCCAATGCTGTTCCAGCGCACGGAAGGGGAGATGCGCAGGTCAGAGCTTGCTCTGCCTTATTCGGTTCGCCTTTCTCCGCTTCTCATACAGCCTCTTCAGTCTTCCTCGTCATGCAAAACCCTGTCGAAGTGGGATCCCTTTCGGGCGAGGCAGTACTCCCCTATCCCTTCCATTATGGTCGGGCGTTCAGTTCCTCGACATTCCGTTACCCGCACCACGGTCACCGTTCCTTGCGGTCGGGTTTCTCCTCAGCGGAGCGTGATACGGGCCTACCCTGTTTTCTTTCGCGCGCCATGGAGTGGGGGAGGTTCCGCCTCTTTGCCAGACGAGGTACGTCCGCGCATACCGCATTCGCAAAACGTGCATTCGCAAAACGAAGCCGCGCACCTCCTCAGCGTGCAACGCATCCGGCGCCTGCCCGTCGTCGACCACGAGGGCAGACTCGTAGGGATTGTCTCACGAGGGGACATCGTGAGGGCGACAGGGACATGATACGAGACTACCTGGCGAGGATGAGGGCCGGTGCCACCGCTCCGCCCAGTGTCGGAGTCTCCGAACTCATCTGGTCGTGGATAGGTCCGTCACTGGAATCGGCGCGTGCGGCTACCTTTCGGCGCGGTTTTTCGAGCCGCACGACCTTACGTTGCTGATAGGTTCGTTCGGGGCGTCCGCCGTGCTTGTGTACGGCGCTATCCGAAGTCCGCGGGCGCAGCCGCGGAATCTGGTCGGAGGCCATATCGTATCCGCACTCGTCGGCGTGGCCAGTTACAAGTTGTTCGGTCCGACAGTCCAGGTTGCTGCGCCGTTGAGCGTTTCCCCGGCCATCGTGGCCATGCTGGCCACGCGGACAGTCTATCCCCCGGGAGGCGCCGCAGCCTTCTTCGCCGTCATTAGCGGAAAGACCATTCATGACCTCGGCTTCCTCTACGCCTTCGTGCCGGCCGGTCTATGGTGCCCTCGTGCTGCTCGGCGTCGCTCTCGCCGTCAACAACCACTCGAAAGACCGTCGATACCCCGAATACTGGTGATACACGAACGTCGCAAGCTCTCGAAAAAGATGGCTTCGCGGGCAGTCCGAGGTCTTCGTCAGACTGCCCGCGAAGGACTTTACGACAAAGGGATGCCGCCCGCTATTATCGCGATAGGACGCGGCCGGAACACCACGTCCGCCGCCGCACGAGAAGAAACGCGCATACGAAGGCGGTGGCGAGGATGCCCACGCCTCTGACGGGCAACTGCGCGCCATCCGTTTCGGGTGTCAGCGGGTCGTGGCCGAACTGGATTTCCGTTCCGTCCGACAGGCCGTCGCCGTCGGTGTCGGGATTGAGCGCGTTCGTATGGTACCGCAGGGACTCGTCCTGATCCGAGACGCTGTCGCCGTCGTCATCGAGGTCAACGTCGTTGCGCAGTTCATCGTTGTCCGTATCGAAGAGGAACAGGTCTTCGCCATCGAGGATGCCGTCGGTGTCGTCGTCGGAGTCGATGGCATTCGGCGAGCCGTCGTTGTCGGTGTCCAGCGGATGGGCCTCTTCGGCGTCTGGCAGGCCGTCCGCATCGTCGTCGAAATCGTCCGGATTATCGACACCGTCGTCATCGGTATCCAGGGGCCGCGCGTCGTTTCCATCGAGGACACCATCATTGTCGTCGTCGGGATCCGTGCTGTCCGCGACGCCATCGCTATCGGTATCGGGCTCGGCGCCCAGGCCGAATACGGAGAAGTGATCCACGGTGAACGCGATCGTGTTATTCAGGTTGTCGCGTCGAATGACTGTGGTCACCGGAATATCGAAGGCGCTCGTCAGTTCGTTATACAGGAAGATCTTGATGTTCGCTTCGTCCATGCCCGCCACCTCGGCGTCGGTGTAACTGACGGTCACCTCGACGGGCGCGCTGAAGGTCGTGCCGCTGGGGCCGAACTGACGCACGATGGGGATAGCGTCAATACCCGCGTCCGGGGGCAGTTGGGCTTCGGTGACGGGGTCGATGGGAGTCGTGACCTGGATGGCCTGCGGGGTGCCCACGGGGAAATCAATCGTCAGGCCGGCGGGCAGGACAATCTCCGTGCCGCTCGTGTCCGACGTGGTCTGCTCGACGGTGGTCAACAGGTCGTTGCCCGGCAAGGGCGTACCGATGACCGGGGTTTCGCTCTCGAGGTTGGCGATGAAGAGGTGGAAGTCCAGCACGTCGGCGATGGTCGAGGCGTAGAGCACGCGGGTGCCGCCGCGCGAGAGCGTCGGGGCGATCTGATGTCCGGGCAGGGTCACTTGGAAATCGCGTCCGTTGCCGTCGGCCTGCGAGATGAAGACGTCCACGTCGCACGTGGCCACGCTGCCGAAGAAGTCCGCGTTGCGGAAGACGTTGTTGAGGTCCTCTTCGTACAGGACGAGTTGGTTGTCCTGCGTGATCGAGGGCGTCTCCGCGAAGTTGTTGGGCACTTCACCGGCGCGGACCGGCGCGAGGCGGGGATCGCCGAGGCTGGTCGGGGCGAGCGACGAGATGATCGTGCCGGGGATCTTCGGGGCGGCCATGATGGCGGCCACGTTGTCGACGGTGTAGATGTCGCCGCCGTCCGGGATGCCGGGCGTGTCGCTCTCCGAATAGGCAGCAAAGCTGATGCGATTGCCGTCGGGCGATACGTTGGGCCAATCGACCGCAAGCCCGCCGGGGAAGGTCGCGGACGCGAAATTTGAGACGATCACCGGCGAGCGGCTGATGTCGGCGGTTCCGTCGCCGAGAATGGGGAGCGCCACTAGATTGCGACCCCCGCCGGCATACGTTGCGCCCGAGCAGAACCGCACGTACTCGATCTCGAAGCTGCCGCTGTCGAGGTTATCCGAGGGGTCCACGCGGACAGTCGTGATATTGCCGGTCCAGCCGCTGCCCAGGTCCTCGGGCCCGATCGCATAGATGTTGAATTGATTCGGCGTTCCAAGCGGCCGACCTTCAGCATGGGGCGTACCGTCCACGTCGTTCCACCAGAAGAACGAAAACCTACCGGTGAACGACGTCTTGAGCTTGATGATGACGAAGGGATTCTGGGCCGCGGCGAAGGGCGTCGGATTGGCCACGATGTAGGGATCGCCGCCCGTGATCGTCCCTTGCAGCGTGCCGCCCGAGACGGTGAGGGCCGATACGCTGTTTTGGGGCGCCCAGCCCTCGGCGTCGCCGTCGGTCTCGAACTCGAAGGCCAGGTCGCCTCCCTGGCACACCGAAGCGTCTTCGGCCGCCACGGGCGTCCGCTGGTGGATGAACATCCAGTTGTGGTCCGGGAGCGCCGTCACAGTGGGGTCGTTTGGTTCATAGCCGAAAAGATTGGTTGGGAC
Source organism: uncultured Nitrospiraceae bacterium (assembly GCA_964402555.1). Classification (GTDB taxonomy): domain Bacteria; phylum Hydrogenedentota; class Hydrogenedentia; order Hydrogenedentales; family SLHB01; genus CAYOCT01. The sequence goes on along the minus strand of CAYOCT010000001.1, from coordinate 295,881 downwards.
GATCGCGCCGGTGGTGATTGGAATCCGCGCAAAGGCTACCAGCAGGGCGCTGTCGTCGGGCGTCCAGGCGATGGCGGTGTCCGGCGTGGCATCGGGAATAACGGCGGTGAGGGGCCGCCAGCTCGAGGGGTTGCCGAGATCCACCAGGTAGATGGCCGTTTCGAAGGACGCATTTACCGCATAGAAGGCCACGGTCGTGCCGGCGTTGTTCACCGTGCCCTCCCATGCCTTCAACCCCGAGGCGTAGAACGCGGCATCCAGCAGATCGACGGGCGAGCCGAAGCGATAGGAGCGCGCGGGTGTCGTGGCTTGGATGACGTAGTTCGCGCTGTCTCGCGCGCGCTCCTGCGCGTTCGGGATTGCGTCGCTGTCCGGGTCGCCCGCTCCCGTCACCACGGCAAGGCTCGTGTACAATCCGGGTGTCAGGCCAATCGAATACAGCGTCAGCGAGGCGGCGTTCACATCCGCGAAGCGCCCGCGCAAAATGGAAAGCGCGCAGAACTGGCCGTACGCTGCGGCCAGCGCCGCGTTCTCGCCCTGCAGCGCGGCCAACGTCGTGTTGAACTGGGCCACATGGGCCGGCGCATGGCCCGCGACGCCCGGATGGCTGACAATCACCTCGGCCATCGCGCATTCCCAAGCGTCATACACCTGATTTGCGTCGAGGTCCGCCGTGGGCGCCGCTGCTCCCAACAACGGTGCCAGCGCCGCCCACTCCGCCTCCCACCCGATATCGCCGCCCTCGACAAGTTGCGCATGCGCGCCACTGGCCGCAATCAAGCAGCTCATCAATCCCCATACCACACACCATACTGGCCGCCCGCTTTGGTTCGCTCTGCTTCGTCGCATCGCCCGTCTCCTTGAGTTGAGGTTTTCATCCTTACATCGCGACCTGAGTCTTGCCGTATGCCGGTGCGGCATCGTATCGTTCCGCCCCCGTTATTCACGAGAATTGTCTTGACGCCCGCTTAGCGGCGACGAAACCTTCGCGCAAGTCGAACACCGGCCAAGGCCAACGTGGCGAACATCGCGGCCAGGCCCACCGGACCAGTCGCAGGCACCCCGTAGGCTACGACCAAGCTAGCGGAAGCGCTCCGCATGTCCGCATTGGCGTCGGCAATCTCTACGGTAAAGGTAGCGTTGTCGTCCGGGGTCAGCGGCGACCTCGTGCACGAATTCGTCGTCGCAGTGACCAGCGGAACTCCGTTCCGCTTCCAGACGTATGTCAACGGCGGATACCCGCCGCTGGTGGCGACCGTGAACGTGAACGATCCGCCCATGAAAGCTTCGCCGCCAATGGGTGGCGTTGTGATATCGAGGCGATTCTGGACATCCAGCGTTGCGTGCGCCGACTCGTGCGTGGTCCCGTCATAAGCGACTTCGCACCAGTACGCGCCCCGGTTGGCCGCGGACAGATTGCTCAGGTCCCAGTTCGGAGTTGCGGGGCCGTCCACAACCGTTTTGGCGCCGTCATCCCACTTCCATTGATAGGCAAGCACGTTCGCGGCGCAATTGGGGACCACGAGCAACGAATGATTGCCGCCCGTATACTTCTTTACGTTCGCCGGTTCCGTTGTGAAATACGGGGCGAGCCAGTTATAGATGGCGCAGTCCGGCGAGACGCCGCCCGCGTACGGGTTGCCGGCCAGATCCGTCACGCCCGAGCCAATCTCGATGCCCACGGTTGCATCCGCGTCGGGATCGGTCAACGTAACCGTTACGACGTAGTCCGGGTCCGTTCCGCTGACGTCCACATTGCCCGCCAGCGTTCCTGTCACGGTCACGTCCGAGCCATCGAAGGTCGGCGCCACCGCTTCATCAAACGCCACGGCGAACTGCACCGTATCCGAGCCCGTGGGCGTCGGCGAAAGCAGGTCCACGGTCGCGGTCGGCGCATCCGCATCGATGCGGAACGGCCCGTAGTCCAGCGTTCCGCCCGCAATGTCCTCCTCGTTGAACGATTGCAGATGCAGGTAATAGTCGCCGGTCGCCATCGGCGATTGCGCCAGCGTGCCGCCGTTCCAATCGGCTTCCGCGCCCGTGAATTCATAGGTTGCCGAGCTATCCCACACACACTTGAACTTGTTCACCCGGTACGCGCTGTCGCCATGCGTGCCCGCGCCGAACCCGGCTGGATTCGTAAAGGTGAACGTTGTGCCCGCGACATACGGGGTAGCGGCACTTCTGTCGCAGGCCACGTTATCTCCAGCCGACGGCGGCCCTGCCAGCGTGTACCGCGCGTAACCGGCCGTCTTCTCGCTGTCCCCACCGGCATTGGTCGCCGCCACCTGGAACACATACCGCGTGTTTGGCGTCAGCCCAGTATGCTGCCACACCTGCACATCAGCCGCCGTCGTGGTTTGCAGCGTTGTCGGCGGCACCGAGCCGGGATCGTCATAAACCTTGAACCCGGATTCATTATTTGAATTATCCTGCCATGTCCACGTAATCGCGTCCGCGGCGATCCCCGTTGCTCCGGGACCGGTCGGGGCGCTCGGAATCGGCGGAAGAAGGATGGTGATATAGTTCGTCTTGGTTTCGGTGTCGCCAGCGGTTCCGTTCGCAACTGCCAGGCTCACGGTATAGATTCCCGGCGCGGTATAGGTATGGCTGGGATGTTGCGCGCCGCTCGTGCCGGAATCGCCGAAATTCCACAGCCAGCTCGTGATTGCCGGCCCATCCGCGGCGGATTGATCCGTGAACTGCACGTCCTGCGGCACGAGGCCGTTGAGCGGCGTCGCGCTAAACGCGGCAACTTGCCCGAACTCGTATGCCCCCATGTCAAACCCGCTTGCCTGCGGCCGCGCCGCGCCGCGCAGATCTTCAGACGGCGCGCCGGAAGCTGTCCCGGAGTCTTTGCAGGGCGAGCCGCTTTGCAGCCGCAAGTCGCCGGATGACACAAACAGCGGATCGGCATTGATGTTCCCGGCGCCCGAGTATCCGCCTTGGATGTCCGAGAAGTCCACCGTTGCGGGGGTAGCGATCTCCCCAATCGGGTCATTCCACAGAATGCAGTTCCGAAGGGTAAACCCGCCGGACGGTCCATAGATCGTTCCGCTGCCCATGAAGCGCCCCCAGGTATTCCCTGAAAACGTGCAGTTCGTCACATTCACACCAGCCGAACCGGAGGTCGCGTACAAGGCAGCACCCTGCCCAGGATAAGATGCGCCGGGCGCATGGGTGATATTGCCGCGAAATTCACAGTTGGTGGCCGAACCGCCGCTGGCTCCGTTGTAGCAGACGGCCCCGCCCATACCTCCGAAGGTGGAGTAAGGCGAACTGAACCCATCGCTCCAAAGCACTTGATTGCTCAATAACTGTGAAGCGGAGACGTTCAAGGACGACGCGCCCGAGTTTTGAAATACGGCCCCGCCACCGTAGCGCGCCGAGTTTCCGATAAACGAACACTTGGTGATGGTCGGACATGCCCCCGAAAAACAGCTTATCGCCCCGCCCCAAGAGGCGCTATTGTTGGCGAAAGTACAGTTCGTAATCACATTCGTTGAATCGGAATTCGTCGCTAGGATCCCGCCGCCGTTCGAGTTTGGGTTTGTCGCCGCTTGCGACGCCCATTCGACGGCGTAGCCACCTCGAATCGTCAGGCCATCCAAACGGGAATTCGCAATTGCGTTCATCACGACGGCATGGTTGGGCGCGCTCAACCCGCTCGCGTCGATGGTACTGATGTTCGCCGCATAATCGCGCTGCGCAAGGCTCGTCTCCGTGCCCGCGAAACCGCCGTACACGGCCACGCCGGACTTCAACGTGGCCGCTTCGGGATAGGTTCCCGCCTTAACCCAGATTTGGTCCCCCGTCGCCGCCGCCGTGAGCGCCGCGGAGATCGTCTTCTTCGCCGTCGCCCATGAGAACCCGTCCCCGCTGTTGTCCGGCCGCGCCGCATCCACATGGAACAAGCCAGTGGACTCGCCGCTCACGGTATAGAAGGCCGAAGGATCGCTCTGATTTCGGTGTGACGCCTTGATCCACGCATCACTCCGGGCTGTCGTGGAGACACGCACCTCGTCGATGGCCGCGTCGCTCTCGCCGCCGGACCAGAGGTGATGATCGCCGATCCGCCACGTGGTGCCCGTGAACGGAAGAGCCGCCGAACCCGCGTAGGCGAAGTTGTTGGCGCTGGCGTTGTCCTTGATTCCGTTGACATACACGTTCCAATTTCCCTGGTACGCGCCCGATCCCGTGTATTCGAACGTACCGGCAAGGTAATACCACAGGCCGGGTACTATGACTGTACTCCCCTTGGCGCCGCGAGCCACCGAGGAACCGTCCGCGAGAAACACCAGGCCCATGCCTCCCCCGAGCTGGCTCACGGTAAGCGTGGGCGAAAGCTCGGTCTCGACGCTACGCGTGGTGAATACCGGGCCTCCCAACGCGCCGGTGTTGAAAGTCAGCGCGTCAAGCGCGTCGAACTTCACCCATGCCTCGACCGTGATCGAGGTATTCCCCAACGTCGCGGCCGCGACTTCACCGTAATCGTCTACCCCGTCAAAGTCATAAGCCCCGTTCGCCTTTCCAGTGGCGTTTTGGACAATACCGCCCTGAGGCGTGCAATTCCTGCCGTTCGCGGTCGAGTCCAGCGCGTCGCCCGAACTTTCCTTGAAATGCTGCACCATCTGAAAATTCGTGTCCCAAACCCCGGTCGGATTAGCGAGACTACCCGAAGTGTCTCCGTAATACATCCGGAATTGGGTTGGAGAACCGGAACTAACTAGCGGTACTCTTATCCAGCAGACTAGTTCTCCAGTAGTTGCGTCATACCGTTCGATTTCGTGGTCGTATTGAGAACTTCCCGATACGTCCGTGAAAATGATGTCCCGTCCGTCGACATACGTGACATGGCCCGAGTGCGCCAGGTCGCGCAAATCCGGTTTGCCAAGCGAAATCAATACCGGAAAACTTGTCAGATCGCTGTCGATTGCCGAGTTATTGATCGCAATAGTCCGTCGATAGACCTCCGCGCCGGCGTTCTCCTCAAATCCAACCAGCAAGGCCACTACTAGGGAGGCCGGCCGTAATATCCGCCATAACACTATTGACCTCATCATCGACGCACCACCCCTTCCTGAACTCATGAATAGATTCTCCTTTCGTGTTCGCACAATCTTCATCGGACTCTGCTCTTGACGACGGTGTCCGCATCTGGTCTTGAGTTCATATGCGGTGACGGTCTAGTTTCCTCCGCAACGTCCGTGCGCCGAGCGCGGCGAGTAGTAGTCCCGCGGGCCACGCTGCCACGCGAAGGGACGCAGCGTCGGGCACGATGGTCAGGGCATCTTCGCTCGTAGAGGCTCCATAGTTTCCCGCGAGGTCCGTGCCGCTGACTTGAATCGTCGCCGGACCTGGCGGGTCGGTCGCGGGCGATTGTACTGTGTAGCGGTACGCGAGCGCGGTCTTGCCGGGCATGCGTGTGGCGGGGTGGCCGTTGACCTCGACCTCCGGGTCGCCATCCACCGGTTCCGAAGCGTCAAATGTAATCTCGACCTGAATTCCCATTATCGCCTCGGCCGGTTCTGCGCCGATAGCCGTGAATTGCGGCGGTGTGAAGTCCAGGGTCAGAGAGGTCGCATTCGATCCCGCGCCGGAATTGCCCGCCAGGTCCGTGCCGGTCACGGCGATAGCTGCCGGTCCTTCCGGATCGCCGCCGAGCACGGTGAACGCGTAGGTGTAGTCCAGCCCAGATTGAAAGGCGAACGTCGCCGGATGCCCGTTGACGGTCACGACCGGGTTCCCGGCAAGCGTCTCGGACGTGGTGAACGTGATGGCCAGAGCCTGGCCTAACGTTACCAACGCGCGGCTCGCTCCGATGGCCGAGAATGTCGGCGGCGTATCGTCGAAGACGCGGCTGAAGGTCGCAGAAGCGACATTGGAATTGCCTGCAAGGTCGGTGCAGACGCCGCCAGGAATGTCCGCGGTGACAAGTCCCTGCCCCAGCGGAACAAGACGGAAGAAGAAATAGGTGGGCATCTGGGTGAAGTCGGTGACCGTCGCGTTGGTTGCAGTGACGTCCACCGCCGCGAACCCTACGATGCTGTCCATCGCATAGACGAAGACGCTGATGGGGCTCGTGTTCGTGGGGTCAGGCGCCGGCGACAGCATCGACATGACCGGCGCAATCGTGTCATACGTCAAGGTGTACTGGTCCGCGGCAGCGTTCGGATTGCCTGCGGCATCCGTGCACACGCCCGCCGCCACGTCGATCTGGACCCAATCTTGTCCGGCTGGCGTCACCTCGAAAACGTAAGAACTTCCCGATCCCGAGAAGTTCCCGAGCACGCCGTTCGATACCGTCACATCGCCCGAGTCGAACCCGGCAACGGACTCGCTGAACGTAATGGTATAGGGAATCGGGCTGACGTTGGTGATGGGCGACTCGGCGCTCCATATAGAGACCGTAGGTGGCGTCGTATCTAGCGTAATGTGTAAGCCTGCCGCGGCGGACTCCGCTACGCCATTGAATGCGGTCACCTCGAATGTGTTTGTTCCGGCAACCAACGGGCCGCTCGTGTACAACCACGTCGTGCTACCCAAGGCATAGGTCACGCCGGACGCGCTGCCATTCACGTGGATCGCGGGGGTAGCCGGATCGCAGGTTCCCGTCAGCATCACAGCGCCTGGATCGTTCGTATCGTAATCCGCTCCGGCGTTGGGTGACGTGATAACTGGGGGGGAGAGGCTCGGGGCAAATTCCTGAACGCGAAAGTTCACGCTGTCCACCACATAAATGAGGCCCATATTGTTGACAGCGATACCGCGCGGATCCCTGAACTGCCCCGGTTGTATGCCGAAAGCGCCCCATTGCGTGATATACCCCCCTGACGAAGTGAACTTCTGAACGCGGTTTCCGGCTTCTTCCGTCGCATAGATATTCCCCAGGCCGTCCGCCGCTACTTTATACAAGTTCTGAAACTGGCCGTTGCCAGTGCCGACCGACCCCCACTGGGCTAGATAGGTTCCCGTTGCGCTGAATTTCTGAATTCGGCCATTGCTTCTGTCGGTGGCATAAACATTGCCTGCCGCATCCACAGCCAAGCCCAACGGGCCGCTCACAAACTGTCCGTTTCCACTGCCCGAGCCGCCCCATTGGGTGAGGTAACTTCCCGAAGCGCCAAACTTCTGGATGCGCCTGTTGCCGTAGTCGGCAACGTACACGTTGTCTGAGCCATCCACAACGACGTCCGTTGGATAGGAGAACTGGCCGTTGCCGGAACCGGCGCTTCCCCATTGGGACAAATACACGCCCGACGACGTAAACTTCTGGATACGCTGGTTCGCATAGTCGGCGACATAAACGTTGTCGGCGCTGTCGGTTGCGACTCCCCCGGGATAATTGAATTGCCCGTTGCCTGTGCCATATACGCCCCATTGGGTCAAGTAGCCCCCCGACGCACTGAATTTCTCAATACGATGATTGCCGTAGTCGGCAACGAGCAACTCCCCTTGCCGATTGACCACGGCACCATCTGGAAAGAGGAATTGTCCGTCTCCGCCGCCGGTCCCGGTCCATTTGCCAAGAAAGCCTCCCAGAGGCGTGAACCTCTGGACTCTGTAGTTACCCTGATCTGCCGCATAGACGTTTCCAGAAGCGTCCATGGCGACGCCCTGGGGATAGCGAAACTGGCCATCCGCTCCGCCAAATGCGCCCCATTTCGTGACATATGTTCCCGCAGACGTGAACTTCTGAATGCGATTCCCGCCATACTCGGAAATGTAGACATAGCCTGGCCCGTCCAACGTGATTCCGGCGGGCGAGATGAACTGTCCGTTGCCCGTACCCGCGCTTCCCCACGCGCTGACGAAAGCGCCAGACAGCGTGAACTTCTGTATGCGGTTATTGTTTTCGTCCACAACATAGACATAGTCGGAACCATCAGTCGCTATTCCCCATGGAAAATTGAACTGGCCGCTGCTGGCTCCGAAACTGCCCCATTTTGTGAGGAACACTCCGCTCGATGTGAACTTCTGAATCCGTGAATTGCCCCCGTCGGAAACGTACACATTGTCTGAACTATCGATCGCGATCGATGTCGCGGCATTGAACTGCCCGTCCCCGGATCCCAAAGATCCCCATTGGCTCAGATACGTTCCCGTGGAGTCAAACTTCTGAATGCGATAGTTGTTGCGGTCCGCCACGTATACGTTGCCCACGCTGTCCAGCGCCACGCCTTGAGCGCTCTGAAACTCTCCGGGGCCGGAACCGGAGCGTCCCCACGAGGCCAGGAGGTTTCCGCTCGGGTCAACTTTCGCTACAATATCCGCACACACGACGAACGCATTTCCCGAGGCATCCACCGCGCAGGCTGATGGCGAATAGAGCGGTACTATTCCCGGCCCACTCGGCCAGGCGCGAACGAAGGAGTAGTTCTGGGCGAAGCTGTCCGTGGTGCACGCGGCCAGCAGCGAGGCCAGCAGTGCGCCAAGCACCCCCATCGAAGACCACCCTCGGGAGGCAACTCGTGCTACCGGTTGAGTATCATCTCTCTCCGTTGACATCTTCCGTCCCTTTCTCTTGTCCTCTATGAGAGGCCTGTCCAGATTCGTTATCCGCCGCGACGGCGCTGGCGTTTCCATGTGCCGTTCTTCGCCCAACCGCGTGTCTGAAACTTCCTTCTTCTCTCGTCCAAGCAGGACCGGCTTCACGGGAACTACGGCTTACGCGAAGCCGAGGCCTTCTCCGAGACCATTACCGAACCCGAAAGGACGCCAATCGTCACTGCATGCCGCTCTCCGCCCGGCAGGGCGGGTTTTGCCAAAACCCGCCCTGCTCAAGCGACTGTGGGCGAACTTGCGGGTGCGCGTATTCAGCTCTGCTTCCTTCGCAATGTCCATGCGCCGAGCGCGACCAGTAACAGTCCCGCAGGCCATGCGGCCACGGGAAGGAACGCAGCGTCGGGCACAATGGCCAGGGCGTCTACGCTCGTGGCGACGCCGACGTTCCCGGCCGCGTCCGCGCCGCTGATTTGGATCGTCGCGGGGCCCAAAGGATCGATATCGGGCCTCTGCACGATGTATTCGTAGGCGAGGTCCGCCTTGCGGGCCGCTGGTATGGCCAGATGTCCGTTTACGGTTACCTCGGGGTCCGATTCCTCAGAAGTCTGGAAGCGGATCGTGACGCGGGTTCCCTGGGATGCTTCGGAGGGTTCGGCGGTGATTCCGGTGAACTGTGGAGGGGTCAGGTCAATCTGCAAGGCGGTGGTGTCCGTCGCGGAACCGGGATTGCCGGCGAGGTCATTGGCCGATACTTGAATGGTCGCGAAGCCCTCGGGGTCGGAACCGGTCACGTGGTACAGGAAGTGGTACACCAATCCCGCGTGCCCTGAGTAGGTCGCAGAGTGCCCGTTCACGCTAAGCGTGGGATCCGCGGCGAGCGTCTCGGAAGCAGTGACCGAGATCGAGACCGCCTGGCCAAGACCGGCCAGATTCGGCACGGCTTGCACGGAGCCCACGTCCGGACCGGTATTGTCCACGACGACCAAAGGCCCGGGTCCGGCAGATGGAGCAAGATTGCCCGCGAGATCGGCCGCCGTGCCCGATTGAACGAGCGGCGCAAGCGTACCGTCGCCAGAAAGACCGGTCAGGACAGTCTTGTTTCCTTGAACTTCGAAGGCTGCGGCGCTCGCGGTTCCGGTGCTCTGTAACGTCACGTCGCTCGTGCTGAAGTTCAGCGTCGCGTACCCCGAGTGGAGCACCTCGAACGAAACAGGGCCGGACGTCGTGAGCGCAACATCGGGGTTGCCAATCTCGACCGAGGGGCCGGTCCAATCCACGGTCCGCACCAGGTGCGGACTAGTCGCGGTGTACCCGTTGCTGATGTCGTATGCCGCACCAGCCGGGAGGTAGAGGTCCACTATCCCCTCGGATGCGGGATGCACGTCGAACGTATAGGTCGTGCCGCTGCCGGCAAAGTTGTCGATGTAGGCATTGCTCGCCTGAATACCGTAAAGGCTAAAGCCCGTTACCGGGTCGCTAAACGTGGCGGTGACGCTAAAGGCCGTGGCGTTAGTGGGATCGGGTTCCGTCGTGCTCAGTGTGACAGACACCCTGGCGCGCATGCGGGCAATATACCCGTCGTTCGCGCCGGCGTTGGCGACGGATTCATCGCGAGACCCGAGGTGGAAAGTTGCGGGTCCCTTGATGCTGCCGACGCTGTAGATATAGCCATCATTTGCAATGCAGGCTTTCTGGCTCCCGTCGCTGCCGCTGCTCCCGCCAGTTCGCACCCAGGCGCAGTTTAGCGAGGAGATGTTCAAACGGCACACGAACGAGTCGCGGCTGCCGAATGACACGGCCTCGCCGCCCGGATTGCTCGGATCGAAGTCCACTGAACCCGTGAATCTGCCTGAAAGGATGAGGGTATCGTTGTTGCACGCGACATAACCGCTGTCGTCGCCGGCGCCGCCGAAGCTGCGCGCGGCGACAAATGAACCGTCGTAATTGGAGAACGTACTCACGGAAATGTCGTCGAGTCCTTGGGAGCTCAGCGAGGTCGTCCCCGAACCGGGGTCGGCGTCGATCGTTCCGTTAAACAACCCCGCGACGTACAGGTAGCCGTACCATCCGCCGGTCGCCAGACCCGTGGCATAGTCGTTCCCCGAACCGCCCCAGCTCTTGCCCCAATTGACTGCGCTGGTGCCCAGATCAAAGTTGATCAGGTATGCGTCGTACAACCCGTTGTTCGAAAGTTGGAAGCCGTTAATATCCAGCGTGGACTCGAAGAAGCCCGCCACAATTACGGAATAATCGTAGTTCATGGCCAAGTCCGTGACGTACTGCTGGCCGTTGCCGCCGATGATACGGACCCAGCGGAACTGGCCGTTTGGATTGAACGCCGACACGTAGGTATCCACGTAATTGGCGGTCGCGCTGTTCGTGCCCGGCCCCGGATCGAAGTCGCTAGTGCCCGTGAAACTTCCGGTGACCACCGCGCCTATGTTCGACGCGGCGACCGCCATGCCGTCGGTGTGGCCATTGCCGCCCCAACGCCGCGCCCAGAGAAAGTTTCCATCCCGGTCGAGCTTGATAAGGAACGCGTCAAATTCCGAAGGCGAGAAGGGTGTGGTGTCATAGACGCCCGGGGTCGGATCGAGGTCCGCGTTGCCCTGCACGCGTCCGGTAATATACAGGTTGCCATCGGGGTCCGCGAAAATATCGAAGGCCCGGTCCTCGGCCGTTCCGCCCCACCCCAAGGCCCAGAGCAGAAATCCGTCCGGCGCGTACTTGGCAACGCACGCATCCGAGCCCCCGTGGCTAATCAAATTGACTACGCCCGGACCGGGGTCCATGTCGACCGTTCCGCTGAAGGTCCCCACGGCGTAGGCGTTGTTGGACGAATCCGCGATTACCGAGCTAAATTCCTCGTCGCCGGATGTACCCATCGTCTTGACCCATTCATCCTCGGCGGAGGGCATAGTGGCGATGAACAGCGTCGCGCGGTCGCTGCCGCGGCAGGGGAGGCCCGTTTCGGCGTCCTGGCCTTCAACGGAGATCGTCGCGTAGCCTGTCGGATCGTCCTGCTGGACGATATAGCTGTAGGTGTACTGCAAACCGGAGTTGCCGACGAATCCCGCCGCATGGCCGTTCACGGTTACGGTGAGGCTGGACGGAGCCTCGGTAGTCCAGAAGGTGAGCGTGACCGCTTGGCCATGACTCGCGAGCGGCGGCACCGCCTCGAAGCGATTGAACTCGGGGATACTTGGGAGGTAGGTGACGACGCCATCCACGCTCGTCGAGGCCGGCGTTGGGACGCTTTCGAGCGTCATGGCCGCGCCTTCGGGTATCACCGGGGCCACCGTGCCCGGACTACCGTCCACCGTGGCTTCGATTCGGTAGGCTAACGAGTCGATCGGCGTGATCGTGAAGCTGACCCCGGTGGCGGTTCCGGTTTGGAGCAGGTCGGCGTTCGGGTCGTCGAATCCCGTGACCGGTTCGCTGAAGTGTGCCTCGAAGACCAACGGAAGCTCCGTGGCGGGGTCTGCTTGGCTCTCACCTTGATCGAGGTGCACCGAGGGCGTCACCGTGAGATAGTAGGGTTCCCTGCCGGTAATCGGTTCATACGCCGGGAAGTAGAGCACGCCGTCCTTCACCACCCCCGGAACTGCATCGGAACTCGCCGCACCGGGAGCCAGATCCGCCACCTGATAGGTGCCCAAGCGGGTGCCGTCGGTCCGCCATAATTCGTTGCCGCTTTCCGGCGTGTACGCCCTGAAATACACGGCCCCCTTGAGCACCTGAAATCCCATCGGGTTGCTGGTTTCGACACCCGGGACAATGTCCTTGATCAGTCGCGTGCCGGTTTCCGTACCGTCAGAGAACCACAGTTCCGTCCCGTGCGCATTGTCCCACGCCTGAAAGAGTATCCCGTTTTCGAAGGGCATTAGGTTCTGAGGATTGCTGTAATACTTACCGGGGTTGATATCGCGCACGAGCGTCGCGCCCAAAGCGCCGTCCGTTCGCCAGAGCTCCAATCCGTGTACATTATCGGAAGCGGCGAAAAAGAGCACTCCGTTTGCGACGGTCATCGAACTCGGCCCGCTCGAACCCGTGCCGGGAGCGAGATCGGCTACTAGTTCGAAATTGCCTGGCGTGCCGTTTGTCCGCCACAGTTCCTGTCCGGCTGCCGCGGTCGTCGCGTTGAAGTAAACATACCCATTGAACTCCGTGGCCTGGTAAGGGTAGCTCGAGGCCGCGCCCGGCTCGACGTCCGCCACCAGCACCGTCCCGCCTGGCGTGCCGTCCGTCCGCCACAACTCTTGGCCGTTGGCTGAAGTATTGGCCTGAAAATAGAGCCCGCCGCTTGTGGAACGGAACCCGTAAGGAGATGAACTGCCGGATCCCGGCTCGATATCGGCCACGAGCTGCGTGCCGGCCACGGTGCCATCGGTCGCCCAGAGTTCGTATCCCTCCGCGCTGGAAGACGCGCCGAAATAGGCCTTGCCGTTATGCACCGTGAACTCGTAGGGGACAGGATACGGATCGACGCCCGTCAAGCGATAGGTCCCCGCCGCCGTGCCGTCGGTCCGCCACGGAAGATAATTGCCGCTGTTCCCGTCCCATACGCTATACACGACGGCGGGGCCCAAGCTAACGGGACGGGTTATCGGTGAACTGTCAGGACCCGGCGTGGCGTCCGACACCAGCGACGCGCCCGAGAGGCTTCCGTCCGTCTTATACCATTCGCGACCGGTTAGTGGATGCGTCGCCGCGAAGAGGGCCCCGCCATCAAAGCTCACGAAGTTATCGGGTGACGAAGAATTGTCGCCAGACACGTTGGCGCGCAAAAACCGGGTGCCGGCCCCCGTGCCGTCGCTGACCCAGAGGCCCGAGTGCGAAGCGTCGTTGGCGTAGAACAGGGCCCGGCCGCCTAGCGTCGTGCGTACACTCGACCATCCTAAGCTGCTTCCCGAGCCGGGATACAAATCCGCGATCAGGGTGAGTCCCGAGACGCCATTCTGGGCCAGGTAGGGTTCGTACCCTCCGCCACTGGTATATGCCGCAACAATGAGTCCCGCCGGCGTCGACACCAGAGGATACGCGTTGCTGTTGGACGTTCCTGGTTCCAAGTCCGCCACCAACTCGGGCGCCCCGCCCGGACTCGAAAAGCGCCACAGTTCATAACCCGAGGCGCTGGTATAGGCATTGAAGTATAGAGCATGATTGTGAAGAAGAGGATAACTTGGATAGGAACTGCCCGTGCCGGGTTCGATGTCCGCCGCGAGGGTCAAGCTGGCGCCGTCATGCCGCCACCATTCGTAACCGTACGAGTCAGAATAAGCTCGAAAGTACAAGTAACCGTCGTATTCAATGAAGTAATCCGGATAACTCCCGTAATTGTACCCCCAGGACGTTCCCATCAAGTCATAGTAATAAAAGCTCGTCCCATCGTAGAACCAAGGTTCGTAATTCGAGTACCAGGTATACGCGCCGAACCATAGTTTGCCGGCATGCACGAGCGGCTTTGCGGAGAGTTGAAGTTCGGTCAGGTACTCGCGCACCGCGGGCGTGCCGTCGGTGCGATAGATGAAGCGCCCCTGCACCCACCAATAGAGCAACCCGTTGTAGACCACCAGCGTATCGCTCGAAGAGCCTGAATTCTCCCAGCAGAGGACCGTCCCAGCCTCCGTCCCGTCCGTCTGCCAGAGCTCGTAGCCATGCACGCCATCGTTGGCCAGGAAATACAACTTCCCGTTGTACTCGGTAAACCCGGTAGGCGAACTCGAACCGGTCCCTGGATAAATGTCCTTCAACAACGTCGTGCCCGCGACCGAGCCGTCACTGACATACAATTCATTGCCATTCTCGAACGAATAGGCTACGAAATACAGTTTGCCGCCGCTGACTGTCAGTTTCGATGGATAGGAACCGTTAGTTCCGGGCTGGAGGTCGAGGAAAGGTCCCGTTCCGGCGTCTGTCCCATCCGTCCGCCACAGTTCCACGCCGTGCGCCGGGTCCGAACTGGCGAAATAGACGGCTCCATTGTATTCGACCGCGCCAGGGTCAACATTGTACGCATCGCTCACGGCGGAGTCGTTGATATTCGCGAGCAGATGGATACTCTCATCGCCCGCCGCGCGTCCCGGAATTCCAACTAGCGTCAAATTAAGCCCCAGCCAAATCCAGAAAAGCCAAGTCGTCGTATTCATATTCTTACCCTTTCCGTTCGTCCCAGGATTCTCATTGATCTTCGGAGTCCAGATTGTGAACTCCGTTACATCTCTCGATTTCAAGGCGTTGCAGCCAACGACGCAATTTCGGCACCGTTAAACCCAGTATCCGCGCTGCCGCGTCGAGGTCGTATGCCGCCTGGGAAAGTACGGACGTGATGTGTTCTTTCCTCTTTTTTTGCAAAGAGTTACGTCCGTAAACAAGCCCTTGCTTATCCGCAATTTCGATGTCCTGTTTCATCTTTTGTCACCTTGTTGGGCCGTTTCATTGAACTCCAGAAACGCCCACTTCAAGAAAACACTAAGGCAAGGAACGTGCCAGGGTGCCGCCATACAACGGTCTTAGGGACGTATCTTATTGTTTTTCAGACTCTTAAGGCGCACAATACTGTGAAGGGAGGAAGGCAGATCAGGAATGTATATGTAACGAAGTTCGAAAATCAGACCGCAATGCAGTTCGGATTTCGGACAGGGTAGGAAAGGTTAGAGAATTTCCAGCGAGGCCAGGTCTTTGGAGAATTTCAGGGCCACGAGGTGCGGGCCGAGCGAGGGGAGGATCGCTACGAAGATGCCCCGGTTCGGATCTATCCACACCAACTCGTGCGGTTCGGAGCCGGTGGGTCCGGGAAACAGGTCTTGGATCAATTGAGGAGGCCCTCCTCCGTCAGACAAACGCATTCCCCAGAGTTCCTCGCCATGGACGCCATCGTTGGCCGAAAACAGGAACCAGCCGGTCCCGAGCACGAGATTGTATGGCTCTGAACCCTGAGGGCCGGGCCACACGTCGGCCAGACGTCTCGTTCGCTCCAGGGAACCGTCCGTGATCCAGGGTTCCCGGCCGGCCGTGCTGTCGGTCGCCCGAAAGACCAGGTTTTCTCCGCTGTCGGTGAAGGCGCTAGGGTCGCTGTCCGCGGGTCCAGGATTGATATCCATAACCAGGCGCGTGCCTTCCGGCGTGCCGTTACTGGACCAAAGTTCGAGGCCGTGTTCGTCCGTTCGGGCTTGAAAGTACACCCGGTCTTTCCACACGAAGAAGTATCCCGGGCCCGAGGAATGTGGTCCCGGCCGAATATCCGCGACGAGGCTCAACGCTTGGGCGGTCGGCTCATAGGCCCACAATTCCATTCCGTGTTGTTCGTCCTGATTGGCGAACAGCAGCCGTCCGTCTAAGAACACCATCCCACCGGTGCCCTCGGAGACGTCCGCGACTTCTCGCAACGTATTACCGGAGTAGTCGTAGTACTCAAGAAGCATCCCGCGACGAAAATCCGTTAGTCCGAGCAAGTAGAGTCCAGCCTCGACGGGACACAGCGACGGCCCCGCGGGTTGAGACCCTTGCCGGCCCGGAAAGGCGTCCAGCACCAGCGCGGTCTGTGCCTCGAATCCGTTGGTGCACCACAACTCGCGCCCTTCGTTCAGCGTCGTGGCATAGAATACGATCTGATTCTCGTAGGCGGCCACGGGCAACGGATCGCTGCCCATGGCGCCCGGAATAATGTCCTTAATTAAGCGCACCTCGACGTTACCACCGCCCGTTTGCGCGAGAAACCAGAGTTCGCTGCCGGTCTCGGGCGTAGTGGCGCGAAATACGTAATTGCCGTCGGACCGCTTCAGAAAGCGGGACGGGTTGCTCGATTGGGGTCCTGGAACCAGGTCCGCCACGAGCCGGGTTCCGCCCGGACAGCCGTTGGTGCACCACAGTTCCCGGCCGTATCTCGGGTCGTCATCCGTGAAGAAGACGAGGTCGAACCCCAGGAGCAGATGCTCCGGACCGGCCTCGGACGCAGCCTTGCCGAGCGCTCCGCCTTCGCTGCTGACTGGCATTGGCCCATGGCGGAACCAAAGCGCCGCCAGCATGGCCAGTGCGAGAACGGCCCCGCCTGCGGCCCAGCGTCGCCAGCGAAAGAGGGTTTTGCGCGGGGCAACGGTCTCCGCATCGCACGCCGTCTTCGCAGAGGTCTCCAGCGGCTGGGTATCTTCGGAGGATTGCCGGCACTCCGGGACCGTGCGCAAACGGGCCAAGGCCTCTCGCGCGCTTGAAGGGCGTCCAGAAATCTCGCGGGACAATAACTCATCCAGGAGTTCCGAAAACGCGCCGGACGCTTCTGGGCGCAGTTCGGACAAGCGCGGCGGCACACTGCGTGAAGCCGAGAGGTCCGAAGAATCGAGCGGCGGCGCGCCAGTGAATATCTCGAACGCGATCACGCCTGCCGAGTAGATGTCCCACGCGGGCGTAACCGGCCCACCCCACCAAGCCTCAGGTGGACAATATCGCGGCGTTCCCCAAAGCAATCGCCCCAGAGCGTCTTCGGGCGAAGAGTCGGGCGCGCTGTTCTCGCTGAGCGCTCGGGCTACCCCAAAATCCGTGAGCCAGACGCGTTGGTTGGAGCCGACGATCAGATTGCCCGGCTTCAAATCGCAATGAACCAGGCCTTTCTCGTGACAGGCGGCCAGCCCCTCGAGAATCTGCCGCAGCAGGTGAACACCTTGACTCAGGGTAAACCGTTTGGATTGCAGCAAGACAGACAGCGGAGTCCCGTCGATGAACTCCATTTCAAGGATGAATTGGCCATCGCACTCGTCGACCCGGTAGACCCGCACGACATTGGGATGCTCGACACGTGCCATGTTGCGCGCTTCCCGAAGAAAACGCTGCGCGACGTCCGCGCCGGCCACCAAGTGCGGATGAATCGTCTTCAGGGCCACCCGCCGTTCCAGCCGGCTGTCCCAGGCCTCGTAGACCACACCCATCCCGCCGACGCCTACCACGCGCAAAATCGTGTAGGCGCCCACACAAGCATCTGGCGGAAGGATTACGCTCATCGCCTCGATTCCTAGATCCCCTTCCTGGACTTGGCGCGCCACGCGCCACCTGCAAACAGGCTCTCGACTACATTATAAAGAACCCACGCGGCGCTTTCATCGGAAGCATGCGCTTGCACGGCGTCCGGTCAACGCATTCCGTATTCGGCGAGTTTGGCGTAGAGCGTACTGCGCGAGATCTGCAAGACCTCAGCCGCTTTGCGCACGCTGCCGTTACACTGTTCGAGTATGTCGGCAATGTGCCGTTTCTCTGCCTCTTGAAGCGATAGGAGGGGCGGGGCGCCCGGTTCGGGCAGCGAAACACCCGCGGCGCTGGCGACATCCGTCAGGCTCAAGATATCGTTACGGGTGAATGCGGCCGCCCGGAAGATACAATTCCTCAGTTCGCGCACGTTTCCCGGCCACGAGCGACCTCGAAGGAAATCGAGCGCCTTCGGCTCGATTCCCTCGAGCGGACGTTCGGCTCCGTTCCTCGCGAGTTCAAGAAAGTGTCGCGCAAGCAAGGGGACATCCGAAGGCCGCTCGCGCAAGGGCGGGACATGAATCTCGACGCCCGCGATGCGATGGTATAAGTCTTCACGGAAAGCCCCAGCGCGAATGGTCGCGCTCAAGTCTTTGTTCGTCGCCGCGATGATTCTCACGTCCACCCGCGTTTCCGTATCTGACCCGACGCGCCGGAAGGCACCCTGCTCGACGGCGCGTAAAATGCGGGCCTGGTTATCGAGGCTCAGATCGCCGATTTCGTCGAGGAACAGCGCCCCGCCGTGAGCCTGCGCGAGCAATCCGGTACGCGCCGTATCCGCCCCGGTGAACGCGCCTTTCTCATGGCCGAACAACTCGCTCTCGAGCAACTCGCGCGGGATGGCCGCGCAGTTTACGGTAACGAAGGGTTCGGAATGCGCCAACGAGCGCATGTGCAGCAGGCGCGCGACCAGTTCCTTGCCCGTTCCCGTCTCGCCGAGGATCAGCACATGAAGGTCCGACCGGCCGGCCCGCGCAATCTGCGCGCGCAACGCGCTCATCGCGCGACTTTCGCCCACTAATCGCAGCGCTTCGCCCGAGCGTGCCCGCAACTGTTCATTGTCCCGGCGCAATTGTTCGATGCTCTCGACCGCGCAAAGCGCCGGCGCCAACGAACGCGCCAACAGCATCAGCAATCTGAGGTCCTCCTGGGTGTACGCCCCGCGTGAAACCGTGCGTCCGAGCACCATGGCCCCGACGGACGTCTTACCAACGGAGATCGGCGCAATCAGCGTGGCTAACGGCGCCGTGTCGGCGCCGCGACACGGCGCCGACCTCGACAACAACATGCCCTCTTGGGCTTTGATCGCCCGATGAATCAGCTCGCGCGAACAGGGGCACTGCGGATGAAGTCCGGAACCGGTAAAGTCGTGAAAACTCAATTCCTCGCATCCGCGCAGCAGCCCTACCGCAAGACACTCCGGCTCAAGCCGTTGCTCGATGTGGCACCGCAACCGTTCGAGCAACTCGTGCGTGCTGGCAGCCCCGCTGAGATCGCAACTGACTTCATAGAGCAGCGCCAAGTCCCGCACCGTGCTAGGGCGATCCTTGTTTGCCGAAGAAGCCAATTCCAATTTGAGAGAGGTCGGTTCCATCAAGCTGAGCGGTACGGTCTTGACTTCCTCAAGATTCTGAAGGTGCTGTCCGGAAGGCTCCAGCGACGACATACATAGGAAACGCGATTGCCCAAGGGCGACTTCATCCCCCGGGCGGAGTTCAACATCTCCCTGTGGTACGCCATTGATAAGCGCCTGGTTCACGGCGCCCAAGTCTCTGAATCGCGCACAGCCACCCGCCAACAAGATCGACGCGTGATAGCGCGACACGCTGCGCTCATCCAGCACAATGTCGTTGTCCGGTGCGCGTCCAAGCGTAAGCCCCTCCTCTGTGACGGGCCAGATTTCGCCCTTATGGCTTCCCGCAATTCCAGCCAGAAACACCGGTTTCCTTCCTTTCCGTCTATCCCAAGAACTCGAGTTAGGACAGCGAGTCGCGCCGATCGCATCCTGAAAAGCGGGGACGGACACGTTTCTTGAATTACCCTAGACCGTGTCAGTCTGCGTTTCCTGTTTCATCCTCGTGTTCACTTGAGTGGCGTTGATTATGGCTCACCGCACTGATTGATGTCGAGCCAGCGGGAGGGCGATCTGACCTATCCCCAGTTTGGGGCCTCGTTTCTGCGCACCAACTCGCTTAAGACGACGAAAGCAGCCTGGAGTTGTTCTCCTTGGCGCCTGATGAGGTGAAACCCATCCGCAGAAGGTTGATAACGTGCGTCTTGCGCGTATTGGCCTTTGGGTTCCTGCAACAACCAGGTTCCTGTACATGAGACCGTTGGGTTGTGCCCCCAACAGTCCTTGAACCCTAACTCACTGAAAATGCGGGCGTTGCGCCGTTGCTTTTTGGGCCGTGTTACGCATTTTGTTACTTCTACCTCGGGCACGGGGAATGCGTGTCATGACGGCAAGCGACAAGACGGGGTTTGGGCTGGTCTCTCAGGGCAAGTCGACACGCGTAGACTCTTGCGAGCTTTCCCGGTCATGACACCGGACGTATGGGTCCGTATCAATTGGAATCGGTGATTTGTTTGCGCTGGAATCCGCACCCCATGTGCCGCACTACAGGATGATGCGACGATCAAATCCTCTGATGGTGCAGTTTTTTACGGCGCAGCTGAGGTTTTGTCGTGCTTCTTCAATCCAGGGCGGCGCACCGTTTGGCGACGCCCACTGCGCGACATGCAAAGCGTCGGTTGATTTCAATTCGCGGTAGCACTGCAGGACGTAGGTCTGTGCACCATGGATGGTGGCACCGATGGCAAGAAGGTCCGTACACGTCAGTTGTGGGACGAGGGTAGTGCGGAATTCATAATCGACAGGTCCGTTCATGAGAATCGCGATGCTATCATCGATGGCGCCCTGGTCAACGGGAACGCCGCAGATCGCCTCATACTTTTCAGCCGGAGCCTTGACGTCCATGGCCACGCAGTCGAGAAGTCCCGCATCGAATAGCGGCACCAGGACGTTCGGGCGCGTGCCGTTGGTATCCAACTTTATGAGATAGCCGAGGGCGCGCACGTCTGATATGAATCCTGCGAGACCGGGCTGGAGCGTAGGTTCCCCGCCGCTGACGACAACCGCATCGAGGATCCCTCGGCGGCACCGAAGCCATTCGACTACTTTCTCGGGCGTCATTGTACACATCACGCTGTCGGCGTCGATAAGTGCGCGGTTGTGGCAGAAAAAGCAGCGCAGATTGCATCCCGGCGTGAAAACAACGGCGGCCATTTTGCCCGGATAATCAACGAACGAACATTTCACGACGCCGGCGATCTTCATGTTCCTCACTCCCCGTCGTCGGAAATTGTCGGGAGTGCGAATAGCACACGGTCCCGGTATTCCTGTTGCTTCCCCTCGTTGAAATTTGCCACAGGCCTGTAGTACCCGGTGACGCGCGACCACACCTCGGTTTCGGTGCCACATTGCGGGCACGAGAACTGTTCCCCCTTGAGGTAGCCGTGGCTATTGCAGACGCTGAACGTGGGCGTGACCGACAAATACGGCAATTTGAACAGCGCGAAGACTTTTTGGATGAATCGCTTGCAGACCTCGATGTCTTCGATGCTCTCGCCCATATACGCGTGGAGTACCGTGCCACCCGTGTACAAGGATTGCAGCTCGTCCTGTAGCGGAAGGACCTCGAAGATATCGTCGGTGTATTGCACGGGCAGTTGCGTCGAGTTGGTGTAATAGGGAGTCCCGTTGCCCGCGACGATGATGTCAGGGTACCGTGACTTGTCGATGCGGGCCAGACGGTACGCGGTGCCTTCGGCGGGGGTCGCCTCGAGATTGTACAAATGGCCCGTGTCTTTCTTGATGCCGGCCAGAAGGTCCTTAAGATAGTGCATGATATCGATGGCGAACTTCTGGCCTTCGGGATGCGTGATGTCCTTGCCCATGAAATTGAGCAGAGCCTCGTTCATCCCGACAATCCCGATCGTGCTGAAATGATTGTGCCAAGACTCGCCGTGCCGTTGTTTGATCCCGCGCAGATAGTTGGTCGAGTAAGGATACAGGCCCCTATCGCTCTGCTGCTCGATAATCTTCCGCTTAAGCTCGAGCGACGTGCGTCCAATCTGGACCTGGTGACACAACCGAGCCTTGAACTCTTGGACCGTCGCCGACAGATAGCCAATGCGCGGCAGATTGATCGTGAACACGCCAATCGATCCCGTCAACGGATTGCTTCCGAAGAGGCCACCGCCCCGCGCTTTGATTTCCTTGGTGTCGAGCCGAAGCCGGCAGCACATCGACAGCGCGTCTTCCGGCGACAAGTCCGAGTTCACATAGTTCGCAAAATACGGAATGCCGTATTTGCAGGTGATTTTCATGAAGGCATTGACGGCAGGCGTGTTCCAATCGAAATCTTTGGTGATGTTGATGGTCGGGATCGGGAACGTAAACACACGCCCTTTCGCGTCGCCCTCCATCATGACTTCGCAGAACGCCCGGTTGAACAGGTCCATTTCAGCCTGGAAATCCCCGTAGACATCCGAGGTCGGCTTGCCGCCGCAAATCACCGCCGTGTCTTTCAGCGTTGACGGCACCTTTAGATCGAACGTCACGTTCGAGAACGGACACTGGAAGCCCACGCGCGTCGGCACGTTGATGTTGAAAATGAACTCCTGGAGCGATTGTTTGATTTGCGCGAACGTCAGCTTGTCGTAGCGGACAAACGGAGCGCAGTACGTGTCGAAACTGGACCAGGCCTGGGCGCCGGCGGTCTCGCCCTGGGTCGTGAATGTCGAGTTTACAATCTGGCCCAGGAACGACCGCAGATGTCTTGCCGGCGAGCTTTCGACCTTGCCGGGCACGCCACCAAACCCCTGCATCAACAGCTGCTGAAGATCCCAGCCCGCGCAATACGGGCCCAGAAACCCGAGGTCATGGATGTGTGAATCACCGTTCTCGTGGGCCTCGCGCACTTCCGAGGGATACACCTCGTGCAGCCAATAACTTTTCGTGAAAAACTCGCGCACGTAATTGTTAAGCCCGTTCACGCTCTTCTGCGTATTGGCGTTTTCCTTGACTCGCCAATCGCGGTCGCCGAGGTAGTCCGCAAACATCGCGATGGTGGCGCCAATCAGCGCGTTGAGATTGCGCGCGCACATGCGCTTTTCCCGATAGAGGATAAAAGCTTTGGCGGTTCGCGCGTGCCCGTTCTTGATCAGCACCCGCTCGACGAGGTCCTGTACCTCCTCGACCTCGGGTATTTGGCCTACCGTGAATTTCGCCTCAATCGCCTCGACGACTTGGCCGCACAAGCGCTTGGCAAGCCCGTAGTCGTCACCCCCGCAAGCCTTCGCCGCCTTAGAAATGGCCCAAGCTATCTTGATGGGTTGGAACGGCTCGAGTTGATTGTCCCGCTTTCGTATGAAGCGAATGTGGGATAAGCCTTCACCTGTTGAGCTTGCGTCATCTAGAATCTGCGTACGGTTCAAAATGGTACCTCACCCTCTTCTTGCGATAAGGCGAGAACCTCGGTAACGTTGGCAAACGTCTTGTCTCCGCTATTCTTGTGCTTGACCTCGACCCGACATTCTTTTCCAGCAAATTGGCTCGCTCGAACTCTCTCGCCCACTTCGATTGTCCGTCCTCGCAGTACCCCGAGCCATCTGAAAAGCCTCGACTTCTCGTGCAAGGCCTTATTGGCTAGTGCGGACACTTGACCAATCTCAGACCCATCGTCGAGATACACGACGAACATGAGCCGCAGGGCAGATCCTGCACTTGTATCAACGTCTCGGATTTCGGTTAGCCTTGCCCGATATGTTCCCTCGGGACAGATGGCGGGCGCTTTTTCGCATTCGGTAGTCCATTCCATGTCAGCTTCCTTTCTGCATTCAGGGGTTAGGGGTTCTTCTCGCTCTGACCTTAATGCGGCAGGAAAGGCCTTGTTGTTTCAGAATCCTACCAACACGCCCCACAATCTTGGGGCGGAATCTTCAAGCAAGGGGGAACGAATCCTAAGTCGTCAGCAGGCTGCATAATGGCTAATTCGACCATGTTCTCGTGCATACCTCCGCAAGAATCACCTGCTGGCACGGCAACAGTCGGTCCTCAACAGCAGTCTTTTACGCCGTCCCCAATCTCCACTTTTCACTTTCCCTGTTCCCGTCCCGAAAACTCCCGTGCCTTTTTTCGTCATGGGCACACCCTCACTCTCATTACTGGCTACGACAACAGATAATGAAGGATCTCTATCCGCTTCAGGCGCCCCGCGTTTTTCGATATTGCCATGACCTCAATGCTCTTGCCAGGACAGTTCGCGAGATTGACTTTCCCGCCTTCCGGCACGAGTGACATTGCGAACAGGAACGCCTTGAGCCGTTCTTTTCCGCTACGCTTTGAAAGGTTGAATGTCTCGGAGAACTCCTGGCCCTCCAGTACATCTCCATCCACACACCTCCATTTCACACGCACACACTTGGAACTCATGATCCGTATTCTTTGTAGTACCACGGTGTGTTTGTGTTCAAGGAAGAGTGGGAGCTGAGCGCCGATGCCCGCCCAAGCGCTGGGGATTTGCAGAGTCTTCTCCATCACCCCGTCCCTTTTCTTGAACTATCGCAAGCTGCCCTTCGTTTTTCAGACAAGGGACAAGATGTGTCGCAGAATGGCATGATTGCTGGTTCCTCGCATCCGCAACCGTGGTACTCCCTTAGAAACGCCGTTGCCGTTTGTGCTTTTACTTCTTCCTCGGTGATAACCTGCCTGTTGATGGCAGGACGGTTCTTCTGCGCCCATTCCAGTAGAACCGCCCGGACCAGATCGCTTGGAAGTCCGATTTTCCTCAGTTGTACGGCCAGGCGAAAACAGGCGACACGTTGGTTATCAGTGACGCCTTCGTTGAGCATCCGCCTGGCGCATAGGGGAAGTGAACCCGGCAATGGCAAGCATACCGCGAGCAATGGTTCGCTCTCGGGAATCGGAGGCGCGCCGACGGTTATTTCATTGACCTCCAGAATCTCGTCGAGCACGGACTCAGGGACGACCGTCATCTGCTCTAGGTACTGCCATTGGTTGGGGACTGGTCGCATTCCGTTCCTTGGGTCAACAAATACAGTGCGGCCTTGCATGGCAAGCGGCCCCCAAAACGGCAAATTTATGAAATTCCCGTATTCGCCGCGGCTTAGGTCGATGGTGTCCTGCTTGGGGAAGATTTCGGCTTTGTGACCGGCCTCATTGAGGATGTGGCGCGCCACAGCGCGGGCCTTGGCAGCAGGTACGCCATCGGGTCCAAAGAGCACCCAGACATGAGCTCCCTTTTTCTTGCTTATTTCGACATAGGCGTCTATGCCGTAGTGGGATGCCCGGTTCACAAACTCGACAGGGGGCTCCGGATCATCCAAGTCGTAGTCAATAACCAGCGCGCGCGTGTGCG
Organism: uncultured Nitrospiraceae bacterium; assembly: GCA_964402555.1. GTDB lineage: Bacteria > Hydrogenedentota > Hydrogenedentia > Hydrogenedentales > SLHB01 > CAYOCT01. The sequence continues at coordinate 270,919 of CAYOCT010000001.1, read as the reverse complement.
TCCCCGTCAGCAGATAGATTCCGAGAGGCCGCTTGCCCTGGAGATGCGCCAGAACAACCGCGTCGTCAATCTCGTCCTTTTCCTGCCACACCCGGCCGGTATTGGGATCGTATGTGCCGTAGACATGTTCCAGACCAGAGAACCGAGACCGGAACAATCGCACTTTTTCTCCTGCGCTCCTTGGATCCTTTGCAATCATTTTGGTTCCCCTCGCTGCGACTATTCCGGTAGGAGGTAATCTTCCATGCTCGGAAGGAAATAGTCGCTCGGTCTTGGTAACAAGCGGTCTTCAGGACCTGGCAGGAAGCCATCACCCGGACCGGGTCCGAAAGCATCGCCACGTCCCGGTAAGAAGCTGTCCAACGGACCCGACGGGAAGCCATCACCTTGGCTTGGCTGGAAGCCGTCGCCCCGATCTGGCATGAAGTAACTCAACGCTTCGCGTAGTCCGGGCCGCTGATCCTCAGCAAACTCCTCGTTGGTGATATACCGGCCCTCGATATCACCATTGAAAGGCCTTGGTAACCCTAAGAGGTCCACTGCGAGCGCGCGGGCTTGGAACTCCACGCGGCACTCGAGACAAAGCCGGGACTCCATGTCGTGCCAGTCCTCGCCCCTGGGGTCTATCGCGCGGAGCAATCCGTCGCAAGGCTCACAAATGCTGGCGCTGTCAACCCGGCTGTCAAGCTCACGATCCACCCATATGCGTTGCTCGTGTTCATTGTCGCGCCGAAAAAACATGGTCTTATCCTCCTACATCGTTCGCCTTCGCAGTTGTCGTTACCCAGGAAGCGGCGGAAATGCTAGCGCCGTTTCAATCAGTCTGAACCAGAGGATGAAGCGCATCGTGATGACCCCTTCTTGAGCGCAGTCTCTTCGCGACGACCAGATGATTGCACCGACATACTTCTGTTGGGCAGTCTAAGCCTTCTGCGAACGGACTCCATTACATCGGCTGCGGGTTTGTAATACCGCTGGTACGATAGTTCTTTCGCGCGATCGCCTGGCGACTGATCGGTTACTTCGCCCAACGAGGGGGTCTTGACTCGAACCACATCGTTACCGATTCGAGCAATGGCTTCCCGGGGACCAAGGGTGGACAAGTCCTCGGCGGACACTTTGCCTCCCAAGGTCAGGGCGATCAGCGGCACATCCTCGGCGACGACATTGAACGCGATTGTCGTGCCTACAGCCCTCAATACATCCACTTGTGTCCTCGCCTTAAGCTGTTTCATGAACTGGTGCACCAACGTGAGGCTGCATTTGCACCTGCGCATTGTCGCGAGCATGTCCTCAATGGTCGGGGACATAAAACGCTGGGCCTCGTCCACAAAGATATGGAAGGGGCTTCTGGCTTCCTGAGAAATGTTGCTTCTGCTCATCGCGGCACGACCGAGCATAGATAAGAGCGAGCCGCCCAAGATATCGCAAACTTCGCTTCCGAGATTGGCTAGGTTCGCAACAAAGACCTTTCCCGTATCCATGATCTCTCGGAAATTGAAGCGGTTCTCTGGTTGGGAGAACATCAGCGCCACGGAGTCATAAAGGAAGAGCTTGCTCAACCTATGTTGGATTGGGGCAAACTCCTCCGTGCGATACATCTTGATTTCCTGTTCCCAGAAATGGCGAGTCCTTTCATTCTCTACGACATCCAGAATCTTTTGCCGTATTCTCTCGCTCTCCTCGGATTTCGTCGTAAGAAGCAAAGAAACGTCCAACAAAGTACCCTCTCCCGTTCGGATAAGACCGTAGAACGCATGCCGCATAAAGGTCTCCAGCCGATGTCCCCAGCCGCTCGTAATCCATGCAAGATCGCGTAGTCGATCATCCGCTTGGAGGTCGGGATGCAGGCCCTGTTCTGGAGCAAGTGGATTCCATAGAGGCACAAGTTCCGCGTGGCCCGGGTTGAAGTAGACCACCCTGTCGACGTCCTTTTCGGTGATTCGCCTCATAACACCCTCGGCGAGGTCACCGTAAGGGTCGATAATTGCAACACCGTGTCCTTGATTGATGTCCCGGTCGCACGCATATTCCGCTAAGCATGTTTTTCCAGATGCCGCTTTCCCGATGATATGAGTGTGCGCGAGACGCACTTCGCCGGATAGCCAACTGTCGTCAATCACACGCTCACCCGATATCTCGCGCTGCTTTTCGTTGTCTCGCCCTAAATGCATTGCCTTATCCTCCTATGGTGTCTGTCTTTGCGGTTACTGTCTCCTTAGAAGCGGAAGATAAGCCGGCTCTGTTTCAGTCACGCTGAACCGGAGGGCCGAAGGTTAAGCAGATACGCCGGCACTTCGTTGCACAGCCCCAAACACCCGGCGCAACTCTTGAGTGCTGCCCACATCGCAGAGAAGAAGGTCTGCGCAAAGCGGCACCAGTTCCTCCAAAGAGCGCACATCGATGCTTTCGAGAAGACTTGGCCCCACACGTTCAAGGATCATTGCGGTAAGGGCACGTTGTGTGGTCCAGTTCAATTGCTGGACACGGCTGTTCAGAACCCACCAGACGTAATTCTGCCGTTGGGTCTCTTTGATAATTTCCGCCAGTGTCAGGAAGACAGCGCGCAGCCCATCCATACCGTATTTCACCGTATCGCAGAGAGCGCCCTGGTATCCGCAGGCATTGTTTCGGCGGTACCCGCGCTCAAGAAGAACTAGCGCCTCTGTCTGAGCCTGCCTAGAATTAAGAACTCGAGGAACTGACAATCCGTACCTGTAGACGTGGGCAACAAACGTGCCTACTGTCCGGAGAAAAGCAAGGCGATCTTCAAGAACGGAGGCGCCGCCATCATATTTGAATGATGCGACCGCGTTATCAATGGGATCCTCGATCTCGGGCCCGATAATGGCCTTGCTCAGCAGCCTGAGCGTTTCGTTCAGAATTCCGTCAAGTTCGTCTTTAGGAAGGGAACTCGTCATACTGATATCCCTTCATCGAGATCTCCCCGCGAGAACGATGCGGTCCGGCAGGTGAGCACTTAGTCGAAGTCTTGATCCTCCTACGGACGGCATCCCGGACTTCTTGCACGGGTTTGTAGTATCTGTCATAGGAAAGTTGCTTTGCCCGATCACCCATCGATGTGTCACGTATCTCGCTAAGATTAGGCGTCATTATCCGAACCACGTCGTTACCGATTCGAGCGATGGCTTCCCGATGTGCAAGCGTGGTCAAATCCTCGGCGGACACTTGGCCTCCCAAGAATTTGGCGATCCGCGGCGCATCCGTAGCGGCGACATTGAAGGCAATTGTCGTACCCACAACACCCAGCGCATCGACCCGCTTCGCCTCCTGGAACTGACTTAAGTACTGGTGTGCAAGTGTGAGGCTACAGTCATACTTGCGCGTTTCGGCCAGCATGTCTTCCATGGCTGGAGTTACAAAGCGGTGCGCCTCATCTACATAGACATGGAATGGTTTGCGGGCGTGGTCGGGGATATTACTTCTGCTCAGCGCGGCAAGATGGAACACGGACAGCAGCAAGCTGCCCAAAATGTCGCGCGCTTCGCTGCCCACGTTTGCCAGGTTGGCGATGAAGATCTTGCCGGTGTCCATCATTTCGCGGAAATCGAAGCGATTTTCCAGTTGCGAAAACATCAAAGCCGCTGTCTCATAAAGCAAGAGTTTGCTCAATTTGTGTTGCACGGGAGCGAAATCCTCCTTGCGGTATGTCTTGAGTTCGTGTTCCCAAAAGTACCGCGCCTTTTCGTTTTCGACGACCTCTAAGATCCGCAGACGTATCCGCTCCCTCTCGGGGGTGTCAGTTGACAGGAGCCGGGACACATCGAGCAGGGTGCCTGCGCCCGTTTGGATGAGGCCGAAGAACGCCTGACGCATGAGCGTTTCAAGTCGATGCCCCCAGCCGGTCGTTACCTGAGTAAAGGCACTCAGGCGATCATCTGCTTGGCGGTCGGCAAGTTGGCCACTCTGCGGGGCAAGGAAATTCCAGAGCGGCACAAGTGTCGGGTGCCCCGGATCGAAATAGATGACCCTGTCGAGGTCCCGCTCGGCAATGCGGTTCATGACCCCTGCGCAAAGATCGTCATGCGGGTCGATAATCGCAATACCGTGCCCATGGGCAATATCCTCGCCGCAGGCATGAATCATCGCGCAGGTCTTTCCTGTCCCGGGTTTGCCGGGAATGTAAACATGGGAGCAACGCCGTTCGTCGGGTATACACACCTTCGTGCTTTCTTCTGCCGACGTGGCGATGCCGATGCATGTGCCCCCCCGTAACGCTTCGCCACGAGCGGGAAAGGAATTCGCAACAGAGATATCGATACGACGGCGTATGAGTACTTGCATAGGAGGAACGTGCAGCAGGCCGGAGACCTCTGCGCTGTTGAGCAGAGCCCCGGCCCGGTATGTCACGCCAAGTCTGAACATGTCGCGCGTTTGTCGGGACGAGACGTGTCGAAGATAATCGTCCTGCGTTAGTGTTTCGAGCGGGCGTTTGCCATGCTGAAACAGGTTCATGAAGGGGGTTAGTGCGCGCAGCGTGTTGGATGGGCCGCCATTTGTGTGCCCCAGGAGACCTACGCGCACAGCTGCGCAGAAGAACGGCTTGTCAGGGTGGGATTTGGTTTCGACGTCATTGGCCATGTTGTTGAGTTGGCCCGACGGTGCTTGCTGCGTGAAACGCTGCTGTACAGGGTGGCCGCTGTGCAACTTCATCAGGTACTCGAGGTCGATGAGAAGTTCCACATTGCAGGACCACGCGTGATTGTGGGGCGTCGGCTGAAGGACGACTTGGTAGACTCCCACGCTCGGTGGGGCAAGGATGCTCAAAGCGTTCACCAGTGATTCAAGCGGCGACAGCTTAAGTTCGCTTGGCCTCGTCAACAGATGACTGTAGGGAGGCGGCGTGTAGAAATCATCGAAGACAGCGCTTTGCCATGCAGCCTCCGGCAGGAGATCCAGCGGGTGATCGCGGCACACGGAGAATTCGCAGTCCGGAAAGAAACCGCATGTTGCGGCACGCACTACGGGCTCATCCTCCTTGTGGCACAGATGGGCCAGAGAAATCCCGTCGCGGTTTCCAGTGATTTCGAACGTGATCCTGTGCTTGAGGGCGACAAACTGCTTGACGACGTGTTCATTCCTGAGCCAGTCGCACTCCTGTCCGGGGGGCACCCATATCTTGAGCCGAATCCAGTCCTCCTTGATGGGCGGCATCGTTGGAGTGAAGGGGGGCTGTTCGGCGACGTAGAGCAGGTCCTCTGGGTCCACAAGCGCCTGAAAGGGCGGTTCCAGCTCAACCGGTGTCGAGGAGATTTCAGGTAAACACCCCTTCGTCCTCTCCTTGTCAAAGATGATTCGCGCCTTGGCGGCCAGCATGCTGGAATGGATTTGCGGCAACATCTGACGGTCTATCGGCATAAATTCCTCCTTTTGAGTATTAGCGGAGGAGACAAATTAGAAGTTTCAGAAGCGATTCCTCGGCAGGATCAGGGAAATCGGTTTCAAGGGACAAAGGCGTTTACGGCCTTTGAAAGAAGCGAATGCTGTTCCAGAAGCAACATGCACTGGCCGGTCATTGCGGTCGGGATTGGGAGCCGGTTCAGCCCGCTTTCATTTTGCGATGAATCCTATCGGAAGGCATGGATGAATGTGTTCGCTGAGGCAGGCTGTTGAGGCAGCGGTCTCTGCGCCTTACCCATGATCCGCCAGGAAACATCCTATTGGCGCCGATGACTCTGGGCATCCCCCATAGACGCCGGATGTTTTTCAGATCAGAGCGAGGGATTTCAGAGCACGCTTGACTCTTTCTTGGGTTTCAGAGTCGGCGGTAAATGCTGGCCATATCTTCTGTGGCATGCAGCACGGCGCGGATCAGCGTCTCAAGATTGCGAGCGTACCAATGTGGCCGCGTCCGGTCGATTCCAGGAAGAAGCTTGTCGTACCGCTGGATGAATTCAACTACCATGTGCTCTAATAGGTCTCTGTTATCCGGTGGCAAGTATCGGTCGAAAACATCGCGGGTATATCGCTCCACTGCCTGCCGCTTCATACCTTCGCAAAGAGTGTCCAAGCACTGGCGCAGTCCTCCATTGATACCTTCCTTAGAATCCATGTAGTAGGTCATTACGTCTGCGCCTCGACGACCGCCTGAATTGTTGAGGATCTCCTTTCCAATGCCTGCGGCGTTCGCCGTGGAAATCCAGCCGCCATGAATCATGCAGGTGCTGTATGTGCGTTGCACGTAGTCGCTAACGATCTCGGTAAACTCGTCAAAATCACGCACGGTAATCGAAGGCAGGGCATACTGAATCCTCGCGTCGTCGTACTTCCTGCTTGCATTGTTGAGAATTGCCTGTTCGCTCAGTTCCGCTATCAGAGAGTCTATGGCGCTCATCGGCATCCTTCCATCTGCTGTTAAAGTCTTCGGATAAGGTTCTTCAATGAATCCAACGATCTTGCGTAAGCGTGAGCAATGACTTTCCATTGACCAACGAGGTCTTCGGGCTCGGTCTGGGCAATGTCCGGCGGAAGCAGCCCTTCGAACCGGCGCAGGAATGCTCTTATGAGAGCTACCTTGGCCGGCCGGTCCCGATCGTCCAACGCCGTTTCCAGAACGAACATGATATGGTTTTCCACCGCCTGGGTCCTATAGTAATCGGCCATAGCATCCAGAACAGCTCGAAGGCCCCCGTTTACACCTATTTCCGCCTCTCGACGTGCTCCTTCTAGACCTCCTTGCTTATGGAATGCCTGTTCCACCAAGCGCAGAGCATCCCTTTCCGCCGCACTGGAATTGATTCTTGTCAGCAGGACGCCGGTTTCGGAGAGCAAATGGAGATAGAACGACGTCACTACTTCCGTGAAGGCGTCTGCTGAGGAAGCGAGACTGCTGTCCGTCGAGAAGGAAACACACGCGTTGTCTATGTCACGTCCGGCAGCCTTGACGACGTTCTCCCCGCTCAACTGATTCAGAATAGCGTCCAAAGTCTGATCGGCATCGTCCCCACCCAATTTCGCGGCAGGCACCTCCGGATCTTCAGGTCCGGACTCACCTTCATTCAACCAAGTCTGGCCTTTGTTCGCCTTCAAGAGCGCCTGGGCGTCTTCCGTATCCGTTTCGAAAGCGTAACGAGCTACGGCAAAGCACATAGACGAAGGCACGAGAGGTTTCGGCAACGCACGTCGCATAACGGGCGGAAGCGTGCGAAGGCGCTGGATAAGTTGGGCCCCAACACGCGAAGGGTAAGACTCTTTCCGTTCGTGGAATTGAAGATACGCGGACAACAACAGGCTAACACGTTCCGGTTCCTGAGACCTCAGGGCGTTCCCGAGACAATGCCAGAACCGCGTTTGATTTCCTGCGAGGAGATGGCGAGCGGCGCTCGTAACCGGCGTATCCGGCGAGATCCGGTCAAATCCCCGGTCGAAATAGCCCTTATGAAGACTGGACAACACTATGCTTTCTTCGTCAAGTACCTCGCGAACAAGATCGGCCACATCCTTCACCGGTGTAAGGCGTATAGCCTTCCTCCGGGCATCCGCCACAGCTTCCTCTATCCGGCTGTACTCATCAGGAACCAAGGCATCCAACGATTTGTCCACGCCAAAAGGCGGGTGCAGAAAAAGCCGCATGCGCGAATCGGCTATTGCCGCGTGAAGTTTCTCTGGAATGCTTCCTACGGATCCAATGCCCCCCGCGGCTGACGTAAAGAGCCCCGTGGCAACTGCATCTTGGCGAAGGGGAAGCTGTAGAGCCGACGACAAGAGGACGAGAAACAGCGATAGATCTCCCGAGTTCCCGGACACAGACAACGGTGTTTCGCACGCCGCCGCCGCCTCAATTGACTCATAAACAATGTCCCATCGAGAAACCGACTCACCCAGCAACCGACACACGCCTTCCACCAAAGGAACTACTACCGAGACGACGTGGTCGGCCACAGCGGGTGCAATTATCGCGCCGCCGGAAAAATGAACCCGCTGTTCCCCCGCATTCTCGCGGTGCTCCGCCGTTACCGTGCATAGAAACGCCCGTTGGTCCGACTGTACTACAAGCAACGTCGGCACCCGTCCGATCTTGTTTTCGCTCGCCGGTCTGCCCATCATCCTGTTAGCATCCGCACAATCTCCAACACGCCGCTCTCCAAACCCCGATAGACTTTCATGACGATCTCGCCACTCAGCACCGCGATCTCGCGTGCCGGCTCGCCGGCCGCCCCGTTCTCATCGGCTGCCATTGCCAGTGGCTGGCCTTCACACAGCAAGTCCGCCCTCGTTAGAATCCCCTCCCACAGCATCCGCCCCGTGGACAGACTCAAGCGGTAGGTCCCAGGGCGAATACGTCTAACCCGTCCGAGTGTCCCTCCTTGGCATGCATCGAGACGGGCAAGAACTTCATCTCCTCTTTCCAAGACGATCTCCAAAGTGATTTGGGCAGGCATCAGTTGTTGAAGCTCGCCCACCAGTCTCTGGCAACGTTTGTAAAGGATCGGATCCGTTTGTAGACCCGCGCTCACGGCTCCACGTGGGCTCATCTGTTCACAGAATGAGATAAGGAATTGAACCACTGCGTTGTCCGAGTCCGATTGCTCATCCGACGAAGGCCCTTCGCCGACCATCTTCATAAATTCCTTGAACCGGGCGTAGCCAAGTTCATATCCCGGTTCCCGACCCAGCGAGATGATCTTAGAGAAAGCATCCCGCAGGGCCTCCCGGCACTGCGTCGAATCAAGCGCGTCGAGGAGAATGGGAAGAAAATAGAGTTCATGTGCCATCGGGTTTTACCTCAGTATCTTGCTTCACCTCAGTATTCTGTTTCGCCTCTATAGCTTGTTTCGCGTCGATCAGCCCCATCTCACGAGCGGTTTCAATGAAGTCCCGGTGCTTCCTCAGAGCTCGAGCCGAGTTCACCGCCAAATGTGGCGGCGGATTCTCGCGGTCCTCACGCCATTTATCCCAGCGCTGGCGTCCTGCGAAGCGGCTGAATGTGGCTGTGCTAAGCCCGAAGCGCCGCGCGATCTCTACGTCTGAGCACAATTCGGAGACGATGTTGTCCAGAATGGTTATCACCAATTCGACAATTCTGTCGTAGCCCAGACTACGAATCGCTGGCGGCAGTTTCTTGGCTTCAGCAGCCTTTTCATGGGCAATCAGGTGACGCATCGTGCCCCCGTCTTCAACTTTGAGCCCGGCGTCAGGCGGCGACAAGCTTCCCGCTAATCTATCCGCGAAGTGCTCGTCTATCGAAAACTGCATTTGTCGTCCGAAATGTTCGTCGATGATCGCCTGAATGCGTTCGAGTTCTCCATCTTTGGTCAAGTCAGGCTGGCCAACATGCTCTTCAAGCCATAGCTTGCGGGGCCTTCCACTGAACGATTTCGGGAACCACACGATGATCCGGCCAGATCCGAAATCCCAAGCATATCGGTTCATTAGCTGATTCGCTTCGCGTCCGGCCTCCTGTAAGCAATAGAAGAACTGACGCCACAGAAAACCCTGCATGAGAAACGCCTCGCGCCGCTCGCGTTCGAGTTCACCCGCTACTGAGTTTTCTCTAGAGTGCTTCGTAAGGGACGCGAGGAACGCTTTGAAATAGACGCGACGATCAACGTTGCAGCCATCCACTTCCGCGTCCTCTTGGTTCTCCTCTGGTGCGGCACTGTCAGGCGCTGTCTCGCTGGACGGAAGATTGGTGAAGCGCGCAATCAGAAGCTCCACGGAACGGTCAACAAACTCCGTTCCCTTGGATTGCCACCAGCCTGCCTTGAGAGTCTTCTGTCGGATCAATTCCACGTACGGGCCGAATAGGAGCGCTTTGGGCGGTTCGGCCCGGCCCGGAAACACACGCCGATTTGTCAGAAATTCGTCTAAGGCAGCAACGCTTCCCTTGGCGATGTGTTCACAAAGAACGCCCAAGGATACGCTTCTGAAGTCGATTCTCTCAGAAGGCGACCCTCGCCGCTCGTCCAGGGCGTCTTTCTTTTCTCTAAACATGATCGTGTCACGTTCCTTCCCGCATACCAGAGGCCTTCTGCCTCCCGCAGGGTCGTTCGCCGCACCTGAGACCTCATTCTTATAAACGCGCATCCCAACGCGGCAAGGCAGTTGAAGTCTGTCTGGCCGGTAATCAAGTTTATCTCGGAAGATGAGTCTTCAAGGCCGGCCATGCCCTTCGCAGGGCAGATCGACCGTATCAACAACCCGGCTATCTTACCACGGCTTGTGAGGATAAATCAGCACGATCTGTCCGTGGCCGCGCTCTTCTTCACATCGAACCGGTAGAGCGTTGCGTCAGCGGCGGGAATGCGGTTTGAGCGTGGGATCGTAGGGGCAAGATGCTCGTTGGCGCCCAGTATGATCGCGAAATACGCGGAGCGTGCCCGAGAGGCGCGATTCCTTTTCGAGAAGCCCGTTACGGGGCAAGAACTTACGTGGAGATTGCCGCCGGGCTGTTACTCAAATTACTTTGTCAGCCCCTCGGTGATTGTGATGCTCGTCGGACACGACAAGCATAGGCCGGACGCGGTTCCTACGACCTGTCTAGTCCCTTGGGCAGGGCGAGGCCAGCGCGGGAACTGGCCGGGGGCGTTATGTTGCAAAGCATCGTTGGGCAATTCGCTACAGCGGGCGCATCGAAGATGCCTCGGCCGCCTCAAGAACACTCGGGCGCCCGTCCGCTCGGCGCATGTTGCACTTCACGTCTGAATCCGCCATGATTTCCGGCCGGAGAACCTATGATAATGTGCGATATGTCATTGCCAAGAAGGCGATCTTGGGGACGCGTGGGGATTCAGAAATGAGCGACGGCGAGCACGCGTCGAACGAAGCGCCTGACACGGGGCAGGCGTCACTGTGAAAATCACACAGGAGGCAAGACGTGCGCTCTCACTGCTCGGCGTGACCAACATGGGGGATGCCCCCCCTGCACCATACGGGTTTCCGTACGGGCCAATTCAGCGATTGGACCCCTCCAATTCTTCTCCATGTCACGTGGTGAGAGTGCTGGCGTTCGAGGAGGAGATCGCATGACCGGGGTGCCCATCGTGCTCCCCAGGGGCCTGATAACGCGTTTCTCGCAGGACATAGTTCCCATTCTTGCCGCTCGTGGAGTACGGGACATCCAGGATCCGGAAGCCCTTCTATGCGAACTCCTGCACACCCCGGATGCCGAAATGTGGTGCAGCGAAGTGACCCAGCCGGTCCCTGGAGGGTATTACGCAATCGGTATCGAGGACAGGAAAGACGCCCGTCTTTTTGATTGCCGTCCCTCCTGGGAAGAGGGTGTTACGCCTACCGATGTTGGCGAAGTCACGAACGTCGTTGGGACTCGGGCCTACGTGAGCCCTGTCAAGAAAGGCAGCCCTCTCAGCAAGAAGTCCCAAGCCAGTATGATTCTATTTTACCGCATTAAAGAGTTGACGCTGACCGTAACGCCGTCAGCAGGAACTCGATTGCTCATCGCAGACCGAATAATGGCGAATGAACGCGTCCCCATTGCATATCTCCTTCAGTGCCCGGTGCATCCCGCTCGTTCCGGCGACTTTCCAGTGTCCTTTCATCCCTTGCGTTGGCTTCCGTTTGAACCACCAGAATCCTGGTACGCTTCGACCTGCTCCAAGTGTAGAGGATCCGCTCATTGCACTGTGTGCGATGGAACAGGTATTCTTGTCTGTAAGAGATGTTCAGGCGGCGGGAGGCTCACGTGTCACAAATGCGGGGGATCGGGTAACTTCCGGCCCCATGACCATGACTGTCGTTCATGTAGTGGGAAGGGCTCCGTATCCTGCCGCCCCTGCGGTGGAAGAGGGTTAAATCCTTGCCGGCCCTGTCATGGAACAGGTAAGTGCAACCTCTGTAAAGGTTCGGGCCTGCAGCCCATAAACTACGATCTGCGCAACAACGCCTTTGTTCTCAAGGAGAACGGAGAGCACGGCGTCAGACACGTTGAGATCGACCCTTCAAACGTTACCGTCTTTGATTGGCTCCGAAGATGCGACGTGTCGAGCCCTGTTGCCGTAGAGACGTTTCTGAATGATGTACTAAAGGCGTCGTCAGCCAGAGGTTTCCTCCTCGACAACGTTGCCTGCAAGATGGCCGCGCAACACTGGAAGGGCCTTCTCGAATGCCTCGACCATTTCATCCAGCCTGACGAGCAGAGCCCGGCCTTGCTCCTCGGGGATCGCGCCGCCGTGGTTGGCGAGACTCCGGGATATATCGATTATGACTTCAAAGTCCTGCCGACACCCGAGTGGAAGAGCAGCGGGGAAATGCCCTGGCCTGAGGGAACGCTCCTCCAGTTGTTCACCGGGCAACAAATGCAAGCAGGAGAGCCTCTTGCGATTTCCTCACTTCAGCAAGGACCTGGCGGACGACGCAACATCAATGAGGTAGAGTTGAAAAGCGGCCGCTTTGAAAACAGGAAAACGCTGTACCTTCGATTGCGCTTCCCCAACACCGTCGACAAGGAAAGTATCCCGGAAGTCTTTCGAGCCCAGCCCAGACGATTGTCTGGCGCGGAAATAAAACAGAAGGCCTACGTCCGCCAGTGGTGTGATGCCATCAATTGGGAACATCCTGTCTTCCGCGCGATGGTATCTCCGCCCGCAAGACCCCGGATTCTCCCCTCCCTGGAGTTCAAGGACCCGCACATTGCAGGAAACCCACAGCAGGCCGAGGCGGTTCAGCTTGCGCTGAGTGATGAAGTCCCCGTCGCTCTGGTCAAAGGTCCCCCCGGGACCGGAAAGACCTCCGTCATTGTCGAGGTGGTTCGCCACATCGTTGAGCGCGGTGGCCGTGTCCTGGTATGCAGCCAGACGCATCAGGCCGTCGTGAACGTGATGGAACGGCTGGAAGAGGACAAGTGCCGTATGCTGCGTTACGCCCGGGCGGAGAGACGCGAGGATATCGACCAAAGATGCTCGTTCGACATCGATCGCGAGCTTTCGTTACTGGGAGAACGCGCGGACAAGAAGTTCCAGTCTCTTCGCGTTCGCTGCAAAGAACTGAAACACAGCGTTGACACCTGGTACTGCGTAACTCTTGCACTCCGGGAATACCGAGCACGGATTGCTCAAATCCAGCGTAAAGGAGACGAGTCCACGAGGATACGTCATGAGCAATTGGCAAGTGCTCGAGCAAAAGCCGGAAACGATCAGTTGGCGTTGAATACGGCCCATTCACAAAGGATGAACGCGCTACAGACCAGCCGGGACGAGTGCCAAAAGCGCGTTAGCGCACAAGAGGCGATTCTGGCCGCCAACACGCGACGCCAAACGCAGCTTCGGACTCGCATTGACAACCGCCGGTTCCTGACAGAAATACCTACCCTCGTCTCCCAATTTGCGGGCATCTTTTCTGAGCGTCTCTCCTCAAAAACAGCCCTAGAAACGAAACTCAAGTCCTACATGGACAAGGCAGACCAGGCAAAGGCCGCGCTTCTCTCTGGCAAACATGAGGCGATGGTTGCCGCCGAAGCTGTCGCCCATGAGACCGCTGCCCATCAGAAGAGTACTGAGCAGATCTACCTCCATTTGTCCCAGCGTGAACGCGTCATTGAGGAGGAGTTTTCCAGGGATCTGCAGCGGTTCGGCAAGGAGCGCAGCGCCCTGGATGAAGAATACTTCAATCCCCTCATGCCGCTACGCGACCTTCTGAGTGAAGAGGGCAGAAGCCTGGAATCCTGGACGGAAGACGACCAGAACGCCCTTGTTGAGAAATACGCAGCGGAGCTCGCGCGTACTCAGTCCATTTACGAGGTCATACGCGAATGGCGCGACAAGGTAATCGCGAATCGTGAGTCAGGAGAAATCAGTAAGTTCCTGATGGATGACGTCCAGGTGTTTCTTGCAACGTGTGTCGGGCTTGCGTCATGGAAGGAACTGCATAACGGAAGACCTCAGAGTATCGACCTTGTCATCATCGACGAGGCAGGAAAAGCCACGACGCCTGAGACACTCATTCCGGCCTTCCATGCCAGGAGGCTTCTCCTGATCGGTGACGACATGCAGCTCCCGCCTAACGGCAGCATGAATGTGGATTGTGTTGCCGACGCTGAACGGCATCCGGCATGTCCCGCCGCCAACGATGACGATCCGCTCTGTTTGCTCGATTCAAGTCTATTTGCGGAACTCTGGCCAAGTTTCGCCGGCGGATGTGGCGTGATGCTCGATCGGCAGTTTCGCATGCATCGCACCATCGGGGCGTTCATCAGCGAAGTGTTCTATGAGGGAAATCTCAGATCCCCCCTCGAAGCCCCGCACGGTACCATTAACTTCGGCAAGTTCACCAAACCTGTATGCCTGATTTCGACCATGGAGTATGGCGAGGACCGTCATGAAGAACGGGTCGGAACAGGCTATCGCAACGACCTCGAGGCCAATATCGTTTGCAGCATCCTTGAGAAAGCGGAAACGTTTGAGCACACTCGAGAAGTCAGTATCGGCGTAATCACCCCGTATGCGGCTCAAAAAGCCGCCATCGAGAGACAGCTTCAGCGTAATGCAAAGTACCCCTTCAAGCGAATACGACCGATTGTAGACTCAGTCGACAGTTTCCAGGGCAGCGAATGCGACATTATCATCGTATCCTTTACCCGCAGCCCGAAGCCCTGCCGAGGGTGCCATGGACAGGGCATGACCGCCCGCGGACAGAGATGTGGACAATGCAGAGGTAGAGGGTTCTTGGGAACCTATCTTGATTTTGCCCTGGACTTGAAGCGCATGAACGTTGCCTTTTCAAGGGCCCGATGCATGTTGATTCTTGTGGGAGACGTCAGCGCCCTCTGTGATGAGAGACTAAGCAGACACGAAAAGGGCCGGGAAGTTCTTAGACGCTACAGGAATTATGTGTTGGATACAGGGAAAGTCTGCCCTGTATGGGAAAAGAACTATGGCGAGTGAAGTGCCCTCGAAACGCCACCCGTGGCAGAAGGCCCTGGACAACGTTCTCGCCAACTGTCCTCAGAGCGGACATAGGGCGCCCGTGCAAGCTATTCCTGTTATCTTCCCAATTTTGCAGGCGACCCACACCGTTCGACAGCGGAATACGCAGCCACTCGGCCTGATAGAACGCACGGTTCTGAAGCTCATGGTGATTCTTGATCGGGCAACGCTGGACGAACTCGACGAGTACCTCGGTATTGGCGAAGACCGCATTGAGCGTGTGCTTGAAGGGCTGATCCCGCATGGAATTGTCTGCAATGAGGGGCGATACTACAGATTGCGAGGCAAACAATGGGAACGGGCTACGCAGTACGGCGAATACGCATGTGAGTCAAGTCACGACCGGGACTTCATCATAAACGGGCTTACAGGCGATCTGCTTCCTTCCACGTTTTGGTGTGGCCAGAAGGCTGCGGAAGCTATCCCTCTCGCTGGCGCGTGGGTATTAAGAGAGAAACAGAGAGCCTTACGCTGCGAAGTCTTCTCACCTATACGGACGGACGGATATAAGGCCATTGACGCACTCATAGAGAATGGTACATCGCACGTAAGGGAGCTTTACGGATTGCCGACAGGGGCTCTCGAGCGCAAGGACTCTTCAACTCCTCGCATAAGTTATTACTGGATACTGGCGTTTGTGCTCGTCCAGCGTGATTCAGGCATTGCCGTTCTGACCGCCGGCGAAATTCCTCATCAGTTGAGCCTTCCTGGAAGTTCCCCCAAGGAATATCTTCTCTCCGTTTTCCCAAAGATGTTTACGAACGTAGAGATGCTGAATACGAGTATTCAGCCACTTTAGCCGTTGTCAGAAGAAGCGAAATCGTTGCGCCCAAAAGACCGGCAGACAGGGTCTCGGCGTCGTGCATCAACGGATTTTTCGCATCTGCAGGACGGATCTCGGATGCTGCTTTAGGAACTGGCGCAGAAGTGGCGCGAAACGTGGCAAGCCCCTGTCCGTGATCTCGCTTGGAAGAAGGTGTCCCCATTTAGCCAAATAATATCGAGCGGCGGTATCATACTCGTCGTTCGACAGGCTGTCGATGTACTCGTCCACGCGATTGGCTATGGGCACTGCAGCACAAAACTCCACGGCCGCGTCGATGGCGTCGCGTACAAAGCCATTCATGCCACTGTCGTGACCATGAATGATTCTCTCGTACAGCAGCCTTTCGGGGCGATCTCCATACATCGATCGGAAAACGTTTCGAAATGTAACCAAGCCCAAATCGAGGTTGTTGTCCGATGCCCCCTGCAAAAGGACGGTATTGATTCGTGCAAATAAACTGGCGACAAAAAGATCGCAGGAAGCCCAGTCATTGACCCGGAACGACTGAAAAGGAAAAGTGCGCAAGGCCTCGTCGAATCGCCGTCGAAACACGTCGTATGTACGCGAGGGATCGATTGTCTCAAGAAGCTCTTCAAGGCTGCTGATTCTTTTTCCTTCTTGTTCCATGCCAAGTCCTTGCATGCGGTCTACAAGTCACACCGCTCGTTCATTTAGGGATGCTCCGCAGTCTCAGGAGCAGTTCGGTGTGCTGTTTGAGAACATTGCGCAGGGCTGGGGGATAATGATGTGAACCTTTACTAATCATCTCGCTTGGAAGAAGATGGCCCCACTTCGCCACGTACGCATCACCCGCTGCGGAATACTCATCGTCAGACAGAGTGTCCATGTATTGGTCTACTCGGTTGGCTATATGTGTGTGTGCAAAGAACTGGACTGCGGTGTCGACCGCCTCTCGCACAAAGCCATTCATACCACTCTCGTGGCCGAAGATGATTCTTTCGAATAAGGCTCTCTCGGGGAGCTCGCCGTATCTTGACCGGAAAACATTGCGAAATGTAACCATGGCGAGGTCGGGGCTTTCCTCAAACTGGGGGCCCATGATGGCTCCATTGATACGCGCAAAGAAACGCGCAACAAAAGATTGACACGAACCCCAATTGTCAACTTGGAACGACTGGAAGGGGAAAGTGCGCAAAGCTTCGTCTATTTTCCGTCGGTAGACATCGTGCGCGCGCGACGGGTGAATCGCGTCAAGAAGATCGTCAAGGCTATTTATTCGTTCTCGTTCCACACTAAGACTCAAACCAGCAAGTTGCCTCTGCTTTCACGCCGTATTCTATTCTTCGCTCGCCCGCCGGTTCCACTCGCGGGACCCATGGCAAGCCCCGGAAGCGCTTTCACCGGTTCTCATGCACATGCAGGATGCCCCCTGCTTAGCCATTGTCGGCATTATCCCGACACCCCAGTCCAAAAAAGGGGGCGGTTCCCAGGTTGGGATCGTCCCCTTTGTCGTGCGTCAGGCGACGCGCAGGAAGGCCCCTTGCAGGCCGACCTTTCCGGTGACCAAGGCAAATGCCAGTTCCTCGTCCGTGTACGTGTTGTTCTGGTGGGAGGCTTCGAGAATAGCATCGCCACGCATATGTTTGACTGCGTACATCGTCAGAACGAGGTTCCGCAGGTAGGCCAGGTCCTCAATGAGCGGCAACTCGGCTACACTCGACGGCGCACTCTGCATGCGAACAAAACGATGCCGTGCGAAGAACCGATCCATCTCGGGCAATCGTTCCCGGTATTTGGTCGCTGCGAGCTTGGCCAATTTCTGGAGCAATTGATCCTTGTTGCCGGTCATGGACACCTCGTATTTATGGAGGATATCCTTTAGCTGGTCGCCAGTGGTTCCTGCGCGCGCAAACCGCCCGATATGAAAGGCCTTGACGTGCGAGGAATCCACGACGGCGCAAGCTGTAGGACCATGTTCCGCTGAGTTGTAGTTCAGGCTCGGAAACGACGGCTCAACGGCTTTGCACTCGACCATCGCGACGAGTTTTTCCGTGGTGGTTGTGAAACACAACCGCCCATCATCCGTCCGCCATTGGGCTGCAAACTTCTGAGTGTGCTGCCGCTTAGTCTTAGCGTCGCCGATGTCCGGCCGGAAGCGCCACATCGAACCCTCACGCGCGACATGCCAGACTGTGTGAACATAGTCCGGCTTCAGCGCCGTTTCCGTTAGGGTCACGTGGCGGATTTCCGGCACGAGGCGCAGCCGGCCTTGATCGTCCGTCACCTTGCTCAGAAGCGCGGCTTTGCGGAAGTTCAACGTGGGAATGGCGTGCGAAATGACAAGGTTGTCGCGTTGCTCGAAGTCGTCCAGCGTGAGCACCTTGGCCAGGTCATACTGGTCGACGTCCTCATAGCTGGATAGCTTGATCTGCTTGTCCTTGCTTTTCAGAAACTGCCGCAGCTCCTGGAATCCAGGGTGAGCGTCTCTGGCCATTTCCCGGACCGTCGAATGCGTCCACATGTTCCGCAACCTCGCCTTGGCTATGTTGAGCAGATCGAGGTACGACAAGTCATCCACGAAGTAGACGTGTTCGTGAATTGCCTGCAGGACCCGATCGAACCTCGACGGTTTGTCCCACGCGTAGCCGGAGAGCACATTCACGTCGCCACAATAGCCGAATTGAACCAGTTCCGGGAGCCTTGCCGTTTCTTCATTGACATTTCGTAGCATGGCTTCAGGCAGTGTGCTGTGCTTGTCCGGCCCCGACCAGGGATGGACCCCAGTCAGCAACACATCCTGGACAGACACGCTTTCCGCTGCCCAACGCAAACGACGAAACTGCGGGATATCCCGGTCCGGCTCAAGCCAGAGTTTGAAGGTTTGCAGAGTATTCATGCTGCCTTCCCTCCCAAGCATTGAATCGCGTGTGTCGCGTCAGACGCCTTGCCTGCCAACAACGCTTCGAAGATGCGAATGTCATCGAGGATCGCATCGCCGATAGCTTTGATCGTGCGCGGGTTGATATTGCCGGTGTCCACCAGTTCGGAGACACGGTGGTAAGCCACGAGCCGCGCCAGGTCCGTGCCTTGATCGAGCAGTTGTTCGACTTCATCGATGTACTCGACCGCGTCGCCATCGAGCCGGGAGATACACTTGGTGCTGAGTTCTCCCGGCATGATCTTCGCGGAAAGCGACGCAAGCAACTCTTGCGGGATCGTCCCCGGTCGGCGCGCCTCGACCTGCAACGCTGTGTAGGCGAGCAGAGTCAGATCCTTTTCCCCGGCCATGAGATCGGTCCACGCCTTGGAGAGCGCCATTTCGCCTAGCGGCTGCGTTAGCAACAGTTCGGCCTTGCGCATCAGGTCCGGCGTGGTGAACAACTCGTAGACCAGGTTCACGCGAGTCAGTTCCGCGCCTTCTTCGAAGTAGCTCGAAAGCAGGTCGAAGCAGATCTCCATCTTGTGCACTGCCTCTTCCCGTTTGAGCGCCTCGTCGTTAAGTCCGACCGGGATGCTGGACTGCACCACGTAGCGCGCCGACTGTACGAAGCCCGGCAATTGGGCCTGAAAGACCTCGGCTTTCGCCAATTCGACGGCGCGGTTGGCGAGCAGATTCCGGTGAATGAAACCCAGCCGTCTGCCGTCGAGGGCCACCTCGCCCTTGGTTTCCCGCATGAGTAGGTCGGCGAACTTGGCCAGGAATTCGGCCAGCGTCGACATCTGTTCGCGCAAACGCAGGAAGTGCCGACCGGCCACCATGAGCGTATCACGCATCTTGGCACCGACGTCCGCCACGCATGCCTTGGGCACAGTGCCCGCAGACACGCCACCCGTCCATTCGGACAAGCTCGGCGCGTCGTCGCCGTTGATGTGCATCGCCACACGAATCCGGTCTTCCTCATCCATCTGGAGCACATCCGGCGGATAGAGGAAGAACGCGAACCGGCCAACGAGGGCCGCGTCGAGGGCGTTCGTGGCTGAGTAGCTCATGGGATTCATGGCCGCCCAGACCCATTTGACCTGGGTCGGAAATCCCATGATCTTGCGCGAACGGATGATCTCCAGCCACTTGGACTGGAGTTCCGGTACCGCGCGGTTGAGTTCGTCGATGAGCACGAGTTCCTTGTCCCAGATCGTGACCGGACTTGGAACGTACTCGACGACGCCGTGCTTGAGCTGCTCGATGTTGGGGTAGCCGAGCACGTCTTCGAACATAGCCTTCGAGGCGTCGTAGACCAGGAACTTACGTCCCAGGGCCTGCGCTACCTTGTTGGCTACATGGGTTTTGGCGCACCCGTGGTTGCCGATAAGCAAGAGCGGGTCGCCGGTGAGAAGCGAAGCCAGAACGAGATTCTCATCTGCTTCGTTCCATCCGTAAATGCCGAGTTGTTGCATAATCATGATTTGTCTCTCCTTGTTTTGGTTTCGGAAATGAAGAAAGGGAGACATCCCAACAGCGGGACGTCTCCCAGAAACACAGAGCCCTGATCGTGCGGCGGTTACGGTTTCAGGTCACATTTCATGACACTGAAACTCGTACCATCGTCCGATTTGCATTCGCGGGCATCTTGGCTCTTGATGCCCATCTGGTCCAGCCACGCCTTTTCGGCGCGCCGGGCTGACTCCTCCGTCATATACGCCGTGGCGTCATGAACGACACCCTGGAACGTTTCGACGGCTACGAACACTTTCATGGTTTTCACCTCCTGTAAGTTGTTTCGTGAATGATGAAGGGGAGATGTCCCATTCTGGAGGCATCTCCCCATCACATATGGTTGTGGATACGGCTCTAGACGCTCGTCTTACGGACTCTCGTCATCAAGATCCACACTGCGGCTATCCCCTTTTTCGTCCGTGATGACGAAGCAGGTCGCGATGGACTCCGGATCGCGCTGAATGGCCAACGCTTTCTGCGCGGCGTCCTCGAACGAGTCGGCGTCGATGTCTATTTCCCAAACGACTCTGTAAAGCATGGGGCTTCCTCCTATTCCGTGATGTCGGCGAGTTGGACGACGTCTCCGAACGGCACGAACTCTTCGCAATCCGCCTTGCCGCCAAATAGGACCGTCAAGGTGCACATGCGCCGCTGTTTGAGCCGCTCGGACTTTTCGGGCTGTAGACCCGCATAACCGTCCGTGAAGATGACGGCCTTGTCCAA
The DNA here is from genome assembly GCA_964402555.1 of uncultured Nitrospiraceae bacterium. Lineage (GTDB taxonomy): Bacteria > Hydrogenedentota > Hydrogenedentia > Hydrogenedentales > SLHB01 > CAYOCT01. Next base: position 250,074 of record CAYOCT010000001.1, on the reverse strand, counting down.
GTCGCGTTCCACAATGGATTCAGCGATGCAATCGAAGTCTGTGCCGTAGGTGGTCTGGACGTGGCCAGCAAGCAGCGTCTTGAACGGAATCTCGACGACCTTATTGCTGAACAGGAAGATCGAGGTCAGTTCCGCTTTGAGGCTGGACAAGACACCCACGATCTCCGGCAGGTGCTCATTGACGCTGCCAGACACGTCCAAGTAAACAGCGAGTCCGTGTTTCTTTGTCGTCACGCGTTGCACGTGGTTGTGGTAGTGGAACGGCGGGATGCCCGCGGCGAGCAAAACGAAGTCCCGCTTCGATGGATGCAACGGGATTGGCGAGACGCCTAACGCTGGTCGGTTGATGGTTTGCTTGAACCGGTCGACCTTTTGCTTGGTCGCGAACTTCTGCAAGAGCACCTTACGGATGGACAGGTGGGTCTTGATGGCCTCCACAAACAACTCGTAGAGGTTCTCTCCCTGGCCGGCAATCCGGTTGTTGGGATACTTGGCCGCCCGTTTGAGATTTTCGGCGATTCGGCAGAGGGATTCGGCGGGCAATCCAATGAGACCGGAGCCATCGGAAGTGTCTTTGACTCCGCCGGTTGGGTGCGAACCGATCAGCAGAAGCGTTGTCGGGTCGTACGATGGGGTTAGCACTTTGAGCGCTTGGATGACTTCGCCGGTCGTGAGCCTATCGTCTCTGTGGCTATTGCCATAGAAGACGTTGTACAGGTTGCTGTACCGGCTGTCGTGCATCCGGCTCAAGGGCCGCAGCAGACCTTCCACGCCAAGGGGCTGGTAGGTCTTCCTGAACAGGCTGCCACACGCGGACGCTTCCTGGAACAACAGGCTGATGCTCGCGTTAATGACCATATCTGCCGCCACGCCTTCCAGGGGGCCGCTCTTGTAAATGAAGTGGCCGAACATGGGGTGCATGATCTCGTGCATGACGAGGCAAAACAGGTCTTCGTCGCACGCGATGTACTTGGTTACGAAGGCGGGATTGTACTGGAGAACGCCCTCGGACGAAATTGATGCCGTCGGGCAGGTCTCGGTTTCTTCAACCGACCTGATGAACGATGCGACGAAACTTTCGCGTCCCAGCGATTCCCGCAGGATACTGCGGACGGTTTCCAGCGTGATCTTCATAGCGAGCCACCTCCATCGAGGCAGGCCGGACGGTCGTTCTTGTATGAGTAGAATCCGCCGTCCGGGCTAAGGATGACGTGATCGAGCAACGGGATGCAGAGTAGGGCGCCAGCCCGGGCGATCTTGCGGGTAACGTCATCATCTTCACGCGAAGGTGTTAGGTCGCCGCTCGGGTGATTATGCGTCAAGATCACTGAATTGGTGCCGCTGCCGCCCGCAATCAGTGCGGCCTTGAAAACCTCCCTGGGATGAACGAGTGTGGCATTCAGGGTGCCGATGCTGACGACTTGCCGGCCGATGGGCCGGTTCTTGGTGTCCAGGAAAATGACGACCATATGCTCACGGTCGGCTGTGGCGATTTCCTTGAGATGGAAAGCCAGTTCAGCCGGGCCGATCACAGGCATGGTCGTCGTTTGTCCTTCCTGGACGAGTTGCAGTCTGTACACGGGGATCGTGTACGTATTCGAGTCTTGGTTCATGGTTGTATCTCCATTCATGCGGAAGCCCCGCAGGTCATGCTGAACCCTGCGGGGCTTCCAACGGTTGCGGTTGATGACTCGGGAAAGGGGTCAGTGGACTTTGAAGACCACGTGACCGGTGTCGGAAAACAGGCAATAGCCGCACGTCAAGCACGACTCGGCCTGTCCCTGCTGTTTCCGGCAATGGACGCCATGCGCGCGCGGATCTTCTTCTACGAAGGCGGTGCGCCAACCGGCAGGCGGCAGCGCCATGGTTTCATCGCAAGATGCGAACAGACGGACATTCGCCAGGCGATGAAGCGCATCGAGAGATGGCAGAATCGCAGGCACGGACCATGAACGGGTGTACGACCAGAACACGATGTCCGGGCGCGCCTGGCAAATCCTCGTCCATATGTCCGCATAGGTCGGCGAGTAGAAATCACCGCTTACATGGATGCGCACGCCACGTAGACCGCGCGGAAGCATGGCCAGCATGGTTTCCGCGAAGCGGTTTGCATCCAGCGAGAGAAACAAATTCCGGCCGTAGGCATCCAAGCACAAGGGCCGGATGCGTTCGTACCGGAATGCATAACATCGGCGCAGACACCATGTACTTGCGCCTGGACACGTGAGTCGGCTCGGTAGGCTGAAGGTTAGGGCTCGCCCGACCTTGCGGTTCCCATTACCGATACACAGCGCGCCGCAAGGGGTAATTGGGTGCATATCATTGGGACTCCTTTCTGTTGAGAGAGAAAGACAAGGGGCGGCCCCATGCCGGCTAAGGCACAGTTCCGCCCCTTGCAGGGTGTAGCACTGAGTGTGCGTCTCAGGGAATAGCTTCAGACTCGGCCAAGTCTTCAGTGAACAAGGCTTCTGCCCGTTCGATGTCCGCCCGCCAGTCGATGTCATGCGCTTCGCACCAGTGCCGAAGCGCAATGAGCAGCGACACGACGTATCCTTCGCCGTCTTCCGCGGGGTCGTACTCGTCCGGCGCGTATCCGTCCAGAGACGCCCGGTGCAGGATTGCCTTGCGGGCAATTTCGAGCATAGTGTTGCGGATACTCATGGCTGTGCGTCCTCCGAGTGGTCCTTGTCCGGGATTTCCTCCACAGACCAGGTGTCCTGGGCCATCTCATGCGAGTACTCGAGAAAGTTCTCATCAACTACGGAAGAATCCCGCTGGTTGACAAGTTCCTTGGCATTGTCCTCGCTCGCCGCCTTCACGGAATAGAACCGCACGTGCACTTCGCGAATGCCTACCATATAGCGCTTGCTCATGTCTCAGCCTCCTTCTTGCGCTCGGGGTAGTCCACGTAGTACTCGCGCTGGATCACGTCCGCGAACTCTTCGCGCAACGCGTCCACATCCAATGACGGCTGATAAATCACGAACGTCTCGCCATCATCGAGGTGCAGTGTCGTCTCCACACACTGGACCTCGTTCGAAAAGCTTAGGTCCGTGATTGTCCGGCCCTTGAGCATCGAGCGGATCTCCTCAAGATGCGCCTGTCCTTCCGGCGATCTTAGAAAACGGTCGATGTCGCTCATGTTGCAGATATCGCCCATGGGGTTATTCCTCCTTTTCCAGGCCTGCTCGAAGCGCGGGTTCGATTTCCTCGAATTCGTGCCAGGACTCGTTGATGCGCATACCTTTGCCTTGGGTCAGCAGGTCCTCAAAGAAGAGGCGCTCCTCTGGGGTTGCTTCGGCGCAGGCTTTGGTTAGCAGTTGCAGCGGGTCTTTGGGGACCTCGGTCTCTTCGTGATCGTCCGCGAAGCTGCGAAAGTAGTCGTCGTAAATTCGCCAGCCCCAGCCGCCGTTATCGCCATTGCCGGCGAACAGGGTTCGTTCCAGCGATGCTCGATTACTCATCGTGTTCATCTCCTTTCCTTGCGAGTGTGTTGTTGTGCGCGATTTCACGGAACAGGCCGCTGAACTGCTCGCGCAGGGTTTCCAGGAACAGTTCTTCGTCGTTGAAGGCGTAGCACTGGCCATTGCTCAGACGGAGAATGGTCGTGAAGCCTTCACCACTGTTGATAAACGAGACCTCATCGATGGTGCGGCCTTTGAGATGGTCGCGAATTCCTTCCAGGAATTGCCGGCCCTGTTCGGACTCCGCGAACCTCCTCACTTCGTCAAAGCAAGCGTTGTCGGGCATGGCATCGCCTCCTTTCCAGGGAATGTGCGGACAGTCATTTTGTTGATTGTCACGTGATCGGTGTCGTAGGCGCGGTCCATCCAGGCGCAGAACCGGTCCAGCACCTCGCTGAAGGTCTCGGGCGTGTAATCCAGTGTGAGACACGACCGCGGATACTTCGCGTCGTGTTGCTGGAAGAACCCGCCGGTAAACTTCTTGTCCTGGTAGTGCTCCAGGGTGAATTTGGCTCGCCACACGAAGATCGAGTCCCGGTCATGGTACGGACTCTTACCTTCACCGAGCTCGTGCATGTGCCAGACCCGCTCGAGAATCGCGTCCGGTTCTTTGCTCTTCTGTGCCCAGCCAATGTATTCGCAAGAACCCAGGCCAAAGGCCTTACTCCTGCGCTCAGTCACAACCCGCCATACGACCGGATGGTCGTCCGCCCATGCGATGATACGAGCGAACGCCGGATTGATCGAACGGACATTTGGCAGGAACTCAGACTGATAGACGATGTTCGTGATGGTTTCCGTAACGGTCTTCATAGGGAATCACCTCCTATCCCGTGTTTGTCGCCTCGTCTTCTTCATAGATGACGCCCTCGTCAAACAGGCGCTCTATGACGCTGACGAGATCCCTGGCCTGCCGGACCTCATCGACGAAGTCGGCCAGGAACGTGATGGCCTGGACTTGCTTCGGGGATAACAGCCCCAAAGGGTCTTGACCTGGTTTCTTGGCACGCTGGCCGAGGAGCTTTTGAACAATGTCCACGGCTTGTTTCGGATACATCTTTGCCATTTGGGTTATCCTCCGGCGGTTGCGCATCAGCGGCTTCAATACTCGTCCGGCAGCAGCATCGTGGTTGCGACACGCTTCCCCGCTTCGTCGGCCGCTTCCGTGATGATCCACAGCTTGGTCTCATCCGGCAGGAAGTACGCGCTCATCAGCCGGGCGCCGGTTGTGAGCGCCTGTTCGTTGGCTTGTTTGTCTTCCTCGCAAACAATGCCCCAGTCTCCTGAGGCATGCCTGCGCAAGAAGTCGAAACCGGTGACGTTGTTCCGCTGCAGCGCTTCGAGTGCGCCGGGCGTGGCCACGATCTGGCCCAACGAAAACCGCATGTCTTGTTTCGTGCTCATAGTTGGTTCCTCCATAAACAGTTGTGGCCCGGTGGGGCATGTGAGTCATCACCGGGCCGGTTCATGTTCTATCTGGGAAAGGGCTACGCCGCCATTTCCCGTTCTTTGATTCGCTGATACGCCTCGGAAATGCTCTTGTTGAGTTCCTCCAAGGCTTCGTTGACCATGTCGTCGAAGTAGCCATCGGGCTGTCTGAAGTCATCCTCGTCCGCGTAGGAGCAGCAGCCAAGATGGGCTCTGCCCTCGAAATGGCACCAAGCTACGACGACCGTAACGGCCGCCCATGCCCAAACGTCACCCTGCTGAAGTCGACACAGGATGTTGTGCTCGACTTCCCGGTCGAAATCGTCATCACCGGAACCAGAGGCGTTGCCTTCCACGGGAACATGATCAGGTTCGGCGAGAACGCGGATTCTCGCTTCCTCGCGCGTGATGGGTCGGATGTTCATGATTGGTTCACCTCCTGAAAATATTCGGCCCGGCAGGGCATTGGGTTCCTGCCGGGCCTTGGTTGGTGTGAATAGATCAGGCGGCAACAACGACCTCTTGCTGTTGTTGCAGCGTTTCCGCGGTATCCAGGATCAACTTTACGCAATTGCAGACGCGGTCCAGCAATTCGATGCAGGCTCGAACCACGTCCTTGCCCGTTTCCTCGGCATACCGCTGGATGTAGCTGTACGCCCCGCCGAGATCGGCATCGTTACTCATACCGAGACACTCGAGGAGCACGGCGCCGCCGAGTTCCGCGACGATCTCTTTGTAGGCGCGGCCGCTTTGCGTGCCTTCGGCCAAGCGGTGGTCGGCGGCATGGACCATCTCGTGCGCCCAGGTGCTGAGGTTTTCTACGCCGAGCATGACCGCTTGGTTTCCGAATCCGTATTGGAAATACCCGAGCGGCGTCGTTTCGCTGCCGGTGTACGTGCCGACAGTGATGTCCCAGGCCTTGGCAACTTCCAGTAATGGAAGCTCCCGAACCCAGGAATCATACCGGTCATCCGACGCTGGCAAAGCCACGCCTTCCGTGTCCTCGACCGCGAACACGGGGATGCCACGGAATCCGAACAGCACACGCCGCTCGACTTCCTCACCTCTGGCGTTCTTTTCCTTGATGTTCTTGACGCAAGGAGCCAGAATCCAGATGGCTTTGCAGCCCTTCTTGACTTTCCGCTTGACGTCATCCCATTGGCGAAAGCCCCGCGCGTCGGTGGTGCCGCACAACGCAGCAATGAGCTGGTTGTGCCAGGACCATTTCCGGCAGGGAACGTCGTCCTTGCGGCGGATGAAGATTGGCGCGAGCGCCACAGGCAGCCGGTCCGGTTGTCTGAAAGCTTCCACAATACGTTGACCCACTTCTTGTGCATGTCCGAAAAGTTTCATTCTTAAACACCTCCTTTGTTGAAAGGCCCGACAGGCCATGGTTGTCCTGTCGGGCCGATACGGGTTGTGCCACACGGTCGTCCGTTCGTATCCCCGAACGGGCGTGCGAAGAGACGATCGTATGGAGGTTGACGATTGAATCTCAGTTCTTGGCAAATGCGAGTGATTGTGAAAACTGAGGCGGGAAGAGATCAGGCGGGATTGCCGACAGCTTGCACGTCCGCAGTCTCGACACGATTGTAGAAACGCGTGCCCCGCGGGCTGTCGCAACGGAGAAACAGGTGGGTGGCGTTCTTGAAATCGCCGAACCCCATGTGGTCCAGACCGGGAAGATCGTGAAGGCGCGGCAGGTTCAGTTCCGGAACTGTGTTGAGTCCGCCGTCAATGACGTCCCTGCCCTCGGCAAGCAGCTTGTCCACGTACTCCTTGTCTGTGATGACCGGCTCAGGCTCTTCGCCCTCGCCCAGGTCATAGGCCCGATGAATGGCATTGTCGAGATCATAGAGGGTTTTCCAGCCTCCAAGCTCCACATGCATCCCCGGACACTCGCGCGGCGCGCAGTCCATCTTTTCGGCAACCGCCAAAGCTTCTTCCTTGGTCAGGTTGCCGAAGTCCAGCTTGATGGTCACGCCGCATTTCTTGCATTGCGTTCGAATAACCATAGCGTTGGTTCCTTTCTTTGATCTGAGTTGTTATGCATTCAGAAACAGTGAGAGCTATCGCTCTCCAAATTTGGGTTGTCGACGGAATCATCCGTCGGAGACCGCTCAGGGTCTCGATGGTTCATGCTCATCTCCTTTCGATGAAGGTTGTGGGCGTCAGCCGGACTTCCCTTGCGGGTGCCTGTGCTGCGGTAGCCCTGATGGGTTGGTCGCGGTGAAACACCGGCATGAGCGCGAATGCGCTGCTTTGCCGATACTTCAGAGCCGCGAATTGTGTAGTTACAGGCCGGTAATGAACGCTGGGATATAAATCTTTCGGTCCGAGCTGACTGTAAGGTCATACGAACACTCAGGCGCAAGATAAACGGGACACTCAGGGATCGGTCCCGGGCCAGCACGTACATCCCTTTGATGTTCTGCAAGCACGTGACGGCGGCCCTGGAAAAGGTGTCCAGAGCTGAGCCGGGATGGTCCGGAACGCCTTACTCATATGCGCAGAACTGCGCCCATTTCCGTGTCTCGCATATCCTTGATTTCCCGCGCGCAGGAAACTATGCTGGTAACGAAATGGCGGGAGTTGCTATTGTGCGAAAAAGTGCGCGAGAGGAGTCAAATCCGAAGCAAGACCTTCGAGATCACGTGGCCGAGTCGTTCAATATCTATCAAGCGTCCGTCGCGATGATTGCGATCTTTGACGGTTTCCTCTTTGCGTCCTTGCTTCAGTTTCTTTCTCGAGATGGTCCCCTGTCCCCCACGGCCCAGCGCACCATCTGGCTCATGACGATCGCCCTCTTTGGTTTCACGTTCGCGATGATCTGCTTCCATTCAGCTTCGCACCAAGTTATCAAGCACTGGGGCTTCTTCTATCCCAAGAGTGGCTTTATCCTAGCCGGGCGTTGGCTCATGAATGCTGCCTTGTTTGCCATGTTCTCAGCACTCGCAGTCATGCTTCTTGGCAAGGAGATGCGGTACTTGGCCGTGTTGGTCCTTGGGGGTGGAGCATACGTCGCTCTTTTCACCGCGATTCACGGTCATAAGCGAAGACAAGGAAAACACGTCGTACAAGTTGACTGACGGGGCGAACATGCCCCGCGTTAGGAGGAATCCAATGTCGGGCGTTCGAAGCACATCGAGATCCGCTCTCTTGGCGTTTGTGTCCGTTCTGCTTGCCGTTTCGAGCGGCTATGCTGCGTTCAATAGCGGCAGCGACGGCCATGACGGGGTTCTTAACCCGACTGCGAACCTGGTAATCGACATGGCCGACCACCCGGACGGGATATATCAGTATGCTTCCGTCAACATTCCGCAAGGAATCACAGTTTCCTTTAAGCCAAATGGTGCTAACACGCCTGTAGTATGGCTCATCCAGGATTCATGCGTGATTTCCGGTACAGTGTCAATTGATGGCCAGACGAATACGGACAGAAACCCAACTGCAGGCGGACCAGGTGGATATGCGGGTGGCAGAGGACCTCTGGGTCCGGGGGCGGAGATGCCTGAAGCAGGTCAAGGTCCCGGAGGCGGAAAAGTCACCGCTGATCTCTTGGGCGGTGGAAACGCGTCATTCGGTACGGCTGGCACGGCAATGGGCGGTCAATATCCTCCGGGGGACACTTACGGAAACGTATTCCTACTTCCCCTTGTCGGCGGCTCCGGCGGGGGCGGGGGTAGGTTCTTGTTCGAGGCCGGACATCCGTACGCTGCGGGCGGAACTGGCGGAGGGGGGGCGATCCTCATCGTTGCATCCAATAACATCTCTATATCGGGTAGCATTAGTGCTGTTGGTGGAACGACAAACCGAGATGCGGGTTGCGGGGGTGGCGCTGGCAGCGGGGGGGCAATACGTCTGGTCGCTTCGTCACTCAGTGGTGCTGGCTATCTCAACACAAGCGGAGGGCGCTGCTGGCCACCATACCCTTACTGGCCAAGTGACGCAGGCCAAGGCCGCATTAGGCTCGAGGCACTGGCCGACAACTTTACCGGTGGATGCGCGGGAGTGACAACTCGCGGAATGCAGAGTATCCTTTTCCTGCCGTCAGGCGTAACGCCGCGCCTTTCAATCACGCAGGTGGCGGGAATATCGGTTCCCACGAATCCCTCTGGCTCCGCGACCTCGCCAGATGTGCTTCTGCCCGGAGAACTGGTAAGCCCGATGCCGGTCGTCGTCTGTGCTGAGAACGTGCCGATCAACACCCTCATTACGGTTGAAATCAAACCCTATAGCGGGGCGTCGCTCAGCGCCACGGCACAGAATGCCGGAACATTGGCCTCAAGTACGGCAACTGTTTCGGTTGACATTCCACGAGGCGGCGGAACGATAACGGCTAAGGCCGTCACGGCGGTGAATCCCGCGAAGAGTGACAACGGCCAACCGCAGAGCCTATCCTTCCGCGATACGGGCCTTACAACGGATGGCGAGCGGTTCAGAACTGCGGAAGTGTCCGCTACGTTGGGCGGTAATTCACAACTTGTTTACGTGACGGAATCTGGAAAACGTTTTCCTGTGAAGGCCCGATAGCATGTCCCATTTCCTGGGGATACTTCGCAAAACGAAGAAACTGGCTCTCCTCTTGGTGATAGGTGGATTGCTTTTTTCGACTGTCTGCTCTGCGGAGCCGATAGCGGATTATATCGCCCTTTCACCCACGGTCAGTTACCGTTACTACGCCCCGCCGGATGGGCCAATTACGGACCTCACCGTTGTGAGCCCCGCTGTGAGCTACCGCTATTTCGAGTGGCCGGAAGGGGTTGTGACTCCGGTTTCCGTGAACAGCCCCGTCGTCAGCTTCTACTTCGGCGACGACTTTGGCGCGGTACTCAATGTCAACCCGCTGGCTCGATCTCTTCCTTCAGCAGGCGGTACTGCGACATTCGATATTTCCAACTCGGGCACAGGTAACCTCCATTGGTCAGCCGCGATTACGTCTGGCGTAGATTGGCTTACCCTAAGCTCGCCGGGCTATGGAGAAAACGCGGGAACACTTTCAGCGGTTGCCGCGGTCAACAACTCCCAATTCGCGCGGACAGCAACAATAGAGGTCTCCGGTTCAGGCCAGTCTGTCGTCGTCGACATACAGCAAGCTGGCACAGGTGGAGAAGGCGAAGGTGAGGGAGAGGGAGAAGGCGAGGGCGAAGGCGAGTCGCCAATCGAGTATGTTTCGGCCTCTGTAACTCAAGCTGTCGACACATGGAATGTTGTGTCGGGCAAGCCCACAGTTCTCCGGGCATTCTTCAGCACCAAGACCGAAGGCCTCTCGGTCCCAGATATCACGGGTACACTTGAGATACGGGGCCCGGCGGGTAACACGACGGTGCATGCTGAACCGGAGTTTGTCAGGTCTTTACCGAAGCATTACGATGCGGTGACTTATCGCGAGACTGCTGCAAAGGCATGTGTGCCGGGGGGAATTTCGGGATCTCTCGACTTCTATTTTGTTCCGGATGCGGGTGAATACCGTTTCATTCTCACCCTGCAACAACGAATAAATGGGGATTCAGTTGTCGTACTGGAAAAGCCTCGCGAGTTGACGGCGCACGTCCCGCATAGCTTCCAGAACGTGCTGTACGACGCTGCTTCGCCACTTAGCATACTATTCGTTCCCATTGAAATCAGGAGGCTTGGCAGAACTGGGAACGCAAATCTAGTTGCGGCGTCCGTCGTTAAGGACGTTGCTGCCATGTATCCCGTGGCCGGAGTGAGAGGCTTCGTGTCCAGCTCGCCCTACAGCATTCCGCTCGAGATCTATTTGCCAACAAGTTCGCTTTTCTTATCAACCCTTGAATCCTACCGAACGCGCTATAACGAAACAGTACCTGAAGAACGGCGCGCGGATTACGTTATGGGTGTGGCTCCGCAAAACGGTCTGCTCGGGCTTGGATTTCAGCCAATATCGGGTACGTCTTCCGAAAACGGGCGGGCGGCCATCGTCGATGACGATGCGGTGACAACTTTCACGAAATCTGGCGCACACGAGTTGGGGCACTGCTTCGGCTTGAAACATACGTTCTGTACCATCGATCAATTCGGCGTCGAACTTTTCTGTAATCCCCTGTTTCCGGAGCACCCGCCCAAGGGCTCGACACGGATTGTCTACGACGCTTGCCCAAGCAGCGCCACCGATCTTGGCAATCTGAGCGATGCGTTCCAGATTGAACCAAAGCACCATGCGATGAGCCAGTCTTGGGCCAAGTGCGCCGGTTACTTGATGGACTACTACGATGGCGAGCCATGGATTGGTGCTCGCGAATACGATGCACTTTACGACAAGATTCTTTTCGGAAAAGCTGACACTGCACAAGCGGTGAAATCCGAGACAAGTCAATACCTGAGCGCCGCAATCACACTCCATAGTAATGGGGACGCAGTCCTTGAAAATGCGTTTCTCACTGACTGTCCTGACACGGTGCTTCCCAATCCGGGCGAAGACTACGGCCTGTTCGTTGAGAACGCATCGAAGACTGAACTGGCAGTGTACACATTCGGAGTGAACTTCTTCGTCGAGGACGTACAGCCGGGGTCAGATACTGGAACCGCTGTGCCAATCGACTCGTCATCGGTGTACTTCAATATCCCTTGGCCAACGGAAGCAACGCAATTCGAACTCAAGAAAGGCTCGACGGTACTGCTGAACCGCGCCATTTCCTTGAATGCACCCTCTGTCAACATAACCTCGCCAACAGCCGGTCTGCTGGAGGGCACATTCCAGATAACGTGGGATGCTGTTGACATAGACGGCGACTCGCTGACTTTTGACGTGTTGTGGAGCAGCGACTCAGGCAACTCATTCACGCCGCTGGGCATCGGCTTGAAAGAGAAATCTCTCGAAGTCTCTGCCGAGGGACTCCCAGGAACGACGGGGTTTATTCGTGTTGTGGCGACAGACGGTTACCATACGGCATTTGACGACACGGAGGGATCGCTGTCTGTCTCGGACAAACCTCCTGTTGTTTCGATTCTCTCTCCACGAGAAGGCGTCGTGATAGCTGCAACAGACGCGATTCTGCTGGAAGGAGCCGGATCCGACCCCGAAGATGGGGCATTGTCACCCGGATCACTGTTTTGGACATTAGATGGCACCGTTGATCTCGGTAGCGGCGATTCGATTATTGTTGGACCGTTAACTGTAGGCAATCGCGTTGTTAAGTTGTCGGGCAAAGACAGCGCAGGTAACACGGCATCCGAGAGCGTCCGAATCAATGTTGGCGAGGGCGAGGGTGAGGGTGAGGGTGAGGGCGAGGGTGAGGGTGAAGGCGAGGGCGAAGGCGAGGGTGAAGGTGAGGGTGAGGGTGAGGGTGAGGGTGAGGGTGAGGGTGAAGGCGAAGGTGAAGGCGAAGGCGAGGGTCAAGGCGAGGGTGAAGGCGAGGGTGAAGGTGAAGGCGAGGGTGAAGGCGAAGGCGAAGGCGAGGGTGAAGGTGAAGGTGAAGGTGAAGGCGAGCAACATGGCGGTTGTTTCGGGGGAAGCCTAGCTGGACCATCTTCGGGTCTGCCACCCGCTAGAGCTGCAGGCGACTCATTGCTTCTCTTGCTGGCAGCCACAGTCCTGTCGCTATGCGCGAGGCGGCCGGTTCCACATCAACGTTCTTGTTGTTGCGCGGAACGTTGAATACGGGGGGGCGCGTTTTACACGCAAACAGACGCATAACCTGTATGGCGTGTTGCCTCCGTTTTCACTCGCCAGTGCTCGGAAAAGTCTATAAAGAAGCGGGGCTTTCATGTCCGCGGTAGGGGCAAGAATCGAGTTCATCTACACAGAGAGTACCGAGGTATGGGGGACCCGCGTTGACGCGTAAACCCACCCCCCTACCTCCGCGCAGAGTTGCTCGGCCTGTTCATCGAAACCGCTGCTTGAACGTCTCGGCAGCGATCGCCGGGTCAAAAAGAAGACGGATCTGATTTGTGTACGTTCTATTGACTTTGGTGGACATCAGCAGGATGAGCCCGCAGGATTGCAGGTGGCTCAGATTGTTGTAGAAATGCATGTATGAAAACGGCGGTTCGCCAATGGCTGCGCTCAGGTCCTTATACGTCTGGTAGGCATCTTTGACGAACCCATTCTTTGTTCTCCGCAAGCTCTCAAGAATCAGAAGCGATTTGTCGTTTAAGTCATGGATGACGTCCACGACCACGTCCTGCGTGGCGCGTTCGAATGCATGCTCGACGGACAGTCCGGTTTCGGTGGCGGCGTAAAAGAGCGTCTTGATGGCAACGCGGACATCCGAGTTGGTGTTGCGGACCGCGAGCGCCGCAATCTTTCGAAGCGTCTCCTCATCAAAGCGAACAAGCCCGTCGTTTGCCCGATCAACCAGGATCGCAAACATCTGCTCCGCATCATAGTCCTTGAAATGCACGATCTCCGGTTGAAGCGTGCTGCGCGTGGACGCGTCGAGTTTCTGCATCAGTCGCGGACTGTTTGAAAGAAGGACCGCCATATAGTTGTTGCGGCTACGGGATAGGCGGTAAAGAATCTCCATGTTCTTATCGCGCGGCCCTATGAGGTCGATCTCATCAAGGACCACGACGGTCCTGCCAGCATACCTCGCGCGGAAGGCAGAGAAGAGGTCGGCGAACGATGCGCCCTTGGCCTGCGCATGCAGTAAACACTCGAGTATTTTGAAACTTGTGTTGTGGTTCCGGACATTGGCGTAGAGAATCTTCACGCCACCTTCAGAATGAAGCTCCTTGGCGAGGTAACGGACCATGAGCGTTTTTCCAGACCCCCGGCTGCCGAACAGCGCCAGGTTCTTGGGTATGCCCGTATGGTCATACCGCAGTACGGCATCAATGAGGACCTTCGCCTCCTCGCGCATGACCGGCTGGGACGGGATGTAGCTGAAATCGAACACCGAGAAATCCTTGACCTTTCCAGCCTCTTTCTTGATCTGCTCCTTCCGCCCCTCGAGATACGCCTGAACGTCCATCTTCCTCACCTCAAGTACAACCTACTGGACGCGTAAACCGGAGACAGAACTTAAACTTTTCGTGTCACTGCAAAGTGGGACTACTTACAGATAGTTGTGAACGCCCCTGTCTTTTCGCTCCTGTTGCGGCGCGCCAGGTTGCCGCAACCTCGCCACCGCTTCGCTGAAATTCACAAGAGTGCGTTCCAATCGTCGTGAGAAGACCCAACCTTCCCGATACCCGTGTCTCTTGTTGAACCTGCTAACGTGTTCAATGATGCCCAATCGTCGCATCTTCGCGCGCACAGTCTCGAGTGTGCGGCGGCTTATACCATGTCTGTCTGCGACGGACTCCAGGGCAGAGACAAATTGCCCAGGCGCCCATTTGAGTTCGACGAAGATAGCGAGGAAAACGCGTTGCTGATTCCTATTGCCCGGAAACAAAACGCGCGCGAGGTCGTCCAGCCCTTCCATACGAGCGAGCTTGTTGCTGTTTAGGTCGATTTTGGTGTTTGGTGTCATTTTGACCCTGCTTTCTGCTCCAAGAATGGGCAACTGGGAAGGAGTGGCATGATCGCGGTCATGTTAAAGAGTCGCGGCTTGCCCGTTTGTGCATGCTGGCCACGAAGCGTCCCGCAATAACCGTGCGAATCCGTGCGGTTTGTGCGCAGGCGGCCACCCTCAAGAGGCAAACGGCCGGGTTTTCCGGCTCTTTTCGTGGCCTCCGACGGGCGACAAAGGCGCCATCGTAGGAGTGGAAAAGCCTTTACAATCCGGGGCCAGCTGACTCAGCGCCCTTTTGACCTGTTTCCCGTCGAGAAAGGCAAAGAGCGCCCACTTTCTGAGCTTGCTTGCGAAGCTCGATCCGCTCCTTGGCCATGGCTATCGCATGGTGCCTAAGTTCCGTGCCGAAGTTGGCCTCTATCCACCAGACGCGCTCGTAGGCCTCCACATAGACTTCATTGAAGAGCCGCTGAAAGCGCCACCTGACGCCCTGTCGGGTCATCCCGAATACGCATTCAATTCGGTCGCCATAATTCTGGCGAAGAACGAAATGCTTGAGACCGTCGTCCTTCAGTTCGATACGCAACTGCCTTTCTTCGAGAAGTCCGCGCAGGTTGCAGAGGAACGTCTTATCCTTCGACGTAAGTTTCATAGGGCATCACCAGTATCTCTCGCTCGCGTTGTTCAAGCCAGACCTCGCGGGCCTGTTCCATGAAGAGCAGCGTGATGAAACGCCTGATACGGTCAAGGCGCTTGTCGGGACAGACAGGAGGCAGAGTATCGAATCGGACCGTTCTCCCCTGCAGGCTCGCCAGGACCATTGATCGATATGCTTCCATCTGAAAACAGTCCCGCCCAAGAAACGCGTCGGCCTCCAGCATTTGCTCGTGGCCTACAAAGGCATCCAGAACTTGGGAAAAAGAATCGAGATCTGAGTCGGTAGGAAATTCCGTGATCGTTACGTCCAAGGAACGAGACGCCGCCAGAAGGCGCTTCATGGCCTCCCTCCGGCGACGTTTTCGTTGCCTGGATTCAGACATCTTCTCACAAAAGTACTGACCATCAAAGAGCCGCTCCTGAAACAGAAACTTGGATGCCACCTGTGCGCCACAGCGCGTGCAGGCGTAATGGCATCGCTTCCTTCGCAGTCGCGCATCACAACAGACGCTGCGCTGGAACTCGATAGTGGGATCCAAAGCCACGCTGCACCTGCACCGCCATTGGCCTGGGACCATAACTCGCATCTTCTCGCCGCACGTAGGGCAAAGGTGTGTCGTCAGCAGGAGTTCGAAGTAGAAGTCGCGTGCATGTCTTGTATACATCGACACCCGGTCCTGGACGTGGACGATGCCTTGAATAAGCGGATTGCAGGATATCATCGAGAGCGTGAAGAGGAAACGGGACACAAGTCCCGGGCCCCTATACGCAAACGGTCTCTCGATTGGTTTTGCTGATGAGCCGGGAATCGCGCCCCTACAGAAGAGGAAATGGCGTTGGCTATAAATACCTTTCGGTTTCGCGGGCGCCGCGCTCGAGCATTCCGAACGCGGCGCCAGCGATGTCAACCGATACCTGTGGGGGCGCTTCTGCTATTCGGCAGCCTGCGGCGTAGCTCCCTCACTTTCATCTGTCGAGAATAGTTGCGGCGTACCATCGGCCTTCTGGGTTTCCTTGCGCTTCCTTCCCGGCCCTCGCCGTTTCTTGGGAGTCGGGGGCTCAGGGTCGTCCATGAGTTCCTCGCGCGAAAGCGCGTAGCGATACTGCTCGTAGCTGGAAAAGGGCACAATCGCGGCCCTGTAGCCTTTCTGTGCCGCACGAGCGTCCATTACCTGCTGGGCGGCCGCTGTCAGCGCCTGCTGGTGCAATTCCATCACGAGTCCACATCCAAGTTCCTCGTACGGGTTTTCCTCGAGTACCTTGAAAATGCGATCCATGATCTCCTCCCGCTCCTTCTCGAACCACTCCAAGAAACCGCTTGCATCGTTCTTCATGACAGTAACTCTCCTTTCATTGTTGGGACTCTTACCCAAGAAGCGGCAGCCGATAGCAGTTCGTTTCAGCGGCGGAAATGGAAATCCGATAAGGCTCACTCGAAACCTATTTGCAGCAAATCTATCGAGAGCCTTGGTGAGAAGTTGAGGTGCGTGTCCCTTGATACCCTGAAGCCGCGTCGGTGCCGTTCAGTCTCTGATTCCCCGAAAGTGGTCCACGAAATGGCGCTCGGTCCGCCACCGCTCCAACACGTACAAACCTTCATTGTGAAGCAGCAGAAGATGCTGGGGTCGAACCTCCAGCCGACGAGCGGTGCGTCTGTATTCCTGCACGAATTGTTCGGGGAGTTCAGTCATGGATGTTTTCATGCACGCAGCATTTATAAGGTTTTCGCTT
Organism: uncultured Nitrospiraceae bacterium; assembly: GCA_964402555.1. Lineage (GTDB taxonomy): Bacteria > Hydrogenedentota > Hydrogenedentia > Hydrogenedentales > SLHB01 > CAYOCT01. Next base: position 233,378 of record CAYOCT010000001.1, on the reverse strand, counting down.
CCGCGCTGCGTGTTCGGGCCACGATGTTCTGAAAAGCGAAACGTTTATATGCTGAAGCATCTTTCGGCCATCAACGGTCGTTCGACAGCGCGGCCGTACGACAATATGACCGGATGCCACACCATCGTAATCTTCAATCACAAAGGCGGCGTCGGCAAGACGACTACGGCCGTCAACCTAGCCGCGAGCTTGGCGTATCGCTACGGAAAGCGCTGTCTTGTCGTCGATATGGATCCTCAGGCGAACGCCACACGGGCGCTATTGGGCAGGGAACTGGATGAAGCCCAACCAACGATCCGCTGCGTTCTTGCGCCTGACAGCGCAAGCCCATGCACTTTATCCGATGTTCTCATGGACACTGTCGTGCCCAATCTGATTCTCGCGCCAGCAGCCCTGAACTTGTCCGAAGCGGAGTTTAAGCTGGCCTCACGAACCAATCGAGAACTCGTCCTGAGAGAGCATCTCCGCACTGTGGCGCCGTCGTTCGACTACATCCTTATCGACTGCGCTCCGAGCCTGGGACTCCTCGCACTGAACGGCCTCGCCGCAGCCGACCGCGTTTTGATCCCATGCGAGACCCAATTCCTGGCCCTGAGAGGGCTACGCTATGTCCTCGACGTGCTGACTCTGGTCCAGTCCAAACTCAATCCCACCATGACCGTCCTTGGTGTTCTCGCAACAAAGTATTACATTCTTTCAAAAGCCAACGTGGAAGCGCTCCAGTGCCTGAAGAGCTTGAAACAGGTGCACGTCTTCGACACCGTTATTTCCCGTGATGTGAAAGCGGAGGAGGCGCCCAGTCATGGCAAGCCGCTCGTGATTTACGCTCTCGAAGCCCGTGCCACAAGGCAGTACATGGAGCTCGCGCGAGAGGTGATGACGCTATGCCAAAGCTGAATCTGGACATTTTCAGCACCGAGGCAGCCAAGCCTGTGGAGCAAAAAACCAATGATGTTGTCGACGTGGGTAATGCCTCTGGGCCGCGCCAGAAAAGCATGTCGGGCAATGCCAAGAACAAGAGCACGAGTAATGCTTCAAACAACCCAGGTCCAAAGTTCGTTCCAGTCGGCTTCTATCCACGCCACCTTTCGTTGTTGGACAACGCCGTGCTCAAGCTACGGCGGAACGGACAATGGCGGGCCTCCAAATCGGCGATTATCCGCAACTTGATCGACGCGAATGCGGAGAACTTGGACCGATTCGGTCAGCGCAACGACTAGCGTGGTCTACGTTGGGCATCATTGGGCATCTGTGGCTCAGTTCTCCTCATTGCGTGCGATCTCGTGGCGCACAGGAGCGGGTCTGTACCAAAACTCGGTCAGCCCGTCCTCGGATTCCTCAAGCGGACACTTGCGGGCGAGGCACTGCCTGCTTTCCTTGTGCAGGAATATGAGGTGGTCCACTTTGGCGTCCAGTTCCTTGAGCTTTTGCTCCACTCGCTTCTTGGCCTTCAGCAACTTCTTGATTTCGTTTTCGATATTCATGTTGAACCGATGAGAATGGCCCCGGCTTTATAAGGCTTTCGCTTTCGTCGCCACTCGATAGTAGAAAAAGGGGGTGCCGGGGCAGCGCCCCGGCGATCACTGCGTGGCGCTTATTCTCCGCCGTCATCTTCCCCGTCGCCTTTCTTCTGCGTCATAAACTCAAATGCCTTCTGGAGAGCTGCCACTGCCTTCGGAATATCGTTCTCTTTCAGGGACTGGGTATGCTGCCAATTGCCGCTGGCGTCCTTGAAAGAACGGTCCATGGTGACGGAGCGGCTTTCAAACGACTGACCGCCCGGTCCTTTCCGCATGTCGCACCACACGCTGACGCGGATGCCTCCGAATTTGAAGTGCTTTTCTGGTTTGTTGTTCTTTTCCATATTCATTACCTCCTTGTTTTTTTGTCTCGGGAGATCGCCTTCTTAAGCTTTTCGCTGTCATGCGCTCGCTTGACGGTTTCATTTCTCCCGATGCCCAGCAACGGGGAGAAATGATCCGAACGTGCGACTTCAACTTGTCGCGATTTCTCCGGACAAAGGGAAAAGCTTAAATAGTTGCTCTACTTCCCAGTGGTAAAGAAGCCCGAAACGGCAAACGAGGTGATTTCCATTCAATCGACAACAAGGTTCACAACAGGCGGGGAATACGATCTGTACTTCACGCTCAAATACATTGCCTACGAAGGAGGAGCCATAAGCCAGAGGTCGGAGCCCCATTCATACTCATGCTGGACAGCCCGAAAGGCGGAGGTCGCTGCTTATCATGCAATTGACGCCCTATTACGTGCCCCATTGCCAGAGGTTGTGCTCTGGTGGGAACGAAAGCGGCTTGAAGACAAGCTCTTCGGACCGCAAAGACCCTATAGCCCTTTCCTTTGATCCCCATGGCCGCCTTGATCCGCTGGAGATGCTGTTGGCCGGTAAGCTTCGGATTGTTGAGGCGAGCATCGAACAGATCACTCAGGAGATCGAGGGTCGAGAGAGTCTACGAGACGGCATGCTGAATGCCATCGACAAGGAACTCTGCCAACAAAAGGAGTTGCTGTACCAGGTCGCCCCGAACGGGTCTTCGACGTTCACCATCGGGGACCCCAAGCGGCGCACTGGCATCGAGAAGGCCATTGCCACGTTGGAAGCGGAGAAACGAAAGGAGACGGGCTCTGCTTGGAAGGACACCGCGAATCTCAACAAAGAACGCAGGGAACTATGGCGTGAGCGGGAAGAGGAGAAACGAAGGCAGCGGGTGATTGGAGAATGACCGCGCGAGACATTCTGAGAATGCTGGCGCCGGTCATCGGAGAGGAACGCACGAATCGTCTTTGGCGCTCCTACCTGATTAGCGACGCCAAAGAAAGGCGCGACATAGAGTGCATGTTCGAGGCGTACGCCGCGCTGACCCTGAGGGACGTTCCTTCCGGAGGGGCTGTGGGATTGTTTCCACCGCCTCCGCCGGAAAGGGCTCTGGGCGATATCGACCTGGGACATATTCGATATGCCGGCAAGGATTCTTTTCTGTTCGGATTGAGGGACGAAGAGCTGATTCGTCACGTCGGAATCTATGGTTCAAGTGGCTGTGGCAAGTCCAACGGCATCGCCCTGATTCTCGACGGCTTGATGAAAGCCTCTATTCCGTTCCTGCTCTGTGATTTCAAGCGCACCTTTCGCGGTCTGCTGCAGGACTACAAGTCGCGAGTTCTCGTGTTCACAGTGGGTGACAGCCGAACGTCCCCGTTCAAGATGAATCCCTTGACGCCTCCGCCCGGTACGTCCGCCGAGGTCTGGGCCAAAAAGGTCATAGGAGCTTTGAGTCACGCATTTTGCCAAGGGGCTGGAAGCGAGAGTCTTCTCGTCACGGCACTCGACGACGCATACAGGAAGACGGCTGCGGAGAACAGGTGGCCGACGTTCCGCGACGTGGCGCGACTGCTTGAAGAGCAGCCGGCCAGAGGCCGAAAGGGCATGTGGATGGACAGCGCTCAGAGGGCGATCAAAAGTATCAGCACTGGTAATGCGGCCGAGGTTTTCTGCCAGGCAGACTCCACGTCACTCATGGACCTCCTAACAGAGTCGGTTGTTCTGGAGCTGGACCTGCTAAATCAAGCGGAACAAACCCTTATTTCAGAAGTACTTCTGCTCTGGATCATTCAGTACCGCATGAACAACAATGTGGACAGGGAGTCCTTGAAACACGCCATTCTGATTGAAGAAGCGCATCACCTCCTGCGTGCTCCGCCCGGTGTTGGAGACGGCAGTGAACCCGTCATACATGTAGCTTTGCGCGAAGTCAGGGAACTTGGTGAATCGGTGATCCTCGCCACGCAAAACGCATCCGTCGTTCCGGTGGCTGTGTTTGGAAACCAAGCCACGACCTTGGCCTTCCATACCAAGCACCAGCGGGACGTATCCAGCACCGCACAGGCCATGCTCCTCAAAGACGAGGCCAAGGATGAGTTGGGCAGGCTGCCGGTGGGCGAGGCCATCGTGCGCGTCCCCCGGTGGCCAGATCCTATTCACATCAGGCTGAAGCACCGGCCTATCGCCAAAGGGAAGGTTACAGACGAAGATATCCGCCGACACATGGCAAAGACGACCTATTTCGCCGATACCGCGCGATTCCATGCCGCCGGGACGGAGGGCAGACCATTGGGCGGGATTCCGCACGCGGAAGAGAACCAGATAAACCCTGAGAGATCACCCTCCACTCAAACATTCTCAACGAGATCGGAACATGTTTCCCCGACCACCACCCCTAATAGAAAAGAACTGCAGATAGGCATTACCGCACTGACTCCGCTCGAGGTGGAGATGTTAGAGGACATCCTTCAACACCCGTTCCAGGGAGTGGTCCAGCGAGTGCAGCGGCTCCGGGCCAGCAGGCGAAAAGGCGCGGCTGCACTCAGGGCTTTGGAAGAAAGAGGGGCGCTCGCTCCCGTCACGGTCTTTACCGGCACTTCGACCATGAAGCTCTTCGACCTCACACCATCCGGTACGGCGTTATGCCGATCCCATGGTCTCGGTCCGCTTCTCCAGCCCACGCATGGCGGCATCGAGCATAGATATTGGGTAGACCGGGCAGCCCAGAGACTGGAGTCTGAAGCATGGGAAGTCCACAAGGAATTTCGCGTAGCCGACGATCTGATCGTGGACGTGCACGCGACCTTGAACGGCAGGATGCTGGCCGTGCTTGTCGAGACCGGGAAGAGCGATGCGCGTAAGAATCTCGAAAAGACATTGGCGGCCGGCTACGAGCATATTTGGGTCGTGACAAACAGTCCAAAGGTCTTAGCCTTGGGGAAGTCACTTCCTAGTCTTGCGGTTGCACGTCTGTCTTTCAAGTCAACCGCAGAAATATAGCCAAGACTGTTTCGTGTCCTGCGATGAAGACATAAGAGCAACGGCCCGGGAAGGTAAGGAAGTCTCTGAGCGTCGCCGCTTTAGCGGCGACTCAATTGAACCTCCGAATCGCAAGGAGATTCGGAGTCGCTATTCCGCGCCGTTCCGACAGCAAGCCTCCTAATGCTCTCACATCGACAATCCCCATTCCGTCCGAAACAGTCCATAGTCGTCTTTGTGCGATGACTGGAAGCTCATGTCTCACCGCCAGCCTGAGCAGAAGCGCGCGTTCATTGGAATACAAGGTCGTCCTCGAAAGCCGTGAAGTCTTTCTTAGAGCGCATGATTCTCTTTGCTTCATTCAGGTTAACACTTCTGTGGACGTTACGATACCATGCCCCCGTATAGGTTCTCTTGCACCAACGACACATTCGACGGCGTATGAATGTCCCGTCCTTTCGGACGCTAAATCCCCACCATCGCCCTTTTGTGCTGTCGCAATGAGGACACAATCCATAGTCAGCTTGCTTCGGCTCCGGAAGCTGATGTAGAAGGTCATCTAATTCGCCGTCCGCACACGAATCTCCACAAACCATCTTGTAAACACCTCCGGGAATCTTCCCAATCCTTGGAAGATTCCCGGAACCCCTGGCGCCCGCTGTTGGCTGAAGGCGGTTCGCTCAAGAAGAGACTGACAACCCCACCATCGGTTCTCTGTCAAGAGAACCGGACAGTGGGTTTGGATTACGAAGACCGGCAAGTCTTCGGGCAATCCGACACCCGCTTCTGGGTCCAAAAGAAAGAAGGCTCAATTAGAGCCTTCTTCTGAAAACGCGCCGCCCCGTCGGTCGGCAGGCTGAATTGGATTTGCATTGTGCTTGGCGCGAAGCTCGGCCTTCACTTGCTCCAAGAACAGCGACTCTTCCTGCAAGCTCATTTCGCGTGAAGGAAGGCCGGCAAGCACGGGGTCGGCAAGCTCCGGGTGTTCGGCCAATTCGATGTATTTCTCGGGCACCATATCCGAATTGAGCCAAAGCTCTTCGGTGTCTAGTCTGGTATTCGCGGCGCGTCCTTCCTGAACGCGGCTGAATTCATGGTTCGGTTCTGTTTGCATTGTTTGTTCACCTCGTTGAACGATTTTCATGGTGAGGTGGCGCGGGGAAATCCGGTCATGTGATTTCAGGGAATACCTGACCGGTCCTCAAAGGGGAAATCACAATGAAGCCGGTTTTCCCGCGAACGCCTTGAAAATCGTTGAGGTGAACAACACTGAAGAGGAACAGAACCAATAGAGGTTCGCGTTCCGTGGTATAACGCCGCAAAACAGGTTCCCTGAAGAACGACACTCAACAACACAAGCTGAACACACGGGCCTGAAATTCATTTCGGGTCGGCTTGCCGTACCCCGTCAGCCAAGCACAACGCCAATTGGGCGCGTCAGTCAAGACCCAGTTCCGGTTCCAACAACCGCATATCTGAATGCGCCAACGCATGCACGCCAGAGAGGTGCCGCACGACAAAGAAAGCCACTTCGCCTGCATCGTGCGCATGGAACCTGAGTTCGTAAATGCACAGCGGACAGGTCCAACGGAGACGCGTCCTCCCATTTGAATCACACTCGGTCTTGAGCGGCATGTTCATCCCTCACGAGTCGCGTTGACACACACGCTTTCGACATGCTCGCATCCTGCGCAGAGCTTCAACTCTGTGCTTCCGAGACAAAGCCGCGATTGGACGTGGCACCCGCAGACAGGGCATGTGTGACGATACCTCCACGGAGGCATGGTTGGAAGCACCGTGATTATGCCTTTCGTGGACACACTCGGGTCTTGTGCTCTTCGGACGGCCTCTTTGATTTCGGTCTCTGCTGCGCGCGCATCACAGGACGGAGAGGAGTGCGGCACTCTCTCCAGCGGAAACTCGGGTTCAGGCGAAGAGTTTCCGTGGCGCCTTACCAAAGACACTACCCGGCTGAGGTCTTGCTCTGAAAGGAAAGGGCCACGAATGCTTTCCCCTTTTCCAATAGGGTCCAGAGCAACGAAAAGACTGCCATCGACCCCAGAACGCAGAACTTTGAGCGATAGACTGCCCCAATGAAGTTCTTCTAACTTGACGAGACTCATTTGCAACACCTCCGCGATTCTCTGTTCATTTGAAAGGACAGAGAATCGCGGCGCCACAAGGAACCGCACGCAAGTCGGTGAATTGCATCGGTTCTCTGTCAAGAGAACCGGACAGTGGGCTGAGATTCCCACAGAATCTCACGCCCGCTCTGCGATGTAAGAAAGCAGGCTCATGATGAGCCTGCTTTCCGCACACGAGTAAACCAGTTCATGAGCGCGGTCTCTTCGGACTGGCCATGGGAAGCCTGAAGCTCATGCCTCATCTGCTTGAGTTCCTGCTCTTCCTGCCTGAGACTTAACTCCCTGCCGGAAATTCCCAGAAAGAGCGGGTCTGTACTCTCAGGCTTTTCTGCCTGCGCGACAATCTCATAGGTGATGTCGAGCGGGTCTAGCCGTATAAGCTCTTCCGGCGCGATATCTTGGTCGAGCCAGAGTTCTTCTGGGTCGATGTCTTTCTGTGCTGCGGCGCGTTCAACCTGAACGCGGATTCTTCTTGGGTTTAGTTCTGTTCTCATGGTTTCACCTCGTTGAACGATTTTCATTCTCATGACGGGGAATGAAAATCGTTGAGGTGAAGCCTGTAGGTTGAGAACAGGACAATCTAGCCCAAGAAGAATCTACGATATCTCTGCGATATCTCTGCGCCGCCTTGCCCCATACATCGGCCCTGTTGCGCGAGACCGAGCGCGGGAAGAGCGGATTCCGCGCCGGGGTGGAAATCGCGATTTCCGCGGTAGGCAGGGGTTGGTATTCCCTGCGCGATTATCACAAGGTCGCCAGACCCTATAGGCGCCCTCATCGGTTTTCCGGCACGGAAAACCGGACAGTGGGTTCGGATTACGAGGACCGGCAAGTCTTCGGGTAATCCGACACCCGCTCCCGTGTCGCATAGACCACAAAAAAGCCAGAGAGGAAGAAGCGGAAGGTTGCCCTCCCGCGTTCATTCCTGCGCGTTAAGTTCATCGATGGTTTGAACAAGGCTGCGCAAGTCGTCGATGCTGCACCAAATTGATTGTTCATTCCATGAGCGAGTCACCCGGTTCCACTGACTGAACCGGATGCACGCACGATATATATCGAATTCGCGTTCTGCGAAAAGGTCTTTCATTTCATCGGGCGGCGGTATGATTTTCTTCCAGTGCCAGATGCTGACTTGAAACTTGCCAGCCTTAGCTTTGGCTATAGGCCCTTTACCCTGTACGTTCACTAATTGACTTTTCATTTTCGTTTACCTCCGTGATTTGTTCACACCCCTGCTGGAACAAATCACCGGAGGTAGAAAATGAGGAAAATGAAAGACGAACGTAACAGGGCACAAAGGGCCGGCCAAAGCCCTTAAGGCTGGCTTCATAAGAAAGGCAACTGGCGGCTGGAAGCAGGAAAAAAACACGCCGCCGATGAACACCGTGACTCATTTACAGAACGCGGATATGTATCGTGCATCGGTGCATCCGTCCGACAGAGAACCGGGTCTCGCCTTGGAATGACACTCGAAAGACGTGGTGCAAGCTCGCGGCTTGACGCATGCCCAAGCCTCGATGATTGCGAACTTGCGAAGGAATGAATGCGGGTAAAAGAGGCGACCTTCGTTCTGCTTCTTCCCTCTGGCCAAGTCAAACATCAGTTTTCCGACACGGAACACTGGACAGTGGGTTCGGATTATGATAACCGGCAAGTCTTCGGGGGGGCGCCGCCACGTCCTATCGGTCAGGACGCGCGAAGCACGTCCACACCCTTTGGGGTTGGGTGGGCGGGAAGACAGGGGCTCGCCGAAGGTCGAGCCCCTGAGCTGGGCGGGTGGGTGGGGAACCCCAAGACGCTCATGACGGCGCGGGCAATCTTAACTGGTTTGCATGAACATCCACCGAAGGTTTTTTATAGAACCGGTGCTTGAGAACGCCCAGAAGAGGAATGCAGGCCGCACTTGAGGAAAGGACTAGGACTGAAAACCAAACCTCGGACCGCTTCAGGTCACGGGGCGAACGTCACATAGCGGGCACGCTCGACGACTACGGCATCCCATTCATCTACGAACCAAGGGTCACCGTCAACGACAATGGCAAAGACCGAACCCTCCGCCCCGACTTCTACCTTCCCGAATTCAACCTTCATATCGAGTACTACGGCCGCGTTGGCAACCAAGACTATGACATCCGAACTGCCATCAAGAAAGCTGCCTATGCCGCCAACAACCTGCACGTTATTTCGCTCTATCCCTGGGACCTTATTCAAGACTGGCCCGATAACCTCTTCAAACGTCTGCCGCTACCGCCCAATCATTACCCGCTCAGAATCCGAAACAGAGAATACGACCCCGTTCAATCCAGACCTCAATACGGCATCCGAAGCCCGTCCACCTCTCGCTATCGTCATTCACCTCGCCCTTCATACCGGTAGCTGACCATCCTCGCGATCAACCAGATCGAGAACCAAGTCAAAGATGCACGCCCCACGGAACAACAAGAAGCTCTCAGAAAGAACTGACGAAAGACGGGCCGTCAAGAGCCGACTGAACTCCACGTGATCAGATCCCGTACGCCCGCACAAAAACAGACCGAATAGATCTGCCTCTCGTCCATCCCCGCAACGACCAGAGAAACAATCCGACCTGTACCGATCCCACCAACCGACTCCCCCCCGACCAACGGACTTCTTCAAACAAGGAGATGCTCAGCCTCACAACAAACACTGGAAACACGCCATATCGCCCCACCGCAGCCCACCAGGAATCAAAGAACTCAAAACCCTATGTCTCTCTTCTTAGTCTCGTTTTGGCCACCGTCGTAAGTCATGAGAAGCTAGGCTTTTAGCTCGTATGGCACTTGGCCAGAAAAGGACAGATTTGGCCAAAACGAACACCCATTTTAGGCCATTTTAGGGGGTGTTTGGCCAGAAAAGGGCGCGGTTTCCGGCCATTTCAGGCCCTGTTGTTTTGTCACCGGCTGCCCCGCAACATGTATTTGCGGAGTGGCAACAAGCTCTGAGGCCCCGCCTCCTGAGTATGGAAGTCGTGAGGGCGGGCGCAGCCTGACGTCTCAGGGGAAGGGAGCCGAGATTCGCTGAGACCGAAGGAAACGGGGGACATGGATGGCTTTGGCTGCAAACCTACGAGACCGCGAGTTCCGGGATCGGGGCCTTCATGGCTAAGCCGCCCAGGATGGATTGTCGGGCGAGATCATGCTTGCCGCCACGAGCCCAGATGTTTCCGGAAATTCCTTCCGCGAACAGGCTGTCTTGGCAGGTCGCCCAGATGAAATCAGACGGAGGCGGAGGCATGGACTGAATCACTCGGCATAGCGACGTCATCCGACTGGAAGTGGACGTCACGAAGAGCATACGAAACCCATTGAGCTTGACTTGCCAGGTTTCTTCGTATCGTTTGTACCGTTCGCACTCGAAGTACGACTGGTACGTCTGAATCTTCCGGACGATGGCGGCCCGTCCCGATTCTGAACTATCGAGGGGCTCCGAACCCAAGTCCACCTCCAAGAAAAAGAGAAATGACTTGGCTATCTCGGAGTCGGTGAGGATGAAGACGCCGTCAGGGATAAAATGACATTTCTCGTCCGGCTCGCTCCCTTCTGACACAGGCACGAAATCCCGAACGACCGGACCGCCCGAGTCGCGATCCAGATCAAACGGTGACTTCGACGAGAGAAAGGCACAGTCGAGCCGTGGAAGAGTCCTGGTTAGATGATCGAGATGAATCCGGCACCAATTCAGAAGAAGCTGATGGCCATGCTGGCCGATGAGCGCTTTGCCGCCAACCTGACTGAACTCGGCTGCCTTTGGCAAAACGTTCTCAGAGCGGAGCGCGGCAAGGCCTTCTTGGCTGACGCCGAAGACGCCCTCCGGACGACCACGCCGCTGCGAGATTGATACGGGCAGAAGTTCGGCAGAGCCATGGTCTACCAGTTCTTTCATTCTGCGCCGCGCCGTGCGGTGGCTTTTGGAACTCAGAACGCTGGTCTGCGTGAGCGTCAGCATCCTAAAGTCTGCAAGTTGACGCAACAATTCGATCTCGTGTTTGTCCAGACGACGGGCCATTTGCTTCCTCCAGTCGTTGATGCCAAGGAATGTCCTGGCTTCGTTCCATACACAAAGCGGCAAGAAGGGCCTGGGGGTTTCAGATTGAAACGGCGGGGAGACGACAAGGTTCTGCGCCACTTGATTCAACGAAGACCGCATGATTCGCAAACAGCCATCGAAGATGACGGCAAAGTCTCCGACGCGGACTATTTCGAATACCGGCTGAGAGTCTTGAAAGCGGAGTCAAAGATGGACAGCCTACGTCCGGCAGGCCGGATTCGATGTCATCCAACAGGAGCGAATGGTCTTGGCCTATCTTGCCAAGCACGGTTCCATCAAGCGCGCCGACGTGACAGACCTGTGCAGAATCAGTCTGTTTCAGGCGACCCGTCTCTTGAAACGGTTGGCTCAGGAAGACAAGATCTCCCCGAAAGGGAAAGGCAAAGGAACTGTTCATGAGCAGCGCTCGTAAAATACGTGCGCGCTCGTATTTTGTGAGCGGAATTAGCGGCGCGCACGCAAATCCGCGAGATCAAGAGAAATACGTGCGCTCACTTGTGCGCCCTTCGAATAACGGGCAGCGGAAACGCAAGATCTACGGGAAACTGCGCCTCTTCTTGGGTTGAGTCAGTGTCACTGTTCGGCCGGCGGGAATGTGCCATCCACAGGACCTAATGCGCCATCCTCGCGAACCAATGGCACGTTTTGCCGAAGACCCAATTCCGACGGGTCAGCCGCTGGAGAACCAGGCCTGTCAGTCGGGGAAGAGGATGGCGGGCATCTTGGGCACCTGAATGTGACCCCGAGGCTGCCGAAGCCTTGCCTCGATGATTTCGTACTCCAGCCCGGCAAGTAGCAATTTGGTATCAACCTGTCCATTCGGACAACGTAACTAATTGCGGCGCGGCGACCTTCTTGCCCGCGACCGTCGGGGTGGTAGTCCAAAGGTCGTTGGCTCAGACTTATAGCCTGAATCAACTTGGGCAGAACCTAAATTTGAAGCCATGCTTCGTTGACAATAACGAGTAGAAACTAGCAGAATAACTTCCGGTACCTGAAACTAGGAAAAGGAGCCTATGGTTCGCAAAGAGCCAGAAGTCATGACGATCGAAGAAGTCTGCCGGTACTTGAGGATACCGAAATCGTCCTTGTACAGGCTGGCCCAGGAAGGCCGGATTCCGTGTCAGAAGGTCGGCAAGCACTGGCGGTTTCACCGAGATGCCCTTGACACGTGGTTGAAAGAAGGAAAACGGGACTGAAATCGCGGGGATAGAAGACATTAATGAGAGTGGCAGCTGAAGGGAACCAGTCATAATGCCTAGAGTTTTCGACAACATCGAGGCCAATCTATCCAAGGCACTGCAGGAAACCCTCGCGCGTTCCGACCGGGCCGACTTTTGCGTCGGCTATTTCAATCTGCGCGGATGGAAGCAGCTTCACACCCAGGTCGAGAAATGGGCAGGAAGCGATGCGGGGCAATGCTGCCGGCTTCTCGTGGGAATGCAGCGTTTACCGCAAGACCAGTTACGCGAAGCAATGAGCGTCGTCGACGGCGGCGCCGAAATAGACAACGCTACCGCGGCACGCCTCAAGAAGCAGCTTGCGCAGGAATTTCGCCAGCAACTTACGTTTGGCACACCCACCAATGAAGATGAGGAAGCGCTTCGCCGCCTCGTGGCGCAAATCCGCGCCAAGAAGGTCGTGGTGAAGCTCTTCCTGCGGCATCCGCTTCACGCCAAGCTTTACCTGCTCTTCCGTCCCGACCCGATCAACCCCATCGTGGGATATCTGGGCAGCAGCAACTTGACGCTCGCCGGCCTCGTGAATCAGGGCGAGCTCAACATCGACGTCATGGACCTCGACGCGTGCCAGAAACTCGCGAAGTGGTTTGAGGATCGCTGGAACGACCGCTTCTGCATCGACGTCTCGAATGAGTTGGTCGCGATTATCGACGAAAGCTGGGCTCGCGAGGAACCGATTCCGCCTTATCAAATCTACATCAAGATCGCCTATCACCTGTCGCGGGAGGCGCGTTCCGGCCTGTCTGAGTTCCGCATTCCGAAGGATTTCGGCAACAAGCTTTTCGACTACCAGGTCGCTGCCGTGAAGATCGCCGCGCATCATCTGCTGCGCCGAAACGGCGTGCTCGTGGGTGACGTCGTCGGTCTCGGCAAGACGCTCATGGCCACCGCACTTGCGCGCATCTTCGAGGATGACCACGATCTCGAAACCCTAATCATCTGTCCCAAGAATCTCGTCTCCATGTGGGAAGACTACCGGGAACAGTATCGCCTTCGCGGACGCGTGCTCTCGATTAGCCGCGTCATCAGACAATTGCCTGACCTCCGGCGTTATCGTCTCATCATCTTGGACGAGAGCCACAACCTGCGCAATCGTGAAGGCCGCCGCTACCGCGTCATCCAGGACTACATCCGCGCGAACGACAGCAAGTGCATCCTGCTGACCGCCACGCCGTACAACAAGACCTACCTCGATCTCTCCAGCCAGCTGCGCCTGTTCGTTGAAGAAGATCGTGACATCGGAATCCGGCCGGAAGCGTTATTGCGTCAAATCAGCGAGACCGAATTCATCCGGCGGCATCAGTGTTCGGTCAGGTCGCTTTCCGCGTTCGAGAAGAGCGAGCATGCCGACGACTGGCGCGATTTGATGCGCCTCTACCTCGTGCGCCGGACCCGCAGCTTCATCAAGGACAATTACGCTACCGTCGACGCGGATAATGGCAGGTGTTATCTGACGTTTGAGGACGGCACGCGCTCATATTTCCCGGAACGTCTCCCAAGGACGGTGAAGTTTACAATCAACGACAAAGACAAGAACGATCAGTACGCCCAGCTTTACGCCAAGCCCGTTGTGGATATCATCAACGGACTGTACTTGCCCCGTTATGGCTTGGGCAACTATGAAGTGCCGACTCCTGAGCAACCGCCCACCCAGGCCGAGGCGCGAGTGCTGCAAGACTTGTCTCGCGCCGGGAAACGGCTCATGGGATTCTGCCGCACGAACCTGTTCAAACGCCTTGAAAGCTGCGGCATGGCTTTCGTTCAGTCCGTCGAGCGGCACATTCTGCGTAATTTTGTTTACCTGCATGCCATCGAGAACGGCCTGCCTCTGCCGTTGGGTTCACAGACTTCCGAAATGCTTGATACTCGGATGACTGACGAGGATGCCGAAGAAGCCACGAGCGACCTGTTTGCCGATGACGCCGACAACAACGACGACCAGCCTATCGCTTCTGTCCCAGGGACGACGCTTCGCAATGAAGCTGATTTCCGGCGTCGTGCGGCAGAAGTATACGTTGATTACGAAACAGAGCATCGCAAGTCTTTCAAATGGATTAGGCCTGGCTTGTTCACTGAAGCACTCGCCAAGCATCTGCGCGCGGACGCGGAAGCCTTACTCAAACTGCTGGCCCGGACAGGAGAATGGGACCGAGAGCGCGATGCCAAATTGCAGGCGTTGGTCGATCTGCTTGCCGAACGACATGCCATGGAGAAGGTCCTAATCTTCACACAGTTCGCGGATACGGTCCGCTATCTTGAGACTCAGCTTAAGGCGAGGGGTATAGACGGTGTGGCGGGCGCAACCTCCGATTCCGCGAACCCAACCGAACTGGCGTGGCGGTTCAGTCCGGTCAGCAACAACAAGCGAGACCGGATATCGCCGGCCCAGGAATTGCGCGTGCTGGTTGCCACGGATATCTTGAGCGAAGGCCAAAACCTGCAAGATTGCGCCATAGTCGTTAACTTTGATCTACCGTGGGCTATCATTCGCCTGATCCAGCGCGCCGGCCGCGTGGACCGTATCGGTCAGAAAGCGGAGGACATACTCTGTTACTCATTCCTTCCCGCGGAGGGAGTCGAGCGCATCATTCGCTTGCGTTCCAGGGTTCGCAGCAGACTTCGCGAAAATGCCGAAGTGGTCGGTACGGATGAGTCGTTCTTCGAGGACGATAACAACGAGCAGAGCGTCCGCGACCTGTTTACCGAAAAGGCCGGTATCCTTGACGGCGAGGATGACGCGGAAGTCGACTTGGCGTCATACGCATACCAGATCTGGAAGAACGCCATTGACTCCAATCCGGAACTGGAAAAGATCGTGCCCGAACTGCCGGACGTGGCCTATTCAACTCGCGCGCACGCCCCGACCGAACGCAAGCCGGAAGGCGTGCTCGTCTATGCCCGTACGGCGGAAGACAACGACGCCCTCGCTTACGTGGACACAGGCGGCGCCAGCATCACAGAATCCCAGTTTGAAATCCTCCGAATCGCCGAATGCCCTCTCGAAACTCCGGCTATTCCGCGTAATCCCAGGCATCACCCCCTCGTGCGGGAAGCAATCCAGCATATCGCTACGGAAGAACGCCAGGTCGGCGGGCAATTGGGCCGGCCCAGCGGCGCGCGGTTTAGAACTTACGAACGGCTCAAACGGCATGCCGAGGAGATCAAGGGAACGCTTTTCGAGACGCCCGAACTTTACCGCGTCATTGATGAGATCTATCGATACCCGCTCCGTCAGGTGGCAACCGATGCCCTGAATCGTCAACTGCGACTCGGTATTGACGACCAGAAGCTGGCCGAATTGGTCATGGTTTTGCGCGAAGAAGGCCGTCTGTGCCTTGTTGAGGAAGAAGCGCAAACGCACGAACCGCGGATCATTTGTTCCATGGGGCTGTTCAAGGGAGATGATGCATGCCTGTGAGTGTCGAGAACGTCCGCAAACGCCTCAGAGAGTTTGACCTCACCGGGCTATTGATTGAGGAACTTGGTTGGAACTGCTATGCGGCGCAGCCTCTTGTTGTTTCCGTTGCCGGCGCCGATTACGTTCTGAAACCGCTCGCCGAGAAATGCGGCATGGTCGTCTACGTGTGTAGTCCCAGCATGGACGGTGCGGCGCCACCGTATCCCCTTCGCCGCAAGATTGAACAACAGGCTCGCAAGTCCGCCCACGAGCACCTGATCGTCTTCACCGATGCAAAGCAGACGATCCAGATCTGGCAATGGGTCAAGCGCCAGGCAGGCAAAGGAGCCGCGTGCCGCGAACATACGTATCGTGCGGATCAGACCGGGCAGGCGCTCGTCGAGAAACTTCAAGGGCTGGCATTCGAGCTTGAGGAAGAAGAGCGCCTCACCATCACCGACGTGACGGCGCGTACACGTTCGGCGCTGGATGTCGAGCGCGTCACGAAACGCTTCTATGACCGCTTCAAGAAAGAGCACCAGACTTTCCTCAAATTCATCCAAGGCATTGACGAGCGGACGGATCGTGACTGGTACGCCTCGCTCATGCTCAACCGGATGATGTTTGTCTACTTCATCCAGAAGCGTGGATTCCTCGACGGCGATCCCGATTACCTCCGCAACCGCCTCAAGATGGTCCAGGAACGCCGAGGCAAGGGCAAATTCCTTTCATTCTATCGTTTCTTCCTGCTGCGTCTGTTCCACGAAGGACTTGGCAAGCCGGCCAAAGACCGCGCGCGCGACCTTGAAGCGCTCTTGGGCAGAGTGCCTTACCTGAACGGTGGCCTGTTCGATGTGCACGAGCTTGAGCGGCAGTATAGCGGCATCGACATCCCCGATGAAGCATTCGTGGCCATCTTCGACTTCTTCGACAGCTACACCTGGCACCTCGACGAACGCCCGTTGCGTGCCGACAACGAAATCAATCCGGACGTTCTCGGCTACATCTTCGAGAAGTACATCAACCAGAAGCAGATGGGCGCCTATTACACGAAGGAGGACATCACCGGCTATATCGGTCGCAATACCATCATCCCGTATCTGTTCGACGCCGCACAGAAGGAATGTCCCATCGCATTTAGGCCGGACGGTGGCATCTGGCGCTTGCTTCGTGATGACGCCGACCGCTACATCTATCCGGCCGTGCGTTCTGGCGTCGTCAACGCTGATGGAACGATTATTCCGGATTCCACGTTGCCCGAGTTCGTTCGCGAGGGGATGGCCGACCCGAAGAAACGGATGTTCAACAGGCAGTACAACCTGGGACAAGCCAGCGTCCCCGGTCCTGATGGCGAAGATCTCGCGTTGCCTACGGAAACCTGGCGTGAGTATGCCGAACGACGGAAACGGTGTCTCGAGTTGCGAGAGAAGCTGGCCGCTGGCGGAATCCAGGCAATCAACGACTTCGTTACCCTGAACCTCGACATCGAGCAGTTTGCCGATGACGCCATAGTCAACAGCGAAGGACCGGAACTCGTCCGCGCGTTCTGGAAGGCGCTTGCACGCATCTCGATTCTCGACCCCACATGCGGGTCAGGCGCCTTCCTCTTCGCCGCGCTCAACATCCTCGAACCGCTCTACAACGCCTGCCTCGACGGCATGCAGGGATTACTCGAAGACCTTGAGCACTCCGAACGGAAGCACAGCCCGAAGAAGCTCAGCGATTTCCGCGAGGTGCTGGACGAAATGGACAAACACCCTAACCGACGCTATTTCGTCCTCAAGTCCATAGTGATCAACAACCTCTACGGTGTCGATATCATGGACGAGGCCGTCGAAATCTGTAAGCTCCGCCTTTTCCTCAAGCTCGCCGCACAAGTCAATCCAGATCCCGTACGAGAAAACCTTGGCATTGAGCCCCTGCCGGACATAGATTTCAACATCCGCTCCGGAAACACGCTCATTGGCTATGCCACCTACCTCGAAGTCGAAAAGACCGTCAAGAGCAAGTTCGACTTTGACGACAAGATGGAGACAATTACTGTTAAGGCAGCTGACTTGCAACAAACTTTTGATGCATTCCGAAAGCGTCAGACCGAAGGTGATACATCGGTACCCACGGAACACAAGCTGGAGCTTCAGAGGCGCCTTCAAGATCTCGAGAACGAACTGAATCGTTATCTTGCGGAAGAATATGGAATTGGAGTCGAAAGCGTCAGGCCGAAGAAGGCCTATGAAACCGAGTTCCGCAAGTGGGTGAATTCATATCATCCCTTTCACTGGTTCATCGAGTTCTACAGCATCATGAACGGCGGCGGTTTTGACGTTATCATTGGCAATCCACCCTATGTAGAATGGAGCAAAGTTCAAGGTTACCGGCCGATTCCGGCCAGTTACGCAACTCTTTCATGTGGAAATGTCTACACTGTGATCTGCGAGCGGTCGTATGCATTGTTATCCGCTCGCGGCAAGTTTGGAATGATTGTCCCGGTAAGCTGTGTGGCTACCGAACGCATGCGACCACTACGGGATACTTGGGTGAACAGCCACTTGCTGACGCATGCAAGCTTTTACTCAGGCGACGCTCATCCGTCTATTTTGTTCAACGGCGTAAAATTCCGCCTGGCGATTTTGCTGCAAGCAAAGAACTTGCTTTCGCCAACTGAATTCAGCACACGTTTCCAGCGTTGGTACGCCGATGGTCGTGATTCGCTCTTTCCATTAATTCAGTACACACAATCCGGCAGTCACCTTACCCGAGTCAGTCTTAGACCGAAGATTTATTCGGATACTCATCTCTCGCTCCTCTCGAAGCTGTGTTCTGAGAAAAGGTCTCTCGGCCTGTTTGTGAGCGAGAGGTCACATCATGAAGTGTACAGTCACAGAATAGTAGCCCATTTTGTTAAGGCGATGGATTTTGTGCCTTATTTCTCCAGCGAAAGGGACGGCATCAAACGTTCCGAAGACTACAAGATCTTTGGCGCTGCCGCTGAGGCACAACAGGCCGCGTTGGTTGCCATCCTCAACAGCAGCTTGTTCTATCAGTGGTTTGTGACGTACTCAGACGTATATCACTGCGGCAGGGAAATTATCCTCGATTTTCCTCTAGACTTGCCTGCCTTGGCGAAGTCGTACGGGGGGCCGTTGCGCGCGGCCGGACAAAATCTGATGAAGAGTCTCCGTAAGAACCGAGCGCGGAGACGGATTCCTTACCAAAGAACAGGTGTCGTAGAATACGACGAATTCTACCCGCGCTTGTCTAAGTCAGATATCGACAAGATAGATGTCATCTTGGCCGACCACTTTGGCTTCAATGATGAGGAAGTGGATTTCATCATCAACTTCGACATCAAATTTCGGCTGGGCCAGGATACAGCTGACGATGATGACGCTGAGGGGGAAGGCGGATGACACCCCCGGAAGAAGTAACAGGCGGACCGTCAGATGACGCCGCATATGTAACCATTCGGCCGAACGATTTTGTAAATCCTCCTTATATCCGGTGTCCGAAGTGCGGCGAGGATGTCTTTGGGGTAATTTGCATTGCCGGTCACCAGTACTCCCGACGGTGTCGAAATTGCCTTTACCCGACCCATCCGGAGTGGTACGAGCCAACCCGTTTGCCGAAGCTTGACAAGAAGGTCCTGTACCTCGACCAATTCGTGATAAGCAACATGATGTTCGCGCTGAATTCTGCGACAAAGCAGCACGGACGAAATCCTAATGAGGCCTTCTTCAGAGAGGTATTCGCGCGCCTTGACCTGTTGGGGAAAAAGCAGTTACTGGTGTGCCCTAGTTCTGATCTCCACGATTCGGAGTCGGCTACCAGCAGTTTATACAATGCGCTGAAGGGGACATACGAGCTGCTTAGCTATGGCGTAACGTGGTTTGACACGGAGACGATTCACAGTTGGCTCATTACGGAGGCGTTCGAACACTGGCTGGCTGGGCATGGACCTCAGAAGAGCAGATTTGGCAGGGATGATTTTCTGCATGGGGATCGCACGGGGTGGACAGACCACTTCAATGTCTCATCGAGTTTTCGATGGTCTCCAGACGCTATCAAGGAACTGCGCGAGGCACGTGACGCTGTTGCCGAAGAGCTTCGAACCGTATTCGAGCAGTGGCAGCGCGATCAGGATAAGTCGTTCGATTTTTGGGTACGTGAAGAAACAGGTGGCGCCGGCAAGAACTATCTCCGAGGCCTATTTCGGCAATTCAGCGAGATGGCCAAGGCACAAGCGGAGATAATCAGCACTCAACAAGTTAGTCTGAGTGCCGCCGCAGCTTTTCTGCCTACACATGAGGCCGGCGTGATGATGCGGTTCCGCGACGCTTTGATGAAGAAGGGACTTGGCGAGGACGAGTGGCTCCCGAAGGCCTGGGAGTTTCTCCAGTCTGAGCATTTTGCCTCGCTCCCCTTTGTGAAAATCGGTTCCATGATCTGGGCCACTGTCGCGAACAGGGCCGCACACGCCGGCCAGAGGCGTCTGCCGACCAGAGGTCTTCACAACGACGTCCGCTTCATTGAAACATTCCTGCCGTATTGCGACGCGATGTTTTTGGACAAGGAAAGCCATGGAATACTGAGCGACAGCCTCATGCGTGATGTCCTCAGTGATTATGGAACGCGCATCTATTCTCTTCGGAACAAGGACGATTTCCTCGGACATTTGGACGAGATCGAGAGCAGCACAAGTCCGGAACACGCCATGCTGCTGAACGAAGTCTACGGTGAACGATATCTCAAGCCATATCTTGGCATGTACGACGATGCCGCGCGGCCAGATTTCGAGCTAGAGCCGGAAGCCGCAGGAGAAGGGACGCAATACAGCAGCGAGCGCTGCATGGACACGGAGATTTCGATTAATTATGGCGATAAGTTCATGCTCCGGTTCTATGGTAACATCCATAGTGACCAGGACAAGACTTACTTGGGGTGGATCTGTTCTACAATTGCGTCTTTGAAAGACGATGTGCTCCGAGGGCTTTTGTATTATTGGGGGAGTCGTGGCCCCAGAATGATACTGTCTGATTATCAATACGTAGGTTTTGTGCCGCCTGTCCTTCCGGAGGGATTCCGACAGATAGACTTTTTGCCGCCTGGGGAGTTCCAGACTGCTGCGATTGAAGAAAGCGGACATAAAATTTGGATCAACCGCGACAAAATCAGGAACTTTTCCGAAGAAGAATTCAGGGAACTGATCGCAGAAATATGCGCAGGAGTCTTCTATAGCCTCACTTGGCGCGATGAGGAGCTACCCGCCGACGAGGAATGGACTTTAGCGGTTGCGGAACTGGGAAGAAGCTGGGGGTTTACCGGGAATTTGGTTTCCAGTATTAATTTGCACGAAAGGGGAACAAGAAGGTATTGAGTTTTTGGGCTCGATAGAATCGACTACATTTTTGTCGAACACAATGATTTTACGGACAAAGAACTGGACCGTATCATCAACTACAACATCAAGCACCTGATGGGACAAGAGGCTACGTTAATGACGGCCGCAAAAACGACACGGATACGGAGGATGAAACGCGATCCTCGGACCTTTGTTTCTGCGAACATCTATCTTCGGAAAGTCTTTTCCAATGGTAATAGCCCGGGTGCGGGAGCGTAAGGCATGCCCAAAGGTTTACCGGCAGTCGTCAAGGAACACGTGGAAAAAGCGCGCGAATCGGCGGTGCTTGCAGTGGAGGTGTACAACAAGCCAGCCACGAAGTTCAGGTCCGGCGGCTTCATTGTGCTTATGTGTATTGCCTGGACCAGCCTCTTCCACGCCATCTTCTTCGCTCGAAAGGTCAAACCTTTTTACAAAGATCCACTGCATCCTAGTCGATACAAGAAGATTGACGGGGACTACAAGGCGTGGGAACTAGGCGAGTGCATCGATCAGTATTTCGCAAGTAACCACCCGCCGGAACGCGCGAACCTCCAGTTCTTCGTTGGTTTGAGGAACAAGATTGAGCATCGATCGATGCCCGCGCTCGATCAGGGCATATTTGGGGAATGCCAGGCTCTTCTTTTCAACTTCGAGGACACCCTCTTTCGCGAGTTCGGGGCGAAATACATGCTTCACGAAGCGCCCGCTCTAGCCCTTCAATTCTCGCACTTGCGGGAAGACGGCCAAGCAAAGGCGATTGCGCGACTTCACGGCTCGCTTTCAGAGAACGTGGCTCAGTACGTCACGCGGTTTCGATCCGGTCTCGGGACGGAAATCCTCAACGACATGAGGTACAGTTACAAAGTCTTCTTGATCCCGAAACTGGCCAACAATCCCGGGCAGGCCGACATTGCCGTGGAATTCGTGAAATATGACCCGTCGAATCCGCAGGAGATGGCGAAGTACGAAAAACTGGTTGCCTTCATTAAGCCATCTGTCACACAGGTAGTTAATCCGGGAGGTCTGAGGCCGGGTGACATCTGCAGGGCCGTCGAACCGATCGTGCAACAGGTTGGGGGCGTCAGCGTGAAGTTCAACGCCAGTTATCACCACGTCCGCGCCTGTCAATTCTATAAGGTTCGTCCCCGAACGGGAAATGGCGATCCTCGAGCAACGAATACGCAGTTCTGTCAATACGATGAAGCCCATCGAGACTACGTCTACACGGAATCATGGAAAAAGTTCCTCATTGCAGAGATGAAGAAACCTGGTCAATACGAGAAGGTATTAAGGGAAGGAAAGTGAAACCACCAGCGGGAGATAGATCGCTTTGAACGAGCTTGGTTGGATTGTTCATCAGACGGAAGGCCAGTTTTTTGAACGGAAGAGCTGTCTTGACCGGTCAGGCCATAGGCCGAAACGCCGGGCCGCCCGCGATGTGGCGCGGGACATAGCGGAGACTTTGACGGCCATGGCCAACGCGGATGGCGGGGCACTGGTTGTCGGCGTCGAAGATGACGGCACGGTGTCCGGCGCGGATTTCCCCGAAGACCGGCTTAAGGTCTTGAAATCGGCCCCCAAGACGCACGTTCGTCCGTCGCTTCGCCCTCGGGTCCACGAAGGTAAGCTGGAAGGCAAACCGGTGCTGGTGTTCGAGGTGGACTGGAGTATGGATGTCCATCAACTGACGGACGGCCGGTATCTGCTGCGCGTTGACGATGAGAACGTTCCGTTTCCGGCTCGCGACATCGAAGCGATGAAGGAAGGGAAACGCCGGCGCGTGACCGAAACGCGGTTCGTCTCTGAAGCGACGCTTGGCGATCTCGACCTGACGCTCGTGAACAGGTTGGCGGAACGTCTGGGGGTTCAGGCTTCGCCACAAGACCTCCTTTCGCGATATCGCCTCACGGAAGGGCGCAACGGTAAGACGGCATTGACGTTTGCGGCGCTGCTGCTCTTTGGCAAGGACCCCGGACGGTGGCACCCACGGTGTGGCATCGACTTCGTGAAGTACGAAGGGGCCGAGCGCCGGGTGGGCGCCGAACTCAACATCGTCAAGCGCGAACGGATTGAGGCGCCGCTGGCGCTTCTCATCGAGAAGGCATACGAGACCATTCGGCCGCACGTGCGGGAACGCCAACGTTTGGTGGACCTCTTCTTCGAGGAACGGCTGGAGTACCCGTCATTTGCCTGGCAGGAAGCCATCGTCAATGCCGTGGCACACCGGGATTACCGGTACGAGGGCCTGGGCATCGAGGTCTGGATGTTCGACGACCGGCTGGAGATCCGGAGTCCAGGGGAACTGGTTGAGCCTGTCACGCTGGACCGTCTGCTGAAACGGGAACGGATTCACGCGTCGCGGAATCCCCGGATTGTTCGCGTGTTGACCGACTTCGGCTATATGCGCGAACAGGGCGAGGGAATCCCCCGTATTTTCGAGGCGATGGAACGTGAGGGGCTCTATCCGCCGGAGATCCGGCTCGAAGCGGGCGCCATATTCACTGTCACGCTCCGGAACACAGTGGCGTACCGGCAGGACACGCTGCGGTGGCTCGGGGAGCTCAGGCATCTGGACCTGAACGGCAATCAGAAACGTATCCTGGCCTATGCGAGAGAACATTCGAATGCGTTCACCAGCCGCGACTACCAAGGTTTGGTGGGCGCGGACCTCTACACGGCATCGCGCGAGATCAAAGACCTTATCCGCAAAGGCGTCGTCAAACTGCCCAAGAAAGGCGGCCGTGTTTACGAGCTCGTAGCATCTCCGGGGTCGAGAGGGCCAGCGGAAAAACCGCCTGAATACGTGGCTTTGGTGCCTATTCTTGCTGACAAAGGGTTTGTAACGAACCAGGATATTCGCGAGATTCTCAGCGTCTCGCCGTTTAGCGCGAACCGGATAGCCCAACGACTCATTGAGTCCGGGTGGCTGAAAGCAGAAGGTTCTAAACGCGGAAGACGTTATGTGCGAACCACTTAAGATATCGAGCAGCCTCGATGCATTATCGAGCAGCCTCATTGCCAGCCTGCTCGATATCAGGCCGCTCGATAATGTGCCACCCACAGGATCTGATCTGCCGTCTTCGCGAACTGGTGGCGCGACATGACGATGACACATTCCGGATAGGCAGGAATCATGGAGACTCGGCGAATCCTGAAAGGCGATTCCCATTACCCGCACGCGTTGAAGGGTTCTGCGGGCTTGGCTGCCCCTGAATTCATTGATGCTCTTGGCAACATCGCCATCCTTCAGGGGAAGATGCTGGGACTGCTTTGTTCCGTGAAATGCCCCGGAGACCTCGTCCTGAAGACCTACGACACCGCCCGCGCGCTGCGTGACGCCGGCGTGACGGTGATCGGCGGCTTCCACTCACCCATGGAAAAGGAATGCCTCGACCTACTGCTCCGCGGGAAACAAGCCGTGATCGTGTGTCCCGCCCGATCCATCCAAGATATGCGCGTTCCGACCGAATGGCGCGCGCCAATTGCGGATGGCCGCTTACTGTTGTTGTCGCCTTTCGACTCCAACGTGCGACGAGTGACCAAAGATACGGCCCGTCAACGCAATGCATTCATAGCAGCCATCGCCAATGAAGTTCTCGTTCCTCACGCCTCACTTGGCGGCGAAGTCGAATCCCTGTGCCGCGAAATCCTGGCGGCCCGCAAGACGCTCTACACTATGGAATCCACCTCCAACTCTCATCTCATCGCTCTTGGTGCGCGGGTGATCGACATCAGCAAGTTCAAGGTGGCGTGTGAAATTCCTCGTTGACACAAATATCCTGATTCCGCTTGAACCGACATCGCCTGCCGATGTTGAGGCGACAACAGAGCCCGCGGTCCGTTTCGTTCGCCTTATTTCGGAAAACGCACACCAGATATGCGTGCACCCGGCCTCCCTCGTCGATCTTTCAAAAGACAAGGACGGAGACCGTCGCACACTTCGCGTGCAGTTGCTTAAGAAGTACGCCGAATTACCGCACCCGCCAGCTATCCCTGACGAGGTGGAACGCATCGTTGGAAAGGCGTTAGCTGGCAGCAACGATTACATTGACAATCTGATGCTGGCGGCCCTTCGTGCTGACGCCGTCGATTGGTTGGTCACGCAAGACGTGGGGTTGCAACGAAAAGCAAAGCGGCTTGGATTGTCCGACCGTACCCTCAGCCTGCTCGATAGCATCCAGGTGATTGAGGACCTCGCGGCCAAGCCGTCCAGTCCGCCGCCCGTCGTGGAGGCTACACTTGTTCACGCTCTCGATGCCAACGATACTATCTTTGAGACCTTCCGACAGGATTACGCGGATTTCGACAAGTGGCTCGTGAAGTGCAAGCGGCAGCAGCGTCAGGCTTGGTTCGTGCCCGGTGATTCGGAGGGAATTGCTGCTTTCTGCATTATCAAGCACGAGAGCGAGCCACCTGCGCCCTTGACGGGTAAGGTCTTGAAAGTGTGTTCGTTCAAGGTGGCAGAGCGTTTTCAGGGATTGAAGTACGGCGAACTGCTCTTGAAAACAGTCTTCGAATACTCCTGTGGCAATTGGTTCGATTGGCTCTTTGTTACCGTCTTCCGAAAGCATGACGAGCTATTGGATCTTCTTCGAGAATGCGGATTTCAAGACGTGCCTTCTAAGACAGAGTTGGGCGAACTGATTCTCGCGAAGCCTATGCAGGTTGTTGCTGCGGAGACTGGTCAACTTGATGGGCTTCAGCGTCACGTAAGATACGGCCCACACTATCTTGAGATGGCTGAGGGGCGAACTTTTCTTGTTCCCATTCAGCCGGGGTTCGCGCGACTACTCTTCCCCGAGTCCGCTGTACAAGGTGATCTTTTCCATGGAGAGCACCCATTCGGCAGCGCGATTCGCAAGGCGTACCTCTGCCATTCTTCGATTCGGACAATTGAGCCGGGCAGCGTCATTGTGTTCTATCGGTCCCAGCAGCACCAAGGTCTCATCGCAATTGGCGTCGTGGAACGTGCCGTTGTCTCAAAATCTTGGGAAGAGATCACTCGACTTGTGGCCAAGCGAACCGTCTATAGTCTGGCCGATATCCAAGAACTCTCTAAGAAGGATGTTCTGGTCATCTTGTTCAGACAGGCCTTAGTGCTGCAGCCACCGATCAGCACGAAAGAGGCCCAAGACAATGCCGTGTTCGTGAAGCCGCCACAATCCATCATGGCGATAAGCAAGAAAGGCGCAGAATGGCTTCGAACGAAACTAAAGATATAGCCCTGCTATCGATACATCCGGAATTTGCGAACGCCATCCTGCGGGGCGAAAAACGAGTGGAATTTCGAAAGACGCGCATGACACGCCCTGTCAAGATGATCGCCCTCTACGCGACCTCGCCAATACGTAAGATCGTGGCTCTTTGCCAAGTCTTGGACACACATGAGGCATCGCCTGAAACTATCTGGAAACGATACCACAAAAAAGCCGGCATCAAACGTGCCCAGTTCATGGACTATTTCGACGGCAACGCGCGGGGCATAGCCCTGGTTCTTGGTGAAGTGACTCCGTTGGAGGTTCCCTTGCGCCTGGCTAGAGTGTCGCGCGGCTTCAAGCCTCCGCAGAGCTTTGTCTATGTGCCGAGAAGCAGGTTCGCGAGCGCCTTGGCTCCACAAGCCATGCCTCATGAACCCTTGCAGAGCATCAGGCACTACGTTCTACTTATGGAGAAGATTCAGGACGAGCGTGAGAATATTCGTCTTTGCGATCACTTTCTTGACGTGGCCCGTGAGTTCAGAACGGTCAAATGGGGCTTATCCAGAGAGTTCGCAAGATTCTACGATTGCGAAAGCCAACTGTGCTTTGAAAACTGTCAGCGAATCGCAAAGCTTATTCCGGCTCTTCAGTATCACGAGGGCTTCGTCTCAGTCTTGGACATCGTCGAGGCTCACGCCTGGCTTGTCGACGAAACCGGAGAAGTCATCGATCCGACGCTTGGCCTAAACGTAGGATTCAAGAAGGGCGTCGAGGGATACATGGGCATTCACATCCCTATAGATTACGTCGAGGAACTCTTTCTCAAGGACTTTCGACGTGACACCAGGATAGAACAAGCATTTGCCGACGGCCAATGGTAGGGCGCGTTTACTGATAACTTTTTGGGGGCCTTCAATCTAGTTTTGCAGCGCCAACGCACGCACCTTCCCCGCCATTCCCGGGGATTGGGCAAACTCAAACAGGCGAGCGTGGTGCGTGAAGAACAACACCTGAGTTTTCTTCGCCAATTCCGCCAGAACGTCCAAGGTTGCTTTTGCTCGTTCGTCGTCAAAACGAATCAAGATATCGTCTACAATAAACGGCATAGGCTCACTGTTGTCCAGAAACTTTTCCAGAGTCGCAAGGCGCAAAGATAAGTATAACTGGTCTCGCGTCCCGTCGCTCATGCCTTCTACTGGTACAGTGTCTTCAGACGGCCGAACCCCCAATAGGTAGGGTTCGTCTTTTTCGCTGTAGCCGACACTGAGACTCGTAAACGAACCGAGTGTCAAGCGGGCAAAGAGCTCACCCGCACGGGCCATCAGCGGGCCTTGGTTGATGGTCTGGTACTTCTTGACCTCGGCGCGCAAAACTATTGATGCCAGTTTCAGCTTGATGTATTGCCGGGACTTCTCTTCGATCAGCGCGAGATATTCCTGGGCTGTCTCGGCCGCCTGCGCCGCCCCCGAGCGGCCCTGCAACGCCGCAATCTTCTCGGTGACCTGGCCAATGTTCCGGTTCTCTTGGTCCTTTGTTTCGCGCAACGATTCGATCCTCTCATTAGCGGAGCTAATCAGCGCAGGAAGGGCATCGCCGTCCACGCCCGATGCTTCCTCAGCCAGCTTCTCCAATGGCATTCCTTTCGCGATCTCCTGCAGGGCTTCTTCCAGTTGCTCGATCTCCGCCATCAGCCGGCGCCGTTCCGTGGATTTCTGTTCGATCTGGTCCAGTTGTTCGGGTTCGGCGCACCCGGCGTCTTGGCACAGTCGCGCCAGAACGCGATTCGCTTCCGCCAGCGTCGAGTGAGCGCCATCCAGTCGTTTCTTGGCTTCTATCTGTTGTTTGCTATTTTCACGCTGCTGCGTTACGGCCTCCTTGTCGTTTCCGGACCGCCGTTGCAATTCCTCAATTGCTTCGGGTACAACGCTGTTCTTCAAATCTGGCGCAATCGCGTCGACAAGCGTGCGGACTTCAGCCTCGAGGCTTTTGCGGATTCCGGCGAAAGTGATCGGGTAATCCGCAGGAAGCGGATCAGCCGGTCCGAAGGAAGGCGATCACGTCATCCGAAGGAAGGTGATCCCTTATTCCGGGGCATCGCGTTCGGTCGGTTGAGTCGGAGCGAAGCGACGCGGGTGTTTCAACTTTAGTCGGCGTCTGGGGTCGGGTTCAAGCTGTTCTTTTTCTTTCGCATGGAATCTCCTTTCAGTTCGATGGTGTGGGCGTTATGCACGAGTCTGTCAAGAATGGCGTCGGCGAGGGTGGGATCGCCGATGAGTTCGTGCCAGTGGTTGAGCGGTAGTTGGGCGGCGATGAGCGTGGAGCAGCGGCCGTAGCGGTTCTCGGTAATCTCGAAGAGGTCTCTTCGTTGTTCGTCCGTCAGGAGCGCCGTCGTCCAGTCGTCGAGGATCAGCAGGTCGACCTTGGCCAGCGCCCGCATGAGTTTGGGGTAGCGTCCGTCGCCTTTGGCGAGCGCGAGTTCCTGGAAGAGCCGTGGGATGCGGTGGTAGCGCACGGTGTATCCCTCGCGGCAGACCTGATGGCCCAGCGCACAGGCGAGGTAGGTCTTGCCTGCGCCGGTGGGTCCGGTGAGGATGCAGTTGTGGTGGCGGCGTATCCAGTCGCCCGAGGCGAGCGCCAACAGCAGGCGCTTGTCGAGGCCTCGGGGCTGGCGGTAGTCCACGTCCTCGAGGGCGGCCGGGAACCGCAACTTGGCTTTGCGTAGCCGGGCGGCGAGGCTTCGGTTGTAGCGTTCGGCGTGTTCGCGATCGACGAGCAGGCCGAAACGTTCGTCGAAGGTCAACGCGTCGGCCTGGGTCGATTCGCATTGCTCCTGGTAGCTTTTGAGCATCCCGGTGAGCTTGAGTTCGGCCAGTCGTTCCATGGTGGGGTTCGTCAACACAGTACAGGTTCTCCTTTCGTCTCGTTGGAGGGTTGGTAATACTGAGGTCCGCGCAGGTTCTTGTGCGCGATGGGCGGCGCCGCTGCGGCGGATTCGGGCAAGGGTTGGTTCTCGAGGCCGCGGGCAAGGATCGACTCGACGCTCTTGTAGCTCAAGGTGTTGAGACGCAACGCACGCCGGCATGCGGCTTCGAGGCGTTCGGCGCCGTGCTCTTTGCCCAGGCGCATGACGCCCATGCAGGTGCGGAATCCCTGTTGGGGATGGGGCCGGGACGCCAGGACGCGTTGCACCCATTGGGCGGTGTCGGGTCCGGTCTTCTCGGCCCAGCGGAGGAAGCGTTCGGGTGTCCAGTCCGCATAGTCTTGATGGGCCTTGGGCATGTGTTCTTTGACGGTGGTGAAGCGGCCTTTGTATGCACTGCGGGCATGGCTGGCCACGCGCTGGCCCTTGCAGAACATCTCGACGACGGATTGGGTGATGCGCACATCGACCTTTTGGTGGGCCAGTTGGTACGGCACACTGTAGCGGTGGCCTTCAACCTCGACGTGGTAGTCGATGTTAACCGTCAGCCGTTTCCATTCCGCGAACTCATACCGCGTGGGCGGCAACGGGGCTAGGGCGGGCTTGTCTATCGTCTCGAACCACGAACAGCGCGAACCCTCAAGCTTCTGGAAGGGCCGGGCGTTGTAGGCCTCGATCTGTTCGCGTAACGCGTGACTCAGATCGGCCAGCGAAAAGAACTTCTGGTGGCGCAATGGGGCCATGACCCAGCGCTCGACGCCCAAGACGGCCGCTTCGACCTTGGCCTTGTCCCGCGGATGCACGACGCGCGTCGGCAGGACCGTGAAGCCATAGAATACCGCGAGGTCATGGTAGGTGGGATTCAGGTCGGGTTCGTAGCGACACGGCAGGGTTACCGCGACCTTGGCGTTGTCCGGCGTGACGACCGCGTTGATGCCGCCGAAATACTCGAACGCCCGGACATGCGCCCCGATCCAGTGACGCACGTCCATCGAGAAACTCGCCTCGGCATACGTGTAATTGCTCGCCCCTTGCGCCGCCACAAACACATAGGCCGGCACCGTCTCGCCCGTCTGCGGATCCGTCACGGTCATCGTTTGACCGGCGTAATCCACAAACAGGTATTCGCCTGCCTTGTACTCCTGGGACATCGTCACATCGAGCGTACCCGACCACGCCCGGTACAACTCGCAGAACCGGCTGTAGTTGTATCCCTCCGGATGCGCCGCCTTGTACTCCTGCCAAAGCAACGCCAGCGTCACGCCCTTCCGGCGCAGCTCCTGGTGGACCACCGGCCAGTCCGGCAACGCACGCTGGCCCTCCGCAGGCGCGGGAGGAAACAACAGCCGTTCCAACGCCGCGTCGTCCAGATCGTCGGGCAGCGGCCACGACACGCCCGCCGCCTGCGCCCGCACCACATACTCCCGAGCCGTGGTGCAGCCCATCCCGCAACTCTGGCCAATGGCCCGATGACTCAGACCCTTCTCATACCGTAATCGAAGAACTTCCTTGATCTTGCGCATGGATAACCGTTCCTGCGACATGCCGACCTCCTGGGGTGATACCCATTCCAAAAGGCCCGAGCATATCGCTCCTGTTAAGGGTTATCCCGCGTCACTTCCCCCCGACCCGATCGTGATCGCCTTGCCCCGGAATCCATGATCGGCTTCCGTCGGAATTCATGATCGGCATGTAGCGGAATCACTGATCCGTTTCATTCGGAATCCATGATCGGCTTCCAGCGGATTTGATGATCGGCTTGCCTCGGAATCCCCGATCCGCTACACCCGGATTCCGCAGCTTTTCGCGTCTTTGTTAATTCCGGCAATACGGTCCGCAAGGTCAGCCGCATCTTTGGCTTGTTTGAACAGGTCGTCCAATCTTTCCAAATGCGAATCCGCTTCGTTGATTGAGGTGTCCGGCGCAAGTTCGAGCCATCCCATGCACTCGGCCCAATCTTGTTGCCATTGCGCCCACGCGGCTTGGGCTTGGCCGAGTTCCTTTTCAGCCCGCCGACGTTCCTTCTCGATGTCCGCTACAGCTTTCTCCGCGGCGGCCCGGGCGTTGTTCATGTTGCGGAGACTGGACACGAGCGCCTTGCTACGTTCAATCAGCTTCCCATACGTCTTCCCATACGTCTCTTCGGGGCCGCACGGTGCTTCCCCCAGCGTCTGCATGCACAGGTGCAGCGCCTCGACCCCTGCCACCATCTCCCGGACCGCTTCCCGCTCCTCTACGCCAGCCTCGCGCATCCTTCTGCCAAGCTCCAGCAGTTGCGCATGTCGGTTCAGCCACGCCTGCATCTCTTTAGGCGGCAACGGCTTGATACCGCTCTCCGACCACGCCACCGCCCATTCGGCCTCGACCTGTTCTTGTCGCTTCACGATGCGGTCGCGTTCAACCGAATCCTTTACAATCTTCTTTTGCACACGGTCTAGTTGCCGCAATCGTTCAGTGTGTTCGGCAACTTGATCTGCATTATCCCGGAGCGTGTCAGCGGCATCGTCGGCTGTTTTCACCTCTTCTTCGTACCCTTGCGCCAGCGCGGAAGCAGGTTCTTCAAGTTGTTCCTGATCCAACCATGCGCCCCGGATTTGTCGCCAGGTCCCGTCTCGTCTATCCCGGGCATCGACGAGTTCAACTTCAGTCAAGACGGCCACGTTCCGCCGCATTCCTTCAATCTCGTCTTCAATCCCGGCGCGTTCCGCATTCAAATCGCGCAACCTTTTTTCAAGCGCCTTTCTGTCAGCGGCCAATTCATCGAAATCCGTTTGGAACCGTCCGATGGTTTCCTGCGTCGGTACGGGCAGCCGTTCGACGTCTTCAAGCGTCCCAGACCACAGACCTAATCTTGCCAATGCATTCTTGGCCTCGTCTGCAAAGGCCTGCTGTTCCTGTTGCGCCGCCCGTACCGTCTTCGCAAGATCGCCGTGTCTCTGAAGCGTATCCACGGTTCGCTCCAGTTCCGACTCGTCACGTCCCGCCGGCATGCCGCCCAGCTTCTGTTGTGCCTGCTCCAATTTCTCCGTGGTCAAGGTTAATGCATCAAGGCACTTGGTCTCGGCGCTAAACGCGTTCTCACGCCGCAACGCCAGTTCTCTAATCCGCTTTTTACGGGCCTCTGTCACGCGCAACAGGCCCAGATCTTCGAGACTCAAGTTGGGGCGAATCTCCGCCAGCAGCCGCTGAGTTTCCTGGACACAGGTCTCATGTTTGGCATCCAAACCCACCAAGTCGCGCTGGGCCTTTAGATGAGCACCAAGCCGCTTTAGAAGCGACTCAATCTTCTCAGCGTACGATGCAAACCCGCCCGCGCCGGAAAGTTCCTCGCTCTGTTGTGCCAGGCGCTCCAGTTCGGGTTCATAAATTGCCTTATCCTTAGTTGCCTGTTTCTTGTCCTGTTGTGCCTCGCGCCGCCGCTCCGGAAAATCCTCGGAAAGAATCGGCACGTCACGCATAACCTCCAAGCGCGCCAGGATTCCTGTTCGCTTCCCGAGTTTCGGTAACGCCCCCGCCAACCGCTCAAACCTGCTAAGCTCCGTCAGCGCCTCGGCAAGCGATATATCAAGGCGGGCAACCGAAGCCTGGGCCTCGTGCAATCGGTCTTCTAGTTCGTTAATCTCTTTTCCGGAAACGCATTCCTCTTTTATTTTTTTCCGGGCTTCTGTCAAATCCTTAAGAGCTTCTGTAATCTCCTGTTTGCTTCCCCCGCTCTTAAACAGCTCGTTTGCCTGCTTCTCTATTGCTTGTAAGACCCGCCGTAACTGCAGTCCGCTCATGCCTGCCGCAAAAAGTGCCTGTCCAACGTCGCCTTTATCCTCAACCAGCTCTTTACCACCTCTGACCAGCGCCTCGTTGTCGATTCCAAACATCTTCGAGAAAGCGTCCTCGCCCACTTGTGAAAGGAAAGTGTCCAGTATCCCATCATCGAGCGGATTGCCAGATAGGTCCAGTATCGTCTTCTTGTTGCCCTTTCGCCGCAGGAAGGTGAGTTCGCGGCCACTGCTCAGACACAAGCGGCCACCTACGCGCATCTTCTGATGGTCATGGATGAAGTTGTCGGTTGACTGGGCTGGAATTCCGTACAGCCACGCTTTCAGCGCGCGCAGCATCGAGCTCTTGCCCGCTTCATTTGGCCCGTACAACACAACCAGCCCATCTTCTTCCGAAAACGTCAAGGGACGATCTGTGAAGGGGCCGAACGCCTGAAGGTTGATCTTCGCGATCCTCATGGCACGTCCCCCTCTTCAAGGATGTGCGCCAGCAGCATCTGCTTGACGTTTTCCGCCAGTTCCGCGACGCTTTCACTGTTTTCCAAATCAATCCGCTCCCGCAATTCCGGTAACTTTCCGAACAAGTCGCGCAATTCGGTCTTCAACTCCGTCATCGCTTCCGCCTCTGGGCTAATGTTGCCCAGAGCTAGGAGGAGTGCCGCCAAGGGACCATCGGTAATCGAAAAACCTGATGTCTCTGTTGGCGGCAAGGTTTCTAACCTCACCTTTTCGATCCAGACTTTGCCATCGCCCACGTTAGTAGCAAGGGCACGGACTTCGGCCACCCATTTCTCCGGATTCGCCAGCAGCGCCCGGTGCGCCGCGCTTCTGCCCGCGACCCGTACGCGCACTGCCAGGGGCAGGTCGCCGTTCTTCTGGCGAAGCTCGCCCAATGTTCTTTCAAATGCATCGAGCACGTCTTGGGGCTTGTCTGCTGTCGAGGCATTTACCGTCAACATTTCCCAGCGCAAGACGTCCACCGTCCGCGATTCCACACTTACGACGGCGTTATCCTCCACGGTCACCACCGCACAACCTTTTGCGCCGGTCTCGCGGATGTTACGTCCCTGTACATTGCCCGGAAACACCACCCACGGCTCCCGGCTCACAATCTCGCGCGCGTGGACGTGCCCCAATGCCCAGTATTCGTATCCTTTCTCCGCCAGTGTGCTCAACGAACAAGGCGCATAGTTGTCATGCCCTTCGCGGCCATTCACGCTGGTATGCAGCATACCAATGTTGAATAATCCCTGTTTCCTCTTCGGGTATGCGGCGGCGAGGTCGTCCTCGACCGCACGTGTGGAAAAGCTCTGGCCGTGAACGACCACGCCCAGGTCCTCCAGCACCACGCTCTCGGGTTTCCGGTGCGACAACCGCCAAATTCTATCGGGCATTTTCAGGAATTTTGTGACGTTGCTGACGGCATCATGATTTCCCGCCACCCACACCACTGGCATGCCTGCCTCCCGCAGTCGGCTCATTTCTTTCAAGAAGAAGAGCCCCGTGCTGTAATCCTTCCAGTCGCCGTCAAACAGGTCGCCCGCCAGCAGTAGGAAAGCCGCCTCCTCTTCAATAGTGACATCCACCAGGTTCGACAACGCCTGCCGCGTCGCCCCTCGCAATTCATCAACGGGCGCACCCTCATAGCGATGCAGCCCCACCAGCGGACTATCCAGATGCACATCAGCCGCATGCACAAATTTCATATACCATCCCTTTATGTTCAGCGGTATATTCTACACTGTTTCCATTGTATTTTGTGCGCTAAATGCAATGTTGTGTCGGCGGAATCGAATCGTCGGCAGAGTCGGAGAACGCTGCAAGTCGTCCAGATTCGCCCACAGAACAGCGAGGCAGTCCATTCTTGCACCACTTAATCCGACCCCTTCGAATAAAGAAATGACAGCCACAGGCGTTCTCTTGCTGTATAGAAGGCTCGATCGTTGGGCGTCCCCAGAAGTCTATATGGACGAGCCAGCACGGCTTCCGCGCCGGGTTAAGGGACAAAGCAATATGTGCACCACAACCACCCGGACAAGAAAAACAGGCCCATTTCATTACCTGCCCATCACACACAACGACCATTTCGCCTTTGCGCAAGATGGCCGTGTCAGGATAAGTCTCTGCCCTTCTACAAATGATGTCGAAATGTAAAAGGCCGATCATCCGAAGCAAACGTGCAAGTCCAGTCTTCACTTCATGTTCCTATAATGTCGAGGAAGGGATCCATATCTGCACGCCCCCAAAAACGTTGAGATGCACAAATCCGGCAGCTCTTCTTCGATTCTATGCCCAGAAAGCGGTCGTCAAGAACGTGGAAGCGGCGTATACGCGTGGGAATCATTCCGTTATCCCCATGGAATCCGACTAGAGCTGCAATCATCTCGTTGACCGCCACACAAGCCATTTCGGTTGTGAAGGTAACTACGGCCGGTGCGGGGTCACCGGAGCCAATAACATAAGCTTCTTGCTTCCTCTTCTCGTACTCGGCCGGATCAGTCCGCTCCAGCGCCTCTTCGGCGGCGCGCTTGGCGTCAATCACTCTTCCGCAGAGGAGACATGGCCTTCCTGGTGAAATCGTCGTAATGCGTCCATTAATGTTGTGGCCGGTGCCGGCGCCCGAAGGTGCCATCCTGAGGCCTATGTCAACGACTGGAATGCCATAGAAATATGCCAGGCGGTTTAGCACAATCCGCCCCGAGTGATCGTCGGTGCAGCCGAAGATAAAATCGCAGGCCTTGAGCGCATCGCGCATGGTAGGATCGTTAACCCATCCCCGACGCTTCACGACATGAACGCCCAGGTCCGCTAGTGAGATCTCGCGTTCGATGATGTCGATTTTTGGGATAGCGGCGTTCACGTCTGCACGACGCGAGCCATGCACCCTATTGAGGTTAGTTTCCTCGATTGTGTCGTTATCGATGAGGAGGAGATGGCCCACCCCAAGTCGGGCCAGCAAGATGGCCGTAGCGCTGCCAGTCCCACCACAACCTACCACCGCTATTTTCAGTTTACTGATCAATGGATTAAATCCCACACCGAACAACCTCGTCTGACGTTCAAGATGGCCGGCCTCCACGGCTCCGGTATCTGTCGTTGGCCACCGGCGAAATCTGCCACCAACGGCTTGTACGGTGTGTGCATCAACGATTAGGTCCGGTGGCACCCACATACGGGCCTTTGCTGAGCCATCCTCGCCGAGGACGATGCTGACCAGACCGCGTGAACCTTTGATCGCGGCCGTGCGGGCAAGTTCGGTCTCGTTAATATCGTCCTGCTGGGAGAAGAAGGCGTGACTGCCTGGGTGGGTGTGAATGATCCCCGGCACAAGGTCGCTCGACATGGATTCCGAGAGTAGGCGCATGTAGCCACGCGTGTTCCAACTCACGTGGACGGGTGACGCGCCGGTCTTCTCCTCGTCTTTGATGTCGACAACGTCGTGCGATACGAGACGTGTCCGTTCCATAGAGCCCCAAGGGTCGAGTCCGATCTGGGCGACGCCAAACCGCATATAGGCTGCCGTCTCGGCACCTCCTCCAACTGCCAGCAAATTCCAGAGCTGCGAGGCGTGCGGTTCTAGGAGGATGATATCAAGATCTGCTGTCATCGCGCGGTGTCCATCGCATGACGGAAACGGGCAATCATAGTGTGGAGACCATCGACACCCGGACGCCAAGCGTCCGAATGCCGAGACCAGCGCTGCCACTGATTGCCGCCGAAAGTGTGAGCGACATCCGCGTTCTTAGGAAAGCCTCCGTTCGAGTTGAGACGGATCCAGGGCAGGAGAAAGAACATGTCGGGGCGGGCGTCTGGGTAACCCGCTGGCAAGAGGATCAGGACGTCGACACTTGTATGGTCGAACTTGCCTTCGGGCAACGGCATATCCTTCAGGATGACACCAACGTGCCCCGTCTCTTCGACGGTTTCATACCCAATGAGGTGGTCATCGAGGTAGGTCCGATCCATTAACGGCAGTGCGGCGCGCCCTTCCGTGGTTTGCTGAATGACAGTGATGAATCGCTCGATGCCGGGCTTCGATAGGTCGATGAGGTCCGTGTTGCTGATCTCGCGGTCGTGGCCACCACGAACCTCCAGGTATAAGTCATAGCCAGGTTGGATATTGGCGAGGCGCCGCAAGATCATGCCGGTAATCAGCGGTATACCCCAGTCAAGCTGCCGGTTGTCGATAGTAAAAATGAAAATGCGGTCGGTTCTGAAGTAGATGAAACGCTCCGCTCCTCGGCCTCGCAAGTCAAATGGTTCGTCTAGCCTAACATCTTCGAAGTCCCCGTTAGGCAACAGACCAAAGAGGCTGAACTCCTCGACCGGTTGAGCTCCGGCGGCATCTAAGATCTGGCGCCCGAGTGGCAGGGGATCGGCAACACGGACAGAGTGAAAATTCAGGGTTTCATCGCTAACCTCAATACCGTAGGCGCGGGATGGGCGCAGAGGGCGCCCCTCACGGATCGCGGTCGCAAGGTCGTCACAATCGTCATATTCCGGAGAAAGAGCTTCATTCATTTCTGGGTCCTCCATTGCCCGCCGCACCATCGCGGCGGCTTCTGGAGGATCAATCGCCGGAATTAGGTCAAACCGGTAACCTCAGGTTAGCATTTTCTTATTTACCGTGCCTGCAGGCAGGGGACCGCAGATGAAAAACGCCGGGCAGCGTGGGCAGGTGCGACCGTGCTCCATGGGAAAGCGACCAGCGCGGATATCCTGTGCTGCCTGGGAGATTGAGTTTTTCCGGTTCCCCAGAACCTTAGCCGACATCTCGATAGGGGTTACGGTTTCATCACTGAGATGGACGAGTTCGACAACGCAACCGGGTGAGTTGGAATCCGCAGCAATTCTAAAGGCTGCCGCGGCCAAACTTTCTTCTTCTTTTGATTTCTTGTGGCCTGTCTGAACCCGGCGCATGATCAGTTTGTTCGACGCGCCCGACATCACGTGGTCTGGCCTGATAATGACCTCGCCGCCATCAACGGCCAAACGGAGCTCTGGGACCGACATACGATTGGAACCCGTCCGAGTTGAGAGGTAGAAAGTAAGCAGCTGCTGAGCAATCCGTTTATATTCTTCGCTGTAACCATGGTCGCCAGGTCCCAGAGTATCCCAGATGCCCTCCAAGCGGGCGAGAATCTCCTCTATGGCGGGGTCTTTCGTTGGGTACTGCGAAATCCAATCAACGACATGCTGCACTGCAACATGCAGTTTCATAAAGGCTGTTTCTGTCCGGCGGCCTCCGACCTCTAGAATATGCGTATAAAGAAATCGCCTTGGGCAACGCTGATACAACCCTAACTGATAGTCTGTTACGGCAAAGGACCCTATAAACGTTACCGGAATACTTGGTTCTCCAGGTTGAGGCGGGACTAGGCCGGGTGTTACGCGGTTCGAGCAAATCGTCCCCCCGAGCCTGTCGAGAAATGGGGAGTGCGCCCACCTATGCCCGTTTGCCTTCTTGGATGACGAATAGAATAGAAGACGATCACGCGCTCTCGATAGGGCAACAAAAAAGAGGCATTCCTGTTCTTCAACATGAGCCGCCCTGGCCGCGTCGGCTCCGCCTTCAAGTGCTCCTTCAATGAGGCCATCAGGGGGGGCAATACCGCGCGCCAGCGCTTGGCCCGCCGATCTGGGTAAGGTCCCGTCATTGAGGCTTGGTATGTGCACGACAGGGAATTCCAACCCCTTGCTGCCGTGAATTGTCATAAGTCGCACCGCATCAATGCCCTGGGCGGCTGCGGGCAACTGCCGGAGTTCTCGTTCGTCAGACAAGAGAACCAAACGCCTTATGCGTTCGAGTAGCCGAGAGATCGGTAGGCCTTGTCCCGATGGTTGGCTCCGAAGAAAGTTCATGAACTGCCAAATCGCAATCCCCCTGGATCTTGCGGCGACGTCGGATGCGCCCGCAATATCGGCAGTGATTCGGGTACGGTCGAGTAGTACGGTCGCAAGGACATTCCATGCGTTGTCGGAGGGCGTAAAACCGTCGAGAAGGCCTGCGATTCTACGTAACCCCTCTCCACCCTCCACGGACAAGCCCGGAACTTTCTCTATATGTTTCGCCCATATGAGCGGTTGAGAACCGTGGTCCTTTAAGTAGGAAAGGACTGACGCGACATCGGATAAACTGACTTCGTGTTCTTCCTTCGCGGCAACCCGCAGAAGCCCCATGGCACGGCGGTCAATGAGCATGGATAGCAAGGACAGCAGATCCTTGATTTCGTCGCGCTCGAAGAGGCTACCAAGGTAAAGAACTGGAATTCCCAAACCTTCCAACCCAGCCGCAAATTTGGCAAGACGGTCATTTCCAGAGCACAGCAGTGCCTGATTCCGAAAGCCATGCCCCGCCAGCCGCATCTCCTCGATTGCTTCTCCGACGGCGGCAATCTCTTCTTCTGCCGTTCCCGCTATCCGGTGCTCGGGCGCCACATTTGATTTGCCGCGCTTTGCTTCAAGACAAATGTCTGATCCTGTTGTAACGACCATACCGGATGCAAATTGGACAAATGTGTTCTTTATCTCTTCAACGGAGCGGTAGTTGACGCTTAGTCGCCCACGCTTGCCTCCGGGGAAGTCCTCAACCCCAAACCTCGCGACGTTGAAAGATGAGGCGCCGCGGAAGCGGTAAATTGACTGCTTTGCGTCTCCAACCACCCAAAGGCCTTGACCATTTCCTGTCAGCGCCTTGAGTAGGCGAATACTGCTTCTGTTGACATCCTGGAACTCGTCAACCAGCACGTGCTCATATAGCATCGCCAGATATTTACTTACTTCGGCATCGGACTCACAGAGGCGAACCGGCATAGAGACCAGGTCGCCGAAATCGACGTACCCATGGTCAATCTTCAGCTTCTCGTATGCAGTGAAGACAGTTGCAACGTCCAGACTACGCTTGGCCGCCTCACGCTGCTCACCAGTTGAGGCTGTCTCCAACATGGTCTGCCCGAGCAGGCGGTAGCCGGCCGCGTCTATGACCTCATCTTTGGCACGGGAAATGGCACTTAGTATATCGCTCAACAAGAATGATGGGTCCGAGAGTTCCTTGAAGTAAACCAGCCGAAGCCTGGGGAATTCATCCTCCAGAAATTCGATTGCTTCTGAACGATCTAAAAGGCGCGGCTCGGCCGGCAAGCGAAGCCGGTCATGAAATCGACGGACCACATCAAGACCAAATGCATGGAACGTCCCGATCCACATTGCCGCAGCCGCTTCGGCGCGCTTTGCCGCAATTCGCTCAGAAAGCTCGCCGGCGGCTTTATTGGAAAAAGTGAGAACCAACATTCGGCTTGGATCGACACTGGTTGTCAGCAAATCTTCTACTCGGGCAACCAAAGTTTGAGTCTTCCCGGTGCCCGGCCCGGCTTCGAGCAAGTAGGGCGTTCCGCGATGTTTCACCGCTTCGATTTGGCCCGGATTTAAGGGCTTTTCAATACGTTGCTCGGCCGATGGAAGCTCTATCTCGGGAAGAAGTAGTGCGTCAAAGAGCTGCTGCGCGACTACCGAGAAAGGAGCCCCTAATCGCGCGGCAATGTCGCTAGCCGCTATTCCTTCCTCGACATGCAAACGCCGCACCACGCTCCTTGGCAAGAGGAACTCGCGAGCAAAGAGGTCCATTTGGACTTCTCGCCGCTGGCGACGGTTGTAATCAACTACCCTGTCGATACCGCCTACTGAAGTTTCCCAAGACCGAAGAGGATCTGCGTTTACCGTCGTAAAGGCCTCAGCATGTCCACCAAGCTCGACATGGCCAATTTCATGGGCAATCAGAAATGCATGCATGAAGTCATCGTTAGCGTTTTCATGCACAATTAGTAACGCATCCGGGTCGTAAAGCGCTTTTCCTCCGTGAAGCCGAACATCACCCGTGGGAACTTTTTCCACCGCAAGGCCACGCCTATCTGCTTCAGCGAGCGCAAAAGCGTATGGTTTATAGGGGTCTCTTCCGTTTTTGACCGCGGCTATGTGCAAACGCGCAGCCGTCTGACGGCTTACTTCAATCGCATCCATTGTCGTCAATGTCGCGTTGCAAGGCTTCGCGTTGCTCGTCGGTTAGAGCCGTACTTTTGACGAGCACTTCAAATGTGACCTGGTCTTGTACGTTCGGCTTGTCGTGAGCCTTGAAACTCTGGGCGCCCAAGGCTCTTGGGGGACGAGCTAAGTAGCGCCGCAGTTCATCGATAGGTACCGTCGTGGACTCAGAAAAGCGGCGGAGGAAGCCCAAAGGAATGGAAGTCGGCTCCACCAGCCGGTCCCGGAGAGCGGTGAGGAATGAGCGGGGGAGCTTCAATACATCGGCCAAGAGAACAAATCTCTGTCCCTTGAATTGCGCGAATGGATCAACGAACGTGTCCTCTGTATGTGGCTCACAAGCAAGGTACTGTTGCCAGGACGCTTGCCAGGCGCTATCCGGTTCCAATGCCACGTCTGAAGGCCCGAGCGTTTCGGCCAGCCGAAGTTCATGAGAAAGGTCAACTAGTTCCTGCGCAAGATCGGGATACTGTCGGAGATAGGTTTCAAGTGTTTGCCGATCATGGCAGGGCTCGACTGAGTAGGCAAAGAGGATGTCCTCTGACGAGCGGTTGTCCTTCATAAAACGGTCTCCTCGCGTAAGGCCACTCGTAAGGCGGAATAAGCCCGGTCGCGTCGGTTGCGTACAGTTTTTTCGGAGCAGTCGAGTGTCTTGACAATAGTGACAACAGAGTCGTCGGCGGAATCAATCGGGATATCTTGCAGAAGCATTTCGATGACCCTCCTTTGATTATCCGGCAGAAGATCAATCGCCGTCTGAAGATAAAAGCGGTAATCTGCTTCCTCAATTTCCCGCGAAACCGGTTTGCTCAGTCGGGCAAGCGCCTCCTCGACATCCTTGCTTGGATCGTTGGTCGCGTTTTCGTACGTCAATGGCTCCTGGCGGCTTTCCTCTTTCGCAGTTTTCTTACGAGCTGTACGGCGGAGGCTGGCAACCGCACCATCAAATCTGATTTCAAAGTAGTCGAGACGCTCATCATATTCGCTACGATCGATGCAAAGCATTTCGTTGAAGCGGAAAAGCACAGCTTCGCGCAACTCAGAAAGCGATGCACTAACCGCTTGTTTTTGCCCACCCAGGGCGTAACTCTCGATGGCTGGTAGAGCTCGAAGGACGCGTTGGCGGAGAAGGATGAACAGGTCCTGAAACGACTTATCGTTGCTATCAAAACGGGCATGGCGCAGGAAATACACCAGACACTCCGAAGGAATGTAGTCAGGATCTTCTCGGTCAAAGATGTGTGCGCGTCTGACCAATTCCTCTCGCGGTATTGTTGACAGGATCTCTATCAACGTCTCGATAGCGGGCGGTCGGCAATACAAGGTCCCGTCTGCTTTGTGTTTTCGAAGTGTGTCAGCCACAATTTCTCCTTCCTGACATCGTTTATCATTATAGCAGAAGCCAGAAATCTGTAATACCGGACGACTTGGTATTGGCTGTTGTGACCGTCGAACCCGCTGACAAGATGTAACGGAACCCCTTTGGCCCTTGGACG
This sequence comes from uncultured Nitrospiraceae bacterium, assembly GCA_964402555.1. Lineage (GTDB taxonomy): Bacteria > Hydrogenedentota > Hydrogenedentia > Hydrogenedentales > SLHB01 > CAYOCT01. The sequence goes on along the minus strand of CAYOCT010000001.1, from coordinate 190,908 downwards.
AATGCCCAAGAGCCCTTGCTTCGAATTCACCCCCAGTACGATGGTCTCGTCGTTTGAAGCAGTTAGTATCAATTCTGGTAGCAACCCGCCGATTTATAGACCGTAACATGTGGCTGTGCAATGCTTTGTGGTGTCGTGACCTTTGGGGTCATAAGCCAAAGTTAGACTGAAATCGACGGTTCGAATCTGTCCCCCGCTAGTTTGCGATGGTACAAGCTCCGCTTCGCAGGGTTTCATCGCGGGCTGGCACGGCATTCGCAACGGAAAGGGCGACGCATCGGTGTACCACCGGCAACTATAACGGGGGAATATGAAGAAGCCCGCAGATCTCGGTGCTATTAAGAAGCGATCCTGCCCTATGTGTAATGCCAAAATGAAACATGTCCCGGACGTTCTCGATCGAGATATGTTTGAGATAATCCAGGTGCGTAAGACTTTCGAGAGGGCGTCCTCCGTGTCGAAACAGATTCATGGAGGAATCAAGTGCTCGCAGCACCCCCGAGGCCTTGTCGCTCTTGAGCCCGATCAACACTACGCGAACCAGTGCACAGAAGAACGGCTTGTCCATGTGGGACTTGTCTCTTGCCAGGCTGTTTGTCTGGTCGGATAGGGCTTGTTGCCCATACCTTTGTTGCAGATGCTGATTACCATACAGGCTGGAAAGGCATTCGAGATCGATGAAGAACTCGACATTGCGGTTCCACGCATGGCTGTGTGCGACAGGCTGAACTATGACTTGATATACCCCGATGGAGGGCGATTCAAGGATGCTGAGCTCACTAATCAGAAACTCCAGGGGTGACAACTTCAACCCGCTCGACCATGTCAGAAGGTGGCTGTATGGGGGCGGGGTGTAGAATTCCTTGAAAACCGCTGTCTGCCAGACCTCGCTGAGCAAAAGGTCCAGCGGATGTTCCCGGCATGTTGACAACTCGCAGTATGGGTAGTAGCCGCGCACTGCTGTGCGAACAACAGGTGCATCGCCCTTGTGACAGAGAAAAGTAATCAAGATCTTCTCCCGGTTCCCAGTTATTTCGAATGCCACTCTATGTTTCAGGGCAGAAAGCTTCTTGACGACATGCTCGTGCCGGAGCCAGTCACAGTCTTGTACAGAATGCACCGATAGATTAAGACGCTCCCAGTCGCTCATTACCGGTGGTGCTGTAGGAACAAATTGAGGTTGTTCGCCTGCGCGTAGGATGGCCTCGATTCCGATAAGCGCTTGACAAGGCGGTTCCAACTCGACCGGCACCAGCGATATGGTCGGAAGGCAACCCTTCGTTTGCTCTATTTCGAGGGCTGCGCGCGCCTCGACTATCAGCGTGCTGGCCTGTGGCCGCGAGATTACTGGGCGGTACATAGGAATAGAGTTTCCTTTCCTCAGGGAAAGAAGCGGTGGAACGGAAACCGGAATTTCAGAAGAACTTGTCAGGTCGAGTGCCAGTTCCGAACTGAAACAGAGCACGTTATTCCGCCGCATAGGGAGTTACAAGGATCGTGGGTCGAACTCAAAAGAAGATATGGGTTCTTCGCTATGCCGGAACATGTGGCAAGACAGACTGCCGATAAGGTCAAGAAAGAGAAAGCCTTTGTCTATATTTCTCCTCGTGACCTTGCAGCTCGATGGCGGTGCTCTCGCTCGACGGTCGCCCGAATTGCGCAACGCGAGGGTCTAACACGTCTCTGCATCGGCGAAGGAAGAAACGGCATTATTAGGTATCTTCGTGAAGAGGTCGACGAGCTGGAGCGGACAAGAATACTCAAGCCGTAACCGATACCAGAAAGGGCCATCTCGAATAGGCTTATCAGATATCGAGATGGCCCTTGTCGCTCTTTTTCTACCGTTATTTACTCGTTACGGGCGCGTGTTTTGGGGATGAGGCGGAGTATTGGTTCGGGCCGTGGTGGCAGGGTGCCCTGACACGGGTCTGGAGTGCCAAATTCCACAGAGTCCAGGAGTGATTCTGGCATCAAGGCCGCGTAATGCCGGCGGCAGATCTCCGGAGAATTGCCCATAATTGTGGCGATCTTGTAAAGGCTTTCTCCCTTCATGGCCAAGTGACTTCCGAAGGTATGCCGGAAATCCAAGCAGCCCCACACCAGACCAGCCTTCCGGTTGAGTTCGCGAAGATCGGCGGAGTAATTGTCAGGGTCCCACCGTCTTCCTTTGCGAGAAGGAAAGTACCAACCGCCAGGCACGATCTTTGCCTCGTAATCATCAAGGTAGCCTCGCAGGGTCCTCGAAATCGGAACGACTCGGTTTACCTTAGTTTTGGGCTCCCAGAATTCTCCATCCACGGTCTTCGCTTGAACGTAAATCACTCCGTATTTGCCTGCACGCAGGTTCACGTCTTTGTGCGTCAACCAAAGCGCTTCCTCGCGTCTTAGGCCGGCATAGATGTAGACCGCGACCATGGTTTGGACAAGCGGGTCAGGTGCAAGCGTTTCGAGTTGCTCGTTGATCTGCGCCAGCGTGAGAAAGCGGATGGTCCTGGACCGCTCGCGATACCGTTCGACCTTGGCGGCCGGATTTACATCGTTCGGCATCTTGACGCCATACTGCGTCATCGCCCAACTGAAGAGTCGGGAAAGGATGCCGCGATAGTGATTTCCTGTTTTTGGGGCAAGGCCCCTCGTTTGCATGCGAGACGTCAAGAAGGCCACGATGTCGGGCGTCTTGATTTCCTCGATGAACTGGGCGTCAAAGTGTCTGCCCCGACGTTTGCCTGTCTTTTCCGGCGAGACGGGTTCCAATTCGGCGCAGATTGGACCGAACATGTCTCTGAGGTAGTAGAGTTCGCTCTTGATGCTGTTTCGGGTCTTCGTGCTCCGCATGTGAACCACGTAGGCGCCAACGACCTCGACGAGAGGCGTTTTCGTCTGTACGGGGATCTCGAAGCCCATCGCCAGCTTCGATTCGAGCTGGCGCAGCTTCTCCTTGGCGATGGGGTACGACGAGGTCTCCAGACAGATCGCCTTTTGCCGCCCGCCGACGTAATAGCGAGCGTAATACGTCTTGCCGCGTTTCCAGATGCTAGCCATTTCACACATTCTCCTTTCGTTGAACCTGAGTTGTGTGTGGCCGGTCCTCCTTCAATGCGGCTGAAATCTGGGGCCGATTTCAATTTCGTAAGTAACAATTAAGTAACAATCGGCCCATTTTCAGGCAAAAAAAGAAGGACTTACGTCGCCGTAAGTCCTTGATATTGCTTTGGTAGCGGGGGGCGGATTCGAACCGCCGACCTTTGGGTTATGAGCCCAACGAGCTACCAGGCTGCTCCACCCCGCGACTGTACTTGGCCGGAGTATATCGAATCGCATCACGCGATGTCAATTGGACCTCGTGGCTCGGGCCTGCGTCTTGAAATCGGGTTTGGCTGATTTGAGTTTTGTTTCGGGGTTGTGTAGTGTATCTGTATAGATACAATACACAAGGAGCGCGTATCATGAAACAAGACCTGGAACTTCGACGGCAGGCGATCTTGAAGAAGATGGGCGAACTGCGCACAATGCGGCGCGGCACCGTAAGCGAGCAGTTTCTGAACGTGCGGCATAAGGGACAAGCCAGACCTGTGCGGCGGGGTCCGTATTACCTCTGGCAGTATTGGGAAGGGGGCATGCCCAAACGCCAGCGGCTCCATGCCGGAGCGGAGGTGGAGTCCGCCCGCAAGGAGGTAGCGGCGTATAAAGAGTTCGAGCTGCTCTGCAAGGAGTATGTTTCGGTAGCGGAGGCCTTAGCCGCAGAAGAGCGCGATACGTCCGCTTCGGAAGACTCGCTCAAAAAGGGGCTCAAGTCGCGGTCGAGCGGGACCAGGAAGTCGCGCGGGTAGTCGCGGCGGTGGAACGCGAGGGGCATGTGGACTTGGAGGCGGCGGAGGGCGTTCTTCGTGCCGCGGCGCTGGCGGCGGGCGGGAGCGTGCTGGAAGGGTTGTTGGCGCCGGTGGGCGTGGGGCCACGGGACGCGGCGGTACGGTGTCCGCGTTGCCGTACGGCGATGGAAAGCAAGGGCGTGTGCGCGAAGCAGGTGCTCACGTTGTTGGGCTGGATCCGCTTTGAACGCAGTCGTTTTGTCTGCCCGAAGTGTGGCGGCGTGTGCTTTCCGGGAGACGAGGCGCTGGGCATCGTCCACACGTCGCGTTCGCCGGGCGTCCAACGGCTGGAGGCGCGGTTCGGCGCGAAGGAACCCTTCAAGGACGTGGCCGAGGACCTTCGCGCAGCGGCGGGCATCGACGTAAGCGCCAAGGATGCCGAACGGGTGGCGGAACGCATCGGCGAGGAGGTCGAGCAATGGACGCAACGCCAGCGGCGTGAGCAACGGCGCGATGACGACGCGGGAACCGCCGGCCCGCCCATCGATACGCTCTATGTGGAATTCGACGGAACGGGCGTTCCCATGACGCGCAAGGAGGTAGCGGGACGCCATGGCAAACAGCCCGACGGCAGCGCCAAGACACGCGAGGCCAAACTCGGGGCGGTGTTTACGCAGACCGGCGTGGACCAGGAAGGCCAACCGCAACGCGACCATGGCTCCACGAGTTTCGTCGGCGCCATAGAAAGCGCGGAGACGTTTGGCGGCCGCATGTACGACGAGGCGGTGAGGCGCGGACTCTACCGAGCCCAACGCGTCGTAACGCTCAGCGACGGAGCCGAATGGGCCAAGAACCTTGCCGACACCCAATTTCCCAACGCCGTGCACATCATCGACTATTACCATGCCGCGGAACATGTCGCCAGCCTCACCAAGCTCCTCTACGAGCGCAATCCTCGATGCATCGAGTCACAACTCGAACGATGGAAAACCGCACTCGATGAAGGAGACGTGCAGCGCGTCATAGACGAAGCCTCCGCGTTGTTGCCCAAAGATCCAAACGCCATGAAAGACGCCCGAAAGGAGATCGCCTACCTCCAGAAAAACAAAGAGCGCATGCGGTACGACCAGTATCGTGCACAACACTTGTTCATCGGTTCCGGAGTAATAGAGGCCGGATGCAAACACCTCGTCGGACACCGACTCAAACAATCCGGCATGGAATGGACCGTAAGGGGCGCAAACGCCATCCTCGCACTACGATGCGCAACACTCTCCAACCGAATCGAAGATTTCTGGGAACAACGAACCGCATAGCCCCCACATCCTGACGCAGGCCCTCGTGGCTCTGTTGAAATCTAAACGATATACCTGCCGGGATGTTGTCGTCGAAGGTGTCTGCCTATAGCATGCCCATCGTCATATCCTTAACTTGATCGCAGTTTACGCCGGTCACTTCGTGGAAGGAGAGGGTGCTTACGTTCTTGAGAAGGAACTGCGGGGCTTCTGCGTTCTTCTGCGCATCAACGTGGCTGAATGTGGCGTCGTGGACATCGTCGAGTACAAACGCGGGACGCTCATCCCCATTGATGCAGCGGAAGACGACGTCGCTCACGTTCAACCCTTTGACGTAACGAAAATAGATCCCGTAGGCGGGCATGGAATGCCACCGATACGGGTCGGGGTAGATGTCGATGTTCTGCGGGACTTCTTTGTCGACGGTTTCTTTTGACGCCCCGCCGCGATAGTAGATGCGGATGTTCGACAAGGTGAGGTCTTCGATGTAGTGGCCGGGAATCCCCATCACCATGCCTGCGCCGAGTTCGGGTTCCTTTGTCCGTCCGCCCACGTCGTACACGTTCAGGTTGCTGATGGTGATGCGCCTGCACGTCCCTACCGGCGTTCCTTCGGGTCCGCGCATGCGCGCGTTGAGCCGGATAAAGAACGGCGTGTCCGGGATGTCGCGCATGGTGATGTTGTTGAAGAGGATGTCTTCGATCGCGCCGCCGTCGGCGGTTTCGATACAGAGTCCGCGAGAATGCTGGAACACGCAGTTGGACACGGCGATATTCTTGAAGCCGCCGTTCGATTCGGTTCCTAGTTTCAAACGCCCGGTGATGCAGTGGTTCGCGTCCGGCGCTTCGTCGACGAACTCCGTCTTGAAGGTGCCGTCCAGCATCGATCCGTGATCGTAGCCGAAGACCTGGCAGTTTGTGATCGTCACGTTTTCCGTGGCGCGCGCATATCCCAGGGCGAACGAGGACTTCAGGCAGATCCCGTCGTCCGTGGGCGCGTTGACGAGGCAATTCGAGATTGTCAAGTGCTTGCAGCAATCGAGATCGAATGCGTCGCGGTCGGCGTCCGCACGAACATTGTCGATAGTGAGATTGTCCACGCCGGTGGCCAGGATGCAGAAGTGGCCCCCGTGGAGTATTGACACGTCGCGCACGATCACGTTGCGGCAGTTCTTCAGCGCGATCGCTTTGTTGCCCGAGCCTTTGAGTTCTGGTTTGTCGTAGGTCTGCAAACCCTTGCCCCAGATCCGTCCCTGCCCGACGATTGCGATGTCGTGCAGATCCTCACCGTAAATCAGGCTGTTCTTCCAATGGCTGTGCCCGAAGTCCTGGTATTTCGTAGCGCATTCGGAATCCTCGGGCAAGTCGTATCCCTCGCCGCCGGCTTCGCTCTCTGCGATCAGTACAGCCCCTTGATCGAGATGTAACGTAATGTTGCTCTGGAGATGAATCGTGAAGGAATGGTAGTTCCCGGCCGGGAAGTAGACCGTCCCTCCGCCATCCTTGGACGCCGACTCGATGGCCGCGTTGATAGCCTTGGTGTCGTTGGCGCTTCCGTCGCCGATGGCGCCGTAGTCGATTACATTGTAGGGCGCGCCTTGGGCCGAAACCGCGACCCAACACAACGCAAGTAGTACTGCTCTTGTCATTTGGTATTCCTTCATCAAGTGTCCGCAACCATCTGTGCAAGTTCTATCGTCAAGGGGAATTCAAGCTGGCAATGTTGCTTTCGGAGTTCGCCGCGAAGCTGTACCGGAGGGACTTGCCCCACGTCGCACTTCAGTTCTCTGGCGAGCGCCACGGCGGTACCTGCCGCCTGGCCAAGCTGCATCATCGTGCGCGAGAGTCGGCAACTCGATGCCGCCAACGAACTGAAACTCGCTCCACGTCCCGCCATGAGCAGGTTGCGCGCGCCTTTGGGTACAAGACATCGATAGGGCACACCGTAGGGCGCGGCGAGTTCGCGGCCTCCTCGGCCGGTCCCATGCCGGTCCATCGAGTGGTCGGCGATAGTTACGATGTCAGCGTGCGTTTGTCCGGAGAGGCCCGTGAGGAGATCGTGCTCTGTCAAGACATACTCGCCGAGAACGCGCGTGCTTTCGCGAATGCCAAGGGCGGGAGCGGTCCAGCAACGCCGGTAACCTCGCAACTCCGGCCAGCGTACCTGAACGTAATGCCAGAACGCCGCGACGCGCCTCTGGCATTCGGCGTAGGCGTTCTCGTAGCCCATCTTGATGAAGTCGCGGCCTTCCATGGTGGGCAGCATGTTGCAGCTGTAATCGCCATTCGGATATCGAACGGCGCTCATGACCCCGAATTCACCCCACCAGCATTTCTCAGGAGTCCCGTCGGTCAGGGGCTCGACACCGGCGTCTTGAGCCGGGGTGATTCGAAATATGAGCGTGACTCCGTTGAGGAGATCGTTGGCTTTGTCAGGCGCGTCGGGTTCGTTGAACCGGTCCTTGGCTTCCTGTCCGAGCATCATTGTGCATCCGCAAGCCTTGCAGAGCGCGCCGCCGCCCGTGCAATCGACAAACGCGTTGGCGGTGACGCTGGAACCGTCGGTCAAGGTAAGGTGGACTACGCGTCCTTCCTTGTGCTCCGCTTCAGAAAACGAGGTCTCGGTGAGCAGCGTGCACCTTCCCGCCGCCTTCAGGAGATCGCGCACGACGCGTTCATACTCGTCGGGTTCGAAGATGACTCCATGCAGATAGCGTTTGCGGAATTCCTTGTCCGAAGCGATATCCGCCGGGCGGTGTCGTTGCAGCGTGTCGGCATACGTGCGGGAAGGGTCCGGCAGGTGTTCGCCTCCGGGCCATGCGTCGATGCCGTCCCATGACATGTGGCGTCCGAAAGAATAGACGGCCACCGCGTTCGGGCGAGCCTTCAGGTTGCGGTAGATCTCGTACGGGAGTCCGGTTCCACCAACTCCGGGCTCCCACATGGTCACGCCCGAACGCACGGCAGTGCCGCCGACACGGTCTGCTTTCTCGATCAACAGGACATCCAGCCCCATGTGTGCCGCGGCGAGCGTCGCGCCAATGCCAGCACTTCCAGCGCCTACCACCACAAGGTCATGGTGCGTTGATCTCTCGCGATCGTTCGAAGCAAGAGCGATCCCGGCGCTTGCCCCGGTCACTCCTAGCGCTCCAAGGAAGCGCCTTCTCGTGCACGTCCTCTTCACTATGGCCCCTACAGACCCCAGCGCTGAACCAGTGGTTGCTCGATCGCCCGGCTCACTCGCTGGATATCCCTATACCGTTCGCCTTTGTCGTGGAGGGAGAACGGCATGAAGGCCATGCGCGAGACGTAGGTGGAACCGGGTTTCACGGGGATGATAGGCCCGCGCTGGTAGTCCGAGAACGGGTAGACCCACGCGCGTGTGAAGTAGGTCAGCGGGATGGCCCACTGATGATGCGAATAAAGGTAGTAGGCCGCGCGGTGTGTCGCGGCTTCTCCGCATTCGGGGCTGAACGCCACCGACGCTTCAGTTATCGCGCCAAGGCCATAGTCGCCGTTCTCGTTGACCAAGGCCAGCCAGGGCACATCCTGGTCCACGCGCGCGGCCCATTCGTCCTGATGATTCGGTCCATGGAACGCGCGCACGGCGTGGAGTTCGCCCGTCTTCTCCTCCCAAACCAAGTGCGTGACGAGATGCGAGTCCAACACAATTTCGCCGTTGCGAATGGCCGAGATGTTGACGGGATCGCGCACTTCCATCACGGTGCTGGACCGGACATACGGAGTCCCCGCATAAAACGAATACGTGACGGATACCCAAATCTGCGGCGTATAGTCGGGCATCCGGCCGCTGTTGGTGACACGGAACAAGATCGGCCCGCGCGCGGTAACGACCGTCTTGTCCGGCGGATTCCATGCGAAGGTGTGGCCCCATTTGCCGTTGTCCGAGAAGGAGTCCGGATTCCAATGCACGGCGCGGCTGTACGAATTTGTCAACACCGGAGCCGGATCGTTCTCGCGGCCTTTCAACTCGAAGGAGGCAATCTGCCCGCATTGGTCGCTCAGCTTCACCTTGTAAAAGGCGTTCTCGACCAACGCGCCCACGGCGGGCCCCGTCACGCTCAAATCCGTGTTGAACGCCGCAGGCGGCTGGGCGTCCGGATTGTCGTAGAACGCCAAGTAGACCTTCGCGCTCCGTGCTGGCACCGACGCGAGGAACACTACGTCGAGTGAACGGCTCGGATGCTGCAAGTAGTTGTCGTTCGAGGTGCCGGGAGGCGTTCCGGGGAATTCCTGAGCATTGAAGGCCTGACAGTTCACCGCATCCAGCGTCTTCCGCGCCGGATCGAGCGCGTACAGCCGAAGTTCGCGGGACAGATCGCCGCATTGTTCCGCCCGTGCCGTCAAGGAAAACTCGACCGGCTCGTCGACGCGATCCACACCGGCCTGCTCATGCAACACGAGGGATTGATACCGCCGCCAGCCCTTAGGCGCGCCGCCATTCGATGGCGCCGTTCCTTCGAACGTTTTCACGACTGACTTCGGCTTGCCATCTTCGCCCTTGGTTGCGATGGTGACCGCCACCGAAACCGCTTCGCCATCGTGCCAAGGCGCGCGCACCGCAACGACCGCGTTCTTTGCTGTGGCGCTTTCCTGCGTAATCCAGTCGGATTGGAAATGCGACACTCCGTCTACATACACATTGACGGCCGGATACACAACACCGCCAACGCTTACCTTCTCGACATTCGCGCCGGGGCCTTCGGTCCAATTGCCCAAAGGCGTGACGATTTCGTAGAAGGGGTGGCCGGGAGTGGGGGAGACAAAGACCATCTCTTCGATGTGTTTCGGATCGTATGGAAGGTCATCCAGGACCATCCCCTCGCCGACATCTCGCCCTTTCTCAACGGACACGGGCTTCTTGCCGGAGGCAAAGGCCGCCGGAATAAAGATGAAGCCTGTTGCGAGAAGCGCAATCAGCACCACGTTTAGTGTGCGAGGACTTGAAGACATTATTTCTCTCCTTCCTTCACCTTGTGCGCGCTGACCGCGCCCGCGACACCTTCGTTGAACGGCATGGTCAATATCGGCATCACCCATTTATCCGGCGTCCGCGGGTCCATATCCATCCATTCGCTGACTTCAAGCGGATGCGTCAGACGTTTGGCGACCTCCTCGATTTCCTGAAACGGGTCGTCGCCGTCCTTCAAGCGGAAAGGCAACCACGCGTTCTTTTCGAGATACATGCTGCCCTTGCGAACGTGCATCAGGCGGGTCAAGTTCTGGCCGCCGAAGGGGTACACCAGCGGACGCGCCCAATAGATCCACGGGCCGTTCTGCACGTAGATGTACGGCTGCGCCGCGCTGGGCGGATCGCCGTAGACATTGGTGTTCTCGTACGCGAGCGCAATCGACGCGAATCCGACCTTGTCTTTACGGCTTACGAACGCCATCCACGGCGTGTCGGCGGGGATTTCCAGGGCGTGAATGGGATGTTCCTTGGATCCCTCGATGGGAAGGCTCTGTACTTTGCCGAGCGCGTCCAGCCATACGAATTCGTTCAAGACAGCATGATTGAACACGATCTCCTCATTCCGGAGCGCCTTGACATACATCGGTTCTTTCACCTGCATCAACGAGGTCATCACAACGTAGGGTTGTCCCGCGTAGAACGTGTACGACACGCTTGCGTCGACGGTGGTCATATGAGGAAGCGGGGCGAAGCGCCGCGTGCGATGCATGAGCGGCCCTGAAATGTGTTCATATTCGGGCTTCTCCCAATCGCTTGCGTGCACCCATGGCGTCGGCGGCGTATAGCATCCCGGATTCCAGTGGACCGCGCCGTTCGTTTCGAGTTTGTGCTCGAGCAGGACGGGATCGCCTTGCCCCAGCACGGTTACGGTCTCGACGGCGCCACTGTTGGACGCCAGGCCGAAGCGGTAGCGATCCGTAGAGACGGTCTCGGCGAGGTCTTTGCCAGGTGCGACGGCCAAGTCGGTCTTGAACTCAACCGGCTTGGCTTCGGGATTGCCGTAGAGCACCTGGTAGACCTTCTCCTGATAGGGCAGCACGTCCGCCGAGAACACCAACTCGAGCGTGGTCGTCGGATCGTAGCGATGCACGGGTTCGCCCGATTCAGCGTCGCGCTCTTTCGAGGCGAGCATCTTCTCGTCGCGCCACTCGTCCGCAGACACGAGTTGGCACGGCGCGACCACGTAGCCATCCGGACCCGCCGACGGGCGCGTCGGATCGTAGGTCACGACGCGAAGTTCGGCGCCGGGGTTCTTGATGTCGTCCGCGAAGACCCCGAGCATGACGCTGACAGGCTCTCCCTGCCGCGCGAGGCCTGCGGTTTCTTTCAAGACGATCGAAACCGAATGGGGCCATGCCGCGTTCCAATAGCCGCCGCTTGCGCCGGCAGTCAATTCGCGCTCGAAGACTTTGTCCTCGCCCGAATCGAACTTTATCGCGACCTTCAGCGTGTGCTTCGACCCATCCGTCCAGTTGCACGGCGCGGTGACGCGGAAGTCACGGGAACCGTCCACTTCGCGTTTGAACGTTTCGCCTTCAAGCCCTTTCGCTTTGCCGGCCAACTTCGGGTCTTGAATACCTTCGTTGAAGCAGCGCGCGTACGTGCAGAACTTCGCGTCCGCTTGCTTGCCGTCCACGTCCACACGCACGACTTTTCCGGGCGCAAGCGATTCCTTCGCAATCGTCATCCAGATGGAATGATAGGGCATGTCAGCGGTGGGCGTACCGAAGCCTTCTCCGGCGATGGGAGAACGTTGATCCGGCGCGGCGGCGGCCACCGTTAACTCGACGGCCTTTCCGGCCTCGGTCGTTCCTGCCAGAGCGACCTTGTATTCCTTTCCGGTCTCCCATCCCGAGAGGACCGCAACGGAGAAGTCTTCGCTGCCATGGACGGCCCGGTTGCCGTTGAAGACGCCATGGTTCCTCACCAGGAAATCCTCGTGCGGCTGGCCGTTGACATCCACGCGCGACACGCGAAACGCCTCAGCGGCTCCTTTCGGAAAACTAGCCACGAGGTCGCAGAGCATCCCGAGTTCCTTGCCCACTGCCTTGAACTCGATACGCGGCGCGCCGGCCGGCGCCCCTTCCTCAACCATTCCCGACGGCCTCGGATTGAGCGCGTCGAGTCCCGCGTCAGCCGCATATGGAACAGCGGACGGTATGGCGATCATAACGAACGTGGCAAGCAGCAGACGTGTACGCATGAATGGTCCTCCCACTGTTGACTTCCCGGCGCTCCGCCGGAGCCCATTGGACGAGGACACGCGTGCCCTATTCCGATCGCCTCGCCCATTTCAGTTTAAGCGTCTCCGAGCCCACAGTCAACGGATCGAGCCGCCATTTGGAGTGCGCCGATCCTTCGGCGCTTTGGCCGAAAGAAATCGGTAAGCGCCCGGCATATCCAAACCAGGTCCCGCCCCACCTGTCATTCTGAGAGCCTGTGAAGAAATATCAAAGTCTTGCGCTTTCCTTTGTCGGCTCCGTCCTTTCTGTCATCCTGAGCGCAGCGAAGGATCTCGCTATGCGTATAGGCCTCTTATGCTTATGAGATCCTTCGCTGCGCTCAGGATGACAGGCAATACGTAGTCACGAGGCAAGGCGCCCGCGTTTCCCCATTTCTTCACAAGCTCTGAGCAGCGCGAAGAATCTTCCTGCGAGTAGAGGCTTCGACTTCCACGAGATTCTTCGCGCTGCTCAGAATGACAGGTAGAATGAGGCTGGATGGTGAATAGTCGGCCGTTACCATGGCCCGGTGCCTTTGAACTGAAGGCGTAGCGGCTCCAGGAAACGGCGGTCCGCCGCCCGCACAGCGGACAAATCTGGGTCGGGCTTGAAGAACAATAGCGCCTCCTCGGTTGCGAACAACGCGCCCGCCGCGATGGCGGTGTTCTGATCCAGGGGCGTTTCGCGCGCGCCAAGCGGATACACCATCGGACGCGACCAGTACGCGAATCCCCAACCGTAGTTGGCGACATATGTGCACGACACCGCGTGCGGCGTAGCGCCTCCCTGTCGATTCCCCACAAACTGCGCTTTCCGAAGCGAAGCCATTCCATAGCCCTTCGCAACGTTGTAACCGGCCACCCACGGGATATCGCGGTCGAGGATGCCCAGCGCGCCCGGCACGACCCCTTCGACATTGGCGCGGCCATCGTCCGCGCGGCAGGCGTTGATCTCGCGGGCGACGACTTGGTCGCCGTCCCCCGGCCATGCGAAGTGCGTGAAGATGTCCGGACCGATCTCCTCGCCCTCGTTCGGATGCGGCTTCTTGCTGTGACTGACGACGATCTCGCCCATCCGCACCGCGTGCGCCGAGCGGTTCTCCGTGAACTGCATCGTCGATGAAACATGAATGTGCGGGACGTGCGTGTAGAAGGTGTAGGTGATGGAGACAATCACGTCGCGATACGTTTGCAGCGGTCCCCATCGGTGATACCGCATTGCCAGGGCGCCGCCTTCGGGCTTCTGGTTCGGCGGCGTCTTCCAATCGTAATCGTGGTCCCAGGATTGGCCCGGACTCCACACGTCCGTGCCGAAATGAATCGGCACGGTCTTGTAGAACATTCGCGTGTCTTCTCCCAGATCAGCCAGACGTGCCGTGCGAATCGCTCCCGATTTCGGGTCGAGTTCCACCGTGTAGTATCGATTGCCAATAGTCAGCCCTGGCGGATCGCCGACAACATCGAGTCCATCCTCCACGGCGGCTTGCTGCGGCGCGTCCTTTTCTTGCGTTCCGGACGTTGCTACCCCCCAGAACAGGCGATAGGTGACTTCGCCCTTGGCGGCGCAATCGGCAAGAAACACTACGTTGACACTCGATGCCGGGTTCGGCGTCTTGCCATCGGCCGCGGCATCCGGGATGGCCGACACGGCCCCTAGCACCTGGTGCGGCACGAGCATTCCGCGCTGGTCCTCCGTAAGCCGGACGACGCGGACTGCGGCCTGCCACTCCTCGGGAGGGGCGCCCGGCACCGTGAGCGTCACCTCAACGGGCTCGTTAAGGCGGTCGAGACCGGCGGTCTCCTTCAGGACATAGTCGTAATGAAAGGCGAACCGAGCGTCCCAGCCCGAGATATCCAGCGCCCCGGTGTCTGCCGCTGAAACAAGGCTTACTGTGGCAGGAATGATCAGGAATGCCACCGCGCGAAGCCAAGGCGCTACGCTATAGGAACTCCGTTGCCGTTGGGTCATGTTGTCACCTTTTCCTCGTCTGCGCAATCCACGGAAGCTCGGCTCCCTTCATCCTTCGAGATCTTGCTGTGGTCACGACTTGCCGCGTCCCGCGCGTCTATCCAGCGATTCGACATAGGCCGTGGCCTTCGCGTTCCCGCCGTAGCTCAACGCTTGTTTACCGTACTCGGCCGCCTGTTGAATCGATTCGCGCTTGCGGTTTTGCTTGAAGGCGTCCGCCTCGTCCATGGCCTTGATCATGTAGTAGCCATAGAGAAACGTCTTCCGAACCTGTGCAAGCCGGTCCGCGACGGCGCTGTCGTGGGCGAAACTCACGGCTTCCTCAATCGCGGCTCTAGCCTTGTCTAGCTCTTCTATGGCGTATAGGCCCGGCACATCGCGGGGAGGGTTTTCGGAAAAGGATCTCCCTGTCTTGCGAACGGAATCGTCCACGGCCTGGTAGAAACGCATCATGGGTTTGGCCGCCCCGGGAAACATGTGCTCGACCCAGTCGCGCGCCAGGACCTGCGGGTCCTGACTCGGATCCCAGAGCAATTTGGCCAGAACGTAGTAGAGCGGACCATCGAGCGGCCAGTCGCTCAGGCTGCTCTGGAAGTAGTAGCGCGACAAGCCGAGCGAGTACAGGTACTTGATATCTGCCGAGAAGGGACGTAGCACCGGACGCGGCATCCGCCACCACATGCTCTTGCTTACATACTCGTAGAAGAGCAGGTGCGGAGCGGATTGCGACCACTTGCGCAGCAGCGTGTTGAACTGGGCATTGGCCGTTGACGACGGATCGTCGATGGAGCGCGAGTAATCGGCAGGGGCATAGTGGCACAACCACGGGACCACGTTCGGTAGCGGGCGAATGGTATCCGGAGGCTCGGCATAATTGACATAAGCAAGGACGAGCAGCATCTTCTCCGGATATTTCTTGGTCACACGGCTGGCCACCTCGTTCGAGAACCAGAAGACCCGGTCTCCTCGGAACGGACGCGCGTCCGACAGGCCTTGCTGCGTCATCCTTCCGCCGCACAACTTCTTGTCGAGCGCATTGCACGCATCGCATTCGCACCAGCCATAGCCGTCATTGGGCGAGATGGACGTGATGGGACATTGAGGGTCTTCATCGAAGACCTCAGTAATGTTCTTCGCAAATTCCTCGGCCAATCCGTCCGCCGTCACGCAAAGCTGCGCGTTGTGTTCCGTGCTTTCCACGCGTTTGCCATCGAGAAGCGGATACCACTCCGGATGTTCCTTGAAATACTTCTTCGGCGCGATGACTCGCGCCCAGGTATGGGTAGAAGGCAACTGCTCGGCGAGGTAGTAACACCCGCCGTTCGTGGAGAAGGCGTCCCTGCCGTAAAACCCATTCAAGCCCACTTTCAAGCCCCATGCGGACGAGTCGTCCTCGTCGCGGGACTTGAACACCCGCATCGAGAAAGCGGGCGACGATTGGCTTTCCATGAACGCTACCCGCAGACGGTCCTTCTTGGGAACAAACTCATAGTCCGCTGCAAGCCACCGGCAGCCCAGTGCTTCGAGGAAGCGGTATACGGCAAAAAGCGTTCCTCGATCCGAGGGCCCCCAAAGGATGACGCCATGCTTGTCCACGCGGATACACGCCGTCTCCGAGTTGCCTTTCACCGTCTTCGCATACTGGGACTGCGCCCACGCGGTTGGTCCCACGTCAAGAGGCGTTCCTTCTTTCGGAGCGCTCTCGGTAACCACAGGGAAGTCGGCTCCCGCGATCTGGCCAAGATACCGGGCCAGTTCGTCCGCGGCATGCCGCACGGCCGGACTGGCATCGACGGGGATGACTATCTGACATTGGGCCTTCCCTTTCCTGGCGAGCGTTACCCCGCCGCCGGCTGTCGATGCCCCCGAGACTAGAACCAAGATTACTGAAACCGCCGCGATCCAGATCCTCATGAGTCCCACTCCAAAATCACTTGCTTGCTCAACATGGACTCTCCTTCATGGTTGTCTGACCTGTCGCCGCCCAGCCGAGCGCTTGGTCAGGATTCGGAAGCGTATCCATCAGTGAGGATCATGGTAGGCAACGGTGCGAGGTCGATTCAATCGTCGTTTGCGCCCGCGATCCGAAATCGTCCCGGACCTTGCAATGGGGCGCTTGTGGCTAGATAATCGCTCGGAGCCGGTACAGCCGAGGCTGAACTCAATGAAAGGATGTATTGATGAAGCCAACGACACACATCTTTCTCCTGGTGCTCTTGCTGGCAATGCAGACACTGTCCGGTTCGGCCGTCGCCGCTCCCGTGCAGCTTGACGAATCTCCAGCGGTGGGGGAGGAGTGGGGGTTCCGTCCCGACAACGAGACTGTATCCGTGGATCCGCCCGGGTTCTCGTGGCGTCCCTGCATAGGCGCGAAGAGCTATACAGTCGAAGTCGCGCGCGACGCGGAGTTTAAGGACATCGCCTATACGTCGGACGCCGTGCCCTGGTCCGCGCATTGCCCGGCGAAACCCCTTGGCCAAGGCGATTACTTCTGGCGCTATCGGGCTTGCGATGCGGACGGAAACCTCTCGGCGTGGAGCCAAACGCGCCGGTTCACCGTCCCGCCCGACGCGGTGGTCTTTCCGCAACCGTCGCGCGATGAACTCAAGCAACGCATGCCGCATGAGCATCCGCGCCTCTTCTTTCGAGGCGAGGACATTCCGCGGTTGCACGAACAAGCGCAAGGCCCTCTAGCCGAATCGTGGGCGGCATTGGTGCGGACCGCCGACAAGCTGATCGCATCGCCGCCGGACACTTCCGATCCGCCCCGATATCCGAAGGAGGTTGACCGCATCAAGACTCCCGGCGAATGGAAGAAGATCTGGTGGGGTAACCGCGCGCGGGTGATTGCGGTGGCGGACGGCGCGGCAACACTGGCGTTTGTGTATCGAGTTTCGGGGGAAGAACGCTATGGAAAGGCCGCGCGCGATCTGCTCATGGCTACGACGGCATGGGACCTGAAAGGCGGCACGAATTATGGCTACAACGACGAGGCCGCCATGCCGATGCTTTACATGGCGGCGCGGGCGTACTCGTGGTCGTATCCCGTGTTGAGCGAAAGCGATCGAGCGGCCGTTGCGGCCATGATGCGCGAGCGTGGGGGGCAGGCCTACAAACATCTGCGCGCGCGGTCGCACCTTTGGCATCCGTACGACAGCCACGCGAATCGCGCGTGGCACTTCCTGGGCGAGACGGCCATCGCCTTCTACGACGACATTCCGGAAGCGCCCGAGTGGCTCGATTATGCGATGACGAAGTTCTACACCGCGTATCCGGTCTGGGGCGACGACGACGGCGGATGGCATGAAGGGGCGGCCTACTGGAACAGCTACTTGTCGCTGTTCATGTACTGGGCGTCGATCATGTCGTCGGAATTTGCGATCGATGTGTTTCAGAAACCGTTCTTCCGGCACGCGGGCGACTTTGCCCTTTACACGCTTCCGCCGGGATCGGAAACCGGGGCCTTCGGCGATCTCGCGCTGAGTTCGTCATCAACGAGGCTCGCGCCTCTGATGCTCCTGCTGGCCAATGGGTCGCGCAACTCATATTGGAAATGGTACGCGGACTGCGCGGAGGCTAACCCCGGAAGCGGATACCTCGGATTCCTCTATGGCATGCAGTTGGCCGGACTGGAAGGGAAACCGCCGAGCGATCTGCCGTCGTCGCGCTGCTTTCACGGGACCGGTCTCGCCGTGATGAACACGAACCTGCTCGACGGCAAGAACAATATCCAGATCGATTTCAAAAGCAGCCCGTTCGGACGGCAAAGCCACGGCTTCAACTCGAACAACGCGTTCATGCTGAATGTCAACGGAGAACGCGCGCTGATTTCATCCGGTAACCGCGATCTCTACGGGAGCAAACACCACCGGAACTGGATGTGGGAAACGAGATCGGACAACGCCATCCTGGTAAACGGCCAGGGCCAGATTCCGCACACGTCCAAAGCGCGCGGCCGCATTTCTCTGTTCGACACGTCGCCTACGGTGGATGTCGTGGCCGGAGAAGCGGCCGAATCGTACAGCGACGTGCAGCGGTGGACGCGGCGTATCCTCTTCCTCAAACCCAACGTGATCGTGATTCACGACGTTCTTGACACACCGGAACCCGCTACCTTCGATTGGCTGCTGCATGGAATGGCCCCGTTCAGTATCGAGGGCCAGGACGTCCGATGGGAAGGCGCCGCGAGCAAAGGACACCTCCAGTTCCTCGAACCTGGGCAACTCGCGATATCGCAGACCGACGTTATGGACCCGCCGCCCGGAGACTACGCGAAACTCAAATGGAAAGAATGGCACTTGTCTGCACAGTCGACCGAGAAGGCCCAGCATCGCGAGTTCGTCGTCGTGATATCCCTTCAAGGTGCAGACGCTGCGGCGACGTATGAACAAGGAACGCCCGGACGAGTCCGTTTGCGCTTTGGCGATTCTACGGCCGACGTGTTCCTCGCGCCGGACGAGTTCAAGATCGTAACGCCCGGATATGAGAAGACGTTTCCTGCTTCAAAATGAACTTGATGTTGGAGGAATGTTTCTTAGGGCCTTCATGGATAGCAAAGGAATGACAGATGATTACTAGGCGACGATTCCTGGAAGTCGCGGCGGCGGGTGTCGCGGTCATTGGAAGTGGGGTGGGGGCTGCTGAGGAGAAGGCCATGTTTCGCACTATCACGTACAACGTGCTGGCCTTTCGCGGATTTCCTGAAACGGCCGTGACGCGGGAGAGAATCAAGGCCGAACTTGGGCGGCATCCGGAGATGACCGCCAAAGCCCTGGCGAAGTTCTCCCCAGATCTCGTCACCCTGCAGGAGGCGCCTCCAGAAGAAGAGGTCGGGCGTTTTGCCAAGGCTTTGGGGATGCAGTATGCCTTCTATCCCGGAGGCTGGGAAGGCGACAGCACGTATCCCGGCGGCTTCCCGGGCGCGGTCGTTACTCGCTACCCGATCGAGGAGTCTAAGAACCGTCCATCCGCCGGCGCTCCGCATAACGAAGAACTGTTCACGCGCCATCTGGGCTGGGCCAGACTCGTCGCGCCGTTCGGAACGCTACACGTCGTGAGCACGCATTTGCACGCCAGCGACCATCAGGTTCGCATGCAGGAAGCCGCGGCGATTGTACAGCTCATAGCCAAGTTGCGAGAGAGCGGTCCCGTGTTGTTGCAAGGGGACCTGAACAGCCAGCCGAAAGACCCCGAGTACGCCGTTTGGGTGGACGGAGGACTCGTTGACGTGGGCAAGGCCGTGGGGATTGGCGACACACCGACCTCGTCGAGTACGCATCCCGTGCGCCGAATCGACTATATCTGGGCAACGCCCGAACTGGTCAAGAAAGCGCAACGCGCCGCCGTGCTCGACAAACCGCCCTTCGTGCCCGATCCGGCCGATCCCGCCTCGTATGCGTTAAGCGATCACTTGCCGGTGACGGCCGAGTTCCGCACCGGAGCGTGACAGAAACTGCCACTCACGCTGTCAAGTTATCGACCACGGTGGGTGCTGCTACCTGGCATCGGAAGCCTTGTTCACGAGCACGCGAAGCCGCGCCCTTGGGCTTGCGCATTTGCCCGCAACGACGTCGTCTTCCGTTAACGTGGCCATGAGGATCTCGCGCGCGTCGTGGCGGGAGTAATCGTAGATAACGTAGATCGTGCCGTCGGGCGCCTCGACGCCGTCGGGATACGACATGCCCGTGCGCTCGTCGAGAAGCAACCCGCCGTGCCATGAAATGCCGTCGTCATTCGATAGGTACGCGGTCAGGTGCGAGCGGCCATGGTTCGACGGCGGCGCATGTTTGACGAGCAGGAGGTTGCCGGACGCGAGCCGCCGGATGAAGAAACGGGCGGCGGAATCGATGTGCGTCACGGTCTTTGACGGTGCGCCCTTGCTCCACGTAACGCCGCCATCCCGCGAGATACTCTCGCCGATGCCATACTTCGTGCGGACCAGCATCCACAGCGTTCCGTCGTTCTTCTCGACGATCATGTGCTCGTCGCATTGGCGGCCCTCGACATCCGAACGGCCGCGCGGCGTGAAGGTCTTGCCTTCATCCGTCGAGGCGACCACCCACGACCCGGTGGTGGCGGTGTTGTCGATGACGTATTCGGGACCGGGAGGCCTGATCGAGGGCATGGACCAGATGGATGCAGGCAGCATCCATGTCCCGTCGGGCAGCACCGTGGGTTTGTTCATCATGATGCCGTCGCACAGGCGCCGGGGTTTCGACCACGCCGGCGTTTCTTTGTCCGGCTCGTCCGTCACGATTGCCCATACGCCTGCGCGTCCGTCCCACAAGGTAACTCCCTGCGCCCAGAACAACCACAACCGGCCTTGCGGATCACGCCAGAGGCATGGGTCAAAGGCGCGGACTACTCCCGGCGGATCGATGACCAGGAGAAGGTCCGACCAAGTAGCGCCGTCGTCGCCGCTGGTCGCGAGCATGACGAAGTTGTCCGGTCCCTCATCCGTTCCGCCGCCGTACCACGTGGCCCACAAACGGCCGTTCGCGGCGCGCTCGATACCGGGAATGCCCTGAAACGGCCGCGCGCGATACTCGGGGCCTGGATGCATGGTGATGGCGACAGGCTGGAGGGCGAGCGTCTTGGGATTCACGTCAGTCGATTCCTCCGCGACAGCGCTGATACACATCAGCGCCACCCAGAATCCTGAGAAGGCTTGTGCAAACATCGTCATGAGTCGCGTCCTACTGGCTGAACGCATCGAGCAGGCGCGCGAGTTCTTTGCGTGTACTGCGCAACGCCTCCCAGCGTTTGTCTTCAATGAGACGAATACCGGCGTCGCCGGGATTATTGGGATCGGACTTATCGGTGTTGATGTCGCAGAACGCCGCAATGGCATTAGCCTGTTCGCCCAGCAGACGGTTGGCCGCCTCGATATCCTCGGGCTTGGCGGCGCTTCCGCGGGCCTTGAGCGCATCCCGCAACGTCGCAAGCAGGCCGTAGTCTTCCACGCCGTCGCGGACGGCTTCCCATCGTTTGCTGCTGACGACGCCCCGTCCGGGATAGACGAGCAAGTAGTCCTGGCGGCGTTCCTGGGGTTGGAACCAGGGGTTGTCCTGAGACGTGCAATAGGACCAGAACCCGATGCCGGTGAGGCCGTACTGCCACGCGAGCCACGCTTGGGCGCGGTAATACGCCAGCGGCGATTGATGTTTGGCGTTGCCGGCACACTCGTAGGTCCACACGGGCTTGCCCGACTTGAGAATGATGTCCAGTTTGTCGCGCGTGGCCTCGGTCAAGATCAATCCGGTGCGATTGGGACACCAAATGTCGACGTAGGGAAGCATCTCGCGCAGTTCATCCGCCCCGATTCGTTCCACCGGGTCCGTATACATAAGGATGTTCGGGTCCGCCTCGCGCGCCAATTTCGCCATGCTCAGATAGTGTTCGACGAGGCCATCGGACAACCCCGGTTCGTCGACGGGATACAGTGCGAATCCATCATATCCTACGCCGAGTTCGGCCAAGTGCTTCACCCATGCCTTCAACCACTGGACGTGCGCCTTGTTGTACGCTTCCGAGCCGACGGAGGACGGGCCGCGCAACGTGCCTTGATAGCCGCAGAACAGAATGATCCCGAATGGCGCGTGCTGTTTCACGTACGCGTCATGCGCTTCAAAGTCGATCTCCCCGGTAATCTGGCCATTGGCGTCGAACGTGGCTTTCGGCGCAATTGTGGCCACGAAGACGTTTGTGCCGTGGCTGACCTGATCTTTCAACGCCGCCTCGGGATAATCCTTCAATACCGACGATTCGACATAACCCCACCCGCAGCTATGCAAGGCCTGCTTCTCGGGCACGCTGGGTTTCCAGACCGTGATTGTGAGCGCGGACTCGAGTTCGCAAGGTTTGACGTCCAGGCTCTTGAGGCGTAGCGTACCCTTCCATTCGCCGGGCGTCAGGCGATGCGTATCCACGCTGACCCACAACTGCCGCGCGCCCCACGCAGGCACGCTCAACGTGTTCGCCTCGTTCATCCGCGGCAAGGCGTCCGCCGAAAGGTCGCGCATCACCGTGGCCGCATCGACGACCTCATGGAACGTGACGACATCGTCTGCGCGGACGGCCATTTCGCCTTGCTTCGGGTTTTCCAGCGTGACTTGGAAGACGCGCGGAACGCTGCTCAGGTTGAAGATATTCAACGCGGCCGACTCCGTTTCGCCCGAGAACGCCTCGATGGCCAAGTCGGGCGATCCGAACCGGCCCTCGCCCAGTTCATCGGTTCCGCCAAACGGAGCCCACGGATTCGCCGCACAAGCCCGCACGCAGGCGGCCTGTCCGTGTTCGTCCGTGCCCGTCCGTGTCGCGGCGCTCGCCAGCATCTCGATCGAGCGCGCCTCGTCCAAGATTCCCGTCAGGGCATCGCGCAACGCTATGCGACCGGCCTCGTCGAGCGTTCCGGCAACCTGGACTTGCCCGCGCAACTTGTCGAGTATCGCACGCAGAAAACAGGCGCGGTCTTCGATACCGCGCGCATCAGCCAGACGAGCGCACAGGCCGTCGGTGTTCTTCAGCATATTTCCCGCGTCCGCCATCTCCTTGACGAAGGGTACGAGATACGCGGTCTTGCGTCGCCTTGCGAGAACGGTCTCGCCGTCCGATACCGTGCATGTAAACGTGAAGTTGACGGCCTCCGTTCCGGGCACGGCATACCACACGCGCTGATGAATACACGCGTCGCTGGACTCGACGGTATCCACCACGGGTTCGTTGTCGCCGCGCGCGACTTCGATACGGACTAACAAGGCTCTCTTCCCAGGGTTGTCGACGACGGCCTTGACCTGGTTGGGTCCGACGTACATCGGGCCGAAATCCACCGAAAGCGCTACCTGATCCGCTTGGGCGTTCGAGACGACGAGCGCCCCCGTCCGCTTCGAGTCGTAGCGGAACTCGGGCCAGAGGACTTTTGCATCCGCCTTGGTGTTCGGCCAACGCAACGCCTCGACTACGTCGTTGACCATCGGAACGACGACGCACAGGCCCGAGTCGCCCAGGACCGCTAGCGTCGCGGTCGAATTGGCCGCATTCGGCAGCGGCACGCGCTGCTTCAATCGTCCATCCGGCTCGAAGACGTGGATAGCCCCGCTATAGCCCGCCACCAGGATCTCATTGATCCCGTCGCCATCGATGTCCCCGATGGACGGCGATCGCCGCACGCGCTCAGCGACGTTCGCGCTCCATCGAATCTGGCCTTGCAAGGACACACACACGAAATACCCCGACAGGTCCGCGACGTAGATCTCGGCCTCGCCGTCGCCATCGGCATCTGCAATGGCGAGGGCGCTATCCATTTCTCGCTTGAGAGGGCAGGTCCACAGAGTCGTGCCTTTGCCGTCGACAGCGAGGAGGTTGCCGTCCACCCCCACGAAGATCTCCGGCGCGCCCTGCGCGGAGGCGTAGACGAACGGGCTTCCCGCGGCTCCTTTCGGCAGCCGCCAGAGTTCCTTGCCTTCGTGGTCGAGGCACATAAGGGGCACGCCCGCGCCTGCGACCAACACCTCGGGTTTCCCGTCGCCGTTGAGATCCGCAATCGACGGACATTGCACACCGAGGCATGGCGTTTTCGATATCCACGCAGTTTCCCCACTGCCCCGCAGGCATACTACGTTTCCGTCTTCCAAGCCCGTCACAAGCTCCATCCGGCCATCGCCATCGAGGTCGCCCGCCGCGAGCACCGTCGTTCCCCACAGAAGGCTACTGGGCAGATCCGTTTTCCAGATTACGTCTCCGGTTGCGCCCTGCAAGCAAACAACCTGCCCGCGCTTGTTCATTGCCAGAACTTCCAGCGCCGGATCGCCCGTGACATCGGCCACTGTCGGCGGGAAGCAAATGGGGCCGCGCATCTCTTGCCGCCAGATTTCGCTGCCTTTCCCGTCGAGCGCTACGATAAGGCCCTCGGTCGTTCCAATCACGACCTCGGTACGCCCGTCCCCGTTGATGTCTCCCAAAGCGGGCGACGTGTCCACGCAACCCTCCGGCGGGTCATAGGTCCACAGAACTTCCTGCGCACCAGCGACCGCGCAGCAACCGATGGTCACGAGAGTCAGAACAAGAAGGGTTTTCATTGGGATTTCCTCGGTCCTCTCCAAACAGTGTTCGTTACGAGACGGCGTACGAGCGTTTCGCTCGTACCTTATACCATGCCACGCTCGATGCGCCACCTCGGGATTTTGGGGGAATTCGGCACGGTCGTAAACTGGCGGCGTTACGCGGCTGTTCTCGCGATCCCCAAGCCGTCCAAGGCGATCAAGGTTTCGCCTCTTTCTGCATCGCATCGATTTCATCGAGTTTGAACCGGGTGGAGACGACCGAGTTCTTCTCGCTCCCCGGCCGGTACTTGATGTACGTTGTGGCGACAACGGTTCCGTCGGGAAGGCGTTCCATTCCCGGATACCCGCAGTCCGAACCGGAGTAGCTATGCAGCAACTTGACGCGGCATTGCCCCGGCCTGCCATGGCGGATGTTCTCGTAGGTTCCGACCCACGCAACGAAATGTCCCAAGGTCGGGCTTTCGAGGGCCTTGTCGCGGAAGGCGATGACCATGCGCCCGTCCGGCGTGTAGACCCCCATATGCCGGTCGCCCGTCAATCCCCACGGCGTATCCACGGGCGTGCTCCATGTCTGTCCTTCGTCGGAACTGAACATCATCAAGCTCCGTCCCTTGTGCGTGTTCTCGCGCATGAGGCAACAGAGCTCGTTTCCATCCGGGGAACGAAAGACAAACGGTTCGCAGGCCCTCTTCCCCTCAACATAGGCGGCCACCGTGGGCGGCGACCACGTTAGCCCGCCGTCCGGCGATACCGTTTGCATGACCTTGTGTCCATGATACATGCCGAGGTAGGAACCATTCTTGAGGCGGACCACGGAACTGAACGTCATTGTACAGTCGAATGCGTCGCCGAGCGGAGGCAGTTCGCGCCAGGTGGCCCCATCGTCTTCGCTTACGATGCGCGGCATGAAGGGGGCCTGAAGTTTCCCGCCCGTACAGGCGGAGAACACCAACAACCGCGCCTTGCCGTCGGGCGCGATCATGCGATAGATGCTCGGGCAGTTCATGTGTGTGCTGTAAGCAGGCGGGAGGATGTCGTCGATCCGTTCCCATGTGAGGCCGCCATCCTCGCTCTTGGCCATCGGCCCCGCGTGCCCGCCGTGCCCGATGCTCCACACCGCGAAGATCGTCTTGCCGTCGGGCATCAACACGGTCGTGGGATGGCCTTGATACACCTCCTCGGTTCCTTGTGCGATCACGACCTGGCGTTGCGTATCGCCGGAAAGATCCACCAAGGGCAAGAAGTCAGGACCGTCGAGCGAATCCGCCGGAATGCGCGCGAAGACGATCGATTCGTATGGGCTGTCTTCCCCTGATTCGTAGAGACAGGCGATATCGCCGTTGGCAAGCACGGCCAGATCCGAGTACGCGCTGGGTCCTGGGTGAAGCAGTTTCTTGCCGGTCCATGATTGGCCTTCGTCAAAGCTGACGCGCAACGTCATGTCTACGCGCTTTTCGTCGCTGGCCGGATTGCTGAAGAGAATCGGGCCAGAAGCGGCAACGCGCTCGATCGCCGCCTGGCAAATGGGCTCGATTAAGACAGGATCGAATCGCTGGTCCTGCCACGACATCCCGCCATCGTCGCTCATAGCAACCTGCCGGTTCTTCTTGGAGCGGTCATAATTGCGCATGTTGATCATAAGGCGGCCGCCGGAGAGTTCAACCACCTCGCATTCGTTTACTTTGTCTTGGGGCGTCGAGCCGCCCAGAAACCACGTCTCGCCATGATCGTCAGAGTAAATGACGTGCGAGTAGTATCGCTTGGTTCCGGCTTCGATGTGATCGCAGGGGATAATCAAGCGCCCCTTGTGCGGCCCTTGCTCCATCTGTATCCCGCTGCCGGGTCCCGTGGCGTACCACGTCCAGTCGTCCTTCTTGGTGTCCTTGGTGATTTCCTTGGGCGGACTCCAGGTCTGGCCGTCATCGTTCGAGTGCGTAACGAAGACGCGCCGCGTGTCCGTGCTTGTCTGATCGATGATCGCGTTCTCGCGATCATCGCCGCGATTCCACGTCAGCAGCAGCCAAATTGTCCCCGTGTTTCGGTCGACGACCGCGCAGGGATTGCCGCACGTGTTGCCCGCGTCGTCCCAGATTGTCTTTTGGGGGTTCCACGTCTGGCCGTTGTCCGTCGAGCGTTTGACTAGCAGGTCGATATCGCCCGTGTCCGACGTGCTGCCTTTTCTGCCTTCGCAGAAGGCCAGCACTGCGCCTGCATTCGTCACGGCAAGCGCCGGTATGCGGTAGGTGTGATAGCCGTCTTGACCTTGCGTGAAGACAGGCTGTCCGATGGAGGCACTTTGTGCCGGCGCGGTCTTCTCCATGATAGCGATGACTCCCACAAGCGCGAGTACGGTGACTGTCGCCATGGCGCGTCTGGTACTTGTCTTCATGATACCCCGTCCCTTTCGCGTTGATTCGTCACGTCAGGCGCGACATCTCCGTCAAATGTGAAGAGGGTTAACCCGCGGATAGAACGAGCCGCTTGCGGAAATGCGAGGCTCGATAGATACCCCATGGCGAAGCACGTAGCGATGCCGATAAAGGGATAGAGGAGGAAATGGACGTCCGTATACTGCTTCACGATCATCGATCCCGCCGCGCCCGCCACTGCGCCAATGATCGCGCCCGCACCGTTGGCGCGGGTCGTGAAGATACCCAGACAAAACAGACCGCACAACGAGCCGCCGAACAGCCCGAGGATCGTCATGTACTGATTCCAGAGCGATTTGATATCCGAAGAGGCGAACAGGAGCGCGAGCGCTACGCCGCCGGAACCCAGCGCGACGGTCAAAAAGCGTCCCGCGAACAAGTAGCCCCGTTCTGTTTTGACCAGACGCCAGGGGCGCATGAAATCCTCGACGACGGCGGCGGACATGCTGTTGATACTTGTCGCGATGGTGGACTGAGCCGCGGCGAACAGCCCGGCCACCACCAACCCCGGTACGCCGAGCGGCAGCTCTCGCGAGATGAACAGCGGGAAGATGGCGTCGGTCTTGAACGTAGGGTCGAGCCGCTCGGGATGATGGCTATAAAACACGAAAAGGGCCGTGCCGATGCCGAAGAAAAGCGTTGACGCGGGAATGCATGCGATGGCATTGGTCCAGATGGCCTTCTTGGCGCGCGCGGTATCCGGCACCGACATGTATCGTTGGACAATGGACATGTCCGACGAATAGGGCACCATGTTCTGTGCGAACCCTCCGAGCAAGACCACCCACAACGCGGTCGTCATGAAACTGTGCGGAGAGAAGTCGAGATCGATCATGTGAAACTTGCCGTTTTCGGCCGCGGTCGCGAAGAATCCGGAGAGTCCTCCTCCCGCCTGCGTCAGTATGAAGACCAAGCTGAACAAGGCCCCGCCCAAGAGCACGAAGCTCTGAACCGCATCCGTCCACGCGACGGCTTCGAGGCCGCCCAGCGCGCAGTAGACGATGCTCAGCGCGCCCATGAGCAAAATGCTCTGCTGTTCGGAAAGCGGCGTGATGGCCTTGAGCGCCAGCGCGGGCAAATAGAGCACCACGGCCGTCCGCCCGAGTTGGAACAGAATGAACGAGGCGCTGGCGAATTGGCGCGCGAATCGATTGAAGCGCTTCTCCAAATATTGATACGCGCTTACGGCATCGACTTTCCGAAAGAACGGCAGAAACAGCCAGATGACGAAGGGCGCCACGGCGACGGCCGTCATGTTGACCAGGAAGTAGACCCAATCGGTAGCGTACGATTTCGCGGGAATGGCCATGAACGTGATGGAACTCAGCATGGTCGCGAAGATGCTCAGACCGGCAACGAACCACGGCACGCGCTGGCCGCCGCGAAAGAAATCGTCGGCATTCTTGTTGCGGAATGCGAAGTAGATTCCCATGCCCACCATCGCGCTGAGATAGAGGACAAGCACCGAGAAGTCTGCCCGCCCGAACCGCGTGACGCTTCGGACCGGACGGACCTCCCACACCTGCGGCGTGCGAACGCGCGGGCGGACTTCGCCGCTGGCAACGACAACGGGCGAATTCTCAGAGTCGTCTCCCCATCGCACCGCCGTCGTCGTTACCTGATTGGCCGGAATGGGCCCCGCGCTCGTCCACGTGTTCGTGATGGTGTGATAGGCGAACGCCTCCTTCGGGAAACCCGGATGCGCGTCTTTGATCGTGTCGGTTTGATTGAACAGCGAACCGTCCGCGCCGCTCAAAATGAAGATGTGGCTCTGTCCGATGGCGATTCCCGTGCCCGCCATGACGCAACGGGGCGCGTCCGCGCGACGACGCCAGGGGGGCGTTTTGCCTGGCGTGAACTCGTAGACATCCGCGAGGAAATCGGTCTCGCCTTGTTCGTTGAGGCGGCGTCCGCTGATAACGTAAACGCTGTCATCAATCCCATTGAATTGAGCGGCCGCGATCGCAAAGGCCCGTGGTGGCCCAGGCCACGAAGGGAGTTGTTCCCATGCAAGTTGGCCGCTATCCAAACGCGAGAGGTCCAACGATAGAAAGCAAGACTGCGCCGTATCGAGGGCCAGTCCCGTGGTTCCTCCCGCCACGTAGATCTTCTCGCCAATGCTTGTCGCGGCGCTGTTGGCGCAAGGAAACGGGAGGGAGGGCAGGGGCTGAGTTTCGACCGACTCGGATGCCGGGTTCCAGCGTAGGAGAAAGACATCCGCGTAAGTTTGCGTGGCGTCATTCCCGCCGATACACACGATACCGTGCGCCGTCGACACCGACGCGCCGTAGGCGATGGGCCGATCCAATTTGGAGGGCGCAACCCAGCGATATCCTGCCTTGGGGTCCTTAAGCAGGACGTAGATTTGGTCGTGGAAGACTTTGGTGGTTTCCCAGACAGGTTTCGGGAAATTGGCGCCGCCCGCCACAATAAGCGCGTCATTGTGAAGCCCCACAAAGGGACCGGCTACGCCATCCGGATTGGGCAACGGCGGGAGTTCGCGCCACTGCAAATCGGCGGAGAGGGCCGGTCCCGCGATCGACAGCATCGCCAGCAGCGCCACGTGTATCGCCGCACGCATCTCAGGAGCTTCCCTGGTTTGCATACGTACAGAAATCAAGGGCGTCGAGTTCTTCCTTGAGGCGCGCTACTTCGGTCGCGGTAAGGGGCGTCGAGGGCAGGCGCACCGGTCCGCACGGAACTCCGGCAATCGTCATGGCGGCCTTGATGCCCGAAAGGCCATGATAGCGAAGGGCGATCTCGATGAACCGAACTGCTTTGAGCTGGCAAGCCTGCGCCGCCGAAAGGTCACCTTGCTCCAGGTTGCGGGCGACTTGGTGATATAGAGGCGCAAGAAAATTGTACGTGCTGCCCACCGCGCCGTGGCATCCCGCGGCCATCCCGCTCAGAAGCATTTCGTCCACCCCGAACAGGATGTTGAACCGGCCGTTCTCGAATGCTAGACATTGCTGCATGACCTCGATATCACGGCAACTGAACTTGATGCCCGCCAGCGACGGAATGCGTGCGGGCGCAGTCTTCAAGAAGGCGATCAGGTCGAGCGAAAGGCCACTCAGGCGCGGGATGTGGTAATAGTAGAACGGCAACCCGGGCGCGGCGTCCGTGATGTGTCCTAGC
This sequence comes from uncultured Nitrospiraceae bacterium, assembly GCA_964402555.1. GTDB lineage: Bacteria > Hydrogenedentota > Hydrogenedentia > Hydrogenedentales > SLHB01 > CAYOCT01. The sequence goes on along the minus strand of CAYOCT010000001.1, from coordinate 160,994 downwards.
GTCTCGATCAGCACGGAGACGTTTTCCGGCAAGAAGTAGGAGGGAGGGACGGCGCTGATAGCGTCGGCGCCGATGGATGCGGCGTGTTTCGCGAGACGCCTCGCGTCTTCTACAGAGTTATGGCCGACCTGGACAACAACGGGAATACGGCCGCGCACCGATTCGACATAGGCGGCCGCCACGCGCTCGCGCTCGTCGGTTGTAAGTGATGGTCCTTCGCCCGTGCTGCCGCAAACGTAGAGTCCGCGTACGCCCTGGCGCATGAGTCGTTCCACGATCGATGGTATAGGGTCCAAGTTCACCTGGCCGTCGTGATGCATGGGGGTGAACGTCGCCGCAATAAGACCGGTGAGTTTCTTCATGTACGCTTCCCTTTGTCCTTGCGCGGGGATCTGCTCCCAACGGCGCTTGATTCGCGTTTGCCTCGTTCGAGTGTTCCAGTCAGCACCGCGTTCATTGCGCGCTGGATATGCTGGCGCATCAGGGCCTCCGCCTTGGCGGGATCATGGTTCTCGATAGCCTTGGCGATCTTCATATGTTCCTTGAGGGCATTCCGGAGTACGGCGATCTCCAAGTCCCTCGGTTTCGCCCTTGCGACATGCGCGAGAATACGAAGCCGTTCGACCGCCAGGGCCAGCCACGGATTGTCCGCCGCTTCGATAATAGTCGAGTGGAAGGTCGTATCGGAGTCGATCCAAGCTTCCGCGGCCTGCCTGTGGCCCCGCGATTCCGCGGAGGCCTCAAACTGCTTGAGGCAGACGGCCGAGTGCTCGCAACATTGTTGCAGCCGCGTGATCTGATACGCCTGAGCGCTTTGAGCCGCTTCGACTACGGCAAAGACCTCGAGGTGTTCCCTCAACGCATAGAGCTTGGCGAGTTCGCGATTGTCCAAGGCACGGACAAACGACCCGGCGCCGGGGATATGCTCCACCAACCCCTCACTGATCAGCCGCCCCAAAGCCTCCCGTACGGGGATGACGCTGACGCCCAGTTCTTCGGCCACGGTCCGGTTTACGAGGCGTTGTCCGGGGGGATAAGCTCCGCGTACCACTTTGTCGAGGAATCGTTCGTAAACGGATTGCGTGATTGCCTCTGCCAATGCAAACTCTCCTCTGTCCAGTGAGGATCGGCGTAGCGACTCAGCTTGGAGATTATAACATGTTATAACAACCGACTCCAGGGCCCTTGACTAGATGTCGAAGATGTACACGTCCTCGCCGAAATGCAGTTCGTTATACGCGGGGCTCGGCCAGAGCGGCTCGATCAGTTCCCGCTCCCACGCTTCGAGCGCCGCCCTCAAGTCGCCAACGATCTCGGGATGTTCTTTCGCGCGGTTGGTGGTCTCGGACTTGTCGTCGGCAAGATTGTACAGCCACAGGCCATGGGTCTTTTCGCTGATCAGCAGTTTCCACTCTCCCTTGCGCACGGCCTTGGAACTGCCCGAGCGCCAGAAGAGGAATTCGTGAGCGGTCTCCTGCTTTAGCACTTTCTCGACGAGGTCGACGCCGTCGTACGGTCTGTCCTGAGGCAGGGGAGCATGGATGTTCGCGGCAATCGTGGGAAGGACGTCCAGCGTGCTGACTGGCTGGCGGTAGACCGTATTCGGCGGCAACGTTCCTTTCCAACTCATCAGGAACGGGACATTGATGCCTCCCTCGTAATGCGTGAGCTTCCCGCCTTTGAGGGGCGCATTCGTTGTCGCGCGTGTGTAGGTGGCGCCTCCGTTGTCGCTGGCAAAGAAGAACAGGGTCTTCTCCTCCAGTCCGGCGTCCTGCACCTTTTTCACAATCGTACCTACGGCGTCGTCCAAAGCCGTGATCATCGCGTGGTAAACGCGCTTGGTCTCATCGGTCTCTCCGTTGTGACGGTCGTAGTACGGGACGGGAACCTGGAAAGGCGTGTGCGGCGCGTTAAAGGGAACGTACAAGACGAAGGGGTTCCCACGATTCCGCTCGATGAAGTCGGTGGCTTCCTGGGCGATTCTCTCGGTCAGATAACCGTTCTCCTGAATGATCTCGTCATTCCTGCGAATTTGCGCGTTGCCCGTTCGTCCCGTGAACCAAAGGTAGGTGCCTGTGCTGTCGGTGTAAGGGAAGTCTACGATGCCGGGCGTACCGGGAGGGGCATAGAGTGTGGCCGCCGAATAGAACCCGTAGTGATAGTCGAAACCTCTGTCCTGCGGAACGAGGCCTGGGATTTCGCCGAGGTGCCACTTGCCGATAACGCCCGTTGCATAACCTTGCGTTTTGGCGAGGTCCGCAAAGGTGATCTCCGATTGCCGCAATCCTTGGGCCGCTTGCGACTCCCGCGTGGGGTATGAGGAACGGTAGTTCACTTTCCACGTGCCGCTCAGCATCGGCAGCTCGTTCGATAGCAGATGTACTGCGGAGCCCGCAAGAATTGCCAGCCGGTTTGCAGGATAGACATCGCCCGGCTGCAATTCGTGTCCGAACCGCTCTTGGTAGCGCCCCGTCAACAAGCCTGCCCGCGAGGGCGAGCAAATGGGCGACGTGCAATATCCGTCGGTAAAGACGACACCCGAATGGGCGAGGGCGTCGATGTTCGGGGTGGCCACGTCCTTTCCCCCGTACAGCGAAACGTCGTACTTGCCCAAGTCGTCCGCAAACAGGACGATCACGTTCGGGTGTGGTTCTGCGGGATTTGGCCGGGTCGCAGCGAGATACGACCGCTTTCCTGGCAGGAGCGCCGCATCTGGCTGCATGATCGTGGTGTCGGTCCTAATGGGCCACAGCAAATACCCCATGAAAGGGAGAAGAAGAACGAGGAGAATCAGTGCGACGTTGAAAGCCTTCTTCTTTCTGGGCGTCATTGGCGAGCTCCCAGGGTTGTCGGGAAGTGCCTTGCCTAATCTCCCGAACCGGCGCGCCCACTATACTATGTTATAACAAGATACGCAAAGCATCAGGATCGATGAGAACGCGCGTCGCATGCGGGGGAGGGATGCCTGAAACCGGGGCCTTCGCCTTTCAGTCTCACTTCTTGGAATGGGATCGTTGGCGAGGCCGGTGACAGTTGGCGCATCGCTTCCAGAGCGAGAATTGCAGTAGTGCGGAAGGTGAAATGCCCATGAAGAGGAATTTGGTAAGGACGTCGGTTGCCGCGCCGTGGGGAAAAGGCGCGTTCCTTCTGGTGTGCTTCGTTGTTCTTGTGTTGCGGGGATGCGTTCCGCGGACTCCAGACCGTTCATCCTTCATTCCGCCTGAGGGGAAATATGACGCTCGCATTTTGCGGGATGACTTCGGCATTCCCCACATTTTTGGGAAGACGGACGCGGACGCGGCCTACGGACTGGGCTTCGCCGAGTGCGAGGACGATGCGACAAACGTCGAAGACGGAGTCTTGTTGATCCGGGGACGTTTGGCGAGCGTGCGGGGCAAGGAATTTGGCAAATTCGACTACATCTCCCATCTCTTTCGGGTCCGGGAGTTCGTGGAGCAGCGTTACGAAACGGATCTGAGTCCCGACGTGCGCGCGGTCTGCGAGGCCTTCGCCGACGGCGTCAATCACTTTGCCGCGGTGTACCCCCGCCGCATGCCCAACATGGACTCACGCGTTACGGGCCATGAGTGTGTAATGGGGTTCGTCCTGAAGGCGCCTTTCTTCTATGGATTCAACAAGCAACTCGAAGAGGTGCTGCAACTCAAGAACGTGCCCGAACTGCAAAAGAAGGACGATCGGCTTGCGTGGCTTTCCGAGCCGGACTTCTTTACCCGTGGCCTTTCTATTGGCTCGAATTCCTGGGCGGTCGCGCCCAAACGCAGCGCCGATGGCCATACTCGATTGGCCGTCAATTCGCACCAGCCTTGGGATGGCCCCGTGGCGTGGTACGAGGCGCACGTCCACAGTGAAGAGGGCTGGGATATGCGCGGCGGCACATTCCCGGGCGCGCCCATGATCTTTGTCGGGCATGACGCCAACAAAGGATGGTGCCATACCGTCAACACCCCCGACTTGAGCGATGTCTATGTGCTCAAGATGAATCCGGACAATAAGAACCAGTACTGGTTTGACGGCCACTGGAAAGACTTGGAGGTGCGCGACGCCGCGATTAGGGTCCGTCTGTGGGGCGGTTTTCATTGGACCGTGCATCGGGAGTGCCTCTGGAGCGTCCACGGCCCTGCGCTTCGTACGGACGCGGGCGTCTTCGCGTTCAAGTTCGCGGGCCTGGGAGATTTGAAATCGGCCGAACAGTGGTTCCGCATGAACAAGGCGCGGAACTTCGATGAGTTCTACAAGGCCATGGAAATCCAGGGGGTGCCCTCCTTCAACACGCTGTATGCCGACAAGACCGGCATGCTGTTCTATGCCTACAACGGCAAGTTCCCCGCTTGCGCCAAGGGCTACGACTACAGAAAGATGTTGCCCGGCGACACAAGCGAAACGCTCTGGACCACGTGGCTGCCGTTCTCTGCGGTACCTAAGGTCCGCGATCCGCAAAGCGGTTTCTTGCAGACCTGCAACAGCACGCCGTTCTGGGCTACGGATGGTCCCGATAACCCAAAGAAAGAAGACTTCGCCCCAGAGATGGGCATCCAGACACACCTGACAAACAGGTCGCGCCGTGCTCTGGAGCTATATGGAAAAGACCCCAGCATCACCGCGGAGGAGTTCATCGCCTACAAGCACGATGCCGCCTATTCCGTTGAAAGTAAGCCCAACAAAGAACGGCAGGAAATCCTGGCGTTGGACGTCGGCGGCGAGACCCTTCTGAAGCAGGCTCAGGACGTACTGCGCGCGTGGGACTTGCGAATGGACAAAGACGACGTGAATGCCCCGCTTGCCGTGCTCACATGCGTGCCTCCTGCGAACGCGATGACGCAATTGGGGGGCGTGAAGCCTCGCCCGTACGATCCAGATCGTACCGCACGGTTGCGCTTTGCGGCCCATTGGTTGCAGGACCATTTCGGGACGCTGCAAGTGAAGTGGGGGGATTTCTGCCGCCTGCGCCGGGGGCGCGTGGATGCGGCGCTGGCCGGAGGACCGGACCAGTTGCGCCACATTGACGGGAGTTTGGCTGACGATGGCCGGCTTGCCGCGAACTTCGGCGACGGCCTTTACATGATCGTGGACTGGGCGCCTGACGGGACCGTGTCGTGCAAGGCCGTGCACAACTACGGAGCCGCCTCGACGGACCCGAAGTCACCGCACTATGACGACCAAGTACAGCGTTTCGCCGATGAGAACCTGCGCGACGAGCCTATGACCGAGGCCGACATCCGCCAACACCTCGCCTTCGAGTACCGTCCGGGGGATTTCACCGATGCGTGGTACACCCACGCGAAGTAGATCAACGCGACCGGTTGAACCGCCATTCCCGAACGGCCTTGCCATCCTTAGTCAGGCGTAGCCACTCAATCTGGATCTTTCCCGGCGAGGTGGATGGATCCAAGCGAATCGCCGTGAGGGGGGAATCCATCTCGAAGGATATTTCATATTCGTGCCATTGGTTGTCATGAACCGGCGTGAAATCCAACCGTTGCCGAGGACCGAAGTTCGGGCAGCCCTTAGTGGTCCAGAAGAACTGGCCCGCGCCGGTGCTTGAAGAGCGCATGCGGAACTGCATCGCCGCGCTGCCCGATATTCCCGGAACCGTGTTGGTAACGACAAACGGGTCCCCGCCGGTGCTGTTGATCTCCAGCGCGCCTTCGGCCGGCCTCAGCCAGCATTGGCCGCTGGCCGTCCACCCGGCTACCTCACGGACGGCGCCGGGTTGGTACTTGGGATTGGGCTTCGGCACTATGGCCCCGGTCTCGGCCAGGTGTCTATCCAGCATGGACTCCAACCGTCGCGCGATCTTCGGGTGCTGCTCCGCTAGGTTGTGCATCTCCGCGAGGTCCTCGTCGAGATTGTACAGTTCGATGCGATTGGGGAAGTTGTTGTCCAGTTCGTAGAACCGGATGAGTTTCCAAGCGCCGCATCGAACCCAACTGGCAGGACGGCACGGGACGGCGGGATTGTAGTGCGGGAAGTGGCCATACAGCGCGTCGCGCCTGAAGGGTTCACCGAGAACCGCAGGCACTATCGAAATGCCATCGAAACGCTGTCCCGCGGATGAAGCTATGCCGAGCATGTCGAGCAGCGTCGGATAGTAGTCGATACTGCAAATAACGTCGTGGGATACGGCGCCGGCCTTGGTGTGGCCGGGCCAACGAATGATAGCCGGCACGCGGATGCCGCCTTCGTAGACCGAACCCTTTCCTCCACGGAGCGGCGCGTTATTGGTCGGCGTGCGGCCTTCGGGCGCCCACGCGCCGAGATTCGTGCCGTCCCTTGCGGTACGGTCATACATGTTGCCGCCGTTGTCCGACGAGAAAATGACGATCGTGTCTTCCATGAGGCCCAAACGTTCGAGCGCATCGAGGACGCGTCCGAGACTTTCGTCCATGCTCTTGATCATCGCGCCCATGACCGCATTGTCCTGCGCGGCGCGTGGGTCCAGTTTCGTCTCGAAACGCTCCCGATACTCCTCTTTACTTTGATACGGCGCATGGACCGCATACTGCCAGAAGTTAAGGAAGAACGGGCCATCCTTCGATTGCTCGATGAACGAAACCGCTTCATCGGTCAAGCGGTCGGCGATGTACTCGCCCTTGGGACCGTCCGGAAGGTTATCGATATGGTAGGGCGAGAAGTAGCTCGGCGGTCCCGGCCAGCGCCCGCCACCCACGTTGACGTCGAAGCCCTGGTGTTCGGGCCAATACTTTGTGTCGTACCCGAGATGCCATTTGCCGACGAATCCCGTGCGGTATCCGGCGTCTCTCAAGGCTTCGCCCAGCGTGTACTCCTCAAGGGGCAGATAGCCCTGGCAGCGTGGCAGAAGCATCTCCTGCCACGGCGGGGCGGTTTCGGGCATCAGCGGCCCCGGGGGCGTGGGCACGTGGCCCGCAGCTCCGGTGATATGAAGCCGGCCCGGATACTTGCCGGTCATCAGGCTCGCGCGGGTTGCGGAGCACAAGGGCGCCGCGGAATACGCGTCCGTGAAACGCACCCCCATTCGCGCAAACCGATCCACGTTGGGCGTTTCGTAGTACCGGCTTCCGTACGCGGTGCAGTCCATCCAGCCAAGGTCGTCTACGATAAACATGACGACGTTGTAGCGTTTGCTTTGGCCGAGGGCCGAAGCGCTGTTCGATGCGATGGCGACCGAGGCCGCCGCAACAGAAGCCAGGAAAGCGCGACGGCCTATGGCTGTGGAATCGCGTTCAGGACTCATGAAGTCTCTCTTTCGATAGGATTGCGAACGGAACCATTTCCGATGATAGCACTCCCGGTCCTCCGAGGAAACGTACGGCTGCGAGGAAGCGCTCTCGCAAACAACTCGGAGAATGGCAAGCGGGTTGAGGTCAGATCGAACGGCAGTTCCTAAGGAAGGCATGCGCGAGGCAAGCGCCGTCCCGCAGAATCCCCCTCCGGGAAGTAGCGCGTGATAATGAACTGTGCCAAGACTTCGGCCACGGCTTCTACTCCTTCGGGTGTGAGATGGCCGTCCCCCTTGAGATAGGCGCGCGTTGTCTTGTTGACGTTCGCAATGGCCTCTCGAACCGAAGCATAAGGGATGCCTTCTTGCTGAAAGAACTCCTCGGGCAGCCGCACGTCTTTGAATCGCTCATAGGCGTCAGCGCCGAGTTCTCTGGTGTTCCACTTCCATTCTCCGTCGTAGGAGTTGCTCATTTCGGGAATGCAGAATGCCGCATAGTCCACACCACGGGACTCGCAGTCGTTCCGAATGTCGAGGACGTCGCGCTTCAGTTCGCGCCAGCCTTCTTCGAACAAGGGGTCCCATTCGCGCAGGCAGGCTTCAATCTGCGGCGTGCGCGTGAGGCTGGGAGGGATTGCCAGGTGCGGGGGCGGGGTGAGAAACCGAAGCCGCCAGATAACCTGACACACCATCGAGTTTCTGTGAAAAGCCCGGACCACGAGTTTGTAAAGGCGGCAGTAATGCTGGAGCGCCTGGTCAAGCTTCCAGGGCCAGGTGTCTTGACTGAACCAGTACAACTGTGCCTGTGCGGCCTCGTTACAATACGTTTTGGGAACTCTGAACGTGTGAAGCAGAGTGTTTTCAATATCGTTTCCCAGAAAGATCTCGTGCAGGACCAGGCACGGAGAGAGCGGAAATCCTCGCTCACGCAAGAAGATGTGTTCTTGCCAGGGGCCGAAGTTGTCCACGCCTCCGTTCATAACGGTGAACGTAACCGTATCCGCGATGTTAGCAGCCCGAAGACGGCGCTCCAATGCCTTCGGAAGGGACTCCTCCAACTCGAGTCCCCATCCCATGGCAAAAGAATCTCCGAGCAGAAAGACGCGAAACTCGTTCGGTTTGCGCGGACCGAACTCTCTATCGCGAAGCCCCTCCGGCGAGACCGTTGCCGAGATCCAACGCTCCTTGCCTCCAGGCAGCCTTCGTCTGACTGCACCCACGGACCCCGGCCTCAAGGTCATCCCGGCTTCCGGATGAAACATATGAATATCAGGGGGGCCGGGGTCAAGATCGCTCACCAACAGCCTAACTGCAGCTTCACAGAGGAGGAAAGAAAAGAGAATCGATCCCATAACCAAGGCGGCGCGGACTCTCCGTGTTCGCGCCGCTTCGGGTGGCGACGCCGGCCAGGTGCAAAGCAATAAGGCAAGGAAGCAACAGCATAATGCCGCTTCCCACACCGGCACGCCACGGATCGCGAGGAGGCCAAGCGATCCGGCCAAGGCCGTCCACAAGGTCCAGCGAACCAAAGGGGTGTATTGCACAAGAAATCGCGCGTAGGGCCCCTCTGAGGCCACAGCAGCGCCAGCGAATCGAAAGCCCGCAACAAGCGCTGTGATTGAAAGCAACTGTGCCAGCAACAGCAGAGAATGCGGCGCCATGAAGATACCCAACGCAAGGCACGGCAGCAAGCAGAACGCAAGGCGCGGCGAAGCGAGGAGCAGGAGCAGGAGATAGAAGAAAGCCAGCGGGCGTCCAATCGCAAAGCGCCACCACGCGAAGGCGACCAACCCAACCCCCGCAAGGCGTATCGACGCAGCCGTCAGTTCACCGAAACCCCTGTACATGCTCTGAGACCCTTTCGAGCAATTACATTACACGGTGACAGAATCCTTGTCCAGTTTCGACAGGGGCTAGTGCGGTGACTCACTCACCGTGTCTTGGGCGCGATACTTCTATGTGCAGATCGTAGGGCGGGTTTCACCAGCGCCAGAAAGCAGACTCGCGCGCTTCATGACGCAGAGCGGCTGTTCGCAAGACGCCTATCCGTTGGAAAGTAGGTCTTTGCGAGGTAGTCGTTAAGGATGCCCGCTACCACCGCGTTGCCGTGAGGGTTCAGATGGCCGTCGTAAATATAGTAGACGTCACTCGTGCGTTCGGGCGCTTCCAGGGCCTCAAGCACAGACACGGCTGGTATGTGCTCCTCGTTCAGGAATGCGTCGACACGCCTCATGGCCTTGTACCGTTCGTACAGCCCCGGCTCATCGTACAACTTCTTTGAGTCGGGCTCATCGCAGTTCTTGAGTTCCCTGAAGGAGGGAATCGAATAGACGATCAGATCCAGATTATGACGCTGGCACTCTGCACGGATATCGAGGATATACCGCTTGTAAAGACTCATCCCTTCATCGAGTTCCGGGTACCATGTCTTCAGGTTCACCTCGAAGTCGAACCGCCGTTTCTCCGTTCGAGGAAGGCTGGGCGCTCTGAACTCGGGGTAGAAACGTAGGCGTTGGAACATGCCGACGATGAGGGAATCCGATCCCATGACTCGCTTGATCTGCCGGTACAATCTCGAATGAAGGTTTACCCATCGTTCCGCGCGGAAGGGGAAGAAGGCTTGCTGTTGAAAGATCCGGCGTAGGCGGCGTGCGCCGACATTGTACGCACGCTGTACCTTGCCAACGGTCGCCAGACAGTCATCAATATCGTTTTCCGGGTAGAGCTGAAGCACTACCAGGTCGGGGTCCAAGGCCAAGCCGTACTTGCGGAGCATGCCCAGCTCTTGAAGGGGGCCGGCGGCAAGCAGTCCCGCGTTGATGACCGAGACGCGCTTGGGAAGGCCTTCAGAGGCCAGCAGGCGCTCCAACTGCTTGGGAATGGTCTCTTCTTCGGGAACGGTATGTCCGAAGGTAAACGAATCCCCCAGCATCAGAATCCGATACTCGTCGGGCGCCTTGGGTCCGTACACGCGGTCTCGAACGCCCTGCGAAGACACGCGTTGCTCCACTACCTGCTGGTCGGTCGCGCTGACCTGGATGAGAGCGTCGTAGTACCCATTGGGTCGGAGGAGAAAGGTGCACTCCGGATCGTATTGGTAAAGCCATCCGGAAACGGCGTCCCTGGGCAGGAGATATCGCGCCCCGAGTTCCGCCAACATACCTGAGATTGCTACGGCCGCGAGGAAAAGAGCGGTATTCACCGCGAAGCGTTTCGACACGAGCGCATGCAGCGTATTCCGCCCAACGAGGAGCAGTACGCTGACGGCGAGAACCAGGAATGGGAGAGAGAGATAGAGGGGAATGGGGCGCCAGATCGCGGTAGCTAGGGAAACGGCCGCCGCGGGCGCCAGCATCCGACGCCAGAGCGGAACCGTCACCAAAGCGTAATCCTCCGAATGCTCGACATGACCTTACCTGCCCGCACGATACCGCGTGGTCGCCATGGGAGCGTTATCCGCGCGCGAACTCCTCGGCCGTGTCCAATCGTTGTGTGAATCGGCAGACTTCGGGTCTCAGCCGCCATGGATCACGATAGATGCCCTCCCGACTTGTCGGCGGCCACCTTGCCGAACGGGTTACCGGGGGCCGTCCACTTGTTCCGGCATCGGAAAATCACTTGGCTGTCCAGCGGAATGCCGAAGCGTTTCGCCTCCTTTTCGCTAAGAAAACTGAGCGCGGTGATCTTTTCGAAGTCGAACGGCGCCAGCCGCTGCTCGAAATCGTCCAGAGAGTACCCGCGCACGTGACCGTACATCAGGGGGTCCGGCTTGTCGAACTCGATTGTCTTCTTCCATCCGAGCATGAACGGGACCATGACGTAGGCCACACCCTCGGGCTTAAGCACGCGCGCGATTTCTTCAAGGCCCTTGCGGTCGTCGGGAACATGCTCAAGGACATGCATACAGACCGCCAAATCGATTGAAGCGTCGCCCAGGGCGAGATGCTGCAAGTCGGTCTGCAGCGCGGGCCCAGAAACCCACGACACCGACGAAACCGCGTAGTCGCTCGAAACAACGAAGTGTCTGGGGTTGGATAGAAGCACCTTACGTGTCTGCGGATCCGGCGAAATGTGCAGCACGGTGGCCGGTGCGGTCCGGATTGAAGGGTGGTGGCGGTCAAGATACAGCGTAAGCATCCGATGACGCTCTTGTCCCTGGCAATGAGGACACTCGACATGGTGCAGTAGGAAAGTCTGGCAGAAGATCGATAGGAAATCAAAGCCTTTCCAGCCGCAGCAGGAACACGCAACACGGGACCACGGAGCCAGACGATTCGCCAGCCGAACGCACCGGTTCCTTGAGTTACAGATAAAGAAGAGGAGAAGCGGTTTCCACCCCTGCCAAGGAAGCTGGTGAAGCTCTATGTGGCCGCAATGCGGACATTTCGCGTGAAACACCACGGATTGCCCCCGGTCGACGGCAAGAAAATCGTAACCTCGCCAGCCGCAGAACTTGCATGCAACCCTGGGCAGTAGAGTCGTTCGATTGCGGAGTGCAACATAGCTGTTATTGAGCGGCCGGATGATGCGGCTGCAGAAGCCCGGCCAGCCGTACGTGCGGGCACGTCTTGCGAAGCGTTGTCCGAGCCAACGCCTGGCTCTGTCACGCTGCGCGTCCATCGTTGTTCTCCGGAATTAGGCCGTCAAGTCACCGCTGGCCTTTCATCAACCGCCGTTCCACCTGTTGTCGCGTTTGTCTTGAATCACCCTTTTCGGATATCGAGCCATTCCTTGCCCCGGCGCAGGGCCTGGCGCAGGCCATGCTTGCGGGCGCTTGAAAACGCCTTTCGAGCCAAGGCGATCTCGCGGCGCGGGAATCCGAGCAGCTCGACAGGCGGCGAGGCCTTCGCCTCCGCCAATTGCCTTCGCAACAGTTCGTCCCTGACGCCGAGCGAGGGCGGCGCGGGCGAGCAGTTCGCGCAGAATCCCGGAAGGCGGCCGGCCAGGATGCGCTCTCGCACGTCCTGGAGATGCGGTCCCATCCAGATATCGTGCAGATTGCTGGAAAGCAGGCTGCCCTCGTCTTCCTCCCAGTACGTGCAGCACGGGCCTACGCGCCCATCGGCGTGGATGGCAATGCCGATCCAGGGCTCGAAGCACATCGCGCGCAGCAGCCCTGTGGCGTCGTCCGGAATCGTGGGACGATGATAGTCGCGTTCCGAGAGAACGTCGCTGAAATAATCCGAAAGGCCTAACTCGCGCGCGCGTTCGGAGGCTTTTCGGACATGTTCCGGCACTGCGGCCAGTTGCTCGGCGCTCAAACGGAAGGGCTTGCAGTGCGGACCCGCGTCGGTCAGGTTGGCCGCGCCAACACTGTCGCAACCGAGTTCGTGCGCCAGTTCGGCCATCTGGTCAAGCTTATCGAAGTTCAGCGACGTGAGCGTGGCATGGAGAGAGAATGAAGGCCCCGCGAACCCATGCTGTTGCTTTGCCTTCTTCATGGCGCGTATACACGCAGTCGCACGTTCGAAGGAGCCGGCGCTGCGGATGGCATCGTTGATTTCCTGGGTTGGGCCGTCGAGGCTGAACGAAAGCGCCGACCAGCCAATCTTCGCCAGCCGCATGAAATACGACTCTTTGAAAGCCACGCCATTGGACAGAAAGATGCCGTTCATGTTGCGCGCCCGAATCCGCTCGCACATCTGCATGACAAGCTCACCGCGCATGATGGGTTCGCCGCCCCCCGCAAAACACCAGTCCTGCACGCCGATATCCGCGCACTCGTCTACGAAGCGCATGAAGCGTTCGTCGGGGACTTCCTCGCCGTATTCCTTCATCCGCCGCTGCCAGCAAATAGCGCATCGCAAGTTGCAGCGGTTCGTTGGGAAGACGTTGACATACCAGGGGCCAGGCGTCTCGCCTCGTTCCCAACGAAGCAACCGTCCAACCGGTGTGTCCATTGCGCATCTTCCTTTCAAACCTGGCGCATCCACAAGAACATCAAGAACCTGCACATCATACACGAACGCCTGCATCTGGTTCGAGGGAAATGCGCCTTCCTGAGTCTTCCCGGTTCCTCATGGTGCGCATGATGCATTGCGCGATCCCAGTGGCTGTGATATCATGTCTTCAACATGAATGAGAGCATCTTTCTGGAATCCCCTCATGCTTGCACAACACGATCCGCATATTGAGCGTCTACTGCAATGGGATGCAGGCCAGACGCCAGGGCCTGTGCGGTTCCTCCTCGTTCCCACTAACCGATGCAACTTGACATGCAGGACATGCTGGCGTCAGTCGGTTCAGGCTAGTGGCGGAACCGTCGATCTGCGCGAAATGAGCGATGAGCGTTTGTTGCGGCTCGTGGACGAGGCCGCGGAACTTGGCGTTCAACAGTGGTTCATTCTGGGCGGCGGGGAACCCATGTTGCGTGGGCGTCTCGTTATCGAGTTATTCAAACGCATCCGTCAACTCGGGATGAATGGCGGGATGAACACGAACGGAACGCTTTTCAACCGCGAGTATTTCGAGGAATTGATCCGCATCGGATGGGAACGGATCCTGTTCAGCGTGGACGGGCCGGACGCCGAGACCAACGACTTTATCCGAAGCGAGGGCGCGTTCGAGCGGGCCCGGCGCAACATGCTGCTCCTGGCCGAACTGAAGAAGGAGCAAGGGGTTGAGTTTCCGAAGGCGGGATTGAATACGGTAATCACCAGTGTCAACTTCAGCCAAATCGATCGCATGGTGGATCTGGCCCTGGAAACCCGATGCGATCAACTAAACTTGTGCACGCTCGTGCCGTTCGAGAATTCCAACGACGGTCTGAGGCTTTCACGGGAACAGAAAGCCGGCCTCCCCGTGCATCTTGAGAAAGCGGCCGAGAAAGCGCGGGACGCCGGACTTTCCACAAACATGGATGAGTTCTTCAGCGCTAAGCCGGCGGAACCGGGAGGCGCTGTCCCGCCGCCAACGGCCGGAATGCTGGGCGCAACCTGCTTCGAGGCCTGGCTGACGGTAATGATCCTGGCGAATGGCCAGCTAGGGCCCTGCTGCCAGTTCTGGGACGAGACGGCGGATTCGGTCGCCGACCGGCCGTTGCGCGAAGTCTGGCTGGGGCCGTACATGACACACGTCCGGGAACGCCTTACGACCGGTTCGGGTCTGCCGCACTACTGCAAGAACTGTACGACCGCCGACCGCTGCCGCACGCGGCGGTTCCGCGCAGCCATGCAGGCGGGGCAATGGGACCGATGGGGTGAATTGCCCTGGAACGAACGTTTCCGCCTCCTCGACGAGCGTTTTCGCGGGAACCTCCGTGAACGGGGCGTGGCCGAGACGATGCGCCGGGCTTGGCAATGGGCCCGAATTCGCGCCCGCCGTTAAGCCGCGGCGTGCCGGGCTTGGCTTTCCCGCAGGCCCGCGTGTATAATGGCTCTCGATACGAGCGCGCTCCGAGGCGCGGCCGCAAGCGCGGCGGGCCGCCCTTCATCCTTGAACCCCTTGGAGGTTCCTCGCATGTCGTTGCCCCATGATCCTGCCGTGGATCGTCTTTTGGAGTGGGATATCGGCCGGACCCCCGGGCCGTATCGCATCTCGCTGCTACCCACCAATCGCTGTAATCTTCATTGCGCCATGTGCTGGCGGCAGGCGGTGGAATCGATTAGCGAGGCCGAGGTGAGCGACGAGCGGCTGCTGCGCTTGGTCGAAGAGGCCGCGGAGCTCGATGTGCGCGAATGGCTCATCAGCGGAGGCGGCGAGCCGCTCATGCGGGCCCCACTCGTCATGGAGCTATGCAGGCGCATTAAGAGCCGTGGCATGAGGGGGTATCTTAACACCAACGGTATTCTCCTTAACCGCGAGCGCGTCGAGACCTTGATCGAGATTGGGTGGGATACCGTCTACTTCAGCCTGGATGGCCCCGATGCCGAGAGTAACGATCGCGTTCGAAGCGCGGGAGCGTTTGAGCGCACCCGGCAAAGCATCCTCCTTATGAAAGAACTGAAGCAGGCCCACGGCGCCGATCGCCCGGCGTCGGTCTGGAACGGCGTGCTGTCCACCGCCAATTGCGACAAAGTCGACCGCATGGTGGAGATGGCGGCGGATCTCGGCCTCACCGGCGGAATACACCTCCAATCAATGGTGCCTTTTGGCGAGTCGAACGCCGCACTGGAACTCACGGAGGAACAACAGCGGAGTCTGCGACCCCACCTCGAGCGCGCGGCCGCGCGCGCGAACGAACTGGGATTTGACAATAACTTCATGGACCTGCTGGCCACGCGTGAGAACGAACTGGGCTTCGCGCCTGGCGGCCCGCGCGAAGACCTGATCGACGCCACCTGTTTCGAGGCCTGGCTGCACATGGTCATCCTGCCGAGCGGACATGTCGGTCCGTGTTGCGTGTTCTGGGACGAGACTGCGGACACGATCCACGACAAGACCTTGAAGGAAGTCTGGCTGGGGCCCTATCTGAGTGCGATGCGGGAAAAGCTGATCACCGGCAAGAATCTTCCCAACTATTGCAGGCACTGCAAGACGGCCGATCAATGCCGTGCGCGGTATTTTCGGGACCAGATGCGTTCGATGCGATGGACTCAGTGGCATGATATGAACTGGCGCGAGCGCGGAAGGTTGATCTCCAGACGCCTTCGCGACAACCTGCACGACCACGGCATGCGTGGGACGGCGCGCCGGGCGCGCGAGTGGATTCAAGTGCGGCGGGGTTAAGAGGAATCCACGTCAGCCTGCTTGCGCCGCTGGATTTCCCTCCATTCCAGGCCGCGCCGGACCGCGCCCCGGGCGCCGTACTTCCACAGGCAGGCCACCGCCTTCTTGGCCATCGCCGACGGCCTTCCCCCCACGGGATCCGGAGCGAGATACGTGTGCATCTCGGTGCGCAAAACGGCCTGCTTTGCATAGAGAATCGAGGGGCACGTCCGGCAATACCCGGGCAAGCGCCCGGCAGGCACGTCGGAACGGAGCTTCCGAAAATACGGGCCCATCCAGACTTCCATGAGCGGCCGCTTGCCCACGTTGTTGTCGTCGCGGGTACACTCGAAATCATAAATGCAGCAAGGCCCCGCGCTCCCGTTGTGGAGAATCACCATGTCAAGCCAGGGCTGGAAGCATGGCAATTCGCAGAATTCCTGAGCGGTCGGCGTCTCCAGCGGCCGCATTGAATTCGGATCTTGAACGATCTCTTCGGCGTAAAACAGGTCGAAGTTGGTGCGGATACCTAGCTGCTTCGCTCGATGGATGGCGCGGTCGAGGTGGGCGGGCAAATCCGCCTTTTGCCGTTCGTCCAGTTGAAACGGACGCGCCGCTTCGGAAAACAAGACCATCATGTTGGCCTCGATCGAAGAGGCCCCGACGGACGCGGCGTATTCGACCATCCGGTCCAGTTTGTCGTAGGCAAGCGACGTGATCACCATGTATATCGAGACTATGGGAAATTTCGCCCGCGTCTTCCGCCTGAAGTCCGCCAACATCTTGAGGTTGGCCGTAGCGCGCTCGAAGGAGCCGGCATTGCGTATCGTGTCGTTAATCTCGGCCGTGGGGCCATCCACGCTTACTCGCACGGCATCGAAACGTGCATCAACGAGACGCAGTAATTGCGCCGGGGTAAACAGGGATCCGTTGGTTTGAACGTACCCGCTCATCCCATTGGATTTGATGCGTTCGCACAACGCAATGACGAGATCGCCTCGTATCAGGGGTTCGCCTCCCCCCATAATCGACCATTCTCGTACCCCTGCTTCCGCGGCCTCGTCGACGAGGCTCAGGTAGCGCTCGTCCGGGAGTTCGTTGTGGAACTCGAGCTTGAAATCGGGATTGCGTTGCCAGCAGATCGGGCAATGGAAATTGCACCGGATGGTCGGGTAGAGACTAATCGACCACGGCCCGGCTGTCTCACCTGCGCGCCAGCGCAGCAATCGTTCCGCCCGCGTTTCCGTTGCGCTCATTGAAGGTTCCTTGGCTGCTCTCGAAGCGTCTGTTATCGGCGCTCGTCAAGTATACGGTCGTGGGAAGCCGGGGGTCAATTCGGTTCGTGTTTGACAGCGCTCATGGCTTAGTGGTAAAAAGCCTTCGTGAGAGACGCTTCCGGCAGCATGGGAATGGTAAGGAGCATGAAATGGAGAAGTACAATCCGCCGCCCAATCCTCCTCGCGTGGGAGACCTTCTGGGTTGGATCTTCTACGTGATCCGGTACTTCTTGTGGTCGATTATCAACCCCATCATGCTTTGATGGGGTGAGCAACGCCACGCCAAGATTGACCGTCGCAGGGGGCGTCTGATATAGTTCCGATTCACGTTCGGAGAGGTGGCCGAGTGGTTGAAGGCGGCGGCCTCGAAAGCCGTTGTAGCGCTTGCGCTACCCCGGGTTCGAATCCCGGCCTCTCCGCCATATTTATTCCGCCGAGCAGGAACTTCGGGAAACGTTAGGGGTTAAACTATAAGCGAAGGCTCAGGACCCTATGCCTTCGGTCTGGCAGATAACTCTTGCCAAACCCGGACGAGACGCGTATGATGGGGTTGAGGTTATCGTTAGTCGGGATCTCCGCGATGTGGTACAAAGGGGTGCCTAGTCGGCGGATCTCACGTGAGGATTTCCAGGGAAGAACGCAAGGGGAGCAACGCGATGCTCACATTACAAGATGCGACGGTGTTGGTCGTAGATGATGAGCCGGACCTGCGCGACATGGTCGCCTATGAGTTCGAGCTGATGGGGAGCAAGGTCTTCGAGGCGAGCGACGGCGACGGCGCGCTCGGTATTATGAAATCCGAAAAAGTCGACGCCGTGATCACCGATATCCGGATGTCAGGCTGTGACGGCATCCATTTGCTGGGCGATATTCGCAAGCAGGACGCCAGCGATCCGGTGGTCATCTTTATCTCGGCTTACGACTCGGACCTGTCGCCGTTCGAGGCGTACCATCTGGGGGCGGAGGGCATCTTTGCAAAGCCCTTCAGTCTGAAATCCCTCGTCGAAAACGTGCAGCGGGCGCTTGTGCCGCCAGCGGAACGCTGGGCCGCCGAGCCTTCGCCACCGCCGCATCGAGTAATCGAACGTTCGTTCCCGGATCTTGAACAGGCTGCGCAGGCCAGATTAGTGGCCTTGGGGCGTGGGGGAATCGCCATTGCGCTCACCGATTGCCACGTCATGCCGGGCGAATCCGTGGCCTTCGATCTTCGGTTCGATGGCGGACCGATCCCCGTACTCAAAGGCACGGGAGTCGTGCGCTGGATACAGCAAGGACCCGCTCCATGCGCCGCACGATGGGGCATCGAGTTCGAGTACCTCGCCGAAGAGTCACGGCACGCTTTTGTGAAGTTGCTCTCGTCGGTACGGTGCACACCCTACATTCCGCGAATTTGAGCGGGTAGTAGGGCGGTTTTCTCTCAAGCCCTGGACACAAGCACCTGCCTTAGTTCTCAAAGGCGAAACTTGACAAAATCTCGACTTCCAAGGTATAAGTTAAATAGGTAGAGTTATATAACGATGATCACGGGTATTCAACAAAGAGTGCCCGAGAATGGGGTGTATCCGTTCGCGGGCGATTCAAAGCTTGCGGCGAACGACGCGACGCTGAAACCATTGGGGGCCGGTTCCAATGAGGATAATGCGCCCGTCCTTTTCCGGCAAGATCGTGTCGATATCGCCCGGACAGGATTTGGCGAGGGTACGGTTTCAACCCCGACTGCCGTAATCCGAACTCTGAACAGAGGGCTGCAATCCGCGCGAAAGGTCATTCCCACCACGGAGGAGCTTCGCGACGATATTCGGCGCCAAGCCTCTTTCAGGAGGGAAGCGGCGTCTCGGGAAGCATTGAAGGCGGGCGCTGTGAAGTTCGACGCCCTCACCGTCTCGAACGCCACGCAGCAGGCTGTCGATCAGGCGCGCTCCGTGGTGAACGCGGCGAATGAAGCGGCCGGCGCCGCCCAGGCTCGTATCGCGGGCGAGCCGGCCCAGAGCGAAGACAATGCCGCCACTGTTCAGATCAACGGCCAGAGCATTCGCTATCTCGACGCACAGGCTAGTCTGGGGCCGGCGCCGACACCTTCGCTGAATCTGTTGGCGTGAGGCCGCGCGTCCAACGGGGGAATCGCGCGCGTAAATGGGGACTCTATTTCGAAAGCTCGACGACTTTGAATTGCAGCGTTTTTGCAGCGCCTTGGCGGTCGATGTTGATCGTTACAACGTCGTCCACGAACATGCTCCACAGGGCGAAGTCGATGTCCGTGGCGGCAGTTACGGGCTGGCCGTTGATTCCTGTAATAACATCGCCCGGCCGGAGGCCAGCATCGTAGGCGGGCGAATGGGTCAGGATATTGATCACGACGCACCCGCTCTTGGTGGTTACACCGAGTTGTTCGCGCAGGTCGCGCTGGAGCGCCGTCACGTCTTCGACCTTGAAGCCAGCCCAAGGGTCGCGCCGGTACCCGTACTTGATAATCTCCTCAACAACCCGCCGCAC
Organism: uncultured Nitrospiraceae bacterium; assembly: GCA_964402555.1. Lineage (GTDB taxonomy): Bacteria > Hydrogenedentota > Hydrogenedentia > Hydrogenedentales > SLHB01 > CAYOCT01. The sequence goes on along the minus strand of CAYOCT010000001.1, from coordinate 141,359 downwards.
ACGGTTAACCGGGATCGCGAATCCAAGGCCGACGCTGCCCTGGTTGGGGCTGAAGATCATCGTGTTGACACCGACCACTTCGCCGCTCGCGTTAACCAGCGGACCGCCGCTGTTGCCGGGGTTGATCGCGGCGTCGGTCTGTATCATGTCCTGATATAGCCGTTCGCCTTGTCCGATGCTCGGACTGACGGCCCGGTGGTTTGCGGAGACGACGCCGACGCTGACCGTGGGCTTGGGGTCTTTCATCAAGGTCCCGAACGGATTGCCGATCGCGATCACCCATTCGCCGGTCAGCAGTGAGTTCGAATCGCCAAAGGCAATCGAGGGAAAGCGCTCGCCTTTGGCTTTGAGCACGGCGAGGTCGGTGCGCTTATCGAATCCTACGATTTCCGCATCGAGCACTCGGCCGTCGGGCAAGGTTACGGAGGCCACTTTATCGGCCTCCTCGATCACGTGATAGTTTGTGACGATATGTCCAGCGTCGTCGAAGAAGAAGCCGCTGCCGACGCAATCGATCTGCTGCTCGCGCAGAAGGTAGCGGGGACGCGCCGAGTAGAAGAGGTCCCAGAAATCGCGGGAGAACGCGCCCACGCGCTCGGCCTGGATTTGCACGACATTCACCGAGACGACCGCGGGCGACGCCTTCTCAATGGCTTGAACGATCGCGTTGCGCCGCGACACATCGACGCCTTCCTGGGCGACGGCCTGCAAAGCGGCGGATGCCAGGGCCAGGGCGATCGCGTACGTCGAGACGCAGCGCGCGGGAGTAAGACGGAGGGCGGGTTCTCCGAACCCGCCCCTACGTTCACCATTTGTCATGGGCATCTCAATCTCCTGAGAGAGGCCTCGGTTCCTACTTCGCCGGAGCTTCCGCCGGTGGCGCGGGAGGCGCTGGCGGGGCTTCTGCGGGCGGAGGCGGAGCCGGGGTAACTATAACTTTCTCAGAAGGCGGCGGAGTCACCGGCGCTACAACCACAGGCGCCGTAGGTGGCGCGGGTGGGGGAGGCGGCGCAGGCGCTGCTTCGGGAGTGGGCGCAGGGGCTGGAGCCGCAGGCGCTGCTTCAGGCGCAGGCGCGGGGGCCGGGGCCGCGGCCGCTGCTTCGGGCGCTGGCGCGGGAGCCGGGGCCACAGGCGCTGCTTCGGGCGCTGGCGCGAGAGCCGGGGCCACAGGCGCTGCTTCGGGCGCTGGCGCGAGAGCCGGGGCCACAGGCGCTGCTTCGGGCGCGGGCGCGGGAGCCGGGGCCGCGGGCGCTGCTTCAGGTGCAGGGGCCGGAGCCGGAGTTGCAGGCGCCGCAGGTGGCGCGGGCGGCGCTTCAGGCTTCTTCAAGGTATCCGCGGCCGGGAAGAGCTTCGCTACGTCCGTACCTGCAACGGTGAAGATCTCGCCTTTGCCGCTCAACTTCAACTGGCGCGCGCCGTCTTTCTCCGCGGTGAAGTGGTAGATGTGCTCTTCACCGGCATTCATCTTAACGCGTAGTTCGTTCTCGGCCGGCTCTTGGAGTTCCGCTTGGCCGAACAGGATGTCGCTGGCTTGCAGATTCGAGATGTCCGCCACAAGCGCGTCGCACTTGTCGGGCAGCGCTTCCGAAGCGGCGCCATTGACAGTCACCTTCCAGTTGGCTTCGGCGCGATCAATACTGTATGAACCCGCGGGCGAGCTCACGTGGACCTCTTTCACGTTTGGCTCTTCGAGGGACAACAGTTTGTGCTCGAACAGGTCCTTCGGCGCGACGAACACCTTGTTAACGTCCGCGCGTGCCATGACCAATACGACGGGCGAATCGTCCATCTTGGCATACATGCCATCGAGGTGTTTCGCGTCCGTGAAGAGCTTCAACGTGTGCGACTGGCCGGCGGCTTTGAACACGGCAACTCGTGTCGGTTCGCCCAACCCAGCGTCGCTGTCCGCGTAGTCAGCGGGCTTGAAGGCCGCCAGGGCCGACGCGATCGCGTCCATGGTGGTGGCCTGCGGCGTCATGTCGCATACCGGCGCGGTGATTTGCCACGCTTCGCCTTGCTTCGCGAGCACAGCCTTGCCGCCGGGCGTACTCAGCTCGATGGCGTCGAGCGCCTTCTTGTCGACGGCGAAGTTCGGCAATTCGAACACATCGCTGCCTTTCGGGAAGATCTGCTCGAACGTGTACTTGTTGATCTTGTACACGAGGTCGTCTTTGGAGTCCGCTATGCGGAGATAGCCGTCACCGCTGGGATCGGGCCGTCCGCCCTCGATGCGAATGTCGGGCTGGCCTTCGACCGAGATCACGCACGAATAGGCAGGCGGCTCGAGGCCCCAGTCTTTCTTCTTCGACGGGTCGACCACGTCGGCCGCAGTGATGGTCGTAGTCTTCTGAACCAGATTTTCGATCGCCTTCGGCTTAAGCTTGAGGCCTGCGCCGCCGGACACCATGACCCATTCGTACTCGGGCTTCTGCTCGGCGGGTTTGGCCGCGCCGCCCGGTGTGACCGCGATCGGCGGCTGCTCTTTCTCTTCCTCGGCCGAACCCGACGGAGCGGGCGCGGCGGGAGCAGGTTCAGCAGGAACCGGCGCAGGAGTTACCACAGACGCTCCGGGGGGTGGAGGCGCAACCGGGGGGGGCGGAGCGGGGGCAGGGGGCGCAGGTGCTGGGACCGGTGCAGGCGCTGCAGGCACCGGAGGAGCCGGGGGCGTCGGAGCCGCAGCAGGAGCGGGAGGGACTGGGGGCGGAGTGACGACCGGAGCGCCAGGAACGGCGGCTTCGGGCGCCGCCGCAGGGGCCGCTTCAGCGGGAGGTTTCGGTTTCTCGTGGCGCTCGAACACGAGCGACTTGTCAGGCATGGTCATCGCGAGTTTCGTGACCTTCGGAGTGTCAATCTTTACCACTTCCTTATCGAGCCACGTAGTCGCCTCGGGAGTCTTGACCTCCTTATCCTTGGCGTTTTCTTCTTCTTTCTGGCCCGGCCTGGGGGGCGGTTCGTCGTAAATGCCCGCCTGTTGTTTCAGGTTTGTGCTGTCGACGAAGATGTCGTTGCTTCCTTCGCGGCGCACAAACACGGTCTGATAACTGGGGGACTTTCCGACAAGCAAGTGGACCAGCGGCTCGGTCTGGTCTTTCTTGTAGGCGAGCACATGAAACGCCTCGGCGTCCGACAGGCTGTACTCGTCGAGATCGGAATCCTTCGAGGCCGTGGCCCGCGGTTCGCCTTTCATTTTGGCTACCGCATCGAGGCACTTCTCGACGGTCTCCTTGCGCGCGGGCGCGTTGAAATGCGATGTTACGCGCCATTTGTCTGAACCCGAGTCGAAGGCCAGGACCAATTTCGCGTCCGGCTTCTTGCCCGCATACATCTCGACCTTGGCAATGTCGCCCTTCGTCAGGCCCTCGGGAACGAGATTGACCAACCCGGCCTGTTGTTCGATGGTGGTCGTATGTTCGCTCTTCTTCTTGTATACGGCCAGACCCAGCAGGATTGCCAGGATGATTACCAGCGGTATCAAACTCTTCGGTTTCATTCGATTCCTCCACCCAACTCACGCTCTCCGGCGTGACGTTAGTCGATCCTGCGTGCCATCCATCCGGCACGGACCAAGAAACTAATCTTCACTCGTGCCGAACGACATGGTGTACGCGTTACGCGCACGGCGCCGCATGACGCTCGTCGCGATGCCGATACCCGCGATAATCACGGTCGCCAGCGTGTAGTTGATGATTTTCCACTTGATGCGCGTTGCCGTGTCCGGCATATCGATCATGCGATCCACCGGTTTGCGGCTGCGGATCTTCACGAGATCGTCGCCCAGCGTTACGCCGTCGACGCAGTTCAGGAACAGATCCAGGTTGCCCGCCTGCAAGAAGTTCTTGCGGAAGATCTCCGAGTCTCCCAACAGGATCATCTTGCCGGGCGCGGGCGTTACCGGCTTGGCCTCGCCGTCTTCAGGCTTTGGCGGCTTGGGCGGCTGGCCGGGCGTGGGCTGTTCCGCGGGCCATGCAGGCCGCGGCTTGTCCTTGTACGCATCGGGGAACTGGCCCGTAACGAGGGCCATCAACGGGTACTTCTGGCCGGAGGCGGGCTTGTCGAACGCCGAGTTCGGGAACTGGCCCGCGCCCGAAGCGGTCCATGCGCGGTCGGTTGTGGTCATCAGGACTTTCGCATCAAGCCCGTACTTCTTCATCTCGTCCTGATCGATCTTGATAGGCGAACCCCACAAGTAGAAGACCGACGCCAAGCGGCTTGTGATCGAATTGTCCTGCGCCATCGAGTTGCTGTTTACGAGGATGTGGATGGGCAGGTTCACCGTTGTGCCGCCACCCAGCAGCGCCTGGAGCGAGTTTCCGCCCTGGACCGTCAGCGGGACGTGGTTTACGTCCATGAGCACTTCGTCACTTACCTCGAGGCCGTAGCTCTTCAGCAGGTCGTTGATCTGCGGCTTCTCCTCGCGCTTGTTTACCGACATGCCGGAGCGCGATGGGCGGTAGTCCCATTCGTAATTCTGCACCGCAATCACGGTCGACTTGCCCGACGCGATCGCGTGGTTGATCTCGTAGCGCTGGCGGTCGTTCAACTCCCGCGGATTGACCACGACCAGCGTGTCGTATTCGTCCGGCAGCGGGCTGTCCTGCGTGATGTCGACGCGCCGCACTTCGTACTTCTCGTGCTCGAGGATCTTTTCAAGATACTCGTAAGGGTCTTCCGAGGTCGGGATTGGCTGCCCCATCTGCTCGAGCATCCGGCGGTATTGCGGGTCGATATTGACCGCTTCCTTCGGGGCCACCAGCGCCACAATGGGGGCCTTTTCGCGGGTGAGCTTGTAGACCGTGCTGACCACCTGGTACTCGAGTTCGTCCAGCGATTGCGGCATGATCTGCGGGATAATCTCTTCCTTCTTGTCTTTATACCCGATGCCGATGCTCGAGTAGATCAACTTGTTGACGACTTCGTCCGAACTCATCGCGCGCACGGAGAACGGCTCGACGCCCTTATCCAGCATGCGCTTCTCGATCGCCTTCGTCTCGTCGTTCTCGTCCTCTTTCTTCTCTTCTTCGCCCTTTCCTTCGTCGAGGACATTCGCGACATCGAGGTAGACCGTCGAGTACTGGAGCTTGCCTTTCGCGGCCAGGCGCAGTTCTTCGAGTTTGTCCGTGATGTTTTGCTCAAGCTGCGTCATGCCGGTGGGCATCTTGTCGCGCGGCGTGATGTAGAGTTTGGCTTGCACCGGAGTGTCCAGCTTGCTAAGGATTTCCTGCGAGGCCGGCGACACCGTGTAGACCTTGTCTTCGGTCACGTCGAAACGTGCGATGGTGCTGCCCGTCAACAGCCAGTTGAACAGCAGGCCGATGACGAGGCAGATGGCCAACGCGGTCGCGAACGTGGCCTGGGCCTTCGGGCGGCTCCGTCCTTCGATGTACAGGATGTTGAGCAACAGGAACAGCAGGGTCCAGGCGACGAAATACAGCAAGTCCGCCACCTCGACCACGCCGCGGCCGAAGGCGTTGTAGTGGTCCGCGACGCCGACCAACTGCGAGAGCAGCGATCCCAGTCCCGGCTTCATGCCGTCAAGGTAGGCCGCGATGAACTCGGTGCCTACCAGGAAAATCGCAAAGCAGGCCAGCAACGTGACCACGAAGGCCACGATTTGGTCCTTGAAGAACCCGGAGAAGAAGACGCCGATCGACAGGAAAAACGCGCCGAGCAGCAGCGTGCCCAAGTACCCGCTGATCATCGCGCCCAAATCCGGCTTGCCGAGCGCAATCAGCATGATCGGCACCGTAATCGTCGAAGCGACCGTCAGCGCGAAGAAGATGAAACTCGCAAGAAACTTCCCGAGCACAAGCTGCGACGATTTCATCGGAAACGTCAGCAGCAATTCCCAGGTGTTCTCCTTGCGTTCTTCGGCCCATACTCGCATGGTCACCGCGGGGATGAACACGCACAGCAGGATCGGCAGATTCGTGAAATACGGCCGCATGTCGGCCATCGGATACGTGAAGAACGACGTGATGTACAGGCCCACGCTGATCAGCACGTAAACGATCATGAAGATGTAGCCGATGGGCGACGTAAAATAGGCGCCCAAATCGCGGCGGAGAATGGTCAGAGTGTTCTTCATGCTGCGGACTCTCCTTCTTTCGCGCCTGCATCCGGCCGGGCCCTGCCCGGTTCGGTCAATGTCAGGAAGGTTTCCTCAAGCGTCAGCGGGCGCACGCTCAACTCGCGCAACTGCCAGCTTCGGGCTTGCGCCAGCCGGTTCAGGTCGCGCCATAGCTCCGTGCCGATCTTGCTGAACACCATGAACGACACCGCGCCGTCTTCGACGCCCGTGAAATGTACTTTGCGCACGCCGTCGATGCCGGAGATGAGCCGCTCGACCTCTTGCCGTTCGCCCAACACGGACACCGCTGTCCGGTCGAATTCCATCGCGCGTTGGCGCAACTCTTCGATCGTCCCGTCGCCTACCGTGCGGCCGCGGTTGATGATCACGATGCGGTCCGCCATCGCCTCGACTTCTTGCAGGATGTGCGTCGAGAGGATGACCGTCTTCGCCTCGGCCAGTTTGCGGATCAACCGGCGGATCTCGACGATCTGATGCGGGTCCAGGCCCGAGGTCGGCTCGTCGAGGACGATAATGTCCGGGTCGTGGATCAGAGCCTGGGCGAGACCCGTGCGCTGCTTGTACCCTTTCGAAAGCTCGCGGACGATCTTGCGGTACATCGGCCGCAGCCCGCACTCGTCCAGCACGACATCGATGCGTTCTTTCAGTTTCCCGCCCGACAGGCCGCGCGCGCGCCCGACGAAATCGAGATACGTCCGCACTTCCATGTCCATGTACAGCGGAAGGATTTCGGGCAGATACCCCATCACCTTCCGCACGCCCAGCGGGTCCTTCAGGATATCGATGCCCCCGACCTGCGCCGTGCCCTGGGTCGGGTGCAGATACGTTGTCAGGATCTTCATCGTCGTGGACTTGCCGGCGCCGTTCGGCCCCAGCAACCCGACGATCTCGCCGCGTTTGACCTCGAACGATACATCTTTCAGGGCCACGACGGGGCCGTAATGCATCGTCAGTTTATTCGCCTTGATCATCTTATCCACTCCTGGCCTTGTGTCACCCCACAATCACCCAAATCGCCTCCATGACGTTTCCGCTTCATCATGGTATTTCAACCTTTCCAAACAATATCCCCACGTAGGCAAGCAACTCTCATGCCGCCATGTCAGGCAAAAACGAACCAGCAGCCTACCATCCTAGCCCCTTGATTTGCAACCACCTACGCGCCACATCCCATGGCTCCCTGCCGAGTTCACGGATGACCCATATGAGGCACCCGCCCCGATTTGAAGTTGCAGCTTGGCCTGGAATTCACCATTCCCTAGTCCCTAACCCCTAGCCCCTAGCCCCCAACTTCGTGCTACAATGTGCGCCGCAGTAGCGAGTCAGCTCATGGAGAACGGAGGCATTCCATGCGAGAAGTTCCTTATCCGCATCCGGGCGAAATACTAATCGAGGAGTTTCTTAAGCCGATGCGGATATCGCAATACCGATTGGCAAAGGAGATAGGTGTGTCGCAACGCCGGATCGGCGAAATCGTTGCGGGCAAACGTTCCGTTACCGCCGATACAGGACTTCGCCTGTCGCGCTTCTTTGGAATGAGCGAGGGCTTCTGGACCGGCCTTCAGACCGACTATGACACGGCCATGGTCAAGGATGCGCTATCGGAAACCCTGGCCAAGATCAAACCGTGGCCCCGGAGTCACGCGCGCGCAGCTTCAAGCCCTTCCATGTAGTTCTGCATCCGTGTATGCGCCTCGCCTTCGGTCCTTGTGGAGTGGTATGATGCCGCGCTGCTGCAAGGAACTCTTGGTCTCTTTGCCCGAATATGAAGCACTTCAACTACTATAAGCTGTACAACAAGCTCCAGTGGTTGTACACGCTGTTGCCGTATTATTTCGGCCGGGGACGGGCTCTGCCTCCGCTTCGCTACAATCTCCACCCGACCATTCGGTGCAATCTGAGTTGTCCCTTCTGTTTTATCGGGAATCGTCTGGACTGCGAGGAACTCACTACGGCGGAATGGCTGGAGTTTATCGACCGCATCCCTCGGTTCTCGTTGATCTCGTATTCCGGGGGCGAGGTGACGCTGCGGCCGGACTTCAAGGCTATCCTCAAACGGAGCATGGAACGCGCGAGGACGACCTTCCTCACCAACGGGACCTTCGACGATGACGAACTCATCGACCTGATCGTCGAGAACAAGCTCTTCCTGGTGGGGTTCTCGATCGACGGAATCGGGGGCCATCACGACGACGTGCGCGGAATGGATGGCGCGTTCGACCGGGCGGTAAGAAATATCGAGGCGATTCAACGGAGGAAAGGTGGGCGGCGGCATCCGCTCGTCGACATCAAGACCGTAATCCTGAACGACAACATGGACGAGTTGATTGACGTCTACAAGCTGGCCGATTCCCTCAAGGCCAATATGTTCACGCTTTCATTCCTGAAAGGCTGCACACTCCAATTCAATCCCGTGCTGGAAGACACGTTCTCGGCGAAGTATTACGAGAAGGAATACGATCCGCATCGCTACTTCGACTTACATCGTTTCCAGCGCGCGTACCGTGAACTCCTGGACTTCTCGAAGCACACCGCCACCCAGTTCCGATTCTATCCCGAGTTCGCTTCGACGCGGGGCGAGGCCGAGTTGAGCAAGATCGAGTCTTTTTACGATGGTGAAGGCCCCAAGAGGCCGCGCGATATTTATCACAAGTGCCTCTTCCCGTGGACGGAACTCTCGGTCACCGCCAGCGGAGATTGCTTCCCGTGCCTATCGTATCGCGTGGGGAATATCAAGGACGGCGGCACGAAGAAGGTCTGGAACGGACCCAAGTACGTCGAGTTCCGCAAGCGAATCCGAAAGGCAGGACTGCTTCCTTCGTGCCAGGGGTGTTGTTATTCTAGAATGAAGTGAGCTATCGTCCGCGCAATGACATCTTCATTTAATGATGCGGTGGGGCAGCTATGAATCCTTGCGCCGGCAAACTGCGCGTAGCGTGGATGCGCGACCGCTGGATTGTCCTCGCGATTGGCCTTGCGGCCGCGGGGGCGGCGTGGTGGTACTATCATGGCCCGGGAAACCAGCTCATCGACATGAATCCCGGCGATTGCCAGCCAGCCGCCTTGTGGGCCGCGGGATACGGGTTCTCCAATGCGGTCGATCGTCCGGCGGCCCTCGATGCGTTCTTGACCAAACGGGCGGACCGTCTCAATCCCGATGACCTTCCCCAATCCATGCGCGTGGTTCCGGCTCGAACCAAGAACGATATCGACCGGATCTATTTGTTGTATGCCATCGGGATGGTCTGGCGGCTGTTTGGCATCGATTGGCAGTGGCTCTCCGTTCTTCCCGCGCTTGGTGCGGGAGCGACCCTCATGCTCCTGTACGGCCTGTTCCGCCTGGGCATGGGCCGTGTGTTGAGCCTGGCCGGGGCGGTCCTCGCGATGACTTCACCGCTGATGCTGGTCATGCTGCCGTGCCTGCGGGACTTCTGGAAAGGCCCGCCGATACTCGCCACGTTTCTTGGGGCCGGGTATCTGTTGTCGCGGCCGGTGCGTACCGGCACGCTTCTGCTCCTTGCCTTGGGATTGGGACTCGCGGCCGGCATCGGGTACGGGATTCGCCAAGATTGCATCATCTGCGTCCCGCCTGCGCTCTTTGCGGTGGCGTGCCTGGCGCATCGGAACGGTGAGCGCTTTCGCTTCCCGGTACGGATTGTAGCGGCAGCGATATTTCTCGCGTCCTTCCTGATTCCCGCCTTTCCCGTCTTTCAAATGATCCAGAAGACGGGCGGCACTAACGGCCTGTACGTGCTCCAGGGCCATGCTCTCTATTGCGAATCGAACATGGGGGTGCGGCGGGCCTGGTATGCCTCGATGGCGCAGACCGACGACGCCTACGTCGACGCATGCGCGCGCGTGTACGCCACCAGGTCGGGACTTGGAGGTCACAAGAGCGGGATGGAGGTATGGGAAGGCCTTCAAGAAGCCTCCCAATCATTCAGCAGATTCTTCTTTTGGAAGACCGCAACCGCTGTGGCATGCGGCGACGTGGTGTCTCTGTCCCGGCTTCTGGTCGCTATGGCCTTGCCCGACCCGGGGACCAATCCTCATTCGGTCTTTGACGAAAGCGAGTACGCTGACCGAAGGCTGTTCTTCTATCTCACAGCCACCTTTCCGGCCGACGCGATCGCGCGGTGTTACGCGGCCACGGTTCATATCGTGCACGGCATGCGAGGCTATGCGGCAACCCCGACCTGGGTGAATCCCTTTGTCGGCACCCGCGGGAATCCCGACAACCGTGTCGACCCCAAGCCCACTTGGTACTCGATTCATCAAATGGTCGAACGGCATCTTGAACGCTACGGAGAGTTCTACGCCCTCACCGCCCTTGTGATCCTAAGTCTGCGTTCCAGTTGGACGGCCTTGGTTGCGTTGGGCCTGGTCATGTACTTCTGCGGCTACACCGGCCTGTACTTCCAAGAACGCCACGCGTACCATCTCGAGTTCGTAGCCTTCTGGTTTCCCGCGTTCTGCCTGGCACGCGCCGCTCACGTTGCATGCGTCCTGCCCTCGAGAGAGAGAAGACGGCAGATGCTGCTCGATCTGGGATGGTCCCAGCACCCGTCGCTTCCCTTCAAACATGTATTCGCGTTCCTGCTTATCGCCGTCATCGCGCTTTCCGTACCCTTGGGCGCGGCGCGTCTTTGGCAGCAAACGCGAGTGGAGGAACTGTCGCGCCTGTACAGGTACTGCGACCTCGATCCAATCCCTTTCGATGAAAAGGTGGATTCCGACGGCACAGCCTACTTCGCCCCGCCCCCCTTGCAGGAGCCTTCGTGGCTGATTGGGTGTCTCTACGGACCCCAGGCCGACAAGATTTTCGGCCTGCTTCACGACTACTACGTTGCCGAATTCGACGCGCCGAAGTCCAACGGGCCTCTTACCATGAGGGTCTTGTACCGCGATTGCATGTTCGACTGCGTTTGTAGTCTGAGAGACGACTTCGACCCAGGCCCGGGAGCAGGCGGGCGTACGGTGCGCTATTTCTTTCCAGCATTTCAGTTCACGGGCCGCCACGAAGTCGGCCACCTCTTCAAGGGCTTCCAATTGCCGCCGGGCGCTACGTTGAAGCAACTCTATCGCGTGAGGGACCAAGAGAAGTTCATGATCCCCATGAACGCCTGGCTTGTCGAGGGCGAAGAGAACTCCAGGTGGTACAAAGCCATAGCACTGTTCGGAACGTGGATCTAGTGTATTGACGAATGTTGTTTGGAGCGTATCATTTAGGCAGAATAATAGTATTGAATGGATAATTGGGTTAAGAGCCAGACACAGATTTGTTCTCTTCTCTTCCTGAAGAAGGCCAGTTAGGCTCAAGTCCTTTTCTTTATGGATCAGGCCATCCCGCGAATCCTGTTATCCTGTCCAAAGATAAGCGCCACCAAATACGAGCCACTAAACTAGAGTAGAAAACCGGAATTGACAGTGCGCATAAAACAAGAGGACGGGTCTTGGAACAGGTATCGGGGACTTCAGGACGAAGCGACACGGTGTTTGAAATCTGAGTTGACCGATGGCGTTTGGACGGCGGCGTCCATTTGATCTACACTCGGCAGCGAACGGATGGCGCTTTGGACCAATGAAGGAAGGATGTTCAACATGAGCAACATAACGCGCAGGGACTTTGTGAAGACGGCGACGACGGCGGCCGTACTCGTGGGCACGTCGAAGACGAGCTGGGCGGGGGCGAACGATCGCGTCCGCGTAGCGGTGTTGGGTATCAACGGGCGGGGCAAATCGCACTTGAGCGCATACGGCACGATGAAGGATGTGGAAATCGTCACCCTATGCGACCCGGACTCGAGCCTATTCAAACCGCGAATTGAAGAGTTCTTCACCAAGCGCAACAAGCCGGAGCCGAAGGTCGAGCAGGACATTCGCAAGGTCCTCGATGATAAGAACGTCGATGCGCTTTCGATGGCCACGCCAAATCATTGGCACTCACTCGGGACGATTTGGGCGTGCCAGGCGGGCAAGGACGTCTACTGCGAAAAGCCGATGACGCACAACATCTTCGAAGGCAAGAAGGTGGTCGAGGCCGCGAAGAAGTACAACCGCGTCGTTCAGCATGGCACGCAACTCCGCAGCAATCCGGGCTTCCAGGAAGGCATCAAGGCCCTGAAGGACGGCGCGATCGGGGATGTCTACATGGCCCGCGCCGTGTGCTACAAGTGGCGTCCCGATCTCGGCAAGGCGCATCCGGGGAATCCGCCGGAAGCCCTAAACTGGGACGTATGGCAAGGCCCCGCGCAAGAGCAGCCGTTCATGTTGAACGACAAAGGCGAAGGCGCTTACGTGCATTACAACTGGCACTGGATCTGGGCCTATGGCAACGGCGATATCGGCAACCAGGGCGTCCATCAGCTCGACGCGGCCCGCTGGGGTCTCGGCGTCGACGTGCCGTATCGCGTCATCTCGATGGGCGGCATGTTCCTGTGGGACGACTACAAAGAGATCTTCAACGTTTCCTCGACCTCGTTCATGTTCAAAGGCACAGACGGCAAAGACAAGATGATGACGCTCGAGGTCCGTCCCTGGTGCTCGAACGACGAAGTGGGCGGCCGCTCGTTCGGCGTGCTCTTCTACGGGTCCAAAGGGTTCATGTCTTTTCCGAACTACGAGGGCTACAAGATCTTCGAGGGCAAGGACAACAAGCTCGTGAAAGAAAACGAAGAGGGAAGCGATGCGAATCACTTCCAGAACTTCATCGATTGCGTCCGCGCCCGCAAGCCCGAAGGCACGAATGCGCCGCCGATCGAAGGCCATTACTCCTCGGCCCTGTCGCACTACGCGCTGACCGGCGCGCGTGTCAATCGAGTCCTGGAAATCGATACGGATACTATGCAGGTCAAGAATGACGAGGAAGCGAACGGGTATCTGACGCGAGTGTATCGCAAACCGTTCGTGGTGCCGGAAGAGGTCTAAGCAATAAAGCTGGGACTGACTAGCTTTTCAGGGCTGTTGCCGCAAGGCAACAGCCCTATTTCATTTGAACCAGCACTACTGTTTCGAGGCGAGACGCGCGAAGGCTCTTCGTATAGAGGATTCGGTTCACTCCGTGAGCCAGCAGAGCGGCCGGGCGCGTTACATCGCCGAAGACACCTATCTGGACGAGGGACGGCGCCGCGGCCTCGGCCAAGGTTCCGTCGAGTGCGATGACGCTGTACATGGGCGTCGCTTGGTCGATCCCATTCAGCAGAGGAGGAGGCGACACCACGGTTGGAGCGATAAGCCGCGCCGTCTGCGAGCCGTCTTCTGTGTCGCCGTATACGACCGCACACGCTTCCTCTGTGAAAGCGACGCACAGCGCTATGCCTTGGCCGAGTCCTTTGCGAAAGAAATGGCACGAACCGGATGGCAGTTCGATCCCCAAAGAACCTGCTACGCCCGAAAACCATTCCTCCATTCGCTTTCCGTTATTGACCGACGCAAGCGCGAAGAAGCGCCATCCGGGCGCTCCGCATGAAGCCCCCAAAGCAATCTCGTCGTCGATGAACTCCCTTGCCCCCCGAAATAACAGGAGCGGCGATTGCTGTTGCGCGTAGGAGGGAAGCGCGTCGAACCACTGCCGGGCCGTCGTCTGGTCCGAGTCGCTAATACGGAAAGCCGCGAGGAAGCCCGTTTCCTCGGGGAAGCGCGCGGCCAGGTGAAGCGGTTTGGCCTCACCCAATTGGGCCACGAAATCGGAATGCTTCGTTCCGTCGAGACTCGCGCGAACAGAAAGCTCGCGATCCGAGCACGACACGACACATAGCATCGGGTCGTCGCCGGCCATCGCTGCGGCGGTATCGCGAAGATAGCGGTCAGAACACTGCTGGACTTGCGGCATTTCCTCGAACAAACGGCTGGTGAGCGCGGAGGTTCTCGGGAAGAGGGCCGCAAGCCGATCGATGCGGACTTGGGCGACAAGCGTATCGCCCTGAGCCTCCGGAAGCGCGTCCGTCGCGTAACGCGTCGGGACTAACTGGGCACGCGCTTTCAGAGCGCCCCTAAGCAATGGAATGTAATTGGCGATGTAGAAACAATCGCCGTCAATGCAATACCCGACTTGATCGTCAAACACGTGGAACACCACGTTCTCGAAGGGCTGCTCCTCGAACGTGGTCCCGTCGGGAGCGTCAACCGCGCGCGTCATGAGCGCGCGCAACGCCGCTTCAGAACGCCCGGGGTCGGTGCTGCGCATCATGAGCACGAGAGGAGGTACTCCTAAACGCGCCCACCGCTGAGCCAACGGGGGAAGGTTGGGCTGGGTATCCTTTCCCGTGGCATCGCCGAGCACTGCACTCGCCAGTAACGCTACCGGCGAAAAATCCATATAGATCCCGAACGCTGAATCCGCGGAAACCCCGATTGCTTCCGCGGCTTGCGTTGCGTTGGCGATGCCAGGAACCCGCAGCCAGTCGCCCAGCCTACCGAACGCGCCCTGGGACATTGCGCCCAGACTTGGGAACGCGCTCGATATAGCGGCAAGCGCGTTGTCCAGCTTTCGCGGAGAAGCGAGCGCTACAGAAACAGTCGCGGACTCGGGAGTTTGCTGCAGAACGGCACGCGAGTCCAACGACGTTTGCGCGAACGTGTTGCCGTTCCAACACTGCGTGACGAGGCAAAGGTAAAAAGCCGCGTGATTCCAGAAGGAGCGAATCGGACGGGCTTCGCGATGCGGCCGACGACTCATTGAGTGCGTTTCCAGGAAAATGGGCCTATGTAGGAAGCGCCAAGCCGGCCCTACAAGCTCGACGGTCACGTTGCTATGGCGAAGCCATTATTCATTCCATACCGGTTGCAGTCAAACGTAATCGCGTGTTACATTGCTCGCGAGAGAGTCCGAACCGTATCGAGAAAACTCAAGTGTTCTCGGTTCCACGTAAAACGCCACTTCCGGGGAATCCCGTCCGCCCACTGTCGCGCGGCGACGCCGCAATGGCTGTCGCGGTCTGTTTGGCGGCTGCCGCGTTCACCTTGGCGTACCTGGCCTCGGCCGGATTGACGCCCGGTCCCGAGTACGCGATTCACGGCGAGATGCTCGTTCCAGCCCTGCTGTTCGCGTCGGGGCATGGATTCAACTCGCTGGTCGACGTCCCCGAGCACGTGAGAGACTTCGTCGAGCACAAGAGCGAATCCTTCTCGCCGGACAGCTTCACTGAACCACAGGAAATGTCGCCCATCTCAGGCAAGTTCCTGCTCGACCGGCTATACCTTATTTATGCGATCGGGATCATATGGCGGCTGCTCGGTATCTCGTGGTGGGCGCTCGATGTGCTGGCCTCGATCTTCGTCGGCGTTGTCGCAGGCCTTGCGTACGGTCTGTTCCGGCTCGGGATGGGGCGCATACTCAGCCTGATCGGAACGCTCTTGTTTGTGACATCCTGCGTCACCCTCGTGCAGATACCGGCGTTACGTGATTTTTGCAAGGCCCCGTTTATGCTCGTAACAGTCTTCTTCCTTGGGTGCGTGATCACGCGCCGCATCGCTGCCCGAAACCTCGTGCTTCTGGCCTTGGTTATGGGCCTGTTATTGGGGGTGGGGATGGGGTTCCGGCAGGATTCCGGGATATGCGTACCGCCCATACTCGTTGGACTCGTCCTGGCGCGAGGAGTGCAGCCGCTCAAGTGGCGTTTCCGCGCGGCGCTTCCGGCGGTCTTCCTTGTCTTCTTTCTGATTCCTTCCTGGCCGGTCATTAAGATGAATAAGGATGTCGGTGGCAATAATGCGTTCTATCTAACCCAGGGGTTTTCTCTGCCAACGCTTGAACAAGCGGGACTCGAACGCGCTTCGTATTCGGCGCTCTATTCGTCCTCGGACCAGATCGTCCACTGCTATGTCGCCAACTACGACGACCGCACCCGAGACGAAGGGGAGGCCAGCGTGCGCACGGCGTTGCTTGCGCGTGCCTTGGCCGAACTGCCGCTCAATCCCGTCGCTTCCGTGCTGGATTACTCGATGGCGGGCTCCGCGCTAGGACAAGCCGACATGTATTCCAAGCCCGCCGAGTTCGTCGCTCGGCGGCTTTTCCGAGACCTCGTATGGCATTTCCCTGCGGACGTCGTCTCGCGTGGCTACGCGACGATCCTTCGTGTCGTGGGCAACCTGCAAAACGTCGAGGCGCACGATGACAACCGACTGCTGCGCTTCTTCAACCGTGCCCAGGCGCCCTTGGTCCGGCACTTCAATACGTGCGGAATCCTGTATGCCGCGGCGGGGCTGCTGATTCTCGCCGGAGCGGACCTGCGCCTCGGGTTTGGCGCGCTGATCTTGCTGCTCTATTTCTGCGGATATCCCAGTCTCAATTTTCAGGTCCGCCACGCGTTCCACATGAACTTCGTTTCGTATTGGTTTGCGGGCTTCCTCCTGAGCCTCCTCTGGCGGAACGCGCGAGCCGCTATCGCACGTCTCAAAGGGGGCGAAGAGACGCTTTCGGCCGAGGGATCAGGCGCCGGGTGGCGGGTTGTGCCAACCCGTCTGGCCATCTTCCTTCTCGCGAGCGCTGCGCTCTTCTGGGCATCCCTTTATCCGGCGCGCATCTATCAGGCCACAACCGTGGACGCGATGTACGCCCGTTACCTTCGCGCGGACTTGGAGCCCCTTCGCGCCTCTCTCATACCGCGCGAAGAAGGGCGCGTCCTGTGCAAACCCGATACGCCGGTGATCGAGCGGCGCGGTTACTTCACCGGCAACGTCGAGTCCGAGTACATGGCAATCGAATTCGAGATGGCCAATCCGGGCGCGATGCTGGAAATCGAGTACGACGGCAAGAACACGGACCTTTGCGGACAGGACGTGTTCCGGTTTCGCGGTCCCGCTGTGATGCGAACGGTCCGCTATTTCTTCCCGGTGTTCGATTTCTCGCCCGAGTTTCAGAAGCGGCACGGAGAACTCGGACACTACGAATTCGGAACGTTCAGAGGTATCTCACTCCCGGCGGATGCGCAGTTCAAAGCGCTCTATCGCGTGCGGAACCGGCGCGATTTTCCCGTCCCTTTCTCCGTCTGGCTGCCGCAGGACAAGAGGGATTTTGTTGGATACTACGGCCTTTAAGGCTTCTGCGGCCTCTCGGTCGCATTCAGGTATATCGTCAAGAACGCAGTCTGACCATTGTTCTCGACGACCTTTCCTGCACGCGCATCGCGGATAGCGCGTATCCAGGGAGCGACACGCGCGCGCGTGTTCGCGTCGAGAATCCCGAGCGCCTCGGCGGAAGCAAAGAAAGCATCTTCGGACGGCACGTTGAGCGAAAAGCATGAAACGACTTCGCTCGCCGTCAACGGAGGGGTCATTCGTCGATAGAAGGGGATACCTTCGTTTTGCTGAATCCGGCCGCAGGCCTCTTTCAGTTCCTGCCGTCCATTAGCCACCACGAGTACATCGCCCGCAAGCGAAGCGTACGCGTGTAATGGGCCGAGGACTGCCTGCCACGCGGTTGGCATCGAATCTTCGGCAGGGGCCTTTTCGAAATACCGGTCCATCAGATTCGCCGCTTCCTGGGAATTTGCCACCCCCACGAACGCATGAAGTGCTGGCGGTGTTCCGGTGGTCACACGCATGCAGGCCTCTCCGCTCGCGAACTGTTCGACAAGGCGTCGCGCTATCTGCTCGTAGCCGTCTCGAAGTTGCTTCGGCAGCAGCGCCACGCAAGCGTCGACCGCATTCTTCAGCGAATCTCCCCAGTTCACATAAGCCGAAAACGGATCGTCGGATAGCGGCAATGACGCAAGGGTTCTCGCGCCATGGCGGACTGCGGGCCTGTAGGCGGGATGAGACGCAAGGTCCAAGCGTGACACAAATCGAAGGCAGTCCGGCGAAACCGAGAACGTCGTTATCATCGGAACGGCGCCTGTTTTCGGCGAGTATAATTCGCGAAAGCGCTCGGCGGTTTCGGGCGTTTCCGGATCCCAAGTAAACATGGACATGAGCCGTTGGGCGGATGGCATGAAGGCGATGAGGTCAGGAGACTGCAATGAAAGGGTGTCCAAGCGGGTCGCCAGGATGATGTCATCGCACGCGACCTCCGGATAAACTCGCACGATGGCGTTGTCGGTGCGCGGCTGTGCCTGGGCTTTCACGGCAGACTCGAACAGTGCTTCCGAGTTACCCACGTATATGGCCGCGCCTTCCACGGCGTACCCAAGGTGGCCGCGCACCCAATGAAATCTGGAATCTGGGATCGATGAAGTGGGCGCGTCGCCACTGCCAATCCGAAGAAGCGCATCTCTGACGGAGGCCTCCGCAACGCGAGGTTCGATCGCGAGAAACATGAGGACATATGCGGGGGGGCGATAGGCCATTGCCGGCGCGAGCGTATGCGAGTCGATCTCTTGGAGGCCTTTCCGCACTGCGTCCGTGGCGTCTTGCGCCGTCGGCGTCATGTCCACGAAGAGGCCCCAAGGCGTGTCGGGCGATATGCCCTTGGAGCGCACGTACTCGGCCAGCTCCGAGATTCCGACGGGGCTGGATTCGCCGAAAGCTGACTCGACAATCGTCTTCGCGACCAAGTCAGTCCATTCGGCCAAGGGGAAGTGCTTGGACAACGTTCCGGCCTGGGCGCACAGTTGATTGACGGAAGGAAGAGCGAGGGCGAACATGGCCGTGTCGGGCATCGCGGCGATTATCGAGAGTGTGGAGGACTGCGCCTCCGGCGGGGCAGAGGGTTGCGCGCAGGCGCGGCCCGAACAAAACGCGGACGCGGCGATTGCCGCGCCAATGAACGCGGCGATCACTTTCGGTAAGCGTTGTGTTCTTGGCCGATGGCGCAGACTCACGCTACATTCTCCACTCATTCTCGATCGTTCACCAAAGACCATGGACACAGGTCCGGTAGCTCCCACTCCCATCGAGTTTCGTTCGGGTCGTCCGTTAATGCAACCGTCAATAGCATGGGGAAATCGTCCGCATTGCGCACGCGCGACATGCCCTTCAACGTTAGGTCCGGTCCCAGACGAAAGCCGTTGAACACAAATGACGCGCTCGACGGTTCGCGCTCCCTGAACGAATCGGAATACTTGAACACGGGCACAAAGACGCGCACATGGGAACCGCCATGAGGATGAGGTATTTCGTAGTGGAATCCGTCCGCCAGTCCTTCATAGGCGAGAAAGACGTTGTTGCCGTTGCACTCGAGGTCGACGGCAAGGTATTCGCTCCGCACGTTGGGCCCGACGACAGCCGGAAGCCCGTAGCCAGCCAGCATCTCGCCGATCCGTCCGCCCAGGGTCTGTCGAAACGCGGGGAGGTCTTGGGGCACGTAGACGTCATGTCCAGTGTCCGTCTGTACCTCGTACGCCCACGTCTCCAGATCGGCATGCGCGTACTGTTCGTGAAGAGCGCGCGTTTGCGATGCCTGGACGTAGCGAGCCAGGGCAAGCACCGAGGCCAGCGCCGCTACGGTTACCACGGCAAACAGCGCCATGCGCCCGGCGTACGGAAGCCATCCGCGTACGTTGCGTATGGCGGGCAGGGCGGCGCCGGCACTCATTCGATGCAGAGCATGAAGGCCTCGCACGATTGCTCCTAACAGGCAAAGCGGGAACCAGAACCCGAGGAAGCTGAGATGAAATGCATGCCGTGGTTGAAACTCCAGGCTCACGTAGCCTCCGAACCAGAGCACGAGTCCGGCTATGCAGAGCGCGAGCCAGACACTCCGTGCGCTCACGATAAGCAACACTGCCAAGGCATACCATAGCCCGTAGCGGGTCAGGTGATTCGCCACGGGTTGATAGGCCTTCTGCATGGTTTCGAAGACAGGCACTTCCTCGCGTGATTGGGGCATCCCACTCACGCCGCGGACTACGCGCAACGCCGCCCCGTACCAACGAGCGATAACGTCTCCTGGGAAACGGGTCAACAGGCTGCGCACGAGGTCGCGCCCGATGGCTTCTCCTTTGACTGCGCCCAGTTCCAAGTCCCCGGGCGGCGAGTTGGTCAGCAAGTCGGGGACGGCGCGCGCTGGGGCGCATTGAAGCATGGTTGCGAAATGGGCGAGGCGCATCGCGGCTACGCTGCGGAAGTTATCCAAGCCTACACGATGTTGTTTCGATGCGTAGTCCACCATGAAAGCGTGAACCAGGTAATCATCCGTGTCGGTGAGCACGGCATAGAAAGGCGTTTTCAGGTCCGCGGCCGCGATGCAATTGGCCGAGAACCCCTGCGTTAGGTAAAACGCGTTGTTGCCGCCGGTGTCGCGCGTCATGCTGATGGGCACCCAGGCGCAAACGCCGAAACCAAGCGTGGCCAGCATGCAGGCCAGGGCGCGGTGCAGGAGTTGATGGCCACCTTCCACGCGCGCCCCAAGCGCCAGGGCGGTCAGTGTTGCCGGCATGCAGATCAGGAGGTCCTGTCTAAAGCCGAATCCGACGCCGACTACAACTCCCATGAGGAGGGCGAGCGGCAGCAACGTCCGAGGACGAAGCCGATTCGTAAGCACGACACAGATGAGGAGAATGCTTGCCAGAATAAACGGCGCTTTGCAGACGCTTCGCAGCCACGGGGCCTCGCGCAGCATGATCGGCGAGGCCATGGTGAGCGCTGTTCCCACCACACTGAGCAGCCGGTTCATTCCAAAGCGGAAGATGCCGTACGCCAGAACCGCGTTCAATGCGAAGATGAAGGCGAGAATCACCTTCACGTTGTGCCACGAGATGCCGAACACGCGCCACACGATCCCGACCAGGTAGTAAATGTTCTCGCGATCTTGCACCGATTTCGCGATGGCGGGAAAACACGCGAGATCGTTCGGGACCGCGGAGGGATCGAGGGAGTCCTGTTCCTGTCGAAGGAACGCGGCGCAGTGTGCCAGAGGATCCACGGTGAATGAGAGTCCATGGCCGGTAGCCCAGAGGAGCGCTGGCAGGACGCTATAGTCATCCGGGGTGGCGTCGGGGCGGACTTTGATCCTGTCGTCGCGGAGATATGCATAGCCTCCCAATCCCGCCGCGACAAAGACAAGCAGCGCGATAACGCATTCGACGCGTCTCCGTCGCGTCAGAAGACCCATGTGTTGCCTCCACTGTGGATGCCAGACTCTCACCGTCTCCGTCACGCGCTTGGTCGTCAGTTGGGACTTGCCGACGAACTATCGAGGGGACGTCCAGACCCCTTGAGGTCCGCGGCGATAAAGGGAGTGATGAGGTCCGCATACAGCGCGTTTCCGGCAGCCGTCATGTGACGGTCGAATTCAAAGTAGAGTCCCTTCTCGTCGATGTGACGCCGCATAGCATCGGTCACGGAATGGAATGTCTCGACGCCCGCACGCTTGCATGCTTCGGCAATGGCCCGGTCAGGCACGTCGTCCTGCAGCATGGACGGAACCAACTGGAAGCCGATGCGCTGCACGTTATCGTAAGCTTCTTTGTTTACGGTGAAACCCTCCGGCACGGAGGCCACAATTTCCTTCGCGCCGTATCGTGCTGCCACGCGCCGGATACGGGCAAGTTGCCGCGCGGCCTTCCGGATCTGCGCATGCAGCCTCTCGTACTCGGCGCTATCCAGAAACGTTTGGGGTGAGTTAGTCGCTTGATCGATCATCCACGGATTCAGTTTGCCATCGAGAAAAGCCTGCCGGGCCTCTTGGTCGATCGCGTCGAAACGGCTTCGCTGTTCCGCCGACATGCCGTCGTGGAGCTGCTGCGCTGTCTGCGCGTACCATTTTCGGATGTCGTCGGCCGTCCGTTTCACCGCTCCTCCCTGCGCGCCGCGGTTCCGGTACCGAATCGTGAGGTACAGGATGTTTGGAAACGAGTCCCGCACAAAATTGTCCATATCGAAACTGAGGGCGTCGCCAAGCTGTGCCAAATCCTCGGCTCCGAAGAAACCCACCAGCACGTAATCGGGCCGAAGCGCGGGAACGGCCGCCTCCGCGATGCGCGCGTATTCGTACGGCCCGGCCGCAGGCTTGCCCAGGTTGAGTACCTCGACGTCGAGTCCCTGCTTGCGCAGGTTCTCCTCCAATCGCTTGCACCAGGTATCTTCGAGGTTGACGCCCCACCCGTAGGTCGTCGAATCGCCAAGGGCGAGAATGCGTATGGCGCTTGCCTTGCGCAACCCGAATTCCCGATCGCGGAAGCCCAACGAGTTGATGCGATCCGTGCAGGTGTAATCCCGCATGACGTAGCTGTCTTCCGTTCCGGGATCGAACAGCAACCCCTTCCCGCCCGACCAGGTGCGCTCGGGCAGGGCGAACCCCACCAGGTAATCTACCACTTCCAGGGCCTTCAGGGCTGCGTAGGGGGAGACAATGAGGAGTATGAGGCAAGCAAGGACGCGCAGCGGACGCTTCATCCCGCCGTTTCCGAGGATTGCGAAAGCGCTCGCACGTCCGCGTTATCGGTACGGCCCATCTCCGCCAGTCGGCGGCAGGCCTTGCGCCTGGTGTGCTGGCGGATTCGGTCGAGTTCTTCAACCGAGATGTTCATCATGGCCGCGGTGCGCTGGCGCTTTTCGAGCGACGAGAAGTTGATGCGATCCCACTCGAACGCTCTGAGGATGCTGAGTTCCTCGGCGGTGAATTCCGAGCAGGTCAGGTTGCCGAAATTCCAACTGAACGACTCGTCCGGTATATCGGAGGGAATCAGGCCCTCGCACACGCACATGTCCCAGACTTTGGTGTGGCGTAGCGGGACCAGCGTGAAGAGCTTGACATAATCCACGTCAAGCGATTCGATCACGCGGAGCGACTCGCGGATCTCTTCCCAAGTCTCCGATGGGAACCCCATAATGATGTTGGCCGCGACGAAGATGCCCTTCTCGCGCAAGTACCGGATGATCCGCGCCGCGTGCTCGATGTCAATGGGCTTGCCAATCAACTCCTTGCGAACCCGCATGGCGCCGGATTCGATGGCGATATCCACGTAGGTGCAGCCGCTCTCCCGCATGAGATCGACCAGTTCTTCGTCCAGCCGGAAGACCGCGGTCGCGATCGATTTCCAGGGCATCGCGAGGCCGCGCTCAATCATGCCGCGGAAGATGGCCAGGGCCCGGTCGCGGTCCGTGTGGAGATTGTCGTCGTCGAAGGTGAGGGATTTGATGCCGTACGTTTCCTTCAGCCACGCGATCTCGTCCAGGATGTTGGCCGCGCTGCGTCCTCGGAATCGCTTGCCCAGGATGGTCTCGACCTGGCAGAACGAGCATCCGTACGGGCACCCGCGCGACGAGATGATGCGCGCGCTGGGAAAGAGCGGCGGGGCGTCGACCGTGAGCCGGGAGATCGAATTAGCGTAGGAAGGAAAGTCGACCAGGTGATAGGCCGGAAACGGCAGACGGTCCAAGTCCGCGATGAACTCGGAACGTCCGCGTTCGACGACGCGCCCGTCTTCTCGAAACCAGACTCCTTGCTCGGGAAATGGACCACGTCCGCCCAAGTGCCTGACCAGAGCCTGAAACGTGTATTCGCCTTCGCCTACGAAGACGTAATCCACGTTGGGGTCTTGGATAACGCGATCCGGACTCACGGTCGCGTAGACCCCGCCGAACGCGGTGCGACATTCGGGCAAGACTTCCTTGGCGAGCGCAAGCGTTTCATGCCCGGCCGATGCGCACTGATTCATCAGCACGGTCACGCCGACGAGGTCGGGTTGTTCTCTACGGAGAATGTCGCGCACTTCGTCCCGGCTCAGATTCTTCATGAACGCGTCGACGATAACCACGTCGCAGTCCCGTTCGATCATCGCGGCCAGGAGGCAGAGATTGTATGGTAGGTAATGCCAGAGGAATTGCGGGTCGAGCGACGTCCAGTTGAAGTTAGGCACAATAAGGACTACGCGCATCAAACGCTCCATTTCTTGCCCGGGACATCCCAATGCAGCCTGCCAGGGCAAGAACTTACCTGGACTCGACGAAGACCCGCGCTCGGGACTCGACTCGACGGGAGCCGAAGCCCGCGCATCTTACCAAGATTCACGCACCGAAACGAGTAACTTTCAGCGCGGGTAGTATGCCACAAGCGATAGGGGGGAGCAAGCCGCGCGCGTGACTTGGGCGCCGGACGCTTTGCCTAATCGGTGGCCGCCGCAAGCGGTTTACAGACCTCTTTACAGGGCGGAGCGGACCTTGATACACTTCGCGCGTTGGACGGCAGGCCCTATTCGTGAAGAGTTCCATCGAGTCTCACGACGGAACCCGTGCATCTAGGCCATTCATGAGGTCCGATAGCCGATAATCAGGGAGCGCGTGTATTCCATGATGTCACCTCGAACCGAAGGTAACGTGAAGATCGATGAAGCGCTAGTCGAAGGGGGACTGGTCGATGCCCGCCATGCCGGAGACGCCCTCAAGAAGCAGGAGGCAACCGGCGAGAAGATCCTCGATATTCTTATCGAGAACGGTTCGCTCGATATCGGCGCGTTCGCGCGGTTTCTTGCCGAAGGGCACGAAATCCCGGGGCTCAATTTGGGGCATTATGAAATCGATCGGGAGACTGCCGCGCTCATTCCCAAGGATTTCGCCCAAGCCCACGAAGTCGTGGCGCTGGACCGGCAAGAGGGCCAGCTCACCGTTGCGATGGCCGCTCCGCTCGACGAAGCGACCTTGAAGCGCCTCGAAGAGGTAGCGGGTTTGCGAGTGCGGCCTTTCTTGGTTGCGCGTTCCGATCTGTACTATATGCTGCACCGCTGTTACGGCCCCGGCGCTGCGGTGACGCCGGCGCGACCGGACTCGGTTTTGTCGGCGGAAGCCCTAACGGTGTCCGTGCGCTCGCGCCATCTCGTGAACATCATTCGCAAGATCGATATTCTGCCGCCGCTTCCACGAACCGTGCAGCATTGCCAGATGGCGTTGATGAATCCCGAGGTCTCCCAAGCGGAAATCGTGAAGACTATCGAGATGGACCCGCCCGTGGCCGCCGATATTCTGCGTGTGGTGAACTCCGCCGCGTTTGGACTGTCACGCCGGGTCAGCGGCATTGCTGGCGCAGTGGCGTACTTGGGAATGCGCGAGACCTACATGGTGGCCCTCGCCGCAACCGTGTCCGGCCTAGTAAAGATTCCCGAAGCGTTCGACCCTCACGGGTTCCGCGCAATGTCATTGCTGTGCGCGACCGCCTGCAAGTCCCTTGCGGAGGTGGCCGGGCGCCGCGACTTGACCGTCTATTTCACGGCCGGCCTACTGCGCGAACTCGGCCGGTACGTGCTCTACGCCGTGGCGCCGGACCGGCATGGCAAGATTGACGCCGCGCTACGCGGTAAAGACCTGATCGCCGCGGAAGAAGAAACGCTCGGGATCGCGTATCCGGAAGCCGGCTATCTCTTGGCGCAGAAATGGGAACTGCCTCCCGAGCTTTGCGAGGCGATACGTTTCCACCATGCCCCTTCGAACGCGAAGCAATGCGAAGATGTGGTCGACGTCGTCGCCCTGGCCTCCGGCTTGCTCGACACCGTGTTTTCTTCCGGCGAATCGCTCGACAAGTTCGCCACGCGCAATGCGGCGTTGTTGGCAAAGCTCAACCTGAATTCCGCCTCGTTGCAGGAAGCTCTCGATGCGAGCGTGAGCGGCGTCAATGAGAGCATTACCTCCCTCGATGAAGGCGGCCGGCCGCTTGCGGCTGCCGCGCCCAAGGCGGAGCCAGCCGCTCCCGCCACCCCTCAAATGCACGAGCATTGGGTCGACAGGCTTGACGCAACGGGCATGAGCCCCTTGGATCGTGCGATGATGTCGGGAAACACCGCCGTAATCAACCTTCTGTTCATTCTGCAGGCTACCCCGGACGATCCCACGTCGGACGACATGTTCGCCCAGGCGCGGCGGGCGGACGTGCGCTCGGTGCGCGAACATCTCGATGCCGGAGCGTATGTCGATGAGAAAGACGAATACGGCCTCTCGTTGCTTCATTATGCCGCGCTTAACGGCAATCTCGACCTTGCTAAACTGTGCATCAATCGCGGCGCAACCGTGACCAGTTCTCCCTTCGGCCTGTGCAACGAAACCCCTTCGGCGCTGGCCCGAATCATGGACTACGAAGTCGTGCTCGACCTTCTCGCCATGTTCGATACCGTGCGCTGAGTATCAAAGGACGCTCTGTCTTCGTGCCCGAATTTGAAACGATCCGTGCGCATCCGCTACACTTACCGCGGGTAAACGAAGGCGCCCCGTAGCATGCGCGCCTCGGCGGAGATGAAAGAGATCGGGATGCATCAAGTCCTTTGTCCTCATTGCAAGGCCCAGCAAATCAAAATGGCCCGTCCCCCGAAAGATGTCGTTGTCGTTATGCCATGTCCTTCCTGTGCGGAGTTGGTGATTCTCTTTCGCGACAAGGCCATCGCCCTAAAACGGCAGGTGATCGAACAGGGAACGCGCGAGGAGCGAACCGTGCATCTTGCCGAAGTGATCGGCGAGTGTATCGACGCGGGGCTTTTCGACCAACCGCCTGGCGAGGATGCGGAAGCGCAAGCCCAGGCGTTTGCAGCACAATGGAAACCCGCCGTGGAAGCCGCTGAAGACACCGAGGCCCGTGCGCCGATCACGCAGGAAGAGCTGGAACGATTTCTGCGCATCGAACTCAAGTGCATCGATAATCCCTCCTATTTCAAGCGCCACTTCGGTTGATTGCCGCATTGCGCCCGTCCGTCGCTGAATTTCGAGCGCACGCGGGAATTGCATTCCTTCCTCCTGACAAACGATGATGCGGCCAGGTTTTCAATAGGGAGGAGACACGATGCTTTCCATACTGATTATGATGAGCCAATGGGCTGCTGGGGAGGACTTGGCTCCGCGGGTTGCCGTGCTGCAGAAACACTGGGACCGTTTGCACGCGATCACGGTACCCGCGGATCTCGATGCAGAAAAGGCGGCGAAACTCGATGGTCTGAAGAAGGACCTCGACGCGGGAATCGCTTCCGTGGATGCGTTCAACGCTTTGTATTGGAAGATGGACGAGGTCCGCACGTGGCTCTTGTCGCACGCCGCAAACCAACCCACGCGCGCCGAAGGCGAGTTCCAAGACCTCGCGGATGCCTGGCAGGTGCGGAACCCCTACTTGACAGTGCAGGTTGCGAAGGCGGATTTCGCAATCACGGTTCGCACGCCGCAAGAGACGTGGCGTATGGAGCCTTGCGACGATTTCGATGTCGAGCTTTCGAAGAAGATGGTTGGGTTTCGGTCCGCAAAGGTGCAGCGCGCCGAGTCCTTTCCGACAGGGTATAGCGTCGGCATGCTCATCACGCTCGCGGAGTTTCCAAGCGAGCCGGGGCTGGAACTCAAGCTCTGCATCAATCTGATCGGCAGCGAAATCGTGTTCGAGTTGGCCGCGCCGGGCGATGTCAGCGATCTCCAGTGTATTCGCTGGCCGAAACCCATCGTCGCGGGTAACACGGCCGACGACCTGTCGGTCATCCCGCATATGCAAGGCATGTTGATCCCGGGAAACTGGGATACGAAGATCGAGGCGCGCGACGTGTGCAACTCGCGGTCGCTGTACATGCCGTGGTGGGGCCAGATCCACAACGGCCACGGCGTTCAGACGATTCTCGAAACCAGCGACGATGCCGGCGCGAAGTACGATCACAAGCCCGGCGGTCCGACGCGGATTCAGCCCCTTTGGTATGAATGCCTCGGGCGGGTGGCCTACCTTCGGACCGTGCGTTACGTGTTTGACGATGCCGCGACCTATGTCACGATGGCGAAACGCTATCGCAAGATGGTGCAGGAGACGGGCCGCTTCGTGCCGCTCGAAGTCAAGCGCGTGCGCACCCCGGGCCTTGACGAGGTGATTGGGCGGCCCGTGATTCATATCGGGGCCTTGTATCATTTCGTGAAGGAGGCTTCGCTGTCGAACAAGGAGAAGCCGGAACTGAATCACTCGCTGCAAACGTTCGACGAACTCGCCGCGCAGTTGCGCGAGTTGAAGGCGAACGGCATTGGCGATGCCTACGTTCATCTCGATGGCTGGGGATATTACGGCTACGACAGCATGCACCCGGACCCGTTGCCGGTTGGTGAGGAGCAGGGCGGATGGGACGGGCTGCGCCGCTTTGCCGATACGTGCAAGGACCTCGGGTACTTCTTTGCGCTGCACGACCAATATCGCGATTTCTATTTGAATGCCGTTTCGTATGACGAGCGCCTTGAATTGAAACACCTCGATGGCTCGGTGGAGAAACACGCGACGTGGTGCGGCGGACCGCAGACCATCCTCAGCGCTCGGTTCGCGCCCGAGTATGTGCGGCGCAATCACGACCTGTTCGCCGCCAACGGCGTGCATCCACAAGGGACGTATCTGGACGTTTTCTCCGTCGTCCCTCTTGAAGAGAGCGCGGACAAGGCTCATCCCATGACGCGCACGGAATGCGCGCGCTACCGCCGCGAGTGTTTCGACATCCTCCACGCCCGCGGCTACGTGATGAGTTCCGAAGAGCCGACCGACTACCTCATGCCCACCATCGACATGGTGCATCACGGTCCGTATCCGACCGCTCCGAATCTGGGCGGCGGCAACTCCGTCGGCATCCCCGTGCCTTTGTTTAACCTGGTGTACCACGACTGCCTGCTTACCCCGTGGGACACGGGCGAGGACGGAGGATGGGGCATCCCGAACGGCGACGCGGGGCGGCTTCACTGTCTGCTGAACGCCGGGTTGCCATACGTAGGTCCCGGCGCAACGCCCGAGAAAGTAGCGCAAGTCAACGAGGCCGCGAAACTCGCCGCCCGCTGCAATATGAAAGAGATGGTGAACCACGAGTTCCTTGACGCCTCCCGCCGGAAACAGCGGACAACGTTCAGTGACGGAACACGCGTGACGGTGGATTTCGCGACGAAAGAGTATTCGGTAGAGCCGGCGCTCTAGCATCTTGGCGCGCACTTGGCAAAACGCAGTTCAGTTTCAACGCGGAGACGCAGAGAATGCGGAGGAACGCGGAGGCATTCCGGCAGTGATCTCTGCGACTCTGCGTTGAGTTCGAATCGCATTCCCTGGACTGACGATGGCCTCCAGACGCGAATCGTTGCGTCGCGAACCACACCGATGCTAAGGTTCGTCTGTTCTTGACTGCGCAGTGTGAAAGACAGAGTTCTTCCTCGGATGGCCATGTCTGAATCGAAGGCTATAGAACGCGTGTTTTGCGAACAGTATCCGGAATCCGGCGAGCCGCTCGTATGCCGTGCGCCGGGCCGCGTCAATATCATCGGCGAACATACGGACTACAACGGGTTGCCGGTCCTGCCGATGACAATTGACCGGGATATCCGCATCGCGTTCGCGCCGCGTCAGGACGCCCTTGTGCGGATGCGCGACGTCGATGTGGCCTTCCCGCTCGCCGAGTTCGCCAATGCCACGCAGATCCAGCCCTCCCCGGGCGGCTCGTGGGAGAATTACTGCAAGGCTGCGGTAAGCGGTCTGAACGCACATTTCCACGTCAAGAAGTTCCGCGGCATGGACATGCTGGTAGGCGGGAGTATCCCGATGTCCGCCGGGTTGAGTTCTTCGTCGGCGCTGGTAGTGGCATGCGCGCTTGCGTATCTGCGCGTGCTGGGCAAGACGCTCGGCGCGGATATCTCGCGCCTGGAACTCGCCGCGTTGATGGCGGAGTCGGAACAGTACGTGGGAACGCGTGGCGGGGGGATGGACCAAGCCATCATCCTGCTGGGTCAGGACTCGGCCGCATGCAAGATCGACTTCTTCCCGTTACGCGTGGAGCAGGCGCCGCTGCCGCGCGACTACGCGTTTGTGATCTGCAATTCGCTCGTGAAAGCGGAAAAGAGCGGCCAGGCGTTGCATCGTTATAACGCGGGACCGAGGCTATGCCGATTGATCTGCGCGATGGTCGCCAAACGGCTCAAGGCAGAGTTTGGACCGGAGATCGAGATCGAACGCCTGGGCGACCTGTGGCACGGCCACTTGTGCCTGACCGACGGTGAAGCCGCCAATCTCTTCGCGAAGACTTTCCGAACGGATACCGTGACGCTGGCCGAGGCGTCTGCCGAATTGCGCCTGTCGCCCGAGGAAATTCGCCAGCGATGGCTGGGCGATCTCCACGAACCCGAGCAGGGCTTCGCGCTCAAGAAACGCGCGCACCATCAACTGACGGAATACCAGCGAGTCGAGTCCACGCGCGACGCGCTTCAGGCCGGGGACGTCGAGCACGTCGGGCGTCTCATGGATGCGTCGCATGAGAGTTGCGCCACCAACTACGATATCAGTTGTCCGGAACTCGACGCGCTGGTAACGATAGCGCGCGAATCCGGGGCGCTGGGCGCGCGCCTGACGGGGGCGGGGTTCGGAGGATGCACGGTCAACCTCGTGCCCATCGCGCGGCTTGAAACGTTTCGCGCGTCGGTTGCCGAGCGGTACTACGAAGAGTATCTGGGCCAGCGAGGGATCGCGCCTCGCAGCGTCGACGATGCGATCTTCGCCGCGCGGGCAAGCGCTCCGGCGGGGTACCTCTAATCGGGCCAGAAGGCTCGAGCCGCGCCGGAAGAATGCGCGGCTGGGAATTGTTGAACTCCTTGTGGGAAGGGCGAACGGGAACCATGGAGGCCTACGCATGAAGGAATTCGCCGAAAAGAACATTCAATGGCTCGGGCACGACACGTTCAAGGTAACGGGTAGCAAGATCGTGTACATCGACCCGTACAAGATAGAGCGTTCGGACGTGGCCGATATCGTTTGTATTACCCACGATCATTTCGACCACTGCGTGCCGGAAGACATCGCGAAAGTCCAAGGCCCGAACACGACTATCGTCGCGCCGAAAGACTGCTTAGCGAAACTCGAAGGCAAGCGCCAGGCGCTGGGCGTGGGGGAGAAGGTCACGATCGATGGAGTCGAAATCGAAGCCGTGCCGGCGTACAACACCAACAAGGAATTCCATCCGCGCGCGAACGACTGGCTCGGGTTCATCATTACCATCGACGGCGTGCGAATCTACCACGCAGGCGACACCGATCATATTCCCGAGATGAAAAGCATTCGCGCGGACATTGCGCTGCTACCCGTCTCGGGGACCTACGTGATGACCGCCGAAGAAGCCGTGCTGGCGGCGTTGGACATCAAGCCGGGCTTGGCCATCCCGATGCACTACGGCGCGATCGTGGGAGATTCTTCTGATGCCCAGCGATTCAGCAAAGCGCTCGCGGGCAAGGTGGACGTGCTCATCAAGCAACGCGTGTGACTCGTCTGATCCGCATTCATCACAAGCCCGTGGTGTCATTGCGAGGAGGCCTTCAGGCCGACGAAGCAATCCCCTGACCTTCTGAGCACAACAGGCCGGGAGATTGCTTCGTCGGGCTGAAGCCGCTCCTCCTAAGAAACAAGCGTCGAGCTTTCATTCGGGATCCGCGAAACGGAGTGCCGGCTCTATGGAGTGCGGCGATTCTTCGCCGCTTTGGCTTAGACCCAGGGGACAGACTTGCAGCTCCAGCCAAAGCGGCGAAGAATCGCCGCACTCCAAAGAGCGCATCACGCACCTCCGGTGAAACCAAACGCTTGTTTCTTCTGAGGGCAGCCCGGCGAAGCCGGGTCGTTGGCTCGCAATGACACGAAACAGGTTGTTGTTGCTCTCAAGCCAAGACCTGCCACAAGAACATTTCTTGGGTCAAGTGTTAGCGTTTTCTTCTCTAGAACCTATCCCAAAACCCAGACTACCTGTCATTCTGAGCGATAGCGAAGAATCTCTTCCCGCGAGAATCCTCGAATTCAAGCGGTTCAACTTGACCGAATGGCTTCCACAAATCGACCCGGACAGGTTCTGGGATAGCTTCTAGACACCGTGTGAATAATCCGCGTCAAGATAGGTTGCCCCACGCATCGCGCTTCAGCGCACATTGCTTGAGAGGTCCGGTAGATCGAAGCGGCGCAGCACGCCGGGAAGATACACGTTGGCGCTTCGGCGGACCTTAGCGTCGATCAGGTCGTAGTACGAACGAATGGGGGAGACGGCCTCAGCGGCGTCGATTTCGGGGACGACAGCCTTCGCGAACAAAGCCGTCTCGGCCATATCCTCTTCATTCGTAACGGTGAGTCGTGTAATGCCGACATCCTTCTTGAGATAGGCTGCGCACGCGGCAATATCGGCTAGTTGCTCGCCTGTCACCGCGCGAGAGAGCATCCAAAGGTTCGTCGCGTTCTCGAATCCGCTCGAGGTCCAATCAGGGGCGCAAAGCATTGCGCCTTTCTTCACGCGATCGACATGTGCTGCTACGGTTTGCGCGGGTGTGCGCATCGTCAGCACGAGCACGCACTCCGTGGGCGACGTGCCTTTCGCGGAAGCTAAGAGCCAATCGGTCGCGCGCGTAACGTGTTTTGGCAGGTTCGTACCGTCAGGGCGTATCACGCGGACTTTGCGGAGTTCAATGCCGTCTTGACTACGCTTTGCGACTTCCCGGCTGCTGCTCATCGAGGTATTGAACTCGGGCATGGCGCTGACTTTGCGAATCGCCGCCGGCAAGTCTTCGACGGGCGGGGCGGGATGTTGGGCCAGGATGGACCGCACGAGCGTTTCGAGACCGGGGGCTACGCTATGAATCTGGCCGTCGGAGAAGCAGTTGAATTTCGGATCCTCCGAATCGCCTAGCTCCAGCGAACCTTCCGGAACCGGCGAGCCGTCGCCCTGTCCCGCGAGCGTCTTCAGGAAGAACCCGTAGACGCTCTCGCGCATCGTCTGGTCGTAGCCGTGTCCCGCATCGACCTCCTCGTAGCTGAACGCGCCCGGCGCCACGAGCGCGTAAATAGCTTCGAGTTCGGCCGCGGTTTCGCGAGCGCCGGCGATCGTGAAGTTCGAGTCCTGCATCGCCGAGACCTGCCGTTGCGGACGCGGGGCGACGCAGGCCATGAGGTCCGAGAAGTCCGCGTACGTGATGACATCCGGAACTTGATTGCAGAGATCTACGCCTCCGTTCCAGTTGCGTCTACGCATCACGCTCAGGAACTCGATGTAAGTTGTCGGATAACACACGGGGGCCACCGCCACCAGGCGTTCCTCGATTGCGGCCGTAAACACCGTGTTCAATCCGCCTCCCGATGCGCCGGTCATCCCGATGCGTTTCGCATCGATCTCGGGCCGCGACTCCAAATAGTCGATCGCGCGGATGCTCTCCCAGGCCATGAACCCTTCCTGCGACAATCCTGCAAGAATCGGGAACATGTGGCCGTGTTCGTTCTTGACGAAACGTTCGCCCTGGCCCATCGGATCGTAGATGAGGACCGCAATCCCGTGGCGCGCCATGCCCTGGCAGAACGACCGCGGGCCGTCTTCTTTCTTGCCGCTGTACCAATGGCCGCACGTGTATAGGACGCACGGCATCGGGCGAGGCACGTTCTTGGGGAGGTAGAGATGCGCCGGCACGGAGATTCCTGGCCACGCTTCGTAGAGGATCTTGTCGATGGTATATTCGGAGAAATCGAGCACGCCCGTCGTCGCGGCGTTAAGCGGGGTCTTCTCCGGAAGAGGGTCGAGGCCCAGCGAAGGCAGCAGACGCGTGCGGATCTCCGCCTGGCGCGAACGCAACTTCTCCGCTGAATCGATAACGGGCAGGTTGCGCTGATACGCTTCGACAAGCCACTGCACATAATCGTCCAGTACCATGCCTTCGCTGGCCGGTTCTTTCATGAGGGCGTCTCCCGCAGCTCGGAGCGTTTCGGCCTCGAGGTTCGGGAAACTGTCCTGGAGTTCCTTAGTCGTGCGCGCATATTCGGCCTCGAACAAAGGCAGAATGTCGCACCAGTGGTATGGACATGGAAGGTCTTTCGACGGATTCCATGCGGGCACGTCGCTGATGCTCTCATACGTGCGCTGCGTGAGTTCGGTCAACTCGCGGAAATCGCAGACAGAGGCGTTCAAGTACGCGAGACATTCGGCGGCATTCGTCCGCGCCTCCCGCCCCGCGTCCACGAGCGTCTTGGCGGCCACGGCCCGCATCTTGTCGCGATAGAACCGCGCCGTCAGCGCGACCGCGCGGGCATCGTCCGCGATGCGGCGCGCCTCGTCCTGGCGCCCGGAAGACTTCGCTGCGGCCTCTTCCGCCTCGTCGCGCGCCTTGTCGGCAGCCATGACGGTGAGGTCCAGGAACGCGACTGGGGTGTCGCCTTCGACCTTCTCGCCTTTCGAGATGGCGTCGAGGTAGGCGGGGATACGGAGCGAATCCGGAAGTTTCAAGAACGGGATTCCGGGAGCCTTTCGCAATTGGTCAAGCGTTATACCCGCCGTGACGACGGTGTGGTTGTCGTTGCCGAGCCAGACGAGGCGTTGAATACTCGGCAAGACGTCGCCGCCCGCTTCGATCGAGTCGAGTAACCCGGGCGCGGCCGCGGCACCAAAACGTTGTCTTAGCCGGGCCAGCCAATACTCCCGTTCGTTCTCGGCGCTCCGCTGCGGATTCCAGGCGTACCGGCCCCACGCTTCGAACCACATCCAGTCACGATGCCACTGCAACTCCAGCCCATCGCCGGTATCGCATCCGTACGGCCAGCGCCACGCTTTGCGCGGATACACATGAATCCCCGTCGCGCCGGTGCCGATCGAGTTGCTAACGCATTGCTCGATATACGAAGGCGGACTCCAGCGGAACGGTTCCAAATTGCCCAGGCAATGAATGTTCACGACATGGTTCTGGGAGATCTCGGCCCACTCCGCGTTCTCCGGATCGATGAGCGTGCTCGCGATCATTTCGACGTTGAATTTCCGTTCGGTGTACAGGCGCGGGTAATGCCCCACGACCTGCTTCATGTGCTCAAGGTCGATGCCCCACGAGCGAATCATAATAGGCGGTGTCTTGCCCGTGCGATTCACCGCTGGGAAGATGACATCGTTGATCCAATGCGGCGTATGTTGCATGCGGAGCGATTCGCCCGGGCAGATATACAACCCGACATTCGGAAACTCGGATACGAAGCGCTCGATGCAGTAGCCGGTATAGTCTTCGAGCAACGGGGTCGGCGTGTCGATGCCATGCTCCGGAAGGTGGTGCGCCTTGGCGAAATAGACCGAAACGTGGATGTTGTAGAACTCGAACATGAGCCAGATGTTGCGCTTGCGCGCTTCTTCGCCAAGCCACATCAGCATCTCGTGATTGCGCTCGAGCAATCCCGGTTCGAGTCCGTCCTGCGCCTCGGGATACTTGTCCAGCTTGACGAAGTAATCGAAGGGATGCCCGTTCCAAAAGGCGATGTAGTTGAATCGGTTCGTGGCGAGGAAATCCAGGTACTCGATCCAGATGTCTTTGTCGTAGAAGAACGGAAATTCCTGCGGTGTGACGGGGTAATCGTACAGCCCGAGTTTCATGAGCAGGATGCACGTCCCGCGCAGACTCATCGCGGGCGCTTCCGCCGTGTCCAGCGCTTCGGGAATCTCACCGGTGTCCCGAATGCGCTCCGCTAGATCGAGGCACCCGTACATCGCGCCCGCCGCGTCGAATCCCGAAATTGAAATGCGATTGCCATTCCTGGATAGACGATACCCTTCCGGTTTGCGCGCGGTTTCGGAAATCGTATCCGGCGACGCGACTATCGAGACCTCGACCTCGGAGATCCCATCAGTATGCGGCGCGGCGCGGAATGCCTCCTCCAACTTGCCTGCGCCCCAGGCAACACACGGTTCGGTTGAGTTGAGGAGGACGGGCGGCTCCGCATGGACAGCCCATGCAATAAAGAGTAGGAAGAAGGAGACACATCCGTAACGTACACGTTGAAGGGTCTGCACGGCTGCCCTCACTTTCGCTGGAGATCGGCCTCCGCCTCGTTGCCGGGTTCGGCTTTGGGGCGTTCCGCGGTATCGCTGCGCTCGCTTTCCAGCACCGAATGGTCGGGAGAAGCGGTCACGATCTTGAGGGCCTTGGGCATGACCTCGATGACGGCCGGCAACTGTCCGGGCTGCTCGCCGTCCAGCGTGATCAAGACGGGTTCGTTCGAGCGCGCCGTGACACGCGCGGCCTTGAAGTACTTGATCTGCTGCGGGAACTGCAAGATGCGGCCAAGATAAAGCTTGTAGAATCGGCTCAGCACGAACCACCGGCTCGTGTCGTTGATAACGAAGACCTCGAACATCCCGTTATTCATCTCGGCCGTGGGGGCCACGTGCATGCCGCCGCCGTCGTATTGGCCCTTCGCGATGATGACGTCACGGCAGACTTGATCGATCTGCATCCCATCGATGTCGAGTTCGAGATAGGGACTGCGAAACCGGAACAAGGTCTTCAACGATCCCCACAGGTACGTAAAGAATCCCCCGTATTGCTTGCTGCTGTTGTTGACGCACCGGACCACCGCGCCGCCCATGCCCACGTGGGCCGTATTGATGAAGTAGAGGAATTGCTGGCCACCGTCCGGCAGCGTAAACGAGACGCGGCCGAGGTCTGCCGCGACGACGCGGTCGCTCACGAGGTGGGGGATGGCCTTCCGCCCCTTGGGGATCTTGAGCGTGCGTGCGAGGTCCGATCCGGTACCCATGGGCAAAATGGCCATGGCCGCGCGGGGGTTGATCGGCATCAACCCGTCAAAGAACCCGTTCACGACTTCGTGGTGCGTCCCGTCGCCGCCGACGCTGATAATACGGTCATATCCCTCGCGCAAGGCTTCCCGCACGAGGTTCGTGGCGTCGCCCGCGCGCTGGGTCTGGAGGAACTTGAACGGGCCGATCCGGCTTTCGATCAGCGCCGCCAGTTCCGGCCAGCGTTTCGCGGTCCGGCCGTTTCCCGAGTAGGGATTAACCACCACCGCCAGCTTGTGCTTAGCCTTCATCTCATGAAATCCCGATGCCTCTCCAGCCCCGTATCATAGAACAAAACCGCCCACAAACCCAAACCTGGCGCGGCAGCCACGCTGGAGTCCGGACTGCCCAACCCGCCCAAGAACAAAGGTTTGACACACCGTCATTAGTCCGGTAGCATTCTCTTCGTGTGTCCCTTCGCGATGCCTCATGCGGCGTCCGTGTGGATTGCTTGAACCCGGAGCGAAACCGATGGAACATGTTGACCCGTATAAACCTCGCCACCATGTGCGCATCGTCACGGCCACGTCTCTGTTCGACGGCCACGACGTAGCAATCAACATCATGAGGCGCATCCTACAAGACTCGGGCGTTGAAATCATTCACCTGGGCCATAACCGCTCGGGTTCCGAGATCGTCGAGGCGGCCATTCAGGAAGACGCCCATGGCATCGCCGTAAGTTCCTACCAGGGCGGGCACGTCGAGTTCTTCGGGTTCATCATGGACTTGCTGCGCGAGCGCGGCGCCGACCACATCAAGGTGTTCGGCGGCGGGGGCGGCGTAATCGTCCCGGCGGAGATCCGGCAGATCGAAGGGATGGGCGTCACCAAGATTTACTCGCCCGAGGACGGCCGCCGCCTCGGGTTGCAGGGCATGATCAACCACATGATCGAGAGCCTCGACTATCCACTCGAGACTTCGAGCGTAGCGGACCGCGCGACCGATCTCAGCGTGGCGAACAGCCTGCTCACGTCGCGATATATCACGAGCATCGAGGAAGCGAAAGCGCATCAGAACGGCCACCTGACCGCCCTGATGCAGCCATTGATGAAGAAGATATCGCGGAATATCCCGATTCTTGGCATCACGGGCACCGGTGGCGCGGGCAAGTCCTCGCTAGTCGACGAACTCGTCACGCGATTCTTGCACGATTTCGAGGACAAGCACGTAGCCATCCTGTCCGTGGACCCGTCACGGCGCAAATCGGGCGGCGCGTTGCTGGGCGACCGCATTCGCATGAATTCGTTGCGCGGCGACCGCGTCTACATGCGGTCGCTTGCGACACGCGACGCCAACACCGAGGTCGCGGAATCGCTGGCCGAATGCCTCACCGTGCTGCGTGCGGCGAACTTCGACTGGATCATTGTCGAGACCGCGGGCATCGGGCAGGGCGACGCGGCCATCGTCCCGCACGTTGACGTGACGCTCTATGTCATGACGGCCGAGTACGGCTCGCCATCGCAATTGGAAAAGATCGACATGCTCGACTTCGCCGATTTCATCGCGATCAACAAGTTCGATCACAAAGCGTCGGAAGACGCTCTGCGCGACGTGCGAAAGCAGTATCAGCGCAACCATCGCCGTTTCACCGAGGACCTCGAAGCGATGCCGGTGTACGGCACGATCGCCGCGCGTTTCAACGACGACGGCGTCACGTCGCTTTACCAAGCCATCGTTCGCGTGTTGAAAGAGCGCACCGGCTGCGGGTGGTACTCTAACCTCCCTCCGGTCGACTTGAAGATCCCTTCAACCAAGGCGATTGTCATTCCGTCGGATCGGACGCGGTACCTCGCGGAAATCGCCGATACCGTCGAACGCTATCACGATACGTCGGCGAAGCAGGCGTCCATCGTGCAAACGGTCTGGCAACTGGACGCGGCCATCGCAACGCTTGGCGAAGATCAGGCGTCGACGGCCAAGGTTCTGCAAGACAAACGCGCCCACTTTGCCGAGCAATTGTCTCCCCGCACGAACGAGATCCTCGAACGCGCGCCCGAAATCCGCCGCCAGTACCTTCAAGACGAGATTGTCTACACGGTGCGCGGCAAGGAAATCCGCACGGACGTGCATCGCCGCAGCCTTGCGGGGACGAAGATCCCGCGTGTCGCCCTGCCGCGCTACGAGAACCCCGGCGACATGCTGCGCTGGGTCTATAAGGAGAACCTGCCCGGGCGTTTCCCGTTCACGGGCGGGGTGTTCCCGTTCAAGCGTTCCGACGAGGACCCGACTCGTATGTTCGCCGGCGAGGGCGATCCCGCGCGTACGAACAAGCGATTCAAATACCTCTCTCAGAATCACGAGGCCACGCGGCTTTCGACGGCCTTCGATTCGGTGACGCTTTACGGGCGCGACCCGGATGAGCGGCCCGACATCTACGGCAAGATCGGGACCTCGGGCGTGTCCATCTGCACACTCGACGACATGAAGACCCTCTTCGACGGCTTCGATCTGTGCGCGCCCAACACAAGCGTCTCGATGACCATCAACGGCCCGGCGCCCATGATCCTTGCGATGTTCTTGAACACGGCGATTGACCAGCAAATCGCGCGGATCACGGCGGAGTACGGCCGCCCGTTGAGCGAAGAAGAGACGTCGCGTTTCACAACGTGGGCGCTTCAAGCGGTCCGCGGCACCGTGCAGGCCGATATCCTCAAAGAGGATCAGGGACAGAATACCTGTATCTTCGCGATCGATTTCGCCCTCAAGATGATGGGCGACGTCCAGCAGTACTTCATCGAACGCGGCATCCGCAACTTTTACTCGGTATCGATTTCGGGCTACCACATCGCCGAGGCCGGCGCGAACCCGATTACTCAGCTCGCGTTCACCTTGGCCAATGGATTCACCTATGTCGAGTATTACCTCTCGCGCGGAATGGATATCGACGAGTTCGCGCCCAACCTATCGTTCTTCTTCTCCAATGGGATGGACCCCGAATACGCCGTCCTCAACCGCGTCGCGCGCCGCATTTGGGCGGTCGCTATGCGCGACAAGTACGGTGCGAACGAGCGGTCGCAGAAACTGAAGGCGCACATCCAGACCAGCGGACGTTCGCTGCACACGCACGAGATCCAGTTCAACGATATTCGCACGACTTTGCAGGCCCTGACGGCCATCTACGACAACTGCAATTCGCTTCACACCAACTCGTATGACGAAGCCATCACCACGCCGTCCGAGGAGTCGGTCCGGCGCGCGCTGGCAATCCAGTTGATCATCAACAACGAATACGGCATTGCCATGAACGAGAACCCGCTCCAGGGATCGTTCATCATCGAAGAACTCACCGACCTGGTGGAGGAGGCCGTGCTAAGCGAATTCCGCCGGATCGCCGAGCGCGACGGCGTGCTCGGGGCGATGGAAACCGGCTATCAACGCGCCAAGATCCAGGAAGAGTCGATGTTCTACGAGGGCAAGAAGGTGGATGGATCGCTACCGATTATCGGGGTCAACACGTTCATCAATCGGGACGAGGACCACGAAGAGATCGCAAGCAAACTAGATCTAGCGCGAGCCACCGAAGACGAGAAGCAATCGCAACTCGAGCGGTTGCGCGCGTTCCAGGCGCGCCACGCACAGGAAGCCCCCGATGCACTTAAGCGGCTGAAGGAAGTGGCTCTATCGGGGGGCAACGTCTTTGGCGAACTGATGCATACGACGCGCTGTTGCTCGCTGGGCCAGATCACGCAGACACTGTTCGATGTTGGTGGGCAGTACCGAAGGAACATGTAGCCCGTTCACTGCGGGGGCGTGGTCAAGGTCGACAAGCGTTGCGCCAGCGAGTCAGGCAGGCCGATACCTCGCGCCGCGCATGCGGCCGCTTCATCGCGCGCTTCCTCAATCCGCTTGCTTTCAAGCAGCGCTTCGACGAGCAGTGGCCTGAGGTGGGAGGCATCGGGGTTTAGCTCGAGCGCCGCTCGCATAGCGTCGGCCGCACCGACCCAATCCCGCATATCAAGGAGTGTTCGGGCGAGTTCGCTCGGGATAGCCGCGTCGTTCGGATTCAGTGCGGCGGCCGTGCGATATGCAGCGGCTGCGCCTTCAAGATCGTGTTCCGCCGCCAATGCCTTTCCGAGGAGGTAGGACGCGCGCGCGGCGAGCGGATACCGTTGAGCGGCCTCGGCCCACTGGCGCTTGCATGCCTCGACGCCTCCTTGTTGCATGCGCAACGCATCGAGGCGATCGAAGGCCTCGTAGTCCGCGGGCGCGAGTGTCATGGCATCCTCGTAGGCGGTTGCGGCGTCGTCCAGGCGTCCTTCGCGTTGCGCCTCGGCGCCTTCCCGGGTCTTCTCGGCGTGTTCGCCCACGTTCAGGTAAGAGAGGTTCTTACGCAGGTCCGTGGCCTCCTGCGTCTTTCCGGAATGTTCGAGATCGCGAGCCTGCTTAGGGCCCCACGCAATGAGATCGCGCCTGACGCCCCCGTCATCGTGGCCGGCCTTGCTTAGGAGTTCGCCGTGGAAGTGGACCGAAGGCTCATTCAAACGGTTCAACTCTTGCGCGCTGCGATATAGAGGCAAGGCCTCGCCTGCTTTGTTCTCCGAGATCAATGAGGCTACTTTTCTAAGGACTGAGCCAGTTAAAGTAGAACGCAAGGCGTCGTCTTCCCGGCCAAGTTCACGAGCGCGCACGAAGGCTTGGATCGCGCCCGCGGCATCGCCCGTGTCTTGGAGGCACAGGCAGAGCGTCTTGTAGATCACAAGGCTGCTCGAGTCGAACGCACAGGCGGCGCGCGCGGCCTCCGCCGCGGTATTGGCATTCGATTCCCGCCGAAAACGCGCCGCGGCCTTTGCGAGACACGCCCCCGCAAACGGGCTATATTCCGGGACAATCGAGGCGGCTTCGTGATAGGACTTCACCGCGCCGTCAATTTCCCCTCGGTTCTGTCGCTCAAGCCCGTCGACGAACGCTCGGTGTACCGCGTGAAACGTGTCAGAGGCCGCGTTTGTCCACTCGGAGCAGGGCCTGCCGATGTTCTGTTTGAGATATTCGTAAAGGGCTTCCGCGGCGATACGGTGCCCTAGGCCGTTCGGGTGAAACACGTCGTGCATGATGGCTTGGCTGCCGAACGGGGCGAAAAGCTTGGTAAGGGCGACGCATGGAAAACGCAGGCGTTCGAGGAACTCCTGTGTGCGCGTGAGCGGGTCGGGAACGAACGGGTCGGACGGAAAAAGGATCGCCATTGCTGGGATGCCATGGCCGGTGGACCACCGCTGTATACGGCCGAAGCTTCGTTCCACTACATTCTCTCTCGCCAGGGATTCGCGTATACGGAACGCCGTGAGACGAATGAAGTCCCACGTGCGGCATTGGCTGCGCGTGAAATGCCGCCAAAGCCCGCCGTCCACGCCGAAGGCATTGTCGTTAGTGCAGTACTGGATTACGATCAAATCCGGCGAATAGTCCAAAGCCTTCACCCGGATGAGTTCGGCCTCTTGCTCCGTGTTATAGCCGCCCACTCCGAGGTTGTACACTTCGAACTCGCGCCCCAGGCCCTTGTCCTGGTTGAGGAGGGTTTCGAGGATTC
Organism: uncultured Nitrospiraceae bacterium; assembly: GCA_964402555.1. Classification (GTDB taxonomy): domain Bacteria; phylum Hydrogenedentota; class Hydrogenedentia; order Hydrogenedentales; family SLHB01; genus CAYOCT01. The sequence goes on along the minus strand of CAYOCT010000001.1, from coordinate 99,349 downwards.
TCGGGAACAGATTCTCCGGACGTTCCCACCATCCGAAGGTGATCGAATCGCCCACCACCATGATACGAAAGACGCCGGCTCGCTTCTCGGGCGTGAAATCCCTGTCCCGAAATCCCTGGGCATTCGTGCGAATGAACGCATTCAACGTGACGTTGGGGTTCAGTTCGTAGATGAGCGTGGAGTCGGCGGATTTCCTGTACAGCGTCCCGTTGCCGTCGTCATGCCATTGAAACGCCGCAAAGTCTTCGCCCGGCGCGAGGCCAATTTCCATTTGTTCGGCAGGCGCGGGCAAGGTTCCGTAGGCCATCAAACGGGATTCGTAGGTGCGCAATACACACTCGCTCAACCCAAAGGCGACCAACGACGATAGGGCCACTATCGCCACGTTGATATATATATCCCTAAGTTTCATCTTGCAGAGTCCCGGCGCAGGAATTGAGCGATTATACGACGTAATGCAGCCGCCATGCAGGTTCGCTCACCGGCTCGGCCGGATGTACTGCTATTTCGAGCCCGGCGTGGAGTCTCGCGAGTAGGCGATACCGCCATGTTGACACCAGGACTGGGTCTAGTACACCCTAGCGATATGCTAATCGATCGCGTTCATGTATGGGTAAGCGGGCGAGTTCAAGGGGTGGGGTTTCGCTATGCCACCGCGAATGAAGCGCGCGCCCTCGGGCTTACCGGCTGGGTACGGAATCTCATGGACGGACGCGTCGAGGCCGAGTTTGAAGGGGAACGCGAACTCCTGGAGCAGATGGTTCACTGGTGCGGCGTGGGGCCACGTTTTGCGCGAGTAACGGATGTGGAAGCGGCGTGGGAATCCGGCGAGCCGAAGTACCGCTCTTTTGGGGGAGAGGCCTAGCGCGTCTGAGAGCGCTGAAGGACGCAGATCAATTCCGAACTTGCCTTGCCAAACGGCTTTTCCGAGAAGTCCCCGAGTTCCTCCCGGATTGCGAATCCGCACTGTCTGACAAGCTGCCGGAACTGGCGCGGAGTGGTCCAGGCGCGAAGCATGGGGAGGCGCACCTCGCGCGTTATCGCCCCGCCGTCATCGAGTTCCTGGATCCAGTGGTCTTCATGAAGCCACTGCCGCGACAAGTCCGCCCTAGAGGAATGATAATGGCAAATGGACATGGCGTCTTCTGGCAGATCATAGCGCCCGGCCAGCCTCCGGCGCGACGACTTTGTCCCAGCCAGCGAGCGTAGGATGCGCGCATCCGGAGCCCACGTATTCAGTATGAAGACGCCGTCATCCGCCAGGTGCGCCCGTACGCGACGCAAACATCGTTCCTGGTCGCCCGGCGTCAGAAGGTGCATGAAGGTGCGGTACGGCATCAAAATGCAGGAGAACCTCGCGTTGAACGCGAACCGGGCCATATCCCCGCGTATGAGCGAGAGCCTCCCCGGAACAGGCCCCACCGAGTCCAGTTTCGCGCGGCAAATCGCGAGCATCCCTGCCGAGTTGTCGATACCGACGATCTCCGCGCCCTCGAACGCCGCGGGAATGGCGATGCGTCCCGTTCCCACGCCCAACTCCAGCACTGGGCCACGGGCTTCAAGCGCATGGCGGAGATAGAACGCGATATCGCCGGGCAGGCCATCGTGGATCAAATCATAGTATTCGGCCCAGCCATCGAAAGGAACGGAAGAGGAAGTCATCCGGCGGGCTTACTCAAATGGGCATTCAGAAACGCGAGGATCGCCTCATAGACTTGCGAGCGCGCGGCCGCGTGGAAAAAATCGAAGGCGTGTCCGTACGGAACCGTGATCATCCTCGTGGGTACGCCCAGACGCCGCAAGCACTCGGCATACGCCACCGATTGCGCATAAGGAACAAGGTGATCCTGCGTGCCATGAACCAGCAAGGTCGGACACGTATTCGTGTCGACATAACTCACGGGCGACGCCGCCTCGAACGGGTCTTGACCGTGGACGCCGCGCTTGCCGACAAACTGTTTCATGAAGGCCGACGAGAGGCCGCCCATCGCCACGACGCCATGGGGATCGCGATAGTACGAAACGTCCGTAACCCCGTACATGACGATCGCGGCCTGGACCGCGCTCGAGACGCCCAGGTTCTGATCGCCTTCAAGACCGTCTTCCGGGGTAGTGGTTGCAAGAAGCGCGGCGAGGTGGCCGCCCGCGCTGTTGCCCAGGACCGCGATGCGACCAGGGTCGATCTTGTACTCCGCCGCGTGAAGCCGCAGCCATCGCACGGCCGCCTTGACGTCGTCCGCGCACGCCGGGAAGCGATGTGCGGGCATCATGCGATAGGTGACCGAGGCCGTAACGTAGCCCGCCTCGGCCAGGCGTTCGCCATACCAGTGCAACTGATGGCGCGTCCCGAAGAACCACGCGCCGCCGTGTATCAGCAAAACCGCCGGCCGAAGGGCATCCGTTTCGCCGTGCGGCACGCGCAGCGTCATCCTGATCGGCGCATGGTCAGGACGCGCATAGACAATACGTCCCTTCGTATCGAAAGTTTTTGCCGTCGCGCAGGAAGCCGCCGCGAAGGCCACCAAGCACATGGTCGCACAAGCGGCATTTCGTGAGAGGCATACAGCCGGGTTTCCAGGATTCACAAGAAGTATCTCCTTGGCGAGATTGTACACGTTTTCACACGAGTAGCGAAGTGGGCGCCCATACGAAACACTGGGAATGATACAATCCCGCGAAATGTGATAATATTAACTACAAGACTTACGTGTGGACTTGGGCTTTAGACTATGCCGTTGACGGAAGAGAAGCTTCGAGAGCAGATTCGCCGACTGGAAGATCTCCGCGACCAAGCCAAGACCGCCGTCAATCACGTGCTAAACCTTCTGGAGAAAGCTGACGAGCGGCGCCTGCACGATAGGGAACATTCGTGGAACAAGATCCTGGATAACCTGGAACATGCGCTCGCGGTCGCCCGTTCGCGTTTCACAAGCTACGAGCAACAGATCAAAGAACGCCAGCGCTTGCTGCAAGCGCTGCTACGACGCGATCCCACAAGCGCGGCCTACCTCGAGGAGGCCCTAGCCGCCGAGGGACTGGAAGGCCTGCTGCCCGAAGATTTTCACCTTCCCAAAGGCCATGCCGAGGCCGCCCAGGATGTGCTGACGGTGCCCCTGGATAGGTTGGGCCAGATGACCCTGGACGAGGTAGCGAACATGCACGAAGGGATGTTCGTGGCCGACGCCGGGCACGAGCCGGTCCCGGCGCATCCGGCGGACGCGCCGAAGAAATCGCATCTCGACGAACGTATCGAGCGCGCAAAGCAAGTTCGAGAAGCGCTGGTGTCGATTCCGCAGCGCACGGAACCTTCTTTCGCGGAACGCCGCCGCCACAAATTGATGCGCGACGCCGTTGGTAAGGTGATCGCGAAAGACATCAAATCCCTGATTTGGGAAGAAACCGAACTGCTGATCGAGACGCGCGAAACGCTTGCGCAGCGCGCCGAGAAGACCCCAAACGACGCCCGCCTGCTCAGTATCCTTGACGAGGCTATGCCGAACGTCGAAGAACGCATTTCGGAACTCCGTCGCAAGCGCGCCCAGCAGTATACGAGGCGGGGCTAGGGCTTCGGGTGAAAAGGGGAAAGCGCGATCCCCGATCCGACTTCATCTGGATACCTAATAAAATGGCATAGGCTATGGTTTTCTTCAGGCCAGTACGCCATCGTTCCTGAGCCGCTGGCCGGAAAAGCATGTAACTGTCCTTTGGATTGCGGCGAGGGATCGCCGCAGTCCTTGGGGTACTCAACGCGACCGGACCGTGTTGCGCATTCGGGAACGCGAGGCGCTGTTGCCCGTCCAGGGGTTCGGAGCCTATACTACAACCTCGTATTTGGGACATGTCGGTTGGGACCTCGTATACGGGACGGCTGGTTGCCTTGGGGCAAGATTCTTCGCTTCGCTCAGAATGACCGCGGAAACCGTGTTGCCTTCTGCGCTTAACCTATTGCCCTTAGTCCCCAGCCCCTGCATTGAAAGGATGAGATGAAAGCAGTTCAATTTGGCGCCGGGAACATTGGCCGCGGGTTTCTTGGGCAACTCTTCTTCGAGAGCGGATATGCCACAACGTTTATTGACGTGATCCCGGAGGTGGTGAGCGGGTTACAGGCGCGGCGCGTATATCCGCTTCGGATTGTGGGCGAGACTTCGCAGACGCTTTCTATCGAGAACGTGACCGCGATTCATGCTTCGGATGTCGAGGCGGCGTCGGATGCGCTGGCGGAGGCGGACTTGGCGGCGACAGCCGTCGGCGTGAATGTGCTGCCGCGAGTCGCGCCTACGATCGCGCGCGCTATCGAAAAACGCTTTCGCGATACAGGGGCCGCGCCATTGAATCTGATCGTGTGCGAGAACCTAATCGACGCGGGACCCTTCCTGCGCGAAAAGGTCCGCGAGCATCTCCCCGCGGAACTCCATGAAATGCTGGATACGCGCGTGGGATTCGTCGAGGCGTCGATTGGGCGCATGGTGCCGGTCATGACACCCGCAACGCGCGTGGAGGACCCGCTACTGGTCTGTGTCGAGGCGTATTGCGAATTGCCGGTGGACTCGCAGGGGTTTCGCGGGCCGATTCCAGCGCTCAAGCATATGGCCCCGCGCGACAATTTCAAAGCGTATGTCGAGCGGAAGCTCTTCGTGCACAACGCGGGTCATGCGGTTACGGCCTATCTCGGCTATCTTCGCCGACACGAGTATATCTGGCAAGCAATTGCCGACGAGCGTATCCGTGCCGAGGCGGATGCGGCGATCGCGGAAACGTGCGCGGGTCTCGTGGCGAAACATGGTCTCGACGCGCGCAGCCTGGAAGACCATTGGCATGATTTAGTCTATCGATTCAGCAATAAGGCGCTGGGCGACCAAGTCGTCCGTGTAGCCGCCGACCCGATCCGCAAACTCGGGCCGAACGACCGCCTTGTCGGCGCCGCGCGGATGTGTCTCGAACAGGGAATCACGCCGTCCCGCGTGGCATTTGCAGCCGCCGCCGCAATCCGGTACGATTACCCGCAAGATCCTGCGGCGCAGCGGCTCCAGTCCATTCTCGAAAGGGATGGCGTGCGGGGGGTGCTTGCGCAAGTGGCTCAGATTCCGGAGAACTCGCCCTTGGTGGAGTTGGTCTGCCAAGGCACACAGCGCCTTCGCAAAGAAGGCTGGATAGCGTAGGGAACGTATGCACGAAATCAAGATGCCCCAGATGGGACAGAGCGTCGAAGAAGCGTCGATCGTCAAGTGGTTCAAGCAGGAAGGCGACCGTGTCGAAGCGGGCGAGCCGCTGTTCTCGATTCAGACCGACAAGGCCGAAGTCGAGTGCGAAGCCCCGGCCAGCGGCGTGTTGCGCAAGATCCTGCTCGAACCCGACCTCGTTGTGCCGGTCCTCACCGTAATCGGATTGATCGGCGAACCGGGCGAAGCCCTGCCTGAGGGCGCCGGGACGACGAGTCCGGCCCCGCCTTCGACGCCGGAACCGGAAAGCGGTCCTGCGCCTGCCGCAGCCGTGGCGCCGGTTGTTGCGGCCGCTCCGGAGGCGCAAGGCGGCACATTCGCATCGCCGCGCGCGAAGTCGGTTGCGGGCGAACTGGGAGTCGACCTAGCGAAGGTAAAGGGTTCGGGACCGGGTGGCCGCGTGCTCGAAGCCGACGTGCGCGCACAAGCGTCGCAACTCGAGTCCGTGCGCATCACCCCGACGGCACGCCGCGTCGCCTCGATGGCAGGCGTCGACGTGACCACGGTTGCGGGCACTGGCATTGGCGGGAAGATTATGAAGGCGGACGTCACGGCAGCTTCCGCGAAACCTGCCGCCGCTCCGCAGCCTTTGGGCGCGAACCAGCGGATTCCGCTCACGCCGATGCGCAAGATCATCGCGAAGCGGATGTCGGAGAGCAAATTCAACGCACCGCATTACTATGTCACGGTCGAAATCGACATGGCCGCGGCGAAAGCGTTCCGAGCGAAATGCCAGGGCTTCACGCCCTCGTTCAACGACCTGGTCCTCGGGGCTACAGTCAAAGCGTTGCGCGACTTCCCCGGTGTAAACGCGCGCTGGGTCGGCGACGCGATCGAACAGGTTGCCGATATCAACCTCGGCGTCGCGGTGGCGTTGCCCGCCGGGCTGATCGTGCCCGTGCTTAAACAGGCTCAGACCCTGTCGCTGGAAGGCATTGCCGGCGCGTGCAAGACTTTGGTCGACAAGGCGCGCAACGGCAAGCTGCTGCCGGACGACTTCACGGGGAACACCTTCACGGTATCGAATCTCGGACCCTTCGGAGTGGACCATTTCACGGCGATTATTAATCAGCCCGACAGCGCCATTATGGCCGTCGGCCAGATGAAGGACCGGCCCGTCGTCGTCGACGGCGGCATCTTCATCCGGCCCATCATGAAGGCTACGATTTCGAGCGATCACCGGGTGATCGACGGCGCGGTGGCGGCTCAATTCATGGGGCGCGTGAAACAGATTCTCGAAGCCGCGGAATTCTAGCGTAATAGAGCGTTATAGTAGCGTCTTGATCCTTGGCGGCATTCCGGACCATGTGTCATTGCGAGCGAAGTGAAGCAATCTCGCCCGCTACCAACGCATGGGATTGCGTGAGATTGCTTCGCTTCGCTCGCAATGACACAGGTGCTCTCACTGGCACGCAGGGTGCAAGGCAGTGTACTTAGTATTCGGTACCTTCGAGAAGTGCAGGCGTACCGAAGAGATGATGGGAGAAGACCATGCTTTCGTGTGACGTGGCGGTAATCGGTGCGGGGCCTGGCGGGTATGTGGCGGCGATTCGCGCGGCGCAGCGCGGCGCGAAAGTCATCGTGATCGAGCGATGGGAACTCGGCGGCGTCTGCCTCAACGCGGGCTGCATCCCCACCAAGACGCTCATTCATTCAGCAAACCTCTTCCGCAAGATGCAGCGCGGTTCCACGTTCGGCATCGACGCGACAGGGCTTAGCCTTAATATGCCGGCGCTGCTCAAGCACAAAGACGGCGTGATTCGCCGGAACAAAGGTGGCATCGAGGCGTTATTCAAGTCGCACGGCATCCAGGTCATCAAGTCCGACGCGCGCGTGACGGCCCCCGGCGTTATCAAAGCGGGCGAGGAAGAGATTCGTGCCAAGGCGATCATCATTGCCACGGGCGGCGCTCCGGCGCGCATTCCCGGCCTCGAAATCGACGGCAAGCGCATCATCGGGAGCACCGAGGCGCTCAAGCTGACCGAGATCCCGAAACGTGTTGCGGTAATCGGCGCGGGCGCGTTGGGGGCGGAATTCGCCTGCATCTGGAACGCATTTGGCGCAGCGGTCACATTGGTCGAACTGATGCCCACGGTCCTGCCGAAGGAAGACGAAGAATTGACCGCCAAGATGGCCGCGGGGTTCAAGAAACTCGGCATCGACGTGCGGACGGGCACGCAAGTGGCCAAGCTGGATCAGGGCAAAGACGGCGTGCATCTCACGTTGCAGGGCGAGAAACCCGGCGAGCTCGATGTCGATGTCGTCCTCGTCGGCATCGGTCTGAAGTGCAACTCGGAAGTCGTGTCCGAGACGCCTGGCTTGGGCGTGACCGTCAATAAGCGCGGCGGCATCCAGGTCAACGAGAAGATGGAGACCGGCGTGCCGGGGCTGTATGCCATTGGCGACGTCGTGGACAAGACATGGCTCGCGCACGGCGCGTCGGCCGAGGGTATCGTCGCGGCCGAGAACGCGACCGGCGGCAACCGTAAGATGCAGTACCGCGTCGTGCCCGCCTGCTACTTCACCGCGCCTGAACTTGCGAGCGTGGGCATGACGGAGAAGAAAGCCCGCGAGGCGGGTATTGACGTCAAAGTGGGGCGTTTTCCGTTCGTCGCCAGCGGCCGCGCCCAGGCGATGGGCGAAACCGAAGGTATGGTCAAGATCGTCGGCGATGCCAAGACGGACGAGGTCGTCGGCGTGCACATCATGGGACCCGAGGCGGGCGAGCTTATCGCGGCGGCGGCGCTGGCCATGTCCATGGAAGCGACCGTCGAGGAAATCGTCCACACGATCCACACGCATCCGACCTTGGCCGAGACCCTCATGGAAGCCGCCGAGGACTACTTTGGCGTAGGAATCCACACGCCCAAGAAGAAGTAGCATCGAAGAACGATTGAAATGCCGCTCTCTTGCAGGCCCGAAGAGAGCGGCATTGTGCTTTTCGGGACTGCGAGCCGTCGAACACGCGTAGAAGGGCGGGGTTTGCGAGTGCTATAATGCCGGGCTGCATGCGGGCAAAGCGGATTGGGCTGGAGATGCGAAGGTATTTCAAGAGTGGGATAGCGTTGGCCGTGCCAGTGGTTCTTGCGGTGCTGGCATGCCTTCCGTCCTATCTTCACGAAGCGATTCCTGGCGACACCCGCGGTGTCCTGATGTTGCCCCCGTGGCAGGACGCGCGTCCGATCGACATGAATACGCAGCCCGGGCCGGGTTCCGAGGAACTCGTCACGCGGTACTATCCTTGGTTCGCCTTTCTGCAACGCGCGGCCGAGACCAGCGGTTCGACGTTGTGGAATCCGCTTGAGGGCTGCGGCACCCCGTTCTTTGCCCTATGGCGGACGCGTTGCCTTTCCCTATTCTCTATCCCATTCCACGCCACATCGTTACTCGCGGCGTTTCATCTCTCGTTTCTCCTGAAGTTAATCATTGCGGGATGGGGCGCGTTCTATCTTGCGCGAAGATGGGGGCTCGCCATTGCGCCGGCAATGGCCGTTGGCGTAGCCTTCGAGGTGAGCGGACCCGTACTGGCGTGCCTTGCATGGCCGATCAGCGACGTGGTGGCATGGCTTCCGCTGCTGGTTCTAGGGACCGAGCGCATAGCGATGGGACACCGCGATCGTTGGCCGACAATCGCCGTGCTGATTGGCCTTATGGCGTTGGGTGGCGAGCCGGGGGCGTTGTTCACGTGTATTCTCTTCGCCCTCACCTTTCTGCTCTTACGGATGGCCGCGATGCGCGCGGTCCTGCCTTCGTTTGGCCTCCCCATCGCGGGCATGGCGCTGGGTATTGGCATAGGCATAGCCTTGGCTGCGGTCCAAATCCTCCCGTACCTCGAATTCCTGAAATATGCCGCTGGCAACTCGACGTCTCCGGCGCTGTTCCATCTCAGAGATCTGGCGGCACTCTTCATTCCGTGGGGCGCCGTTCCAGGAGCCGCGCCACACGCGTTCCCTACGCCGCTGCTCTGTGCAGGCATCGTGCCTCTCGGTTTGCTTGCGGTCTGGTCTTCCCTCAGAGGCTTTGTCGATCCCGTTCTTCGCCAACGCCTTGAAGCCCTGCTGGTTACCAGCCTTTTCCTGACTGCGCTGGCCTTTGCGGCGCGCGCATGGTCCGCAGTTCCTCTGCTCAAGAACCTCGCCCCCGAGCTTCTGCTGGCCGGCAACGCGATGGTGCTTGCGCTCGTAGCCGGAGCTGCGGCGGACGCGTGGATTCGCCTCAATGCCGAGGAATGCCAGGCCGTTTTGAAACGGCTGCCTTGGGTCGCGCTGGTGTTCCTCGTGGCAACGACCGCGGCATGCGCCGTCGCGTGGCACACGTTGACTTGGTGGCAGGTATTGACCACCGCCGGGACGATCGTTGCCCTGTTTGCGCTTCTGGTCGCGACGCTGATGAAACCCTCGGAATCCCTCATGGGCTATGGATTGTCGTTGCTCGTCATCGCGTCCGCGGCCCTGACCGTCTTTCCAAGCACGGCGCCCAACGGTCCTCCCGCTTTTCCCGAGACTTCGTTCACGGCAACGCTCAAACAGGCCGGAGGCCGAATCGGCGGTTTCGATGCGCTCAAGTCCTGGCCCTTGCCCGGCAATCTGGTCCCCGAAGTCTACAGCCCGAGCGGGATAGCCACGGAGCGCCAGGCAGGCTTCGCGGCTCGGCTGAGTGAGGATCCCCTGCTGTTGCGCCGGGCGGGCGTTTCCGCACTGGTGCTGGCCAAGCAGGACATTCAGGCACATGCCGCCATACGCTCCGATCTGGCCATCCGGCACGTGTATCCGAGCGGAGCCGTCCTGTTTCACGACCTCGATGCCAAACCGCGCGCATGGTTCGCGTACGAATGGCGGACGGATGACGCGCCTGCGGCGTCAGGTCTGCCGCCGCGCGTTGAGGGGCAAGCCCCTCCTGCAATTCCCGTGACCGCTCCGGATGCAGCGGTCCATATCAGCCTGCCCGAACAGAACAACGTCGTGCGGGTCGGCGTGGAAACTCCAAAGCCGGGCCTCCTAGTCCTGGCGGACACCTACTATCCGGGCTGGAAGGCCACGGTAGACGGTGAAAAGAGCGAAATTCATGCCGTGGACGGTGCTTTTCGGGGCGTGTTTGTACCCGAAGGAAAGCACCAGGTCGTCTTCCGATTTTCCCCGGCTTCGATCAAGATCGGCCTCGTCCTCTCCGTGCTGGCGCTGGCGGCCATCGCCGTCAAGTCGCGCCATCTCTTCGCGTTGGCCACGCTTCGAAATCCGGCTCGCTAAAGCTTCAGCCCACTCCTGCCGATAGACCACTTAGCGACGGTTCCCCTTGAAGGGGGAGTATGTAAAGTCACGAGGTACACGCTTATGACCGCATCGATTCAGAGCATTACCACGATTCAAGCCCAGTATGCGGAAACCACGCAGAAACAAACCATCATCCCGCGCGATCTCCGTATCGACGGTCCCAAAGACTTGCTGGAGTTGGGGAAGACTGGCGATGTGACCAATGACCAGGCCATGCAGGTCGTCCTTAACCGGGCGATGGACAAACTGCGGTCGGTCGTCTCGGACGCAAAGAGCGCGCTGGGCATTTCCGAAGATACCGTCATCGACACCTCGCCGGAAGCCACCGGCGGCCGGATCGCTGACTTTGCTATCGGGGCCTTCTCGAGCTGGCTGAAGAATCACCAAGGGCTTGCCGACGAGGACGCGAGGACGCAATTCGCCGATTTTATCGGCGGCGCGGTCCAGCAAGGTATTACCGAGGCGCGCGGCATTCTCAGTTCGCTCAACGCGCTCAACGGCGACGTGAGCTCGAATATCGACAAGACCTGGGAAGTGGTGCAGAACCGGCTCAACGATTTCGTGGCGGGCAAGTAAGTTTCAAACGACTCCATTCGGGCGCGGAGAGAGGACTCTCTTTTCGCGCCCATCTTTTTGCCACCGCCCCGTCCAATCCTGCATAATGCCGCTCAAACCCATGGCAGACGGAAAGGGACCCTCGTATGAAAGGCGTCGTACTTGCAGGCGGATTGGGAACGCGTCTGAGGCCGCTGACCCACGTGACCAACAAGCATCTGCTTCCCGTGTATGACAAGCCGATGATCTTCTATCCGATCCAGACGCTTGTCGAGGCGGGCATCACGGATATCATGCTGGTAACAGGGGGCAACAACGCGGGTGAGTTCCTGCGCCTGATCGGGAACGGCGAAGAGTTCGGGCTGCGCCATATGAATTACGCCTATCAGAAGACCGAAGGCGGCATTGCCGACGCGCTGAAGCTGGCGCGGCATTTTGTGGGCAGCGACAAAGTGGCGGTCATGCTGGGCGACAACTTTGTCCAAGGCAGCATCCGCAACGCGGTGGCCGATTTTCAGCAACAGCCGAGCGGCGCGAAGATTTTCTTGAAAGAAGTGCCGCATCCCGAGGAGTTCGGCGTGGCCGTGCTCGATGGCGGCACCGTGGTGCAGGTGATCGAGAAGCCCAAGAATCCGCCGTCGAACCTCGCGGTCATCGGCATTTACCTGTACGACAACGAGGTCTTCGAGATCTGCGAGACCCTGGTCCCCAGCGGCCGAGGCGAACTCGAGATCACCGATGTCAACAACGAGTACATCCGCCGCGGCACGATGACTTACGAGGTCATCGACGGGTGGTGGGCCGATTGCGGAAGTTTCGAGGCGCTTCTGCGTTCGAATCTGCTCGTTGCGCGCGAACGCGGCGTGGATGTGTAGACGGCCTAGTCCTGCAGGCGCAGCGTGAAGCCTTCTCCCGTCATGATGCGCTTGTCCACGAGCGGCACTTCGCCGGATTCCGGGAGAACGATGCGCATCTTGGTCGCGTTCAGGATGTCTTTCTGAATGTCGATGCCCGGCACGACGCGGATCAGTTCCACCCCGCGTTCGGTCAGGCGGAACACGCCCACATTGGTAACGTAGAAGACCTTTCGCCCCGAGGCCAGCGCCTGTTTTCCGCTGAAGGTGATCTCGTCCACGTGCTCGACGAACTTGGGCTTGCCCGGCTCGACGATCGACAGTTCGCCGTCGCGGAATCCCATCCGTGCGCGCACCATCCAACTGCTGACAAAGACGATGGTCTTTGCGTTCGAGCTGAAATCGATGAAGCCGCCTGGGCCGACGTAATTGATCGCGCCCTCGCCGCGCTTCGATACGTTGACGTTGCCTTCGCTGTCTAGCTGGAGCATGCCCAGGATGCTGATGTCGAGATTCGTGTAGCAGCGTCTGAAGATTTCAACCGACGGGATGATCTCCTTCGGACACACCGCGGTCCCGAAGAAGACGCCCGGCGCGGGCAAGCCGCCCACGACGCCGCTTTCCGCGAAGAGCGTGATGTCGCCAAACAGACCGCCTTGGCAAACGACGCGGCACACTTCTTCAGGCAGGCCGATGCCGACATTCACAAGGCTACCCTTGCGCGCGTTCTCGGCAAACACCGAGGCGCCCAAGCGCGCGAGCGCCTTGTCCACCCGCGTGCGCCGGGGCGTGAATCCCAGGACGTGGTTGAGAAATGCGATCTGCGCGATACCTTCGTCGAGCGAAATCGAGCTTTCCGTCGTGAAGTGCGGCCAGTACTCGTAGTGTTTGACGGACCCTGCCTGAGGGGTGTTTCTGTGATAGACGATAGCATCCACCTCTTCCGGCCGCATGAAGATCTCGCCGTGGCCTTTTTCGACCATGCGTCCGACGTTGACGATCACGATGCCGCCATTGCGCCGGGCCGCGCGCGCAATCTCGCGGCTCTCGGCGATCATGGCGGCGTGACGCACATAGATGTTTCCCTCGCGGTCGGCGGAGGGCGCATTGAATATCGCCACGTTGACCTTGGGCAGCCGGTAGCGCAGCTTGCCGTCCTCAGCCGACACATACTGCGGCCCATTCGGATTGCCTATCGGCGTACCGTTGCCCACATTCGGATCGATGAAGGTGCCCAGGCCCGTCTTAATCAGAATCGAATCTTCGCCGCGCCCCTGCGCTTCGAGCAGAAACGCAAGGACGCCCTGCGGCATGCACTGCAACTCACACTGTCCCGCATCGGCCAGGCGCAGGATGGACTTAAAGGTCTCAAAGTGGCCCGTGAAGAATCGCGTACACAAGCCGGGCAGGCCGAGTTCTTCCAGCGAGCCGGGTGAACGCCCGCGCGATCCCTGGCCGCCGATACAGACGACCGTAAGGTCTCTTGGGTGCCCGGTCTCCTGAAAGAGTTCGCGTATGGCGAAGTAGGGCATCGAAGCCCACTGGTTCGCGCCCAAGCCCGAGACGCCGATCACCGCCCCGTCGGGGATCATCGTGATTGCGTCGCGCACGCCCATGAATTTGGGATTGCCCGGCACGGTGAAACGATACCGCGTGTTGTGGAAATTGCGCACCACAAGGAACTTCGCGATGCGATAGAGCAGCCATGTCTTGGTGAGGATATTCATACTACCGGTTCCCGATGACGCGGGCATTGTATCGAAGTGCGCACAAAGATGCCACGTGATTTCAGTGCAGTGTTTTCGCAACGTAATTGCTGAACGGGTGGACATTCGCGGGGAATCGCGCTACGATGTTCGCGCCACAAGTAGTAACGGCGGGCGCGCCGTTGAAATTGTGGAACAGAATAGCGCGGTTGGAGTTCCCGCGAAAAGCGTGTCAGTCCCCGTTTTTCGCTGAGTGAGGATGAGTATGACCCGGGTAAAGTGTCCGAGATGCGAATTCATTAATGCCGAGGGGCAATCGCATTGCGCCCGGTGCAAGACGCCGCTTCCCAAAGTCGTGGTTAGCGGGGCCGCGCGCCCCAACCCGCCGCAAGCCCCGCCGCGTAGCGAAGAGTTCGTGTTTCGTCCCGGGCAGATGGTCGCGTCGCGGTATTCCGTGATCAGCATGATCGGACGCGGGGGCATGGGGTGCATCTATCGCGTCCATGACAACGTCCTCAAGGAAGACGTTGCGCTCAAGACGCTTCTGCCGCAGTTCGTCCGCGACAAGATGGTGGTCGAACGCTTCTTCAACGAGGCCCGAATCGCGCGTAGTTTGTCGCATCCGAACGTCGTGCGTGTCCACGACATCGGGATGACGGGCAATCTCATTTACATCTCGATGGAGCTGATCAAGGGCAAGTCGCTTCGCACGATGCTCGAAGAGCTCGGCCCCGGGCAGCGGATGTCCGCGAAGACGGCCCTCCATGTGATCGACGAGTTGTGCGCGGCGCTCGAATACGCTCACGGGCACACGGTCCACCGAGATATCAAGCCCGAGAACGTGATGGTCTGCGAAGACGGCACGGTCAAGCTGATGGACTTTGGCATCTCGAAGCTGATGGATACCAAAGGGTTAACCGGCACCTCGGTGGTGATGGGCACGCCGTTCTACATGTCGCCCGAGCAACTCCGCAACAGCGCCAATGTCGATGCGCGGGCGGATATCTACAGCGTGGGCGTTGTGCTCTACGAGATTCTGACCGGCAACATGCCCACTGGCGTGCCGAAACCCGCATCGCAGTTGACGCGCGAGGTGCCGCCCGCCCTCGATCCGATCGTCGCCAAATGCGTCGACCCCGACCCCGCGCAGCGCTACCAAAGCGCTACCGAATTGCGCATGGCGCTGCGACCCATTCTGGGGATAGTCGAGTCCGGATACCTGCCCCCATTGCCAGGAAGCAGGAAGCCGGTAAAGAAGCCCAGCCAAGGGCGCGGCCGTCAAGCCGTAGGCCTGGTGTTGATTGCTCTCGTAGCCCTTGTCGCGGCCACCGGCGTGTACGGGATCATGAAATCGGGAACAACGTCCGCGATTCCAAGCAAGCTCACGGGGCCTCGAACCGCGGCGGGCAATGCCAACGCGGCCCCTACCGGATTCGGCGAGATCGAAGCCATGATCGACAAGGCCAAGTCGAGACTGCCGTCGGATGTCGAAAAGAACGAGGACACGCGCGCGGTGCTCGATTTCGCGAACACGCAGTGGGACCGCGCAAGGAAGGAAGCGGCCCGCAAAGATTCCCAAGCCGTGACGAGCGCGCGCCAGGCCTTACAGGCCTATATTGCGCTGCTCATGTGGGACCCCGAGATGGTCTTTATCGTTCCGGGCGATGTCACGATACGCGAGGGAGAGGCGACATCGACGGTTTCGGTAGATGGTTTCTTCATCGACGCCAGCGAAGTCACCAACGGGCAGTATCTCAAGTTCTGCACGACGGTGCCTCAGGGCTGGCGCCAGCCCGGCGGCGACCTCGGCGCGCCGCCTCCCGATCTACCAGTGGTTGGGGTGAGCTTCTACGACGCAATGGCCTATGCGGCCTGGGCCAGGAAACGCCTGCCGACGGAAACGCAGTGGGCGCGCGCGGCCTATGGCGAACGCAACGCCTCGGAGCATTACCCGTGGGGTGATGAATGGAAACCAGGCGCGTGCAACTCGGGGAGCGACAACGACGGCTCCATAGGTCCCGCGCCCGTCGAGACCTTTAAGGAGGATCGGACGTGGTCCGGATGCTATGACATGGCCGGGAACGTCTCGGAATGGACCCGGAGTGTCTACCGAGAGCTCCCCTACAACCCCGCCGACGGGCGCGAAGACCCCGCGGCCCCGGACTTCGGTGTCGAGTTGGTGGTGCGCGGTGGGAATTTCAGGGACGAGCAGCGGACGCCGTTGAACGCTCGATTCCACATAGCCTACGAGACCGTCTTCGATATGCTGGGCTTTCGCTGCGTGCGCGAATTACCGGCCACCCCGGATGACGTGCCCGACCGTTGAGCCGTATTCCACCTCCGATCCTCTTCAAAAAGTTGAATTGTGCCGTCATGCCAAGCTATCATTGGGTTGCCGGTGGGTTGACCGGCAGGGAGGTTGATGGGAGCGTGTTTCACCGCTTCCACGATCACAGTAGATAAGATGGAAGACGATGGTAAACCTTCGCCAGCCGCGAGGCTGCGAAGGGTGATCATAGGTGGGGCGCGAGATCCCCACGACCCGGATACGTTTCATAAGCTCTCACTGATCGCGTTCTTTGCGTGGGTCGGTCTGGGAGCCGACGGGTTGTCTTCGTCCTGCTATGGCCCCCAAGAAGCCTTCCTTGCCCTCGGCGAATACCATTATCTCGCCTTGTTCGTGGCCATTGCCGCCGCCTTCACGGTCATCGTCATCAGCACGTGCTATTCTCAGATTATCCGGCTGTTCCCAAGCGGCGGCGGGGGATACCTGGTCGCCAGCCAGTTGCTGAATCCCAAGCTCGGCATGATCTCGGGGTGCGCGCTCATTATCGACTACACCTTGACCATCTCGATTTCGGTGGCCAGCGGGGCTGACGCCGTGTTCAGTTTCCTGCCGCCGGAGTGGAGCCAGCACAAACTCTGGGTGGCGGTTATGGGCGTCTTCGTCTTGACGGCGCTCAATCTGCGCGGGGTTCGGGAATCGGTCATCCCGCTACTGCCCGTCTTCATGATCTTCATCATTACCCATGCGTTCGCCATCGTGTACGTGCTGGTACTCCATGCCGGCAATCTTGGGCACGTGGCCCGGGAAACCGTGGCTGACGTGCAACACGCGACGAACCAGGTGGGCTTCCTGGGCATGATCTTCCTTATGATGCGTGCCTACAGTATGGGCGCCGGTACCTACACCGGCATCGAGGCGGTCAGCAACGGCCTGCCCATGTTGCGCGAGCCTCGCGCTCAGACCGGCATCCGGACGATGGTCTATATGGCTTCCTCACTCGTGATCGCCGTTGTCGGCCTCATGCTTGCCTATGTCCTGCTGGGAGCGAAGATTGAGGAAGGCAAGACGTTGAACGCCGTCGTCCTCGAAATGATGACCGCGAACTGGGGCAAGGGCTTTGGCCACGGCTTCGTTCTCGTAACCCTGGTTTCCGAAGCGGCCATCCTCTTCGTCGCGGCGCAGACCGGGTTCCTTGGCGGGCCTCGCGTGCTGGCCAACATGGCGCTCGACCGCTGGGCGCCGAATCGTTTCGCCAACCTCAGCGACCGCTTGGTCACGCAGAATGGCGTGATCCTTATGGGCGGCGCCGCCCTGGCAACCATGTTATTTACGCATGGCTCCGTGGCCTACTTGGTCGTTTTGTACAGTATCACGGTGTTCATCACCTTCGTCCTGGCGCAATTAGGCATGGTCCGTCATTGGTGGAACTGCCGCAAGGATGATGCGAAATGGAAACGGGGCATCGCGATTAACGGCGTGGGGTTGGTGCTCACGGCGTTCATTCTGGTCTCGATGACCATCTTGAAGTTCGAGGCGGGTGGCTGGCTCACGCTGCTTGTTACCGGGGGCCTAGTCTGCCTTGCTGTCACGGTCCGCCGCCACTACGAACGCACGCGCAAACTTCTCGGCCGTCTCGATAGCCTCGTGGCGGCATCGGAAGTCGCGATTGGCAAATCCGAGCCTATCAACGGCAATAGCGAAAGCGCCGTGAAGACGCCGGAGTGCGACCCGACCGGAAAAACCGCCATCCTGTTGGTAAACGGCTTCAACGGGCTCGGGCTTCACACCCTGTTCGGCGTCATCCAGCTCTTTGGCTCCTCGTTCAAGAACTACGTGTTCGTTCAGGTGGGCGTGGTCGACGCGGGCAATTTCAAGGGGGTGGCGGAGATGGGCCACCTTCAGGCGCATATCGATTCCGAACTGGCGCGCTACGTCCGCTTCATGAAGAGCGAAGGCTACTATGCCGAGAGCGTTTCCGCCCTGGGCCCGGACGTGGTCGAGGAAATTGCCAGCCTGGTGCCGAAGATCCGCGAGCGTTTTCCCAATACCGTCTTCTTTGGGGGACAACTGGTGTTCCCCGAGGACACCTGGTTTACGCGGCTGCTTCACAACTACATCGTCTTCGCGGTACAGCGCCGCCTGTACAGCCGAGGCATCCCCTTTGTGATCCTACCCATCCGCATCTGACCCCAAAGTTGCACCCACCGATACATCGACGCCTGAAGTGTATCCATAACCGCACCCAGACAGGTGCAGAAAGTGAGCATGTCCGTATGGACGAAGACATACGACCCTCGAAGGCGGCCCGTGTCCGCAGGCTGATCGTTGGCCAAGCCCGTGACCCGCACGATCCCAAAGCCTTCCACAAACTTTCCCTGATTGCCTTCTTTGCGTGGGTCGGCCTCGGCGCCGACGGACTCTCCTCCTCGTGCTACGGTCCCGCCGAAGCCTTCCAAGTCCTGGGGAGCTATCCCCACCTGGCGCTGTTCGTGGCGCTGGGATCTGCCTTCACGATTCTGGTCATCGTGTCGAGCTACTCGCAAATCATCGAGCTGTTTCCTTCCGGCGGCGGGGGCTATCTCGTCGCGAGCCAGTTGCTCAGCCCGACCGTGGGGATGGTTTCCGGGTGCGCGTTGCTCATCGACTACGTGCTGACCATTTCGTTGTCGGTGGCGAGCGGGGCCGACGCCATCTTCAGTTTCTTGCCGCTAAGTTGGTCCCATTTGCGCTTATGGTTTGCCGTGGCCGGTGTGATTGGGCTGACCATGCTCAATCTGCGGGGGGCGAAAGAATCCGTCGTGCCGCTGCTCCCGGTCTTCCTGCTATTCGTGATTACCCACGCATTCGCCATCGCATATGCCATATTCGCGAACATCGGCCATTCGGGCGCGATGGTGGCCCATACGTTCTCCGAGACGCACAGCGCGGGTTCTTCGCTCGGTCTATTCGGCCTGGGTTTCCTGCTTCTTCGCGCCTACAGCATGGGCGCGGGCACGTACACCGGTATCGAAGCGGTGAGCAACGGACTGCCCATACTGCGCGACCCCAAAGTCCACACCGGCAAACGTACCATGATGTACATGGCCGGGTCCCTGATCTTCATGGTGATCGGCCTTATCATCGCGTACATTCTGACGGGCGCGCAGTTCCAGGAAGGCAAGACGCTGAACGCCGTCATGCTGGAAACGATTTCCGCCCCATGGGGATCTCACGTGGGGCCGGCCTTTGTCTTCGTCACGCTCTTCTCGGAAGCGGCGATCCTGTTCGTCGCGGCGCAGGCCGGATTCCTCGACGGCCCCCGCGTCTTGTCGAATATGGCGCTTGACCAATGGTTCCCGAGCCGCTTCGCGATGCTCAGCGACCGCCTCGTGACACAGAACGGGGTCATGTTGATGGGCGGCGCGGCCTTGGCGACCATCGTCCTGTCCGAGGGGTCGGTCCAGTACCTGTTGGTCCTGTACAGCATCACCGTGTTCATCACCTTCGTCCTTTCGCAACTGGGCATGGTCAAGCACTGGTGGTCCTGCCGCGCGAAAGACCCGGCATGGAAGAAGGGCATCTGCATCAACGGCATGGGCCTTGTCCTCACGGGGTTCATCTTGGTTTCGATTACGATCGCGAAGTTCGGTTCAGGCGGCTGGATCACGCTGCTGGTAACCGGTGGGCTAATCTACCTGGCGGTCACAATCCGCCGTCATTACCGGCACACACGCAAACTCCTGGGCCGCCTCGACAGTCTTGTCGCGGCAACCATGGCCGACTCCGGGACAAGTGGAAGCGCGAAGGAAGCGCCTGCCTATCGGCCCGATTCCAAGACGGCTATCCTGTTGGTGAACGGATTCAACGGACTTGGGCTCCATACGCTTTTCGGCGTGATACGGATGTTCGGCGGCGCGTTCAAGAACTTCGTGTTCGTCCAAGTCGGCGTGGTCGATGCAGGCACTTTCAAAGGGGTGGCCGAACTCGAGCGGTTACGCACGCACATCGAGACCGAATTGCAGCGCTACGTCGCTTACATGAACCGCGAGGGATTCCACGCGGTGAGTTACTCTGCTGTAGGGACGGACGTCGTCGAGGAAATCACGAAGCTCGCGCCGCAGATCATCAAGAAGTATCCGGAGGGGGTCTTCTTCGGAGGCCAGATCGTGTTTCCCGAGGACTCGTTCTTCACTCGCCTGCTTCACAACTACATCGTGTTTTCCGTTCAACGGAGGCTGTACAGCCGCGGCGTTCCCTTTATGATCTTGCCTATCCGCGTGTAAGCGTTCAGAGCACAGACTGGACTTGGAACCCATAACCGGGTACAGTAGTCAAACGACAAGTAGAGTGTGGCTATGTGCGACTCCGGGACACGTGCCGGGGTTCGATTCTTAGACGGCCGGCGTCGTCCGGGCCGGGGCCTGTGCTCACCATGACTGATTCGATAACCGTGCCTTGTGAAGCGAAACCGGGTAGGGCCGTTGCGGTGCGTGTCGCTCGAGCGGCGATGTGCGCGGTGGTGGTCTGCATGCTTGCGGCGTGTTCGACCACGCATTACCGCAAGTCGGCCGACAAGGAAGCGTACCACGCTATCAAGGAAAAGACGGCGGCGGTCCCGGGCATGGACCCGAACTTCACGATTGAACAGACGGCCATGCCCCCGCTCGACGATCTGCCGAAGGCAACCGAAGCGCTTGAATATCTGGGGGAAGCGTCGCAGTCGGAGATCGGCGCGCATGTCCTTACGCTGGAACAGGCTTTGCGTCTTGCGGTCCAGCACAATCGCGATTATCAGAACCGCAAGGAGTCCCTGTATCTCGAAGCGCTTGGGCTGACCTTGGATCGGCACAACTATACCCCGATCTTCTCCGGTTCTATGGGAGGAACGTTCAACCGCAGCACACGGGACGTTACCGAACTTACGGCCCTTGGCCAAGCCGCGCAGCAAGCTCCGGAAATCGTCGCGCAGATTGGCCAGCTAGCCGGTACCCCGGGCGACTTGGTGGCGGTCTATCAGCAGTTGGTCTCGGACGCGTTTCAACGGGCCGGCGGCGACTACGAACGCGCCCACACGATTGAGGATCAAAGTGTCTCCGGAAAGTCGGTCTTGGGAGTCAACGTGTTGCTCAAGGGCGGCGGCCGCATCGCCGTGGACCTGACCTCGAACTTCCTTCGCTTCCTGACCGGCGATCCCCGCATCAGCGCTAGTTCGGCCCTCGCGGGCAGCATTACCCAGCCGTTGCTTCGCGGCGCGGGGCGCAAAGTGGCCGCGGAGCAACTGACCCAAGCCGAGCGCGACCTGCTCTACGCCCTGCGCGATTTCGCGCGGTATCGCCAGCAATTCACGGTGGACATCTGCAGTTCCTACTATAGCGTCCTGCAGAACAAGGATGCCGTGCGCAACAACTTCCAGAGCTATCAGAGCTTCAAGCAGAGCACGGAGCGCGAGCGCGCGTTTGCGGAGGAAAGCAAACGGACCCAGGCCGAAGTCGGCCGCCTCGAACAGGCGCAGCTCAGCAATGAAAATGGTTGGATCAGCTCCATTCGCAAATACAAGCAGTCGCTTGACGAGTTCAAACTGGACCTCGGCCTGAGCGCCGACGCGTTGGTCGTGCTGGACGATCAGGAAATGCGCACATTGAAAGAGAAGGGCATCTTTCATCCGGACATCACTTCCGAAGATGCCGCGAAGGTGGCGAAGACGAGCCGCCTCGATCTCTACACGCAACGGGACAAGTTCGATGATTCAGTGCGTAAGGTCTACCTTGCCTCGAATGCGCTCAAGCCTCGCTTGGATCTCGTGGCCGGAGCAACGGTGCCCACCGACCCTGCGGGCCGCCCGCAGAAGCTCGATTTCTCGCGCACGCGTTGGGATGCGGGCGTCAACGTGACGCCGCCGTTCGATCGTAAACAGGAACGCAATGCGTACCGGGCGGCGTTGATTGCCGAGGAACGCGCGAGGCGCGACGAGGAACTCGCCGAGGACCGGGTGGAACTTGAAGTGCGCGACGCATGGCGCACCCTCGATCAGGCTAAGCGCGCCTACGAGATCGCCGTGAAGGGGGTTGAACTCAACAAACGGCGCGTCGAGGAGCAGGCGTTATTATCGGAACTCGGACGCGCGACGATCTTGAATCTGGTCGACGCGCAAAACGACCTGACCGGCGCGGAGAACAATCTCACCGGCGCGCTGGTCAGCCATACGATCGCGCGGCTACAGTTCTGGCGCGACATGGGAATTCTCTTCATCAAAGAAGATGGGCGATGGGAGGAAGTCACGGATGTCCAAAAGCCTTGATACGCCGAAGCCGGCCTTCAAGCCGCGCGGCAAATCGCCGTGGCGCTGGGTCTGGCGCGTGGGCGCGATCCTGCTTGTGGCGGGCGGCGGGTATTGGTTCCTGCACCGACCGCAACAGTCTTCGCAAGACGGCACCACGTTCCGCGTGCAGCGCGGTCCACTGCGAATCAGCGTGCTCGAGAGCGGCACCTTCGAGGCCATGGAATCGCAGGAGATCAAGTCGGAAGTCCAGGGCCAGACCAAGATCCTGAGCATCGTCGACGAGGGCTATTTTGTAACGCAGGAAGACGTGGATAACGGCAAGGTACTGTGCGAGCTGGATTCCAAAGATCTTGTGGACCGGCAGACCGCGCAGGAACTCGAATATCAGAATTCCGTCGCCGCGTACACGGAGTCCGAAGAGGAATTCAAGATCCAGCAGAGCCAGAACGATAGCGACATCACGACCGCCGAACTGGCTGTAAAGTTCGCGCGGATGGATTTCGAGAAGTACATGGGAGTCGATGCCGCCAAGCAAATCTTGACGCAACTCGGCATCGACGAAATCCCCAAAGTCGAGCCGCCCGATCCCAAGGAACTCGACGAACTCTTGAACGCCGCGTCTGCCAACAAGTCAGGGGATTCCGACTCCCAGAAAGAGTTGTTGCTGACTCCCATGGAAGACCTGGCCGACGAACCCATCGATTTCTCGAAGTACGCCGACGAAGCGACGCTCGGGGACGGCGATGCAAAACAGATGCTTCGCAAACTAGAGAACGACTCGGTGTTGGCCGAAAAGGAACTCAAACTCTCGGAGACGCAGTTCGAGGGCACGCAACGTCTCGCGAAGAAGGACTTCGTCACCACCAACGACGTTGAGACCGAGCGGCTCAAGGTCGAGCGAAACGAGATTGCCAAAGCCACCGCGGAAACGGCAAAGCGCCTGTACATGAAGTACGAGTTTCTCAAGCAGTCCGAGAAACTTCTTTCGGATTATCGCGAAGCGCTGCGCAAACTCGACCGCGCCCGCAAACTGGCATTCTCGAAGATGGCGCAGGCGGAAGCGAAACGCAAGTCGGCCGAAGCGCGATACAACTTGCAGGCCATGCGCCGCCAGGAACTCAAAGAACAGATCGAGAAGTGCAAGATCCGCGCGAAGGCGCCCGGCCTTGTCGTATACGGCGGCGGCGACGATTGGCGAGGAGACGACCAGATCCAGGAAGGCGCGACGATCCGCGAGCGCCAGAAGATCATCACGATTCCGGATATGCGCGTCATGGCCGTAAAGGTGAAGATCCACGAGGCGGCCATCAAGAATGTAGAGAAAGGCCAGAAGGCGACCATCCACGTCGAGGCGTATCCGGACATGGAACTTACGGGCGAAGTTGTGAAAGTGGCTATCTTGCCCGATGCGCAGAACCGCTGGATGAATCCTGAACTCAAAGTGTACGAGACGAAGCTTAGCATCGACGGATCGCACGATTGGATCAAGCCCGGTATGACGGCGCAGGTCGACATCCTGGTGAAGGAACTGCCGGACGTGGTCTTCGTGCCTATCCAAGCCGTGTCGCCGCTCGAAGGCAAGCGCGTGTGTTACGTCGTGCATTTCGGGTCTGTCGAGAAACGCGAGGTCGAAACAGGCGAAAGCAGCAACGAATACATTGAAATCAAGAGCGGCTTGAAGGAAGGCGAACAGGTGTTGTTGCGCGCGCCCGTCATTCCGGAAGAAGCGGACAAGGCCGAGTCGAAGGACAAAGAAGGCAAAGGCAAGAAAGACAAGCCGGCGGCCAAGGAAAAGGCTCGCGATGCGCAGCCGCCACCGCCCAGTCCCGACGCGGGCCAAGGGCCTCAGTAATGGAAGCGCGTTCGATGGCTAGAGAGCCCATCGTCCGTTTGCAGGACGTCCGCAAGACGTATCAAATGGGCATGGTGCTGGTCGAGGCGCTGCGCGGCATCAGCATCGACTTCCATGCGGGCGAATACGTAAGCATCATGGGGCCGTCCGGGTGCGGCAAATCGACGTTGCTGAACGTGCTCGGCTGTCTGGACCGTTGCACCGCCGGCCACTATATCTTGGGCGAGCACGATGTGTCTGAACTCGACGACGACGCGCTGTCGGACATACGCGGTTCGCACATCGGCTTCGTCTTCCAGTCCTACAACCTGATCCCGCAACTCTCGGTCATTGAGAACATCTGCGTGCCGATGTTCTATCAGTACATCTCCGAGCGCGATAGCTGGGACATCGCGGTCGAAGTCGCCGGACGCGTGGGCCTCAGCGCGCGTCTTAACCATCGTCCCTACGAGCTGTCCGGCGGGCAGCAGCAGCGCGTGGCCATCGCGCGCGCGCTCGTCAACGATCCGTTGATCGTTTTGGCCGACGAACCGACGGGCAATCTCGATTCGGCCTCGGGCAAGGAGATTCTGGACCTTTTCGATGCGCTCAACGCGCAGGGTAAGACGTTGATCATGGTCACGCATGACGACGCAATCGCGCATCGAACGCATCGCGCGATTCGTCTGCGCGACGGAGTAGTGGAGAGCGATGTCCGCAACGTTTGACAGACGCGCCGCTGTCCGGCGCTATTCGGCCATCTCGCTGACGCGCTTCACGCGGACGGTACGGCTCGGATTTCGCAGCTTGTGGCTGCATCGATTGCGTTCGCTGCTCACGGTGCTGGGCATTGTGTTCGGCGTCTCTTCGGTGATTGCCATGCTCGCGGTGGGGGAAGGTGTCAGCCACGAAGTTCAGGAGCAGATCAAGCGCCTCGGCAGCAACAACATCATTCTGCGCAGCTTCAAACCTCCCGAAGAACAGAAAGCCATGATCACGCACAGCCATGTCGCGGAGTATGGCCTTACCTACAAGGACATCGACGAAATCCGCGCGACCATCCCTGGCGTGACGATCGTGCTCCCCGCGCGCGTCATTCGCTCGTATGTATGGAACGGCATCCGGCGCGTCGACTGCGATGTCGCGGGGACGGTGCCGTGGTACCCCGAGATGCACGGGCAAGGTGTGGCGCAAGGGCGGTTCTTCACGGAAAGCGATATGGAGAAGGATGCAAATGTCTGCGTCCTCGGCTATGCCATGGCCCAGGAACTGTTCCCGATCGATTCGCCGCTGGGGCGCAACGTGCGCGTCGGCACGGACTACTACCACGTGATCGGCGTTATGGAACCCGAGGTCCACCTCTCGGAGAACGGGACGGGATCCGAGGAATCGCCCGAGTCGAACAATTCCGCCCAGGCGGCCGCGCACCGCATGTTCATTCCGCTCACCGCGGCAAAGAACCGCTTCGGCGAAATTCTCATTAAGCGGCGTAGCGGGAGTTTCGAAGGAGAGCGGGTCGAATTGCACGAGGCCACGATCAAAGTGGCGCGCCAGGAAGACGTGGTCGAGATTGCGGCCATCGTTTCCGAGATTCTTAGCCGCAATCACAAGAAGAAGGACTACGACCTTATTGTGCCGCTGCAACTGTTGCGCAACGCCGAACGCACCAAGAAGATCTTCAACATCGTGCTGGGATCGATCGCGGCGATTTCGCTGCTCGTGGGCGGCATCGGCATCATGAACATCATGCTCGCCACCGTCACCGAACGCACGCGCGAGATCGGTATCCGGCGCGCGCTCGGGGCGAAACGGCGCGATATCGTAACGCAATTCCTTGTCGAGACGGTCATCCTTTCCGGTGCGGGCGGATTGATCGGCGTGGCGCTCGGTATCGCAATACCGTTCGCGATTACCTATTTCGCGAACATGGTGACGATTATCACGCCATGGTCGCCGTTCATCGCATTCTCGATATCCGGCATGGTCGGCGTCGTGTTCGGACTCTATCCCGCGTTTCGCGCCGCCAACATGGACCCCGTCGAAGCGCTGCGGCATGAATGATCCGCGCGTGTGGTACAATCCCTCCTAAGAACGGAGCCATGTATGAAACACTGCGTTACAGACGGCGATCTGGCAATTAAGGGCGCGGAGACGCGCGAGGAAGTGCGCCTTGCCAACGACCTGATGGCCAAGGTCCATTCGCAGGATTACTTCGATTCGATGCACTGGCTGGAAACGTCGGGCGCCAATTACCCGGGTTTTCGGCGCGAGCATACGCGTATCGCCCTCTGGAAGAACGAACTCGCAGGCGCGTTGCGCCTTTGCACCGACACGATCCGGCTTGGCGAATCGCGCCTGCGGACAGGCAGCTTCTCGGCGGTGACCACCGTGCCGCGGCATCGCAATAAGGGCGTCTGCCGCGCGCTGATGGAAGACGCGCTGCGCTACATGAGCGAGCACAACTACCATGCCGCCATGTTGTTCGGCATTCCGAACTTCTATCACCGCTTCGGATTCGCGACGACGCTGTTCGACTACGTCATCGCCATCGAAGTCGAGGAAGCCGCAGCCACCTTGCGTGGCATGCATCGCGTGCGCGAGGCTAAGCCGGGCGACATCTCCGTTATTCAGAAGATGCACGCGGCGAACGACGCGGACGTGCCGTGTTCGCTCTTGCGCAGCAGCGCGCATTTCACCAACCAGTGGGCGCACCGCTGCAAAGGGTTGCGCGTGCTGACCAACGACAAAGGCAAGGTCATCGCGTATTACATCGCCACGCGCGACCGCGACGTGCTGCGCGTGAGCGAAGTCGGCGTGGGGGAGAACGCGGCCTGCGAACCCGTACTGGGTGCCTGCGCCCAGCTTGCCCAAGACGAGATGGTCGGCCGCATCCATTTCCTCGTGCCGCCCCCGCATCCGTTCGCGCGGTTCCTGCTCAATTACAGAAGCAACCACGAGATGCGCGTCGTGCGCGACGCCGGCGGCATGATGGCCCTCATTAACCTGTCGGAGACACTCGAGAGCCTGATCCCGGAGTGGGAGGCGCTGCTTGGCCGAAGCACATTGCGCGACGCGCGGGCCGAAGTGACGCTTGTCGTCGAGGAAATATGCTATCGCGTGCGTATCAATCGCGGGGCGGTCGACATCGCCCAGTTCTCCGGGAAGAACAAGTGCAGCCTGTCGAGCTCGGACCTGACGCACCTCGTGACCGGCTATCTCTACCCCGAGGATATCCTCGGCAAGACCCGCCGCCTGATGACGGACGAATCGCGCGAACTGATGGCGATACTCTTCCCGAAACGCACGCCATTCGTCTGGCACTTCGACCGAGTCTAACGCTGTCCCACCGAGCCACGCTCGAGGATACTCGGCTCCAGCCATTCCGTTACGACGCCGCGGCCTTTCTCATTGCGGATGACGCTGACAAGAAGCTGCGCGGCGCGTTCGCCCAGGTGTTTGGGCTTGATATCCACGCTCGTCAGCGGGGGGCCGAGCAGTGCGGCAAGGTCGATGCCGTCGAACCCGGTCACGCTCAGTTCGGACGGGATATCCAAGTGCAGTTCATGCGCGGCCCTGTATGCCCCCATGGCCACCATGTCATTGAAACACAGCACCGCGGTGGGACGCGTCTCCGGGTCTGCCAGCATCTCGAGCGCCGCCCGGTAGCCGTCTGCGGCGTTCTCTCCCGCATCGATGATGTGGGTGTCCGACATGGCGATATCGTGTCCGATCACACTCTCGATAAACCCGAGCTTCCGCTCCCGAGCTCCTTGCGAGTAGATGGGGCCTGCAATGTGCCCCAGCCTCCGATGGCCGCGCGCGATCACATAGTCGGTGACCAGCTTCATCCCAAATCGGTTGTCGAAATTGATCGAATGCGTCTCGATTCCATCGATCTTTCCGTGGCTCACTAAGGGCACGCCTTCCGCCACGATTTCCCGGGCATGTTCGCTTCGCGGACCTTCGGCCCCTTTCAACAGGATGTAACCGGCAGGGCGGTAGGCGTGGAGGCTCGCAAGCGTCTCAGGGTCGGTCTGATCCTCCGAGCGCACGTTGTGGAAAAGAATGTGGTATCCCTGCGCGTCCAGCACTTCGGAGATTCCACGGAAGACCATCATATGAAACGGGCTGCCCACATTGGATGCCAGCACTGCGACCATGCGCGACAGCTCTCCCACCAAAGCCTTGGCGATCATACCTGGTTCGTAGTTCTGCTCCCGGATACACTGAAGCACCTTCCGGCGAGTGCTTTCCCGAACTGTCCTGCGGCCTGTTAGAACCGCGGAGACCGTCGAGCGCGAGACGTCGCTCAGGCGCGCAATCTCGCTCGTGGTGATGCTGCGCCGTGGCCTGTTTCTCTTGCGGGTATTCAAAAGCGGTACTCCTATAGAGTTCTTGCGCTCCCATTATGGCACAGGCGCCACAAATTTGCAACAAATGATTTTCTTTGTGCGATTATAAGTTAGGCATAGTAAACATATGTCGACTATAGTACGTCTTTAGAAGTTGCCATAGGTAATGCATATTATCGGCCCTATCGATCAAAACCATTGTTCAGACAGGCCTTATACTGCGGTATTCGTTCTACCAATTCGACGAAGTGCGAAAAGATAACAATAATACCTCCTAGAATGCGCTTCGGGCACTCTATGGTGCTTGAATGTGGAATACCAATAGGTTAAGTATCCATCAATTATTGACGGCAAAACTTATCATATGTGTAAAATTGTTGCGTAAGTAGGTTAAACATTTTGCTTGACATTTGGTGAAGAACGTGCTAAGCTCATACTCAAGGCTGAACGAAATGGCGGCCTGGCGCCGTGCGAATCGTCTCGCGAGGCGCGGAAACCTGGGCATTGTTGGAGTGGATGAGTTCAAGAAGATTGAGGAGATCATGACATGGAAAGGAAAGGTTTCACGCTGATTGAGTTGCTCGTGGTCATTGCCATCATCGGCATCCTTGCTGCGATCCTGTTGCCTGCGCTGGCGCGGGCGAGAGAATCGGCGCGGCGCGCAAGCTGCGCCAACAACCTTAAGCAGTGGGGGTTGGTGTACAAGATGTACGCAAACGAGGCGAAAGGCATGACGTTTCCTCCGATTCAGGTTGGCGCCTGGTTCGATGCCACAGGCAATTACCCCAGCGGGCAGACTGGGAGCGAGCTAAGCGTTGGTCCTTGCGTCCGCTCCCTCTATCCCGAGTATCTGACGGATTCGGCGATTATGTTCTGCCCGTCGGACTCGGGTGGCGGTCGCGAAAAGCAGCATGACCCGGACGGGACGCTGGCCGGGGCACCCGCGGACCCGTGCACGGGCTACATGTCGTGGGATGGCTTTGCCTGCATGAGGGGCGTCGATGCGAGCTACGGCTACACGGGCTGGCTGTTCGATCAGTGCGATCCGGATGATGCCACGACGGCGTCGGATATGAATCTGGGTTTCGCGACGCTGGTTGCCGGTTCCTCGCAGCAGATGGTCAACTGGCTTATGTACCTTCTGGTCATGGGGCCTGGGCCTGCTGAGATATCGGCCATCATCGCGGCCCACAAAGAGGGTTTCGCTCCCGTGGTAGACAAGGATATGGACCTTTCGTCCATGGGCGGCGGCGGCAACAATGGCGGAAATACCTTGTACCGTCTCCGGGAAGGCATCGAACGGTTCCTGATTACGGACATTAACAATCCAGCGGCGACGGCCCGCGCCCAGAGCGAAATCTTCATCATGTGGGATAACGTATCCACGTTCGTGTCGGCCTACAACCATCTTCCGGGCGGATCGAATGTCCTTTATCTGGACGGCCACGTCGCGTTCCAGCGCTACGATGTGAATGGTCCCGCTCCCTGCAACGGGCCTTTGGCGAAGGTTGCGGGTGTCTTCACCGAAGCAGAGACAAAATAAGCGTAGCCTGCGGACGCGGCCTGGTCTTTGGGCTTCGCGCAGGGCGAGAGTAAGAACATGTGAACAACGCCTGTGGCGCTTCCTGAGAGCAGAGAGCGCCACAGGCGGCGCAACCAAGGGGATACTAAACACGAGGAAGCCGGCGATCCTCACCCGGGTGGTCGGGCAATGCAACGAACTTTGGAGACAGGACATGGGAAAGAAACCGGTATTTTTCGCGCTCATCCTGATGACGGTAGCGGCATTCCAGGGTCAGGCGTCTGCAGCCGCGGTAGTGGTGGATTTCAATGCCGACTTCGCGTTGCTGGCTGCGCCCAACGCGGTGCTGGTCATTGCCGATGCGCTGGGTTGGGATATGGCCGACGGCGCAAGAATCATCCCGCCTCGAGGCTGGTATACCACTTCGGACAACGATACGCAGTTCTTAGCTGCACCGGCCGACCCTCCCGTTACCGTAGAGGGGAACGGTATGGTCGATTCTGTGGAGATGGCTTTGCTCCAAGCTATCCTGGCTGACCCGTCCAGCCATGGGCACGATGCGGTACATGCAGCCTGGTCGGCCAACTGGTCGCTGATCAATGCAATCTGTACTTTTGCAGGCACGTATGTTCACGCCCCGGCCGTGGGTACCGCACTGAATGACCTCATGGCCGGCATGCTTACCATTGGCGATCAGGACAAGCTCAACTTCGTGCGAACCGTGTACTGGGCTCTTGGGGTTGGGGGACCGGCTCCCGCTGACAGCGCATTCAACATAAGTGCTAACTCCTTGCTCGGAACGAATGGCGACGCCGACGGAGATGGCACCACGAATCTGGCCGAATACAATGCGGCTGGAGGCAACCTTGCCGCATACTTGGCGAGCAACGGGTTCGGCGGTGGTGAAGGTGAAGGGGAAGGAGAGGGCGAAGGAGAGGGCGAAGGCGAAGGTGAAGGCGAAGGGGAATGCCCGTATCAGGACGTGCTTGCGCCCGAGGGCGATTTCCTTGGCCTGTACCTCTCTACATCGGCCTATGCGTTCGTTCTGGAATCGTTCGGCCAGACGCCAAGCTGGGCTACCCTTAACCTCGAGGGATTTGAGGTGACTGCCTATGCGGCTACGCACGGCGTTCCGCAGGCTTCGTGGCCTGTTCCGGGCGACGGCCTGCCTGATGCCATTCAGATGGCCATGCTCCAATCCGTCCTGTGCAACCCCGCTCACTACTTGCACGACAGCGTGCTCGCGCAGTATCTCGAAAACAAGGACTTCTTCGTCTCCGACATTACGGCATTGGGCGCCCCTGCGTACATGGCGTTGAGTAATTTGCTGCCGGGCATGATGGGAACCAGCGACGCGATGCGAACCACTGCCGACGCGCTTCTGGGCGGCGGAGCGGTGCACCTGCCTCATCTTGCGCAATACCACATCTTTGGTGGCGCCAAGAGCGCTGACGAGCCGTTCTCGGGCGATGGCGATATCGATGGCGACGGCCTCAGCAATCGGGCTGAATATGATCAAGTGATGGCGGCCGGCGGCAGCGCGGCTGTGGCGCTGCAAGCCATCATGGATCCCTATAACTTCTGGCCAGGAAACGCGGCCTTGCCGGTCTTCGGCGTAGCGGGTCTTCTGCTGCTTGCCGGCTCGCTGGGATGGGCTGGTCTGCGAAAGATGTAATACCTGGACTATCCTCCACGGAGGGGCGCCGTCCGTATTCCTTCCGGACGGCCCCCTCCGGGAAGACGAATTATGGAAGGGGGCGACCGTTCTTTGCGTGCCGCATGAGCTGCGGAGGACACTGCATGCCGCTTGCGGCAAGGCCATGCGCCTGGCGAGTTGCAAAGGCGGTATTGCCGAGAAAGGGTGTTCAACATGACTCGATTTTCACCCCCCTACCTGGGAGCTGCGTACTATCCAGAGGCGTGGCCATCGGAGTTGGTGGACGATGATATCCGTTTGATGATCGATGCGGGTCTGAATGCCGTGCGCGTTGCCGAATTCGCATGGAGCAGCATGGAACCCCGAGAGGGGCAGATCGAACTCGGATGGCTGCGGCGTGTTGTCGACAAGCTGGGCGAGGCAGGCATTGCGACGATCATGTGCACGCCTTCCTGTACGCCGCCCGCCTGGCTGACGGCGAAATATCCCGAAGTCAGCCTCGTCGAACATACGGGCCGCCGCGTCCAGCATGGCTCCCGCCGCCACGTATGTCCCAATAGTCCCGTGTACCGCGAGCACTGCAAACGGATTGCAGAAGCCCTTGCGGAAGTCTTCGGCAACGATGAGCGCGTTATCGGATGGCAAATCGATAACGAAGTGTATCTTTGGGGAGACTGGGGCTGCTATTGCGACATCTGCATTGCCGCGTTTCGCGATTCGTTACGGCAGCAGTTCGGCACGATCGAAGCGCTCAACGAAGCATGGGGAACAAGCCTGTGGAGCCAGAGTTACACCTCGTTTGAAGAGATCCCGGCGCCTCGTCCGGATATTTGCCATCACCCGTCGCTGCTTACGGCGTGGATCCAGTTTCAAAACGCGAGCATGGTGGATTATGTGAAGTTCCAGGCGGAGGTGCTGCATGCGTGCGTAACGCAGCCGGTCGGGACGGACATGATGCCGATGCTCGGGGTCGGCTACGAGGCCGTGCATCAATGTCTGGACGTGGTGCAATACAACCATTACGATTCGATGGAGAACCTGTGGCGCCAGGTGTTCTGGATGGATTACGTCCGGCCCGTCAAACCGATCCCGTTCTGGAATACGGAAACGGCGACGTGCTGGAACGGCGGGACGACCGCGAACGGGTATAAGGACCCGGGTTTCTGCCGCGCTAATTCGTGGCTGCCGATCGCCCTCGGAGGCGAGGCCAACCTGTACTGGCTGTGGCGCGCTCATTGGAGTGGACAGGAACTCATGCATGGCTCCGTGGTGTCGAGTTGCGGCCGGCCTCTCCACATCATGGACGAGGTGCGCGATGTGGCTCGCGGCTTCAAGACTGCGGCGAACTTTCTGAACGGCACGCGGCCTACCCCAACCGGGCTTGCAGTCCATCTGTCGACGCTGGCATGGGCGCAGTTACGCTTCCAGCCCATTGCAAACGAATTCGATTACGTCGAGTACATGATTCAGCGAATCTACCGTCCATTGATGTCGGCGGGCCTGCGCTCGGACGTTCTCGATCCCGCGGCCTCCTTAGACGCTTACCGGGTCGTGTTCTCTCCCTTCTTGCCGGCGCTGGACGAGTCGGGACTTCGTTCGCGGCTGCTGTCGTGGATTGAAGCCGGAGGCACATGGGTCGTGGGGCCCATGTCCGATGTCCGCACGATGCATGGAACAAAGCCCACGCATGCGCCGTTCGTAAGCCTGGAGGAATGGGCGGGGCTGTACTGCAAATACGAACTGCCCGGAGACCCGCGTGATTTCGCGCTGGCGTGGTCGGACGGACGGGCGTCGCGAGGGTCGGTGTGGTACAGCGGCTTCACACGCGCGCCGGAGTCTTCGGCAACACCGCTTGCCACCTACGCGAGAGGCCCCTTGGCGGGACTCTCGGCAGTGACCGAAACGCCTGTCGGACAAGGGCGCATCATCGTTCTTGGAACATTGCTTCTGCCCGAAGACCTAAGCCAGTTGCTTCGAGAGATCGCGCAACGGGACGGTGTTCCGGTGGCGGCCGAAACCAGGCCGAACGTCTTGTACGTGCCGAGGGAGGGGCATGCAGGCCGCGGCGCCGTCGTGATAGAGTTGGAGAATCGCCCTGGATCGCTACGTATGCCCGAGCCGATGGTCAATCTTCTCGACGGCACGGAGCGCAACGGCGTTGTGGAAGTCTTGCCCTATCAAGTGATGGTCCTGCGCGTCCCTTAGGACAGGATCCGCTGTCTGCGGCGTCAAACGCGACAATCCTGTTTCGATTACAAGCGAGCCGCGCCGCACCAAACCAACTTGGAGACTATCGATATGAGCGCGATACCGAAGTGGCGGCTTGGTTGCCAGGCCTACACGTTCAGGCATTTCACCTTTGTCGAAGCCAGCGCTATGAACGCCGCCCTGGGCCTGGAATGGATCGAGGCCTATCCGGGCCAGATGCTCCAGCCCGAATACCCGGGCATGAAACTGAACCACTGGCTTCCGGAGGAACAGTGCGATGCCCTCAAAGCGAAGCTCGCGGCGGCAGGCGTTACGCTGGTCACCTACGGAGTGGTTGCAATGCCTGACGAGAAAGAGCGCCGCCAGGTTTTTGAATTCGTGAAACGGATGGGCATCGAGACTATCGTCGCCGAACCGCCGCTGGACTCGCTCGGACTGCTGGACGACATGTGCCAGGAGTACGCAGTCAGGATAGCGATCCACAATCACCCGGATCCGTCGCTCTATTGGAATCCCCAGACGGTGCTCGATGCGTGCGCGGGCAGGAGCCACCGGATTGGAGCGTGCGCGGATACAGGGCACTGGGTGCGTTCCGGCGTCGACCCGTTGGAGGCGCTCAAACGTCTTGAAGGCCGGATTGTCAGCCTGCACATTAAGGACGTGGATCGCCGTGCTGCCAGCGCCGCCGACGTGCCTTGGGGCGCCGGAGTGGGCGAGGTGCGAGCCTTGCTGGAAGAGCTATACCGTCAACGGGTCGAGGCCGTCTTTTCCATCGAATACGAAGGGGAGACGTCGGACGATCCGTCGCCGGACTTGAAGAAATGCGTCGCCTTCTTCAATGAAGTATGTCGTGACCTTGAAAACGCGTGAGCCGTAGCGCTGGAGACCAATTCGATGGCAACGGACGATACGTGCGGATGCTTGGGTGGAAGCCGCTGCGGCCCTTCTTCGATGGGCAGACGTAGGTTTCTGCAAGTGGCGGGGGCTGGCTTCATTTCTACGTCGCTCAATGGGAGGCTGATGGGCACGATGGCCGGCCCGTTCTCTGCCGAGGATACGAAATCCGGTCTGTTGATACCCGAGGACAAGAAACTCACGCCGGCATGGTTGCGCGCCTTGAGGGAGCGCGGAGAAAAGGAAGTGTTCGCGGGGAAATCGCTCGACATGATCGGCATGCCCTGCGGCGGGATCGGATCGGGGCAGTTGTACCTGTGCGGTGACGGTACGCTGGGGTGCTGGCAAATCTTCAATGATGCGCAATCGAATTGGGTCGAAGGGACGTACGCGACCTACGCACATCGCGGCATTGCCAAACCGCTGGATCAAGGATTCGCCGTAGTCCTCGACAAAGGCGTTGGGGCGCCCGTGGTCAAAGAACTCAACCGCAGCGCGTTTTCCACGGTGACCTTTCGAGGCGAGTACCCGATAGGAACGGTCCGCTACGACGAGGCGGGATGTCCCGTCAAGGTCGAGATGGAAGCGTTCTCGCCATTCGTTCCCTTGCATGCCGAGGACTCCGGTCTGCCCGCCACCTTGTTTCACATCACCATTGAAAACGTGACGAGCGGGGCGGTCAAGGCAAGTGTATTGGGATGGCTTGAGAACGCCGTGGGCTACGCTTCGGCGCGACGCGGCGACGTGACACGAAGGACGTCGTACCGCGCTGAGAAGGGCCACCTGCTCTTTCTGCATTCGGCCGAAAAGGCGCCCGAGGCCGAACCTATCGTCGAGGGACCAGCCCCCACGCCCTTGATGCCGTTCGAGGCGAAACAAGGGCAAGATTGCGGCACGATGGCGCTGGCTTGTCTCGATGCGACTCCGATCGATTCGCTGGCCCATGGCCCGATGCCTCCGAGCCGGCCGGTGGATGAGTTTGTCACGGGCGCGGAAAGCATCTTTGGGACGGGCAAGAAACAACGAGGCCTGCTGCGCACTGCGTCTGTCGCGTTGGCCCCCGGCGAAAAGCGCACCTTTACGTTCGCATTGGCCTGGCATTTCCCCAACCAACTGGTCGGCGACAAGTTCGATCCGGCGAACAGGAAAGGACCGCCTATCGCGGTCGGGCACCGCTATGCCGCACGGTTTTCAGACGCAGCTTCGGTAGTGGAGTACGTGCTGGACCATCATGACGAGTTGAGCGCTCAGACGCGATTGTGGCGTGACGTTTACTACGATAGCTCTTTGCCGTACTGGCTGCTGGATCGGCTCCATTCGACCGCGTCGTATCTCGCGACGGGGACGTGCCAGTGGTGGAAGAACGGACGGTTCTGGGCGTACGAGGGGGTATCGTGTTGCCACGGCACGTGCGCGCATGTCTGGAACTACGCGCATGCCCACGCGCGCCTGTTTCCCGAACTCGGCCGCAACATCATTGAGATGCAGGATTTCAACCCCCGAGAGAAGGGCGGCGGGTTCCATCCTGACACTGGGCTAGTCGGATTCCGGGGCGACGATGCGTATGCCGCCGACGGCCAATGCGGCACGCTCCTGAAGGCCTATCGCGAACATCTCATGTCGCCGGACGACACGTTTTTGAAGCGCAGTTGGCCTTCCATTAGAAAGGCGGTCGAGTTCTCGATCTCCCACGACGGCAACGACGACGGACTCATCGAGGACCTCCAACACAACACCTACGATATCAACTACTATGGCGCGAACACCTTCGTGGGATCGTTGTATCTCGCGGCGCTTCGAGCGGCGGAAGAGATGGCGCGCGAGATGGACGACCTCGAGTTTGCGCGGCGTGCGCACGCGATATTCAAACGCGGATCGAGCCGCACCGAACAACGGTTGTGGAACGGGGAGTATTACACGCAAGAAGTCGATCTCAAGGCGCACCCCAAGGATCAGTACAAGGATGGCTGCCTTTCGGACCAATTGTTCGGGCAGGGATGGGCGCACCAGGTGGGCCTCGGCTACTTGTACCGTAGCGAGCACGTTCGGAAGGCGCTCGAGTCCGTGTGGCGATACAACTGGGCCCCCGACGTCGGACCGTACAACGAAGTGCACAAACCCTTCCGGTGGTTTGTGACGCCCGGCCAGGCCGGCCTCATCACGTGCACGTGGCCGAAAGGCGATTATCTCGCCGAGGGCACGCGCTACCGGGAGGAAGTCTGGA
Source organism: uncultured Nitrospiraceae bacterium (assembly GCA_964402555.1). Classification (GTDB taxonomy): domain Bacteria; phylum Hydrogenedentota; class Hydrogenedentia; order Hydrogenedentales; family SLHB01; genus CAYOCT01. The sequence continues at coordinate 62,511 of CAYOCT010000001.1, read as the reverse complement.
CCGGCATCGAGTACCAGGTGGCCGCCCACATGATCTGGGAAGGCATGGTTACCGAGGGGCTTGCCATCTGCCGCGCCGTACACGACCGCTATCACCCGGACCTCTTCAACCCGTACAACGAGGTCGAGTGCGGCGACCACTACGCTCGGGCCATGGCGAGTTGGGGCGTCTACCTTGCGCTCGCGGGTTTCGAGTACCACGGGCCGAAAGGGTGGCTTGGCTTCGCGCCAAGGATTTCGCCCGAAAGTTATCGCGCGGCGTTTACCACGGCCGAGGGCTGGATCGCGTTTAAGCAGACGCGCGCCGAGGCCCAACAGAAATGCACCATCGAGGTCCGCCGGGGCAAGTTAAGGCTGACGAGAGTGTCGTTGGAGGCCCATGGCGCATCGCGCAGTATTCGAGTCACCTGCGGGGGCAAAGACCTCGGATTCAAGGCGCAGGGCAAAGGAAAGCGCCAGGTCATTCATCTGAAAGAGGACCAGGCGCTTGAGGCCGGCGAAACGATCGAAGTGACAATTAACGTATAGCGGATTTGCCGTTTGGAGCGTCAATGAATTTGAGGAGATTGAGTATGAAACGCGCTGCTGTGTTCACGTGTGGTCTTCTGTTTCTGGTCGCGTGGACCGCTCTGGCCCAGGTTCCCGCAAACAATGCGATTCAGAAGGATGTGACGTACGGACACGCGGGCGGCGTCGATCTCAAGCTCGATATCGCCAAACCTGCCGTGGGGGAGGGGCCTTTCCCGGCGATCGTGTGTGTCCACGGCGGAGCATGGATGGCCGGCAGCAAGAATGATTACGGCCCCGTGTTGCAGCAATTCGCCGCGGCGGGATACGTGGCAGCCGCCGTCGAGTACCGTTTCGCGCCCAAGTTCAAGTGGCCCGCGCAGATCGAAGATGTCAAATGCGCGGTCCGTTACCTGCGGACCCATGCGAAGGAACTGAGTATCAACCCCGATAAAATGGGCGCGATAGGCGATTCCGCTGGAGGCCATCTTGCGTTGCTTCTTGGACTCATGGACCCCAAAGACGGTCTTGAGGGCGATGGGGGCAATCCCGGCGTATCGAGCAAGGTGCAGGCCGTGGTCAATATCTACGGTCCCACCGACCTGAAGACCTGGCATGTCCTTCCCGAAGCGGAGGCCGCCGCGGCTCAATCGTTCGGGAAGAGCTCAGAGCAGATGCTCGCGGACTTCATCGGCGCCGCCGATCGCAGTGATCCGGTCATCGCCCAAGGCTCCCCTGTCACATACATCAACGCGGGCGATCCGCCGATACTGACCTTTCATGGGACCAAAGACGCGATTGTGCCGTTCGAACAGGCCAAGACCCTCGATACCGCTCTCGCGAAAGCAGGTGTGACGCATACATTCGTGCCGTTGGAGGGCGGCGTCCACGGCCTCAATCCGCTGCAGATCGCCCTCGTATCCCAACAAGCGCTGGCCTTCTTCAACACGAAACTGAAAGACCAAGCTGCTCCGGCGACGCCCGAGAAGAAGTAGATTACGTGTTGCTTCTGAGAGATCTCCCAGCGTGAGTTGTTGCTTTTCGAACGCGAGGTCTGGAAGTGCGCCCTCGGCGCACCATTCTGATGTGTTTGACCGACAACAGATGGGCACGCAACTCGGAGGTGGGGAGATAGAAGCCGCGTAAGCTTGATCGATTCTCTTCATGTGCCCATCGGGTGCGTTGCGCTAATGCAAGACGCGTTCATTTCATTGAACGCGGCCCGTGCTGAACTCTCGGCGGCCCTTGATGTCCTCCCTTTAGCGTGATACCCTGCGGTGGTGTTGCGATCAGAGCACATTGGCTGGAGACAAAGCACTCTGATTGGGAGGAAATCATGACATACCACTTGCGTCATCCTGTGTTCATGGCAGTCTGCCTCGTTGTTTTCATGGGCATTTCCATGGGGGTTCCAGCCGAAACGCTGACTCCTGTCCCCGAGGGCGCCTTCACCATTGCCGTGATTCCCGATACGCAGCGCTATCTTGGACCGGGTACAGGACGGCCCGATGAGTCTGGCGAGTTGCGGAACCCGGCCTTCGACTCCCGCACCTCGTGGCTCGCTGCCAACATCGAGGCGCAACGGATCGTCTTCATAAGCCACACAGGCGACATCGTCGATATTAACGAGCGTCGCCAGTGGCAAGTCGCGCGCGCCAGCATGGACCGGCTTCACGGCAAGGCGCCCTACGGCCTCTCGGTCGGCAACCACGACATGGCCAGGGAGTCGGGCAACTCACGACTATTCCAGGAATACTTCGGCGCGGAGCGCTACAAGGATCAGCCCTGGTATGGGGGCACGTATGGGGGTAATCCCGGACACGCTCCGGAGGTCTCTGGAAACAACGCGAACAGCTACCAATTGTTTTCGGCCGGCGGTCTCGACTTCGTCATTGTCCATTTGGAGTGTAATGCGCCCGACGACGTTCTGGACTGGGCGGATGGCGTTATCGAATCCCATCGGAACCGGATGGCCATCATTTCAACCCACATGTATCTCGGCGGTATCGAGGAGAAAGGCGGAGATCAACCCCAGGGACGCATGCGATGGAAGAAGGTTCACGGATCTCGGGGCAATACGCCGCAACAGTTGTGGGAGAAGTCCTTCAGCCAACATGCCAACGTATTTCTCGTGCTGTGCGGCGATCAGTCGGCCTCGATCACATTCAGGCAGACCAGCCAGGGCATTCATGGGAACCAAGTGCACGAACTCCTGGCCGACTATCCGCGAGACGCAGACGATTCGGACTGGCTGCGCCTACTTCGTTTCTGTCCGGCGAAAAGCCAGATCGAAGTCTTCACGTATAGCCCGGCTCAGGACCGGCTCTGCGAGAGCGTCGGCCACACGAAGGAACGTAGCGACCACCAATTTACACTGGACATCAGCGGCGCGATAGCCGATTATCAAGCTAACCGCCAACCGGCCACCGCGATGGCCAAGTGATCCGCGTACCGCACGGAGCCTTTGCCGTTTGTCTGGTAGCGCGAGCATAAGTACTACATCGCGTCTGCCCACGCAGCTTCAGAACCCCGTACCCGCCTTGGCAAGCGAGACGACTCGCATCACTTCCAGCGCATGATCGTTCGTAATTGGAAATGGGCGGTCGTACCGAATTGAACGGTATAACTTCTCCCATATGTCGGGCTGTTCTGAGGGGCTCACAGTCAGAGTCTTCTCGATCCATTTCAAGGCGTCGGGCGATCCCCACTTGAGGTCCGGGTCGCCGGGATCGGCTTTGCGTTGCGGGAGGCGCTTGCGCGGGTCCAGATAGCGAAGGGATATCGTGTCGCCTTTGGCTTCGAGGCCGCCGCGCGATCCCCAGATGACGTATTCGGGAAGGTCCACTGCCGCGCCGCCGCTAATCTCGACATCGACTACGCGTCCGTTGGCGCCTCGAAGAACCAGCTTGACGTGATCTTCGGCGTCGCCCGCCGCGGCCACGCATTTCAGATCGCACCAGACGGAGGCAACGGGCGAATCGAGGAAGAGCAGGGCATGGTCGATGAGGTGCGGTCCCCAGTTGAGCAACTGGCCGCCGCCGCACGCCTTAAGCGCCTGCCAGTCATTGCGACGGCTGTAACCGAGTCGCGCGAGTTTAATCTCGAAGACTTCGCCCAGAATGCCCGATGCGAGGATCTCGCGGATGTGAAGGAACGCGGGTTCAAACCGGCGATTGTGCCGCACGTAGAGCGTGCCTGTGGAGCGGTCGGCTTCCTTCATGAGGGCCTTGGCTTCCTTGTACGTCAGGCAGATCGGCTTTTCGAGGAAGACATGCTTGCCGGCGCGCAGGGCCATGCGGGCGTGGGCGAAATGGTCCGGCGATCGCGTCGCAATGCTAACGAGTTCCACGTTCGGATCTGCGATCAGATCTTCGACGCGCTCATATGCGGGGCATCCATAGCGCTTGCCCATTGCGACGCGCCGCTTCCTCAAGATGTCGCATCCGGCCACAATCTTGAACATGGATTCTTTGCCCGCGAGTTCCTCGCAGTGCATGCCCCAGCCTGCCCGGCCCAGCCCCACGATTCCTAGTGCTATCGGTTTCTTCATTGCACAGCCGTCCCTCATGGTTTGAGAATGATGATACTACAAACCACGTATCGGGCGCGTGGAGCGGGAATAAACGTATCCTCGTTTCGGTTCCAGAAAACAGAGCGACATGGAACATAACTCGTCGCGAAGGAGGGCAGCGGTGAAACCCATTCGAGCGGTTCATTCAGCCGCAGCCGCCCGCGCTCTCACGGTGGTGACGGAAACGTCAATGTGAGATAGTCCCACGCGCCACATAGGGCAGGCTGCAATGGTAGGGCTCAGCCGGAGCCACGGTTGGGCGCTACACTCTCCGTAGTAACTTGGACACATGGTGTGCCCTCATGAAGGGCATGAAAAGAAGGGTAAGAAGGAGTAACGTTCGAGGCCGGTCTTCCATGAGACCGGCCTCGCGTTGCTTTTATACCGGCTTCGGCGCGACGAGTTCGCCATACAGGTCGGGGCGGCGTATCTGGTCATACATGGTTCGCATGTTGCCGCCGTAACCCTCGCCCCAGAATGCCATGCGCCACTTGGGATCGAATTCCGCGATCGCCACGCCTTCGCGATGTCCCGTCGAGACGATGATTCGGCCGTCCGGCGCGATGACCTTGGCGTAGCCCATGTTCTTTCCGGCCAGGAACGGCTGGGTGATGTAGCGCGAGAGGGCGAAGTACATGCCGCTGTCGATGGCGCGCGCCTTCTCGATGGCCTCGAGCATGTCCCCGGTATAGTCCAGATACATCGTCGGCACGCACACGATATCCGCCCCCTTCAATCCATAGATGCGGAACATCTCGGGGAAATGAATGTCCATGCAGATCGCGATGGCGATCGATACGCCTTCGAAATCGAACACCGGAAAGGGCTCGCCGGGCACGGCGGGTTCGGTCAAAATGGCTTCCTCCGTCGGAGCCGGATGCACCTTGCGATAGAGGCCCAGGATCTCGCCTTTCCGATCCAGCAAATACGCGGTGTTGGCGTGCCGGTCGCCTACCTTGGCCGAGACCGTCGAGATCACCCCAATGCCCGCGCGCGTGCCCGCCGCGCGAACCGCCTGGAAAACGGGATGATCCTCGATCGCGTGGGTCCCGTAGACACCGCCCGCGATAATGTCGGGTTCTTCGGGAAGCACAACGAGATCGGCGCCGCGGCGGCCTGCCTCCTCGACGGCCTCGACGCAGTGTCGGACAATGCGGTCACCGGCGTTCTCGGGGTTATCGATGGACGCAACGGCTAATCGGAACGTGGTCGCCATAGCTCACTCCGGAATTGGGTCTCGGCAATAGTCTCCCGCATTCCTGTTTCAGATTCCACTTTTTGCGGCGCATTTCCTGGTTCAGAAACAGCAAAGCCCTTGCCGGGCTGGCCGGACAAGGGCTTCGCAAGCGGGTGTGCGTCCGCGTTAGATACCTTCGATATTGATACCGACGACGCGCCAGACCTTGTCAGGATCTTTCTTGAAGTTCAGTTCGATGGTAACCGAGCCGACGTCAGCCGAGGCCGTAATCGGGTAAACGGTCGCCGTGTCATCCTTCACCGTGACCTTGGCTTGGGTAAGATCGATTTTGCCATCGTGATCTTTGATCATCTGCTTGTATTCTTCGATCTTGCCCTTGTCCTTGGCTTCGTCGATATGTTCCTTGATCTCGGCCTTGCCCGAGACATGCTCGTTGACGAAATCTTCGGAAATGTAGCCGAGCAGCTTGTCCGCGTTGCAGGCTACGAAATCATCCGCCAGCGCCGTGGTCTGCTGCATGACCAACTCCTCGGGCTTCGGACCGCCACCCATTCCGGCGCATCCCGCAAGCCCCAGAGTGACCACCACGCTTCCCAACACCAACAATAGCATAGACTTCTTCATGACGTTTCTCCTTTTCGCTGGGTTAAACTTCCCGCCTATGACCCGCGTTTTGGGATTTGGGTTTCACTCGCGTTGTACATATTGCAGACGAGTCCGGGCGGCAGCGCAGCCGTTGTAGCGGAGACCGGCCTTCGGGTATGCTACTCGTGAACCGAAAACTGGGAGGGCGCAAGGCATGAACGGCACATCGATGGGACGTCGTGAGTTTCTCAGGAGCACGGCCGCGGGAGCCGTGATGGCGGGCGTCGCGGGGTCGATGCTTAAGGCTGGCGCGGCCGAGGGCGGAGCCGCGGGACCGAAGAAAGCCATCCAGCTTGGCATGCTCCCGAAGAACCTTTCGGACGAGGACAAATTCAAGCTGGCCAAGGCGTGCGGCTTCGAGGGCGTCGAGGCGTATCCGATGGAGGATATGGCCGCCGCGAAGAAACTGGGCGAGGCCGCCAAGGCCGCCGGGATCGTCATCGACTCGCAGTGCTACGGCGGTTGGAAGAATCCTATGTCGTCGGCCGAACCCGACAAGATCGCGGCGGGCCAAAAGGAAATCGAAGTGGCCCTGCGTAGCGCGAAAGCGATGGGCGCCGACACGGTACTGCTGGTTCCCGCGGTGGTCGACGAGAACACGAGTTACGATGCGGCCTATGAGCGTTCGCAGAAGAACATCCGGAAGATGCTGCCGCTTGCCGAAGAGCTGCAAGTGACCATCGCCATCGAAGAGGTATGGAACAACTTCCTGCTAAGCCCCCTCGAATTCGCCCGGTACGTGGACGAATTCCAGAGCCCGTGGGTGCGCGCCTATTTCGACGTCGGCAACGTGGTCGTTTTCGGCTGGCCGGAACAGTGGATTCGCATCCTCGGCAAACGTATCGTCCGGGTCCATCTAAAGGACTTCAAGAAGAAAGAGCGCGAGTGGGTGAACCTGCGCGAAGGCAGCGTCAATTGGCCCGAAGTACGCAAGGCGTTTGCCGAGATCGGCTACACGGGCTATATGACGCCGGAGCTTCCGGGCGGCGACGAAACGTACCTTCGGGATCTCTCGGAGCGTATCGACCTTATATTGGAAGGGAAGTAATTCAAGAATCGTATTGCTGTGTTCGACCGATAGGAGATAATAGACTGTTCGTTCGCACTCCGAGCACGCGAATATAGGCATGAGTACTTGAGCGATGACTTGACCTCACGGTCATTCTGAGCGAAGCGAAGAATCTCACCCAGAGTATTCGTCTTGACTATGATGAGATTCTTCGCTTCGCTCAGAGCGCGTGAAGAAATTGTGAAACGCGGGTACTTTGCCTCTTGACTACGTATTGCCTGTCATCCTGAGCGCAGCGAAGGATCTCATAAGCATAAGAGGCCTATACGCATAGCGAGATCCTTCGCTGCGCTCAGGATGACAGAAAGGACGGAGCCGACAAAGGAAAGCGCAAGACTTTGACATTTCTTCACAGGCTCTCAGAATGACAGCTAAGAGAAGCATCGCGTTGCAGTTCAGAGTTGCCCATTCGCAATCGTGGGCATTGGAAGCAAATACACTAACGGAGACGCATGATGGCTGCGCAGAAATCGACGTTCGCACTCTTCTTTGGAAACAGGGGCTTCTTCCCCGGGTCGTTGATGGCCCAGGCGCGTGAGGAACTGCCCGCGTTGTTGAAGTCCTGGGGGCATGAGGTCCTGATGCTGCCTGCGGACTGCACGCGCCATGGCGCGGTCGAGACGCCGCGCGAGGGCGAGATCTACGCGAACTTCCTGCGCGAGCACCGCGGTGGATTTGGCGGTGTGATCCTGTCGCTGCCGAACTTCGGCGACGAGACCGGGGCGGTCGCCGCGTTGAAGGACGCGGGCGTTCCGATTTTTATTCAGGCGTATCCGGACGATCTCGACAAGATGGCGCCCGCGGTACGGCGCGACGCGTTCTGCGGCAAGTTTTCGATCATGGACGTGTTTTATCAATACGGGCTGACCTTCACCGCGGTCAAGCCGCATACGGTGCATCCATCGAGCCATGCGTTCCGCGAGAACGTCGATTTCTTCGACCGCGTGTGCCGCGTTGTCAAAGGCATGAAGGGCCTGGTCGTCGGGGCGATTGGGGCGCGGACGACTGCGTTCAAAACGGTCCGCACGGACGAGGTCGCCTTGCAGCGCCACGATATCACCGTCGAGACGATGGATCTCGCCGGGGTCTTCGCGCGAATGAAAGAGGTGTCCGAGTCGAGCAGCGTTTATAAAGACAAGGCTGCGGCGATGAAGGCGTGCGCGTCGTGGGACAACGTGCCCACGAGCGCGGTCGACAGCATCGTGAGACTCGGCGTCGTGCTGGACGCGATCATCGACGAATACAAGATGGACGCGATCGCGTTGCGCTGCTGGCTCGAGTTGCAGGAGCAATTGCACATCTCGCCGTGCGTGCTGCTGGGCGAGTTGAATGACCGGGGCATCGCCGCCGCGTGCGAAGTCGACGTGAGCAACGCCGTGGCCATGCGTGCCCTCGCGCTGGCGTCGGACGGCCCGCCGACGTGCCTGGACTGGAACAACAACTACGCCGACGACGAAAACAAGTGCATTCTGTTCCATTGCGGGCCTGTGCCGCCGAGCATGATGGCCGGAAAAGGCACGATCAGCGACCATTCCATTCTCGCGAATGCCGTGGGCGAGGGGTGCGGTTTCGGATGCAACGTAGGCCGCATCGCTCCCGCGGGCTTCACCTTCGCGAGCATGATGACCGATGCCGGGAAGCTCAAGTACTATCTCGGCCAAGGCACCTTCACGAACGATCCGATTCCGGCGGACTTCTTCGGTTGCGCGGGCGTAGCTCATATTGCGCAACTGCAAGATGTGTTGCTGCACGTCGGCATGAACGGCTTCAGACACCACGTAAGCGTCACGCCGGGGCACGTGCAAGGTCCCGTACTCGAAGCGTTCTCGCGCTATCTGGGCTACGAGGTGGCATTGCCGCAGCATGCCTGATCGCGCGAAGAACGGGGCAGAGAGCGGGGACGGCCACCTTATTCAAACTGCCGAAAAGGGTGACAGTTCCTCTTTTTCGGTGGGCGGATATATCCGCGCGTTGGGATCGAGGCCCGTTGTCTTGTATGTGGCGGTAATTGCCGTCTTGAGCGTGCTGCCAATCATGGACTATCTGGGATGGCTGCCGAGAGAGGCGCAAGCAGCCCCCGAAGCGGCGCCCATGGCCGAGCCGCAGAAGCCGGACCCCGCGCCGCCACAGGATACGCCGATGCTAACGGACGAACAGTCGACTTTGCTGGATTCGCTTGGATGGAAAGGGCGAGTGGGGGACGCCCTAGGCGTCTGGGTCTCGATTCACGATCAGAAGTTCTATCTGATCGAGGGACGCCGTATCCTCTGGGAGACGCCGTGCTCGACCGCGGCCAAAGGCGCAGGGTCGAAGATGCACAGTTTCAAGACGCCGCTTGGATGGCATCGTGTAGCCGAGAAAGTGGGCGACGGCAGACCGTGGGGCCAGATATTTCGTGAGAAGAAACCTGCGAAAGAGGTCTGGAAACGCGGCGACCCAGTGAAAGAGGACTTGGTGCTTACCCGCGTCCTCGTTCTCTCGGGAGAAGAACCGGGGCGCAATCAGGGCGGCGACGTCGATTCCTACGCGCGCGCCATTTACATTCATGGCACGAATGACGAGGAGCATATCGGAACGCCCACGTCGCACGGCTGCGTGCGCCTGACCAACGACGACGTCCTTCGCGCGTTCGAGCGCATCCCCGCGGGCACGCTCGTGTTGATCACCGAATAGCGCAAACCATGGCCACCGCCGCGAGATCAACGACGGTTCGAGAAGCGGCAAGGCAAGCCTATGCTCTTTAACTCGACCCAGTTCTTCGTCTTCTTTCCGCTGGTCATGGCGGCCTATTTCGTCATGCCGCATCGTTTCCGCTGGGCCTTCCTGCTCGTGAGCAGTTACTACTTCTACATGTGCTGGAAGCCGGGGTACGCCGTTCTCATCGTCATCTCGACTCTGGTCGACTACGCCGCCGGGCTGTTAATGGGGGCGAGTCCCGACGTGCGACGCAAGCGGCGATGGCTCATCCTGAGCCTCTGTACGAACCTCGGCATGCTCTTCTTCTTCAAGTATTACAATTTCTTTAATGACGGCCTGCGGTTTGTGGCAGAGCGACTCGACCTCGGTATCGCGCTACCCGCAACACACTTTCTGTTGCCGGTCGGCCTTTCGTTCTACACCTTTCAGAGCCTGACCTACACGATTGGCGTGTATCGCGGCACGGTCCAGCCCGAGCGGCACCTCGGCATTTTCGCACTGTATGTCTGCTTCTTCCCGCAGCTCGTCGCCGGGCCGATCGAACGCGCCGAACGGCTGCTCCCGCAGTTTACGCAACGCCACGATTTCGATTATGTACGTGTTACGAACGGACTCAAGTTGATGGCGTGGGGCTTCTTTCAGAAATGCGTGATCGCGGACCGTCTCGCACAAGTCGTCGATCAGGTCTACGCGAATCCGGCGCAGTACGACGGGATTCCACTCGCCATCGCCACGATCTTCTTCGCGTTCCAGATCTTCTGCGACTTTTCGGGCTACTCGGACATTGCCATCGGCGGGGCGCAGGTGCTGGGGATCGACCTCATGCAGAACTTCCGCCGCCCCTATTTCGCCACCTCGGTGAGCGACTTCTGGCATCGGTGGCATATCTCGCTCTCGACCTGGTTCCGGGATTTTCTTTACATTCCGCTCAGAGGCGGCCGTGTGTCGGCGCTCCGGCATCACGCCAATATCTTCATCGTCTTCGTCGTAAGCGGGCTTTGGCACGGCGCGCACTGGAAGTTCGTGGCGTGGGGCGCACTGCATGGCATCTACATGATTGCAGGCGCGTTGCTCAGACCGTGGCGCGAGCGCATCGTAGCGTGGCTCGGTCTGCAACGCGCTCCTACGCTGCACCGAGTCCTCCGGACCGCGATTACCTTCCTGCTTGTGTCGTTCGCATGGATCTTCTTCCGCGCGAATTCCGCCTCGGAAGCCATTTATATCGTCACCCGCCTCTTCACCGGATGGGGGATGATGTTCGAGCCGCGCCGGCTATACGACAGCGTGTTTAATCTTGGTTTGCCGCGCGACGAGTTCCTGCTGGCGCTCATGTGCATCGTCGGATTGGGGTGTGTCCACGTACTACAGAGCCGCGGCAGCGTCCGCGAGATGCTGTCCCGCCGTCCCCTCGTCGTGCGGTGGCTGGCCTACTCGGCATTGCTGTGGGCCATCTTTCTCTTCGGCGTGTTCCGGCACAAAGAGTTCATCTACTTCACCTTCTAACCCAACTCAGCCAGAACTCAAGAACGATCTTTCTCGTGTCATTGCGAGGAGGCCTTCAGCCGACGAAGACCGCTGTGCAAGGGCGGTCAGGCCGGTTGGGGATAACTCAGGAGGATCGGTATAAGCAATCCCCCGGGCCTATGCTCAAAGGGTCAGGGGATTGCTTCGTCGGCTGAAGCCCTCCTCGCAATGACACCACGGTTATGTGAATAATACTAGCTATTTATTGTATGGTGACGGTTATTGCCCCCAACTTGTACCTGCGATGCCCGTCTTCTTGGTCGAGCGGCAGAGCGATCATGGGCGTGCCGTCGAGCCGGCCTATCGAAACGAATACGTCGAACGTTCCCTCGGGTATGTTGGGCGCGAAGCCGTGGGTGGATTCGACGGTGGCCGGCGTGGCTTCGTTGGGCGACGCCACAGGAAGCGCGCGGACGTCAAACGTCTCGTTGACGAAGACGGCCACGATGCCGCCCTTGACATCCTTGAGCGTGAACGCGACATGGCCGCCGGGATAACACGGCGCAACACCGGCGTTGGCCCACGAGGATGCGAATGCGACGCGATCGCTACGCTTCACGGACGCGGGCCAGGACGCTTCGCGGCATTGGATTCGGTAACCGAGCCGGAGGTTGACTTTGTCGATCAATGCGCGTTCCTTTTCGAGGAACTCGCGGGGGAACCAGTGGATGCAGATGTAGCTCGCGTGGTATTCCTCGATGGCCTTTAGGAAGATATCGCGATGCCACGCGCCCCGGTCGATCGAGCCCTGGTAGTGCTCGTGTTCGAGGATGACGGGCCGGGTGGGCCAGAACTGTTGGGCCATTGCGGCGTGGAAATAGGAGTTAGGCGGCGGCTGCACGAGGATGCTGTCGTCGCGCAATGTCATGCCCTTGTCGAACGCATACTGGATGGTGTCCTCGCCCTGGAAACTGAAATCGTCGTTGGCGGCGAGCAGCGTCTTCGTGAAGTACTTCGCGTAGAGGTCGATGTGTTTCTTGACCACGTCGGAGGAGTACTGAATTCGCGTGCTCGCAAACGTATGGCCTTCGCCCCACACGCCGAACGAACCGACATCGACGAAGGCGACATTCGGATTGCCGTCGTAACGCGCGGCGGCCTTGGCGAGAAAATGTTTGTATTTCTCCAGAAAGATCGGATCGGCATAGTCCGGTTCCCAGAACGGCCCGTTCTCGTCAACCCCTTTGCCCACGGTGAACATGTACCCCTTGGCGCCTGCGTCGCGGACCCATTTCGGCGCGGGGTAGGGCATCCACGATTCCGAGACGGTGAAGCGAAACGCGACTTGCAGACCCTTGTCGATCCAGCGTTGCGCGGGCGCGTCGACGACCGACCAGTCGAATACGCCCTCCTCGGGTTCGATGTAGCACCAGGGCAAGCGCAGGTAGATGCACGAAAGTCCCGGGAAGTCGTTGAGCGTGTCGGAAGGTTCGAGCTTCGACCCGTAATTTTGGAGCAAGTTCGAGTAGAAGTTCAGCTTCCAGCCCATTTGGGGGTTGACGAGCGCTCTCCCGGTGTCCTGAGGATGCACGGCTACCCGGTTGTCATCGCAGAACCCCGAAATGGCTGCGAGCAGCATGAGCGCGAGCGCGATTCCGATGATGGAATGATGCATTTCTGACTCCTCCTGCAACTTGCCCGCAGTACGTTTACGGTTCCGCGACGAGTAACGACTGGAGTCTAAGCTACACGCGTCGTGACTGCAACCCCAAGGCACAGATTAAGTTGCGATTGGGCAGGCTGTATGCCTTTGCGAAAATGGGAAATGTGGTGTAAACTTAGAATGTTAAACTTTACGTTGTTGACAAGGTTTCGCCTCCCAGATTGAGGGCGTGCAGCGCGGTTGGGAAGATGGTCCAAATAGTGGGATTCATGGTAAACGCTCTAACATTCTCTTTGAACGGTACGGGGGGAAACCGAGAAGCGGTTGCGCGTCTCGGCGCGCTATGTAGTGCGGCCGCGATGGCCCTCTTCGCGGCGTCGGCGCTGGCGCAACAGATCCCCGCGCCCACCTTTCCTGAAGCGGCGTCGTTTCTCGCTGAAAAGGGATATTTCCCGGACGAATACACCGTATTGCTTTCGTGGCAGGAGAGGTCCTCCGGCGAGAACGGCCTGGTGACGGGCTACCATATTCTTCCCGCGGATGGCAGCGCGGTGTTCGACCTTTACAGCGACGGGCAAGGGAACTTGCTGGACCCCATCGCGCTAGCCGCTCGTGGCGTGCATCCCAAGAACTGGAATCTGCCACCGATCGAACAAGGCCCGGAGATTCCGGCCCCGGTTGTCGCGAACGTACAGGAACGCCCAGTGCCTATGGGAAACGTAACGAAGGCCCTGGCCGGGCCATCCATTCAGTTGCCGCCTCTGGATCTCGTTGCGCTTCAAATTGAGGACGACCAGCGTGATCAAGCCCCGGACAAGGGCGCGCGCCGCATCGGCGTCGTGCGCGATGTGGGCGGCTCCATTGTACTCGATGGCTCTGCGGCGCCGAGCGAGGGGAAGTGGGAGGCGCGCCCAGATGGCGGAAGCCTGTGGTTGCTGACCCTGGCTTCCCCGGACGCACGCGCCATTCGGGTCCACTTCTCCGAACTTGCCGTTCCAGCAGGCGTCCGTCTCATCCTTTACAACACCAGGAACCCGGTTGAAGCCTATGGCCCCTACGCGCATCCATTCGGCCATGACGCCGACTTGTGGAGCGACTCGTGTTTCTCCGACACGGTGACCCTGGAATGCTACGCGGCTCCGGGGGCGGACCTTTCCTTGTTGCGCGTCGTGGTGGACAGCGTCGTCCATACGTATGCCGACTTCAGCGATCTCCAGTGGGCCAAGAGCGCGGGTAGCTGCGAGCGCGACGTGTCCTGTTACTCGGACTGGGAGGTCCCGGCGAAAGGCGTAGGCGGGTTCAACTTCGTTTCCGGTTCGACCCAACTTCATTGCACGGGGAGCCTCGTAGTCGACACCGTTCCCAGTTCCACGATTCCGTATTTCCTTACCGCGAACCATTGCGTCAGTACACAAGAAGGTTCCATGGGCGCGTCGAACATGGAATTCTTCTGGCTCTATCAGACACCTTCGTGCGGCGGCACGGCGCCGAGCCTTTCTTCCGTGCCGCGAACCTTGGGCGGCGCGGATTATCTGGCCGGCATTTCGAGCGCCACCGGCAGCGACTTCGCGCTGGTGAGGTTACGCGTTAACCCGCCCGACGGCGTCGCCTATCTTGGCTGGACGACGGAAGTCCCTTCGTTGGGCAGCAACGTGGCGGTGATTCACCATCCCCAAGGCGACTTCAAACGGATCAGTTTCGGCCATACGACGAACACGGGCAGTCCCCAGAACAGCTACGAGCCCGTTAAGCCGTACGCCTATTTCCACGAAATCCATTGGGACATCGGTACGACCGAACCGGCCTCTTCCGGTTCGCCGTTGTTCGACGTGGACACGCAGCTTATTGTCGGCCAGTTGTGGGGAGGTTACGCGGCGTGCTCGAAGCCCGAAGAGCCGGATTACTTCGGGCGTTTCGACAAGACCTTCCCGGTGATCCAATCGTGGCTCGCGCCGGTGCAGCCGCTGGCGGATGTCGACAAATCGGGGAGCGTCGACAGCGCGGATCTCCAGATTGTCGTGAACGCCGTCCTGGGCATTCCCGTAGCGTACGACGCTGACGTGAACGGCTCCGGCGCCGTGGATGCCATCGATGTCCAATTGGTGATCCTGGCCATTCTAAGGGGCGGGACATGAGGGCGCTTCTCTCAATAGTCATTGCGCTCGCGCTGATGTCGGGGGCGTGGGCGCAAGAATCATGTACGACATGTGACGATCCCAAGTTTCCGGAAGCGGTGGCGTTTCTGCAAGCGCAAGGTTTTCCCGCGGGCCAATACTCCGTTTTGATGGTATGGAACGAGGCCTCGCCCAAAGATCCCCTACGGATGGTTGCCGGATATCATGTTCTTTCCGCCGATGCCTCAGAAGCCTTCGATCTCTATTGCGACGAGTCGGGCACGCTGTTGGACGACGCGCAACTCTCCAAACTCGGGATTCAACCCAAGAACTGGGATCTGAATCCCGAATCTAGGAACGCGGAGGCCGCTCCGGTCCTCCCCAAAGCAGTGGCGTCCGCCGCCGCGCCCATCGGCGTTCCCGGTGCGACGGTCGATCTTCCGCCCGTCGACATGGCCGCCATTGCCAGGGAAGACGAGCAGGGGATCTCCGTGCCGCAGAAGGGCGTGGTTCGTATCGGCGTGTATCGAATGCTCGATGCGCCAATCGAGGTTACCTCGTCTACCGCTACGGCAGGCAGTTGGCAAGAGCTGCCGAACGGAACCCGGGTCTGGTCGGCAAGCATTCATTCGCCGGACGCTAAAGCCCAGCGCGTGCACTTTGCCACGATTGATGTTCCGCCGGGCGTCCGGCTGGTGGTCCACAATCCGGCGTCCCCGAAAGAAGCGTACGGTCCGTACGATGGCCCGAGTCCACCGGGCAACGAGCGCTGGAGCGCGTCCTGCTTCTCGGACACCGTGGCGATCGAATGTGCCGTGCCCGCGGGAGTGGACGCCTCCGCTTTGCGCCTCAAGATCGACCGTATCGCCCACGTGTACCGCGGATTCGATACGCTGCCATGGGCGAAGGCCGCCGGTTCCTGCAATCTCGACGTGTCGTGCTATCTCGAATGGAGTGCTGCGGCGTCGGGCGTGGCGGGTATTGGAACCCTCGGGCTTACAGGATTCCTCTGGTGTACGGGAAGCCTGGTTGTGGACACGGACACGGCCACGAATATCCCGTACTTTCTTACGGCCAACCACTGCGTTAGCGGGCCGACCGGGTATCGCGGCGCCGACAGCATCGAAGTCTATTGGCTTTACCAGACATCCTCGTGCGATGGCGCTCCGCCGAATCCCGCATCGGTTCCGCGGACTACGGGAGGCGCGGATTACCTGGCTGGGTCGAGGCGCTACGATCCGGTCACAGGCCTGGTGACTGGCAACGATTTCACCTTGCTGCGGCTTCGAGGCACGCCCCCATCGGGTGTGTCCTATCTAGGATGGACCATCTTGACGCAGCCCGTGGGCCCTCAAGTCGCGCCGATCCATCACCCGAGCGGCGACTATAAGCGCATCGCGTTCGGCACGTTGACCGATCGCTTTAACGTCGACGCGGCACTCTACGTAGAGGCCACCTACAGCGCCGGAACAACCGAACATGGTTCGTCGGGGTGTCCGCTCTTGTTGCAGAATTCGCAACAAATCGTTGGCCAGCTTTGGGGCGGCACCGCAGCCTGTGTGCTGCCTGACGACCCCGATTACTACGGGCGATTTTCGGTGACGTATCCCGTGATTCGTTCGTATCTCGATCCGAGTACTCCGTATCCTTACGTGGATTTTTCGACAAGCAAGATCTCGGTTGACGAATCGGCGGGCGTGGCACAGATCACGGTGGCCGTGGACCGGACGCCAGGCGACGCGGTGAGAGTCAAATGCTCGACCTCGAACGGTACGGCCGCGGCAGGCTCGGACTACGAAGCGCGTTCGACCACGCTCGTGTTTGAAGGCACCTCGCTACAGCAGACATTCACGATCCCGATCTTCAATGACACCCATACCGAGGCCGACGAGACGGCGATCGTAACGCTGAGCAATCCCATGGGATGTTACCTTGCCGGGGCGCACAATCCTGTAACGCTGACGATTGTGGATGACGATGTCGATTCGGACGAAGAGGGCTTGTCCGATTACGACGAGACCCACGCCACCTATGGCTGGGTTACGGACCCGGAGAATCCGGACACCGATAGCGACACGCTGACCGACTACGAGGAGGTCATGGGGACGCGCGGTTTCGTGACGGATCCCACCAAGTTCACGGAGCTTGGGGCGCTGTCGGTGCCGTACTTCCGCCAGGTTGAAGCGCCTGTTCCATAAACGCGTACGCCTCGCCGCCGTTCCACGCATGGCCGCCGGGGAAGGCGTGCTGGCGCACCTTATCCTCGGCGCCAAACACCTTGTACCCCGCCTGGACTTTTGCGAACCCCGCGCGGGTGGCGTCGATGGGGAAGCATCCGTCCGCGATGGCGCTCTCGAACAACAGCGGGCGCGGCGCGATCAGGATCTCGACTTCGGCAATGTCGCACAAATCGAGCAAGCCCGGCGGCATCCAGCACGGGCAATTCGGCACGCGCAGCACGCCTTCGGTCGTGCACATCCATCCGCTCACCACCGCCGCCTGAATCCGCGCGTCACACGTCGCGATCCACATGGTCCATTCGCCGCCCATGCTCAGGCCCGCGGCGCCGATGCGCGAGGCGTCTACTTCCGGGCGCGACGCGATGACATCGACGAGGCGCATCAAGTTCCAGAGTTGATTCGGCGCATAGTCGCAATGCCACAACGACGGCGTCAGCGTGACGAATCCCCGCTCCGCGAACGCGCGGCCGAATCCCTTGTATTCGGACTGCGAGTCCCAAACCTTCTCGCGGCTCCCGCTGTGGCCATGCAAGCACAGGATGGCCGGAAACGGCCCCTTTCCGTTCGGGACGGTCAGTGTGGCCTCGATTGGCGTGCCCTCGTTGCCGGTTAGCGTGACGTCCGCTTTTCGGAACTTCGGTCCGTCGGCGAATTCGCCGACACGAAGATCCATCGGTGTGTCCTTGCGCGGGTTCTGCGCGGCGACGATCTCAAGCAGCCGCGCGCGGACCTTCGCCTGCCAGGCCTGCGCTTCGGCAAGGTTCTGCGCCTGAAACGGCATCTGAAAGGTCTCGGGCAACTGGACACTTGCCGCCATAATCAACGCGGGGAAAAGGATAATCATGATTCGCTCCTGTCCAAATCGTGGTCGTGGTCGTTGTCGTAATCGTAGTCGCGAATGGATGATCAACTCGATCTTTCGACTACGATTACGATCACGACCACGACCACGATCACGACTGGCATGGTTGATCGATATCCTAATCGCAGCTAGCGCCGGTTTCCAGTCTGGCTTGCGCCGCCCATGATCCCCATGCCAGAATTCCAGTATGCGTTACTTCATCACTCTGCCATGGGTTCTTCTCTGCACACTTGCGTTCGCCGCCGGCGAAGGCGGCGTGGGCTTTGGTATGCCGCGCGATATGGTTGCCGTGCCCGTCACGCTCAATGAGGTCGGACCGTATCCGTTCGTGCTGGACTTCGGAGTAGCGCGCAGCGTGATCACGCGGGACGTCGCCACTTATCTGAAGCTCCCCATCGATCCCGGTGGCGCTTCACAACCTCTCGCGGCGGTCCGCTCCTTCAAGGCCGCGGATCTGCCCGCGCAGGAAGTGGCGTGCGTCGTTATGGATCTATCGCCATTTTCGCGAAGACTGGGGACGCCTGTCGCCGGCGTGCTGAGCGGCCGCGACATCGCGGGCGAATTTACGCTGGATTTCGGACGCGATACAGTGACTGGGAATGCCGGCGAGGAAGGACGCGCGTTCAAGAACCCCGACGACCCGCGTGCCGTTTCGATCGAGTTGCCCGCCGAAGGTCTGCCTACGGTCAACGTCCTGTTGAACGGCAAGCATGCGGAAAAGATGGCCATCGATCCCGCGTTTGGTGGAGTGATGTCCGCTCCCGAAGAGACCCTTCAACCCCTGGGTCTAATCGGGGATGAAACGCCGCGTCTCACCGTCGAAGGACTAGCGGACGACGCCCCGAAGTTCCTCGGGCAGACGCAGGTCCGCCTCAAGAGCATGCGCGTCGGCAACGCGGAACTGTTCGATCCGCTATGTCAGATCGCGCCCGCATCGGAACCTATGCGGCTCGGCCTCGGGTTTCTGAGCCACTTTCGCGCGACCTTCGATTTCGAAAAGAGACTCCTTCGCTTGGACCCCATCGCTAAGCCGCCCTTGCACGATCCGCCCATCGTCGGCTATGGGCTCGCGCCCGCAGAGTTCCGTGAGGGCCGCTGGTCGGTATGGGTGGCCAAGGGGTCGCCCGCGGCGCTCGCGGGCATGGTATCGGGCGACGTGCTGATCGAAGTGGGAGGGGAGGACGCCTCGAATCTGGCCTATTCCGCATTGGCGGCACGGCTCGCGGCCAACGAGGGCGCTGCGCTCGGAGTGACGTTTGCGCATGGCCCTGACCGGCACGAAGTCACGCTGAACGCGGCCAAACTTCTTTGAGCATGCCGCGCTCCGGTATAATCCCGGCGCGTTGTGCAAGATTTCCTGGGATCCTCTATCACGGAGAGCTTTGATGAGACACCATCGGTTTGCGGTTTGGACATTGGCGCTGGGAATCGTGGCGGTGTGTGCGAGTGCGCTGCTGTCGGAAGATGCGTTGGCCAAAGAGAAGGCCAAGCCTAAGGCAAGACCCAAGGCCAAGAAACAGGAAGCGGCGGAACCGGCCACGCCGGGCCAGCGACTGCCGTGGGCCTTGCGTGACCATTTCACGTTTACCTTCGACCAATGCAAGCTCCTTTACGCGGTCGAAGATTCCGAGTGGTCGTTGAACGTCGAAGGCCTAGGCGACGTGGTCGACAACGCCGGATTTCTGATTACGTTCGCCGACGGCTCGACATTGGACGGCCATGCTCTGGGCAAAGGCGAGGCCACGCGCGTTAACTTCGATCTGCCGATTGGCGCAGGGACGTCTTACACCAGCGAGTACCCGGGCAAGGATGGCATCGTCGTGCGCTACACCATGATGGTGTTCAAAGACCGGCCCTTTGTTCTTACGAAGATCGGCATTGGCAACACGACCACCAAACCCATCGAAGTCTCCAAGATAACTCTCGTGGTGTTCGGCCCGGGCGGCGTCAGCCGCCTCAGTCCCGATACCGAAAGCGCGGCGCAACATGTTCAGTACCTGGGCGGTTCGCCGGTATTCGACAAGAGCGGGCCTGTCTCGATGGTGTATCTGAATGACCGAGCCCACCAGTTGTGCCTGTCGTTTGGTGTCGTTTCGCAAGGCATCGCCAAGTCGAGCGTGGATCTGCAGCGGGGGGGAGGCGGCTGGCTGGGGGATACGTCGTGCGTCTACGCCCCTTCGGTTACCGTCCAGCCCGGCGAGAAGTTCGAGAGCGATCTCGCGTGGATGACGCTTAACGTTCCGGCTCCGGCGCGCATCGATCAATTCCACGCGTGGGCGATGGCGTCGATGCCGCTGCCGTTCAAAGGGGCCGTCGATTTCGGCGCCAGCCGCGCCCTGCCTCGGTGCTGGGCCACGGTCGAGAAAGGGGGATCGGAAGCCGATCTGCTCGGTGCGGCTGAAGGATGGAAAGCTGCCGGGGTCACCCATGCCCTCGTGCCGGCCACGTGGGAGGGACGCCCCGGTTCGCTTGACGGCTGCACGCCCGCGTATCCCAAAGATATCGCTAAGACCGCAAAGAAGATCGAAACGGCGGGCATGGTTCCGGGGCTGAGTGTCGACCCGCTCATGACCAATGGCGGCAGCAAAGACTGGACTGCTTCGTCGTCCGATGGCACGTCGTGGCTGAACTTGTCCAACCCCGATGCCGCCGCGCATGCCGTGCAGCGCATGAAGAAGCTGGTCGACGCGGGATTCGGATTCTTCGTCATCACGCCATCAAGCATTCCGGACGAAGTCCTCAAGCACTTCAACATGACGCGCGTCCAGGCGGCCAACCTTGCGTTCGGTGTTATGTGCCAGGCCGCGGGCAAACGGCCCGTGTTTCCTGCGGCACTATGCGGTGTCAAACCCGATGTGGATAGCTGGCTCGAAGCGGCGGCCGGACTGGGGCACATGGCCGATATCGGTATCATCACCGGCCCCGTCCGTGCGGAGGGTTTGGGCGCTTCTTCGGACGAAAACCTGCAGCGCGCAGTGGCGATGTTCGGCGGACCGATTGAAGTGGCCGGCGCGCCTAAGTCCGGCGAGGCCCAGAGTGCCGGGCAACTGCTGCTCCAGCGCCGCCTCTACGCGTATCCCGTCGATATCGCAAACTCGAGCCCAAAGATCTGGCGAGTACCGGTTCTCGGTCCCGAAGGACGCCGAGGCGACTCGGTGCTCATGTTCCCAGGCGCAGGCGCATGGAAGCTTGCCGACCTAGCCCTCGATGGGCAAGAAGAGAATCTCGTGTGGCGCGCGTCCGATGGCGGCATCGTGGACGCGAGCGCGCCCGTGCCCGCGGCGACGAGCTTCACCGTCTACGGCGTCACCCCGAAACTTGCCCATCCAGTCCTCATGGGCGCTTCCTCTGGGTTGGCGCTGATGTTGAACGATCTAAAATCGCTGTCCTGGAACGAATCCGGCAGCACGCTGAGCGGCGTCTTCGAGGGAAGCAGCCGCGAGAAGGCCACAGCGTATGTGTATGTTCCGGACGGTTGGACGCTCAAGTCCGGCAAGGCCGGTAGTGCGGCGGTCAAGAAGGACAAGCCCGGCAGGCTGGAATTCAGTGTCGAGGCCGGATCGGCTACCAACTTTCAACTGGGCTTTCAAAAGTAGTTGCGGGTCCCGCGAAGGCCAACTATACTTGAAGTGATGGGGCAACACCCCTAAGTGATTGGAGCAGGGCTTATGACAAGGCTCTTGGAGAAGATGATCGAGGAAGCCTCCAAACTTCCTGAGCGCGAGCAGGATGCATTGGCCAAGCTGTTCCTGGAAGAGATGGAATCTGAGCGGCGATGGGAAGATCGGTTGGCGTCGTCGATGGATGAACTCGAAGCGTTAGCGGACGAGGCGCTCGCTGAACATCGAGCCGGCAAGACCAAGATCCTCGATCCCGAAACGTTATGACCTTGCATACCACGGAGGGTTTCCGGAAGTGTTTCGCGGAATTGCCGGAGCCGGTTCGAAACCAGGCCAGGAACGCCTATAAGAGGTTCATTCAGAATCCTTACCATGACAGCCTACATTTCAAGACGATTCATACCTCAAAGCGCCTGATGTCCGTGCGCATCGGCAAGCACTATCGTGCGCTGGGAGTTCGCGACGATGACGACGTTGTTTGGTTTTGGATCGGGTATCATTCTGACTACGGTAAGCTTCTCGCGCGCCTATAGTGGCGCCGAGTTGAGGGGATCAAGTGCTCACCTTAGGCAAACGCGTTGGTAACGCCGTCCGGCTTGCGGAAGTGGTGCAGGTGTTGGTGCGCCACGGATTCGCGGATTTGGTACAGCGCGCAAGTCTTCATGAAGGCATCCCGGCGCGGCTCTTGCGCGGGATGCATCTGATCGAAGCGCCGAGCGGCGAGCCGGAAACGCTCGGGCGGCGTCTGCGTTACGTGCTCATGGAACTCGGGCCTACGTTTATCAAGTTCGGCCAGATCCTCAGCACGCGCCCCGACCTGATCGGCAACGCGCTGTGCCAGGACTTGCAGCAATTGCAGGATCGCGTTGACGCGACGCCGTTCGCGGAGATGGAACGTATTCTCGTCGCGGAACTCGGCGATTCGGTCGACGCCATCTTTGATGAGTTCGACAAGGAACCGGTGGCCTCGGCGTCGCTCAGCCAGGTCTATCGTGCGCGCCTAAAAGACGGGACGCCGGTCGCCGTGAAACTCCAGCGCCCGGGCATCGACAACGTGATCGAGTCCGACCTGCGCTTGATGCGCCCCATCGCCGAGTGGGTCGCCGAGCACATCGAAGAAACGAACTGGATGGATCCGCCAGGCATCATCGAGGAGTTCGCGCGTTCGATCCGGCGCGAATTGGATTTCAGCATCGAGCAGCGCGTCATCGAGCGCTTTCGTGCAAATTTCGAGGGCGTCTTGGAAGTCTTCGTTCCGAAGACGTATCCCGGCTTGTCCGGCAAGCGCGTGCTCGTGATGGACTGGATCGACGGCGTCCGGCTCGACGCCGTCGAGGCCTACGAGGATCGCCGGTGCGATCCCATGGCCGTCGCCGCCATTGGGTGCGAAGCGATCTGCCAGCAGGTCTTCGAGCACAACCTGTTCCACGCCGACCCGCACCCCGGCAATATCTTCATCACGCGCGACAACCAGATCGTCTTCCTCGACTACGGCATGGTCGGGCATCTCGAACGGACCGATGCCCTGGCCATGGCGGACCTCTTGCGCGCCATGTTCAAAGGCGACGCCGTCGCGTGTGTTGACGCGGTGCTCGTCCTGACCTCGACTCCGCTGCCCGAGGATCGCAAGATGCTCGAACATGAGATTGCGGACTTCATCGCATTCGAGGGACAGGCCATCGTGGGTGGCGGTCGCGTTGGCGAAGGCATCGAACGCATGGTCGAGATTCTGCGGCACAACTGCCTGCAACTTGCCCCACGGTTCTCGCTGCTCCTGAAGGCGCTAGGCACCATCGAGTCCGTTGCGCACCAGCTCGCCCCGGACATCGATATCATTCCCATCTTGCAGCCCTATGTCGAACGCCTCGTCGCGCGGCGGTATTCTCCTGCAGCGATGATGATGGAAGCGCAAGAAGGGATGGCCGCCCTCCTGAAATTCGGACGCCAACTGCCGGCCGACCTCGATCAACTGCTCAACATCCTGCGCCGCGGCCTCCTGAAAGTCCAGGTGCGCCATACCGGACTTGACCGCCTAGCCCACGTGACCGATCGCGCCAGCAACCGGATAGCGTTCGGCGTCATCACCGGCTCGATCATCATCGGCTCCAGTTTCCTGATCCGCGCCGAAAGCACCCTGAGCCGCCTCGGCCTGTTTGGCTACATCCTCGCCGGCATTCTCGGCATCTCCCTCATCGTCTCCATCCTCCGCTCGAAGAACTATTGATAGGCATAGTGTCCCCTGCGCATCGATGATTTCCCAACACGATAGATCCGCGAGTCGACTTCTGTACGGTGAGAACTGGGACAACAGTAATAACGACGCAGGCCTTCCAGTTGCTTCTCACCTGACTGTACTACATGACGTCCTCTTCACGAGAACTTTCCCAGCCAAACTCGTGACAGCAGGCTTGTTCTTGATTGCCGGACCCGCAAACGCAATAGCCCGAAGGGTCACCAGGAAATACAATACCAAAGTACGGCGTCGGAAGAGAGTAGATTCTAGCGGTTAGACAAATGTCCTTTAGGGTTGTGTCGAGAAGATTCCACATCAAGCCCAACCACACGAGGGCCCATAGGGATCCCATGGCAGCGGAATAGGGGATGTCAGACGGGATACCGGTGGACCTACGCGATGTCACGAATTCATATATAGGACCACTATGCTTGCATGGTTCCTTTGTCCAGAAACAACGGTTGGAGCCAAAACTAGGATGAACTGCGTCACAGAGGACATCGTAGAGTCTTCTTATGCCTGGATTCTCGGAGAGCCTTTCAGCCTTGTCGATGTACGTTAGAATGTTGGTGCGTTCAATTCCCGTAACCGGAACGTTATCTCGTTTGAGCCTTGTTCCAAAAAGCATTTGGCAAACGACTTCTCTTGCTTCTTCATCAAAAGCGGCTAGGCTTTCTACGTCTGGGGCAGGCTCTTTCTTTCGGAGTTTCCAGATTTGGTTCACTCTGTGCGAATCACATCCGAAGGCAGCGACTGTCTCCATGAGAGAGCGCGTCATCGTGGCGACCACAATCGTATGTCCCTCATTAAAGGCCTGGCACAGAGTTCGGGCGATTTGATTGGCCTTCCATAAGACCTGCAAAGCAAAAGCGCACAGTTGAGAGTGAAGCGGCTGAAGGTATGCGGCGATTGCTATCTCGTTGCGTGTGAAACCCTCCTTGCGCGGGAGAATCAATACCGGTTGCCAGTCAACGAAACGGAAACTGGTGCTGTCTGGTACACGGGCAGCCCAACTGGGAATCAGCTTCAGGTGAAGCTGTAACTGCAAGAGTTGGTCGTCTGTCAAGCGATGCTCGCCCTGAGTTGTAAGCAGTTCTGCGACCGCAGATGTAAGTTGCGGCAATTCGTCCATGTTCTCGCGTTCCTTGTACTATGATTTCCATCTTACTCCTGCTTTGGCCCTTACTCAAACGCCTCTTGATGGATGACAGTGAATCCTCCCTTCTCGCTTCGCGAGGAACGAATGGGGTGCGACAAGTACAACAATTTGTTCGATAATTTCCAGGAAGCCACGAGCTCCTGTGCGAGGGTACTTGGCACCCCCAGTTGACTTGTAGACGCGATTCGTCTATATTGCATTCGTACTGCGAATTGGACGAAAGGGTGGGTCATGTACATTCGCCGAACGTTGGAGCGGTTCTTCCGCAAAGCGCGGGGCCAGTTTCCCGTCCTGCTTGTTACGGGGCCGCGCCAGGTGGGGAAGACCACTTTCCTGCAGCATCTGTGTACCAAGCGCCAGCGTTATGTCAGTCTGGACGATCCCTTGGTGCGCCGTCTCGCGAAAGAGGACCCGGCGTTGTTCTTGCAGCGCTTCCCGCCCCCGGTGGTCATCGACGAGATTCAGTACGCGCCGGAGCTATTGCCGTACATCAAGATGGCGGTAGACGCCAAGCGAAGCCCTGGCATGTTTTGGCTGACCGGTTCCCAGCAGTTTCACGTCATGAAAGGCGTGTCGGAATCCTTGGCTGGACGCGTCGGCATTCTGAACCTCCTGGGCTTCTCCCAACGCGAATTAGCCGGTCTTGTCGATACGCCGTTCCTGCCAGTTCCGCGAAACCTTGGGCGGCGTATGGCGAAGAGCGCCCCGTTGGGATTAAGGGAGGCCTACCAGCGGATATGGCGCGGCTCGTTTCCTTCGGTCGCGCTGGACGCGAAGATGGACCGGGACTTCTTCTACAGGTCGTATATCCAAACCTACCTCCAGCGAGATGTGCGGGATCTGGCTCATGTAGGCGACGAGATGGCGTTCTTGCGTTTTCTGCGCGCGGTCGCTGCGCGCACCGCACAGTTGCTGAATTTTTCGGATTTGGCCCGAGACGCGGATGTCGCGCCCAACACGGCCAAACACTGGCTCTCCATCCTTCAGGCGTCCGGGATCGTCTATGTTTTAGAGCCATTTCATACCAATGTGACGAAACGCCTAGTCAAAGCGCCCAAGGTGTACTTTCTGGATACGGGATTGGCCAGCTTCCTGAGCGAATGGTCCAGTCCGGAAACCCTTGAGGCGGGAGCGATGTCTGGCGCAATTCTGGAGACATGGGTGGTGGCTGAGATCCTCAAGAGTTATTGGCACAACGGGAAACGCGCTCCGTTGTATTACTTCCGCGACAAGGATCAGAAAGAGATCGACCTCCTCATTTATACGGACGGCGTTCTCTATCCGCTGGAATGCAAGAAGACGGCTTCGCCCACCCGGGACGCCGTTCGGCATTTTGCAGCCTTGGAGAAACTCGGTTTGCCCGTGGGTCCTGGGGGCGTTATATGCCTGGCGAGGGACCTTCTTCCAATGACAGGATCTCTTAATAGCATTCCGCTGGCCGCGCTGTGAGGGGCGTTGTCGCCGTGAGCGTCTGGTTCGTCGCTATGGTCCGCGAGGCCTCCGGCAGGGCGGGATCTGTCGGTCTTGCAGTAGGTGTACGCCTAGCGTTATTGGAACTGGCGGAGCGCGTTTGACTTAGCCCACGGATACCGTCTATAATCCGCTCATCTGGACATAGCCCAGTGGCTATCGTGTCGTGTATATCCCTTTGGGGTTCTTGAACACAGGTGCCGGCTTCGGGCCGGGCTAAGGAGCGAGTTGTGAAAAGGACGTTTCAACCGTCTAACCTGAAGCGCAAGCGCGATCATGGTTTCTTGTCGCGCATGGCGACGGTCGGGGGGCGGAATGTGATTCGGCGTCGGCGGGCAAGGGGCAGGAAACGCCTTTCCGCCTAACCTGAAAGTGATGGGCCTGTTGTGTCGGGCAGACAGCCAAGCGTTTCCGCGTCACGAACACCTCACCCGCAAGAGCGATTTCGAACGGGCATATGCCGAAGGTGTGAAGTGGGTCAACGAGGCGTTCGTATGTTACGCGGTCCGGCGGGCGGGTCAGGGAAGGAAGATCGGGTGTGCCGTGTCGCGCAAGGTCGGCAGTGCCGTGGTGCGTAATCGCGTCAAGCGTTATATCCGGGAAATCTATCGAACGCACCGAACGGAACTCGTGGACGATCTCCACCTTGTCGTCGTGGCGCGCGTAGCCAGCGCGGGCATGACGTATCGGACCTGCGCCGATGCGATGCGGCGGATCTTCCAAAAGGGAGATATGCTTCGTGGGTAACGTGCTCGTTGCCTTCATCCGCCTGTACCAGCGGTATCTCTCGCCGTTCTTGGGCAACCATTGCCGGTTCTTCCCTTCCTGTTCCCAGTATGCTGTCGAGGCCATCCGCGAGCGCGGCGTTATCGTCGGCAGCGGCCTGGCCTTGTGGCGTCTTGCCCGGTGCCAGCCGTTGTGCCGCGGGGGCTATGACCCCGTGCCGTTGCGGCATCGCCACAGCGCGTAGGCTCATCCATTTTCTTGGGAGTACCCAGGGTTGGATGATAATCGCGACAAGGAAATGATGCGCAATCAGATGATTGCCATCGTTCTCATGACCATCCTCTTCGTCGTGTGGTTCAAGTTCTTCATGCCTGCGCCACAGCCGAAGAAACCGGTTCCCGTCACGCAACAGGCTCAGCAGGAAGCTTCCGAGCAGGCCGCGAAGACCAAGAAGGCCGAAGAGAAGGCCATGATCGAGCAGCCCCCGCTCGAGCAATCCCTTTGGCCCGAACTGCCGGCCATTCCCGAGGTCGCGGATCCCGCCGCGGAGGAAGTCGCTCTATCGAGCCCGGATATCGAGTTTGTTTTCACCCGGGTCGGCGCGCGCCTCAAACGCGCCAAGTTGATCAAGGATGACCTTCAACTCGTTCCCACGCAGGACCTGTCCGATACCGAAGCCGTGTATCCCCTCGGGTTGCGTTTCAGCGACGAGGGTCTCGGTGACGCGCTCGACTACCGCAGGTTCGAGGTCGAGAACGACGCCGCCGGCAACGGGCTGACGTTCCGCTTGACGATTCCGGGGCGTTGTGCCGTCGAGAAGACGTTTTCGCTGGGGGAACAAGGGCGCGTCCTCGACGTGCAGGTCAGCCTCCACAATCTCGGGACGCAGAACGCGGTCTTCGGGATGGACCAGACCCCCGCGTATTACTTGAGCTGGGGTCCGGATGTCCATTCCGGCGACGAGGGCATGGGCATCGGGCAATCGTTGATGTGGTACAAGGAAGGGCGCGTCGACGAATTGGCCACCGCAAGTATGGAACCTGCCGCCGACGGGTCGCCGTTTTCGAAGGCCATTCCCGGCGCCGAATGGATGGCGGTGCGCAGCGCGTATTTCGTCATGGCCATGAAGCCCGAGTTCGAGGAAGCGCAGGGATGGGCGGCAGGCGTGGCCAAGCGGTTCCGCGTGGGGCTGTCCGTGCCCCGCTTCGAGATGGCGCCGGACGCGACCCAGACCAACGCCTTTCGGTTGTACATGGGGCCAAGCGAACAGCGCGCGCTGGCCTTGGCCTGGCCGACACTGCCCAAGGTGTTCCGCTTCTACGCGCCGCCCTGGGAGTTCATGGACTGGTTTGCCAAGCTCTTGCTGGCCATCCTGAACTGGTTCCACGACTATGTCATTGCCAACTACGGTTGGGCCATCATCTTTCTGACCGTCGTTGTTCGTACGGTCATGTATCCGCTGACCCTCAAGAGTATGAAGAGCATGAAGAAGATGCAGCTCTTGGGTCCGGAGATCGAGGCGCTCAAAGCCAAATATCCTGACGACGCTCAGGAAATGAACAAGAAGATGATGGAGCTTTACCGCGAGCGCGGCGTGAACCCGCTGGGCGGCTGCCTGCCGATGCTGTTGCAGATGCCCGTGTTCTTCGCGCTGTACCGAATGCTGTGGAGCTCCTACGAGTTGCGCGGCGCCCATTTCTTCGGATGGGTAACCGACCTCTCGCAGCCGGACCACTTGATGGCGCTGCCTTGGATGCATCAGATCCCGCTGATTGGAACAACCTTCGATCACCTCAACATCCTGCCTATCCTGATGGGTATCGCTATGGTGGTCAATCAGAAGTTCATGCCTGTTTCCGGACCGTCGCAGAATCCCCAGCAGAAGATGATGATGAATATTATGCCCGTCTTCTTCAGTTTCCTCTGCTACAAGATGGCTGCGGGGTTGAATCTCTACATCCTGACCAGCACCGTGCTTGGCATGGTGCAACAGAAATTCACGCGCGTGGGCGACATGGAACTGAAAGCGAAGAAAGCGCCAGCCAAACGGCAGCACTTCTATACCGCGGCGCAAGCGCGCAAACGCCAAATGGCACGAGAGGCCAAGAAAGAGAAGAGGCACAAGAGCGATTCCTGATGACCAACCATCGAGTGGGGCATGGTCCGAATCATGGGAATCCCAGATCTTGAACGAGGAGAAAGCAACGCATGAGAGCAGTGGAAGCCAGCGCGAAGACGCGCCAGGAAGCTATCAAGAAAGCCCTTGACGAACTGGGCGTGGAATTGCACGAAGTCAATATCGAGATCCTGGACGAAGGCAGCCGCGGACTGTTTGGGTTCGGCGCGCGCGAGGTACGCGTGCGCGTTACGGCCGAGCATCTCCCCGATCTGCCACAACCCAGGAAACAGGAACGTCCGGAACGTGAGGAGCGCCGTCCGCAACGTCAGGAGCGCCCGCCCCGCCAGGAACGCGGCCCGAAACCCGAACGCGGTCCGAAGCCGGAGCGCGGCCCGAAACCTGAACGCGGTCCGAAGCCGGAGCGCGGTCCGAAACCCGAACGCCCGCCCAAGCCCGAACGTCCGCCGCGTGCTGCCGAGGATCAAGAGCAGGCCCCTAAGAAGGAACGTCCGCCGCGCGAGCCGTTGACGCCCATCTCCGACAGCCGCCGTGAAGAAGCCGCCGCGCTGCTCGGCGAAGTCATCGCCAAGATGGGCATTCAGGCCACGATCACGAGCGCTCCGACTGAGGACGGCGGCGCGCGCATTAACGTCGAGTCCGAGGAATCGGCCATTCTCATCGGGCGCAAAGGCAACAGCCTGCAGTCGCTTCAATACCTGATCAATCGCATGGTCACGGCCTCCGACACGTCCGATACGTCCGAACGGATTGTTGTCGATATCGAGAATTATCTCGATCGCCGTCGACAGAATCTCGAAGATATGGCCCGGCAGTTGGCTCAGAAAGCGAAGGAAACGCACCGCGACGTGCGTGTGAAACCGCTCAGCGCCCAGGAACGCCGCATCGTCCATTTGACGTTGCAGGACGATCCGGACATCCGGACCTTCAGCACGGGCAGCGGCGCGTTGCGCAACGTCATTATCTCGCCCAAGACGGGATCCGCCGAGGCGCCGAAGGAGCGGCGTCCACGCGGCAACAGTGGTGGCGGTGGCGGACAGGGCCGCCGCGATGGGCGTCCGCGCGGCGGCCGATCAGGGCGTTCGCGCCGAGGCCGTGGTCCGCGCCCCGATCAGCGCGAGAGCCATGCCGAAGGGAATGCTTAGGAATTCCAAAGACACGATCGTGGCCATCTCGACTCCGCCTGGCGAGGGCGGGATAGGGATTGTCCGGCTCAGTGGTCCCGAAGCCGTAGCCATCGTGCATCGGCTCTTCATATCTTCTTCGGGTCGCGGCCTGCTTGATACTCCGCGACGCGTCCTCTACGGCAGTATCCGCGACGGGCAAGGCGAGGCCATCGACGAAGTTCTCGTGCATGTCATGCGCGCTCCGCGCAGCTACACACGGGAAGACGTGGTTGAGATCAACGCGCACGGCGGTTCAGGCCCCCTCAATGCCATCCTTGAACAAACGCTGATTCACGGCGCGCGGCTTGCCGATCCGGGCGAATTCACCTTGCGCGCGTTTCTCAACGGCCGCATCGATCTCGTTCAGGCCGAGGCCGTCGCCGATCGCATCCGCGCGAGGACCCATGCGAGCCTGCGTGCCGCTGCGGCCGCTGCCGGAGGCGTCCTCTCTCTCGCCATCGTCGAGATCAAGGAGGTCCTCGTCGGCGCGCTGGCGCGTATCGAAGCCGCCGTCGATTTTCCGGACGAAGACCTGCCTTCGTTGGTGGACGATGCATTGCGCCGGCAGGTCGCCGAGGCGCATGAACGGATGAACACCTTGCTCGCGACGGCCCACACGGGGCGTCTCTATCGCGAGGGCGCGAGCATGGCCATCGCCGGGCGGCCGAACGTTGGCAAGTCGAGCATTTTCAACGCGCTGTTGCGCGACGCGCGTGCGATTGTTTCGGCCCAACCGGGAACCACCCGCGACCGCATCGAGGAACTCGTCACGCTCGGCGGCATTCCCGTCCGCTTGACCGATACCGCCGGTTTGCGAACCAGCCACGACGAGGTCGAACAGATCGGAATACGTGTTGCGCGCGAAGCCCTGCAAACCGCGGACGCCATTCTCTTCGTGATCGACGCGTCGGAACCGCTTCATGAGGAAGACCGCGAACTTGCCCGTGAACTCGCGGAACAGGAGCGTCCCGTCTGGGTAGCCCTCAACAAATCCGATCTGGTCCCCGAACCCCGCATCCCGGACTGGCCACACGCGTTCGCGGGATGCAGTTCGGTTTCGGCAAAGACCGGCCAAGGTCTATCGGAACTTGAAGAGCGGCTCCGCGGGCTGCTGCTCGGAGACGCCGCGTCCGCGCCCGGACAAGCCATGATCACGCGCGCCCATCAGCGCGACAGTCTGCGCCGCGCGTCGGCCGCGCTCGACTCGTTACTGGCGCATTTCGATGCCTCGCCTGAGTTCCTAAGCATCGATCTGCGCGACGCGCTGCAAGCCCTTGGCGAAATCACGGGCGAGACTACGCCCGACGATCTTCTCGAACGCATCTTTGCGACGTTCTGCATCGGGAAGTAGCAGACCGGCGCCTACCACGTCTCGCGGCCAAGGCGCCACACGCGATTTCTGAGGCGAAGACTACTGGGAGGCTGTCGATTTGTCTCCGCCGCCTTCTTTCTTAGAGTCCGCCTCCAGGGCGTCGATTTCGGCTTTGTGCTTGTCGTACAAGGCGTTCAGTTCGTCCATGGTCGGCGCAGGTTTTTCTTTCAGCAGATCGCGCAGATCCACAATGGCTGGCAGGGCAAGTTCCGTCTTGAAGGGCTTGCCCGAAAGAACGTTCGCGAGGACGCCCGTTACGACCATGGTCGTCACCATGGGCGTGCCAGGGCGTTGGACGAGTGTGATCAATTCGGACACCGGCTCCTGAAGTTCGGCGGGAATCTTGCCCTCGCCCTTCAGCCTGTCGAACTCTGTACGGAGCCGTTCGGTGAGCGCGGCCATGGCTTTGTCCTTGGCTTTGATGCCGTAGGTCGCCGCGCCAAGGCCCGCAAGGCCAACCAACACGATTAACACCCCGCACCCAATTCCGCATCCCCACAACCATTTGTTCTGCATACGGCGTTCCCCTCGTTGGCCTAGAGGCTATCGTTCACAGTCCAGCGGTGTCATTGCGAGGATGGGCTTCAGCCCGACGAAGCAATCTCCTGATCTTCAGTTGAGAACAGGCCCGGGGATTGCTTCGTCGGGCTGAAGCCGCTCCTCGCAATGACACGGAAGAGATAAAATGTTTGAATATAGTACATACCACATATTATTAATACATTATAGAGCAATCCGGCCTAGCGCGTAAGCGGTTCGACTTCCGCAATGGCTACAAATCGTTCCTTGTCGTGCCCAGACAGGAAGACCATCCGAACATACAGGGCCTTGGCGCGCTTTGCGAAACGTATTTCTTTCCACGCGGGCCCTCTTTCGAGAGCCGCCTTCGCTACCGGAGATCCCCACGCAACGCCTCTCTCGCTAAGGTAGACTTCGCATTCGGCCGGAAACGCGTTGGCTACATCCTGCCGAGGCAGAATGCGCACGCCCGCAAGCTTCTCGGGCTGCCGCAAGCGCAACTGAATCTCGTGTGGATAGTCCGGGACGCCGCCTTCCCAAGGCGTGTGCCAAATGGTTGCGGGATCGCCGTCGGCGGCGTTCGATCCGTCATAGCCATTCGCCTTGGAATCTACCTTCACGACTTCGATAGATGGATGCTCGAATAGAGGCCGGATCGTGTTTGCATCGAGCGCCACCTCGGGTGCGAACGCGGCGCTTTCCATGTAGTCGAGCACCGACTTTCGCAACGCCGCCGCGGCGATGCGCTTGTCGAGATCGCGTTCGAGATCGAGGCTGCACACGAACAGCTTCCCTCGTCCGACGGCGGCCTCGAAGACCGCGCCGAGTTTGCGGTTTGTGTTCCAATCGTCGATAGCCTGGACGATGGGCCGAAACTCCGACGGCAAGCAGTCGAGATTCATCAGAGAGGATTTGTCGAGCAGGTCCCACCATTGCCAATCCGTGTGGGCGTCCGTGGGGAAGCCGGCCAGCGCGGGATGGCGAGGATCGCATAGTATCCCGAGTTGGCGTCGCTGCCCCGGGAACAAGCGCGTATTCCAGAAGATCGACTCGAACGCGCCTTGCACACGGCATGACGGCGCCACATACCGCGGAAGCAGAAGAACCTTCCCGCCCTGTTCGAGGCGTTTCTCGACCGCCCCGTCGAAATCGCGGGCGACGAGAATATCCGAAGGTGATTCAGAGCGCTGCGCGGACGGATACACCCAGATCGCCCATTCGTTCTTGGCGGCGGTTCCTTGAAGGAGCACGGATACGACGAGCTTGGTCGGATCCGTCACGTTCGATAGCGGAACGTCGATCGCGCCGAGTTTCGTGCCGTTGCCTAATGGGATATCTTGGGAAGGCCATTGTCCCGAAGCCACGGCGTGCCCGTCGGGATAGGCCAGGCTCCACGCCGAAATCGCTCCAGCGATCGGAGCCTTGCCATAGTGCGCGATCTCCGCCTCTGCATGGAACGTCTCGCTGCTGGTCCATGTGTATTTCGCAAACCGCAATAAGGGCACGGTCTCGGAACAGAACATGCGGAATTGTTCCGGCGTCACGCCGCCCTTCGAATCCCAGTGCGCGTCGAGGAATCCGCAGAGCGCCGATCCCTGGCCCGGGAAATCTTGGAGCGATAAGAGTTGGAATCCGCCCGCGCCGCGCGTGCGCAGGACCGCTTCGATGTCCGCCTTGTATAGCAATGTCTGCAACGCGCCCGAGGCGCGGCAGAAAGCCTTGTCTTGATCGAGCATGTGATGCGCTTCGAGCGAAGCTCGGAACGCTTCGAGGTTGTACGCTCGCAACACGCCGGTATACTTCGCGATTTCGTCGTAATCGGGATATACGCACCATTGGCCAAGCTCGTGCGCGATGACCGGCGCCTCGCAGCCTTCGATGCATTTGCCGTAATCGAAATCCGTCGTCGGGCCGAGCGGACCGCCATGCAGCCGAATCGCGCCCTTATTTCGCGCGTGCAGAACGTGATAGTCGCTGCATGCGAGTTCGGGCCAGCCCGCGCAGGTTGTGTACTGGCGGCGCGCGTCGAGCTGCTTCCAATGCGCTACGATGCCTTCAAGAAACACATCCTTCTTCGGACCGCTTGGCTCGTTGCCCACGGCGAGCATGCAGAACGACGGATGATTGCCGTAGGTTGCGAGGATGCGTTCGCTCTCCGCGTAAACGAAACGGTCCAGGTCTTCGTTCGTTCCGAGTTCCGTCCAAACCGGCGTCTCAATGTGCATCGTCATCCCGAGTTGGTCCGCGGCATCGAAGGCCGCCTCCGGCGGGCACCACGAATGGAATCGGATGTGGTTGAGTCCGTATTCGCGCGCTATGCGGAACCGTTTCAGCCATGCCTCCGTATCCGTCGGCGGATAGCCCGTGAGCGGGAAGATGCAGCATTCGAGATTTCCCCGCATGATCGTCGGGCGTCCGTTCATCGTGAAACCGTGTTCGCCGTGGCCGATCTCGCGCATGCCGAAGCGCGCGTCCCGCGTATCCTCATAGTGCCGCGCGCCGGCGTGCGCCCGCATCGAGACCTTCGCGTCGAGAAGAATCGGCGAGAACTCGTCCCATAGCGGCACGCTTTCATCGAAGGTGACCTGCAACGACGCTACCGTGCGCCCGTGCGGCCCGGCCGACACCTCTCCCTTGGCGGAGGCCATGCCGATGATGACCGCAACGTGGCCCTTGGCCGGCGCATCTGTCCGATTCTCAATGGCGACCGCCACGCGAGCCGAGTGCGCCTTGACGTCCGGGTATACCTGGACCGACGCGATCCGTATTGCTGGCTCCGCGCGCAATTCGATGCGCCCGACGATGCCGTTCCAATTGGTCTGCGTCTCGTCCGTGACGGAATGCGCCCAGTCGCCCACGCGATGTTTCATGCGGTTGTCGACTCGAATCGTGAGCGTGTGGCGTCCAGGCGTCAACGCATCGGAAAGGTCGTATTCGTGTGGCGCGCACAAGCTGTCTTGCGGCGCGTAAGCTTGTGTATCCACCCATACGCTCGTTTCCCAATGACATCGTTCAAGGAAGAGGGCAACTCGCATTCCGCGCCACGCCTCGGGGACTTCCACTTCACGCTGGTACCACGCCGGGCCAGTGTATTCGTGCAAGCGAGTGAGACGGTCGCTGCGCTTCTCCGTGGTTGCTGTGCCTACGCCATTTTCGTCCAGCGTTCCCGGCAGACGAACCGTGTCAGGCAGTGCACCCGCGAACCAGCGATCCTGGATTCCCGTGTCTCCGGTGTCGAGTTTGAAACGCCACGTCCCCGCGAGCGATTGCGTTTCGGCGGCGCGCATCGCGCCCGAATAGACAACCAAGACGCCGGCCACAATCATGCTCACATACCGATTCACGATGAGTCCTCCTCGTCCTTGGCTTTCGTGTCATTGCGAGCGTAGCGAAGCAATCCCCTGAATAGCGAGTTCCGGCCTCGGTGAGATTGCTTCACAGCGCTCCTAAGAAACAAGCTTCTAGCTTCCATTCGAGGTCCGCGAAACGGAGTGCCGGCTCTTTGGAGTGCGGCGATTCTTCGCCGCTTTGGCTAGATCTGCAAGTCTGTCCCCTGGGCCTCAGCCAAAGCGGCGAAGAATCGCCGCACTCCAAAGAGCGCATCACGCACCTCCGGTGAAACAAAGCGCATGTATCTTCTGAGGGCAGCCCGGCGAAGCCGGGTCGTCGGCTCGCAATGACACCGAAGGGGCAAGCACTTTGCTGTTTACGATCCCTCTCAGTCCGTAGATGCGTCTATTTCGCGACCGGTTCCAAGCGGAAATAGTCGATCCCCACCATGTGCGCCGGATGGGCCTTCGGGTTCGCGCCCGTGATCTCGAATGTGACCCGGTGAATGCGCGGGTCAAGTGTGTGCGCGCCCAAGTCGATTTCGCCGGACGGGACCACGCCTTCGTGGAACAGATCGAGAGGAGCGCCGAGTTTCTCTCCATCGAGATAGAGCTGGACCATACTGTAGTCCACGGCCTTCGTAAATTGCGCGAACAGTTTGTAGGCGCCTTCTTCGCGGACGCCCACTCCAAGCTCGAGCTTGTCGCCGGGCTTGGCCCCTGTCCACCATAGCTGCGCGCCACTGCTCCATGCATCTCCGTATCCGTCCATGGCCTGCTCTTGCGTCTCGCCGCCCGTCTTGCTCAGGACCTTGCACTTCTCGGCCTCGATGGCGCCCTTGATGGTCTTCACCTCGGGTTGCGGCCAATTCGTGCGTTCCGCCATGGGCACGACGCCGTAGGGGTCTGTTCCGCCCGGCGCGAGATACCAGTACGCGGTGGCATCGTAGAGCGTCGGCTTCTTGTTTGGGAAGTACTTCTCGATGCACCCTTCAAACGAGGTCTGGAATGGAATGTTGTCGTTGATGTGCCAGCGATTTACACACGTGTGGCCCGCGTTGTTCTCGGAGATTGGCTGATTGTGATAGGGCCGCGTAAACAGGGTCGGGCAGCACCACGCATAGCCGAAGTAGTCTTCGGAACCCGTGCCGATGGTCGAAGGAAACTTCTCGCCGTCCACGAAGAATTTCTCGTCGCCTTCGCCCCACCAGCCGCCGCGCGGATTCCACACGTGCAGCATTACGCCGCAGAAGCGGCCGCGTCCTTGCGTCTTTAGGAGGGTCCAATCGATCGCCCGTTCGGGCTCCTCGGGCAAGAGCTGGTCAAGATGCCACTTCGCATGGAAGCGCGCGAGGGTCTCGACCGGTTTCGATAGCGGAGCGTGCATCACTTCGAGCGTAACCTTGTGTTCCGTACTGCCTTCGTTGATGACTCGGATGACGGCTTTCTTCGCGAACGGCATGTACCACCGCGAGTAATACCAGCCTTCCTTCGTCAGGCCTGATGGCAGCGACACGTACGTGTTGGCCCCGGCGGCCGTCCCGAAGAAGTCGCCTATCGGCGCCCACACGCTTGGCTCGGTATCGTCGTCCCACGTGATGCTCAACGTCAGTTCGCGCAATGGCACGCGATCGTCCGGCGTCGGCGGGAGGCCTTCGACGCGCGCCCGGATGAGCGTGATTGCCGCTGGGCCGGTCAGCGCGAGTTCGTTCGTGCTTGCGGGCGCGCCTGCTTCGAGCGTTTTGACAGCGGCGCCGGACTGCTCCGGAAACGTGGCGGCGTTCGCAAGCGCCTGGTTCGCGCTATCGAGCGCGGCATTTTCTTCGGGCGACAAGTCGCGCTTGAACGTGGGCACCTCCGTTCCTTTGGGGAAGGTCGTGTAGGTGAAGTGGAAGTAGTTGCCCCAGCCTTCGTCCGCGACGACTTTGCACGACTTCCGGTAAGGGATTGGCACGTAGCAGTTCCAGCCTTTCGCCGATTCGTAACAAAGCGCATTTCGATTGAACGGCGCATTCGTGTTGTCGAAATAGCCGCGGAATGGCAGGTCAACCACCGGTTCCGTCGATCCGTCGAGATAGATTCGCACATGTCCGTCTCCCGGCGCCGCCGACCAAATCCGGCGGATGCAGCCCGGTCCCTGCATCTCCGCCATCACGGCCTTGCCGTCTTCCATTCGGATGATGCCTTGGCCATCGCCGTTGGCGTCCCAACCGATGTACTTGCCCGAAGCGGCGTCATACTGGCTGGACCGGTCGTAGCTCGAACACTGCGCGCACGTCTCTCCTTGAGCAGGCAGCGTTGCAAGGTACTCGAGGTCCGTCAAACGCTGGATCAAGTTCAGGTACGTGATCTCGGTCTGAGCTTCGGCTAGGGGAATCGCCAAACCAAGCGCCATTCCCAATGCAAGTAATGTTCGTTTCATGTCTGCAACCCTCCGCTTGTAGTGACGGCGCGAGTCAGCGTGTCAGGACATAGTACAAGACATAGAACCACGAGAAGAAGCCCTGGATGATGGCCCAGAGTACGGACTGATGCAGCGACCACGAGATCGTGATAGCCAGCGCGCAGCCGAACCCGATGCCCCCTTTAAGCTTCCCGGAATGTACGTTAACGAATGCGAATCGTTTCTCAGTTGCCATGCCGCATCTCCTTGTCGGGGTATGCTAGCCGCGCGATGGCGCGAAAGCAACCGTATATACGCTCCGAAAAAGAAAGTTGTTTACAGGCTGTCGGAGGTGCTGTAATCTAGCGAGGGCAAGGTCCTAGTCGTAGCGTGTCAATTTCCCGAAGAAGTGGCTGTATAAGGAGGGGTTGAAATGCGCAAGGTTCGCTCGGCATGCATGGTGCTCGGAATGGCCGGCTTGGTGCTGGCGGCAGGGGGATGTCCTGATGCTTTTCTCCCGAAGGCGAGTTTTGACGCAGCCCCGTCGGCAGGTGAGGCGCCATTGACCGTGGTGTTTACGGACACCTCAATGCCCGGGCTTGGCAAAATCTCCAAGTGGAGTTGGGATTTCGGCGATGGCGCGGTGAGTTCGGACCAGGATCCCACGCACATCTACACGCAACCGGGCGCGTACGAGGCAAAGCTGACCGTCCGCGGTCTGCTGGCGCAGGATACCGCGAGCCGGACCATCAATGTTACTGGCAGTGAGGGGGAAGGAGAAGGTGAGGGTGAGGGCGAGGGGGAAGGCGAAGGCGAAGGTGAGGGAGAAGGGGAAGGAGAGGGCGAAGGCGAAGGCGGCCTCGAGTGTGCGGCCGGCTCGCTGTTCGGCCAGGTTCCTGATCTTACGGAACCGCACGGAGGCGGACTCGGGTTCAGCGATCTCGGCTTCAACAACTTCCTGTACGACAACTTCAGCGGCGTGTCGGCGCCCATAGGCGGTATCGTGTGGTGGGGCATCAAGGGCACCGGCATGCGAGAGCCGTGCACGTCCGAGTATAACGATTACGATGTCATCTTCTACGAGGACGGGACCGATGGCGTGCCGGGCGATCAGGTGGCCGAGTTTACGGTAACCGCGGCTCCGATCGATACCGGAAGCCTCACCTATGGCGGACTTCACTTGTACAAGTTCACGGCCACGTTCGAGTCAACCGTCGAACTGAGTTCCGGTTGGGTTTCTGTCCGTGGCCGTGGCGAGTCGGCTGAGGGTTGCGGGCTATTGTGGAGTGCCTCGACGTCGGGAGACGACGCCTCGTGCTTCAACCAGGCCGACCTGCCCGAATATCATATCGTCGGACCGGATCAGGCGTTCTGCCTGACCGGTGGCGCCCCGAGCGAGTTCGATTTGAAATGCAGAGCCGGACTCTACGAGCCTGACGGCGAAAACCCCGTGGGTGTCGCGGAACTGTTTCTGCGTCACGACGCAGCCACCGCGCTGATCGGGTTCATCGAAGTGACGCATCCCGTTGCCGACGCCACGTCCGTGGCGGTTGTGAATACTGACGGAGACGTCGGCTTCGAATTGGGCGCGGCCGCAAGCCCGATTCACCACGAGATCTCGGCGGCTGAATGGAACTGGCTCCAGGGCGTCATGGATGCCGGGAAAGGCTTGCGGATGCTCGTCAAGAGCACGGCGCATCCCGATGGCGCAGTCAGCGGATTCCTGCCGTGTATCCGTGAAGGTTGTGAATGCCCCATCACCTTTGCGGACGCGCATATCGAAGCGGCGGTACGCACCGGGATCGAGAAGCCGACGGGCGACATCATGGCCGTGGATGTGTTGAGCCTCTACTTCCTGCAGGTGACCTCCGCGGGCGTTACCGACCTTGGGGGTGTCGAGTGCCTGCCCGCTTTGCTGAACGTCGATTTCGCAGGGAACAGTCTAACGGACATTTCCGCGCTTCAGTATTTGCCTCTTCTGCGGCAAGTGCGCGTGCCTTATAACGCAAACTTGAAAGATATCTCGCCGCTGGCCAACAACCCCGGACTTCGTTCGGGCGCGTACGTCGGCGTGGAAAGCATCGATTTCACCGGCGGCGCCTGCGACAGCGTGAATACTCTGCGTGGCCGCGGCGTGACTGTCAATACCGGCGGGGCTTGCGGCGGCAAGTGATTCGGCGCGCTCTCGGAGGCCGCCGTAGCGCGAGGATCAGGTAGCGCCAATATAGAAGCGTACTGATCTGTTAGATTATATGTCATGACTAACGATTTAGTGTCATTGCGAGCGTAGCGAAGCAATCTCTTGAAGGAAGAAGCCCGGTCTTGGCGAGATTGCTTCGCTACGCTCGCAATGGCACGCGGTTCCGACAAGTTGATGTGGTGAATCGGTGAAGAACAGCACCCCGGAGCGGGGGCGGCTCGTTCGTGGAGGCGAAATCCATGCAGGGCGCACGATTGAGTTCACGGCCGGCTGCGGCGCTGGCCGCAATGATGCTGTTGGGATTAGCCGGGTGTTCGCCCAGCATCGTGAAGCAGCCGGTGACGCAAGTCTTGGCTCCGGGTTCGACCGCGCATTTCAGAGTCGAAGCCGAAGGCCCCGGTCCTCTGACTTACCAGTGGCAGCGCGATCAGGCGGACATTTCTGACGCGACGCTCGCATATCTTGTAATCAACGCCATCTCCGAAAAGGATGAGGCCGGGTATCGTTGCGTCGTTGCCAACGCCTATGGGACGACGGCCTCTGACTCGGCCGCGCTCTACGTGAGCGTTCCCCCCGAAATACTTGTGCAGCCTTCAGCCCGGACGGTCGCCGAAGGTTCGTCGGTCGAGTTCTTGGTGGCCGCCACCGGTACGCCTCCACTGAGTTTCCAATGGATGAAAGACCGCACCGCGATAACCGGGGCTATCAGCGCCAATCTTTCTATTCCTGCCGTTTCGGAATCCGACGCGGGGATCTACTCCTGCGCCGTGAGCAATCTTGCCGGGAACGTAACTTCGAACGAGGCTCGGCTGTTTGTCATGACTTCGGGAGAGGGTGAAGGAGAAGGTGAGGGAGAGGGCGAGGGAGAAGGCGAGGGTGAGGGAGAGGGCGAAGGAGAAGGCGAGGGTGAGGGAGAAGGCGAAGGCGAGGTCGTGCACTTTGCAGACGCCCGGCTTGAGGCCGCAGTACGGAATACCATCCACAAACTGAGCGGGGATCTGTTCAAGTCCGACTTGGTTGGCAAAGGATTTACCCAACTCCAAGCGGAAGGTTTGGGAATCGCAGACCTGAGCGGCATTGAATACGCAACGGATCTGATTTCGCTTGACCTGCTAGACAATCAGGTCGATGACTTGACACCGCTGGCTGCGCTCGCGCGCCTGAGCGTTCTCAACCTGGGATACAACCGGGTCGAGGACCTGAGTCCGTTGTCGGGCCTGTCAGAACTGACCTACCTGGAGTTGGGGTTCGGAAACCCCCTCGAAGGCGTCGCGACCAAGGAGGACGTGAACTTCCTTGCCACCGACACCAATTTTGTGCGCGACCTCAGTCCATTGGCCGGATTGACCAAGTTGACCTATCTGAACATTCTTGGGAATGTCGACGTGACAAGCCTGGCGCCACTCGCGGGCCTGTCTAATCTGCAAACGCTTTGGACAGGCAGCAATCCCATCGCCGATTTCAGCCCGCTCGCTTCCCTGACCAGCTTGAAGATGTTCGCGGACGTGCGCTGCGGTTTCAAGGATAGCGACGTGCAGTATCTTGCCGGGCCGAACAACTTGCAGGCAATAGGCCTGCTGCTGGAAGAAGGGGTCACCGATCTGAGTCCTCTGGCAGGCAAGGACATTCGTCTCATGGCGCTTCTTGGCTCGGGTATCACGGACATTGGTGTGATGTCCCAGTGGCCGCACCTCGAACTCCTTATGCTGGCCATGGCGCCCATAACCGACATCAGTCCGCTCCAAGACCTGACGACGTTGAAGCAACTGACCATCACGAACACTCAAGTCTCCGACATCTCCGCTCTGGCGGGTCTCGTCAACCTGGTCCAACTCGATCTCACAGACAATCAGATTGTCGAAATCACCCCATTGCTGGACAACGTGGAAATCGGCGGAGACGACGAGGTGATCCTGAACGGCAATCCTCTGTCGCAACACGCCATGTGCGACGACATGCCCGTGTTCGAGTCGCGATTCTCATTGCCTTCCAAGCTACGTTATGACCAGTTCTGCGGGCCCGCGGCTTACCTGACCATGGTCGTTTCCGGCATTGGCGAAACTACGCCCGCGGCCGGGAAGAAGTCCTACGAGTTGGGTTCGTCCGCGATGCTCAAGGCCTCGCCAATCGTCAACACGGGCTATGCCTTCTCCCGCTGGCAGGGCGATGTCAGTTCGTCACTCCTAGACTTGTCAGTGACAATGGACCGAGACAAATCCGTCGAAGCGGTGTTCGTTCCCGGAGACTGGACCTTGCACCTGAAGGCGCAAGGGGCCTCCTCCATGGCATTGTCACCCGGCGCAGGGGACTTTGCATTCATGGAAGGCCAGATAGCGCGTTTCCATGTCACGTCGCACTCCAGAACGTACTTCGCGGGGTGGGAAGGGACGGAGGACCCCTACGGTTTCAGCCAGACTATCCTCATGGATTCGGACAAGACGGTGACGGGCGTCTTCATGCCAACCGGCTACGCTCTCAACCTCGAGGTTGGGGGGAAGGGTACGACCGACCCGAGCCCCGATATCTACCGTCTCGCCGACGGATACGCGGTGTCGCTTAGCGCCATCGAACAATCGTCCGATTGGCATTTCGTGAAATGGGAAGGGGACGTTTCCTCCTCCTCGCAAACCCTGAACTTTACTATGGACTCGGACAAGGCCGTCCGCGCGGTCTTCGAACAGGGCGACACACCCCTCACGATTCTGGCCGACGGGCAGGGGACGACCTCTCCGGACCCGGGCACCCGCTACTACTTCCTGGACTCGCAAGTTCGGGTCATAGCAGTCCCGATCGGTTCATGGTACTTCGACCATTGGGAGGGAGATATCGGAGGAGAGGATGCGTATAGCGCCTCCATCAACGTGATTGTAAGCAAACCGTCGACCGTTACTGCGGTGTTCCGCGAAGGGGTCGCGCTGACGCTGCAAGCGACGGGCGGCGGAACCACCAATCCGCTTCCGGGTCTCATGGGGTATGCACCCGGGTCGGTATTCCTTGTGAACGCCGCGCCCGTTGCCGGCGCCGCCGCGTTCGACCACTGGGAAGGCGACATCGGCGATAACGATCCCGACAGTATCTATCTGCGCCTGGATGGCGACTCGCCGCAGAACGTGACGGCCGTTTTCGCGCCGGCGGACCACACAGCGACCGTGAAGATAGAGGGGGGCGGCACCGTAACGCTTTTGCCGCCTG
Source organism: uncultured Nitrospiraceae bacterium (assembly GCA_964402555.1). Taxonomy (GTDB): domain Bacteria; phylum Hydrogenedentota; class Hydrogenedentia; order Hydrogenedentales; family SLHB01; genus CAYOCT01. The sequence continues at coordinate 18,976 of CAYOCT010000001.1, read as the reverse complement.
TGTACGATTCGAAGGACATCCTGATAAGACCTTACGCCTTCCCTGGCAGCTACGGATTTCTACATGGCGACGTGCTTACGCTTGGCGCGACTCCCGCGCCCGGTTACCGATTCGTGCGTTGGGATGGCGACGTTTCGGGCACGGAAGGTTTCATCCAGCTTGCCGTGAATTCCGATATGAACCTCAGGGCTGTGTTTGAACCCGCCCCCGAGACTCCTATCGTTTATGCCAGTCCAGGACTCGAGTTCGTCGTCCGCACGACTATCGTTAAGCCCACCGGCGATATCTATCCGAGCGATTGCCTCAGCGCTGCCGCGTGGCATGCGGAGCGGCAGAATATCTCCGCGCTCGACGGTATCGAACGCACGCCCTGGACCTATCGATTGCGTCTGTTTGGAAATCCGCTCGCCGATCTGGGGCCCGTGCACGGGGTGACTGGGGCTACGGTCATCGATGTGACCGATGACCTGGTAACCGACGTTTCGCCGCTGTCGGGTATGCCTAACCTGCGAGAGTTGTATCTCGGCAATAACGATCTTGTGTCCTTCGATGGGCTGCGGGACCTGCCGAGTCTGCGCAGGATCTGGGCGTGGGAGGATGCGATCTCCGATTTGGGGCCGCTTGGGGCCATCACGTCGTTGCAGGAAATCCATATGAACAACACCATGGTCGCGGACCTCAGCCCCCTGGCAACCCTGCGCGAACTGGAGTTCCTCGAACTGGCCGATACGAATGTTAGTGACATCACGCCTCTCGCCGGACTCACGCGGATGAAGACGCTGGACCTTTCGGGCTGCGAAGTGAGTGACATCTCGGCGCTGGAACACCTCCCGCGTCTGAAGAAGGTCGTTCTCAACATCAATCACATTACCGATCTGACACCCCTCGTCAACAACCCCGGCCTGGGTGAAGGAGACCTCCTGTTCGTTCAGGACAATCCGCTCAGCCAGGATGCCGCCTGTAACCAAGTCCCGGCATTGCAGGCCCGCGGCGTGTGGGTGTTCGCCAACGCAACTTGCGGGAAGTAAACTGGAGGTCTCGCGGCCCGATCGTCGCACAGAGGTCTTGCCTCTGGCGTCGGCGCCGTTTCTTCTTGTAGGCTTCTTCAGTCAATACGCGGCCATCGCGGAGGAGTGCACGACCTATGAAATACATCGCGGCATGTCTGTTACTCGGGGTTTCGCTCTGTACCTTGGCGAATGGGCAAGACCCGGCTGGCACAATACACCTGTTCAACGGGAAGGACCTCACAGGCTGGTACACCTTTCTCAAAGACCGGGGCAAGGATGTGGATCCGAACAAGGTCTTCACGGTGCATGACGGCATGCTGCACATCTCCGGCGAGGAGTTCGGCTGCGTAACCTCCAACGACGAGTTCGAGAACTACCGGCTGGTGATCGAGTTCAAATGGGGCGAAAAGACCTACGCTCCGCGAGAAACCGCAGCGCGCGACAGCGGCCTGCTCGTTCATTCCATCGGCGCGGACGGGGCCTTTGGGGGCATGTGGATGCATTCGATCGAGTGCCAGATGATCGAAGGCGGGACAGGCGATATTCTTGTCGTAGGAGATGGGACTGACGCGTTCAAAGCCACGTGTCCGGTAGCGAAGGAGAAATCCGCAGGCTGCCACATTTTTCAGCCGGACGGCGATCCGGAGACTATCCATTCTGGCCGCGTGAACTGGTACGGACGCGACCCCGAATGGAAAGACGTCAAGGGCTTCCGGGGCAAACAGGATGTCGAGAAACGTGTCGGCGAATGGAATCGGTATGAGTGTATCGCCGAAGGCCACACGCTCACGATTCTCCTCAACGGAGTGGTCGTGAATCGGTGTATCGACGTTCAACCCTGCAAAGGCAGGATTCAGATTCAATCGGAAGCGGCGGAGGTGTTCGTCCGGCGCGTCGACATCACGCCGCTGGAATCGGACACGCGGGCTAAGCGCACTGCGCCCTGAACGGATTCGCACGCATGATTCAGTCCAGGGCCTACGAAACGTATCTGACGATAGCGCTCGTGGTCTTGGCCTGCGGTCTGTTCGAGCTTCTCCTGCCACGCTGGGGCGCCCGGCTGACGTTGCGGCGAATCGTTTATCGCACTCTTATGGCCATTAGGCGAAAGGCTGCCGAGCCGCTGTCTCCGAAGAGCATTCGCAACGCCCGTCGCTTCGGGGCATTCCTGCTAATCCTCTCGTGTGTGTGGCTCGTGAGCCTGCATCCGCAAGTGAGGTGGCTTTCGTTCCCTCTGTACGAACCTGGCCTTCAAAGATGGCAGGCCGTACCCGAAGACCGTTCCTACGAAGCGTCAAGCGAGCTGGAGCGCCTCGATCAAGTGACGCGTGCGGCGTTGACTCCGCAACGCATGGGATCCTGTGTCGGCATGTGCGTGGGCGTTGTCCACGGTGAACGAACCTATCTCTTGCAGGTTGGCCGCAAGAACATCGACAGCGCGGTTCCCCCGGATGCAGACACCTTGTTTGAAATAGGTTCGATCACGAAGACCTTCACGTGCGCCGCGCTGGCCGGTCTCGCGGGCGAGAACGTCGTGCGTCTGGACGCCCCCGTTGAGCAACTTCTGCCGGGCTGGTCCGTTCCCGAGCGCGATGGCCGCAAGATTACGTTGAACGACCTCGCGACGCACCGGTCGGGGTTGCCCCGAATGCCGGGCGGGTTCATGTGGAGCGGCCTCGTCGACGGCCTCTTGCTTCGCGGCCTTGCGAACCCCTACCGCACCAAAACGGCGGACTACGTCAAGGGCTATCTGGCGGGTTACACGCTCCAACGGGCGCCCGGAACCACAGACGAGTATTCGAATCTCGGCGTCGGCCTTCTCGGGTATGCGCTGGGACAGAAGGCGGGCATGCCCTACGCCGAGTTGATCCGGCAACGCATTCTCGATCCTCTGCAGATGACCGACACGTTCGTTAACACGCTTGCAGCGCACGATGGGGCGTTCGCGCAGGGCTATGCGGGGCCGATCTCCTTCGGTAAATTCAGCATCGTGTTTCCAGTCGGAAACTGGCAGTTCGCCGATGGCTTTCAAGGATGCGGCGCTATCGTGTCCAACGTGAAGGATATGCTGAAGTACGTCCGCGCGAATATCGCCGCCCCCGAGGGACCGCTGGGCAAGAGACTGGCGTTGGTCCAGCAGCCGCAGTTCGACGTGAAAGGCATAAAGAACTGCAAGATCGGCCTCGCACTCATGTCGATGAAAGTCGACGGTCTCGACGAACCGATGTATTGGCATAACGGCGGGACCGGCGGGTACAACTCGTTCATGGCGTTCTTGAAAGAACACAAAGCCGGCGTCGTGATGCTCGCGACCGGGCCGTGCAATGAGCGGCTTGGCGTGAACATCCTCAAGGAACTCGCTCGCCCCTGAGCCGCCTGCGTGGCTATCGGTGGTTAATCTCTTCCTGAACCACCGATGCACACCGATGGACACCGATAGGGGCATGGCGTGCAGAAGGTGTGAGATTGGGGCGGGCGGCGAGGCATACGCGTGTCTGTCGCTGTCAGACCTCGCCGTCTCCCTCAGTCAATCGCAATTGCTCGCTAGCGTGGATGTGGCGCCCAACGCGCTCCGCATGGTACAATAGATGCGGTTCAAACGAACGTGTCAGCAAGGCCCGTTGGCCACTTCCCATTGATGTGGGGGCGACCAGGTTTCGACGGGGGTAGCCGGCGCGTGGGCTGCATGCCGAGGTCCCCGGTTGGCCTCGTAAAACAACCGGGACAAACACAACTGCCAACGAACCATTGGCACTCGCTGCCTAACTAAAGGCAACGCGTCTTACCGCTGACCGCCTGCTAGGTGGATAAGGCGCCGATAGCGGGCCGTGCCCCGGACGGTAACGGAGGATCCGGAGGCCCGTACACGCGCGGCAACGCGCGCCTCCGTTTAGCGGTTCGGAAAAGCGAGCCTAACGCGTTTCCGAATGGCGAATCCCCAAAAGACAGGCTAAGCATGTAGTACGCCCACGAAGACGCACTTCCGGACGCGGGTTCGATTCCCGCCGCCTCCACCATTCTTCTCTTCGCAACTGCGCTCCTTCGGAGATGATCTCCGTGGGAGCGTTTCGCGTTTTCGGCCAATATTCGCGGGCTTTCGCGCGTTCGACGCCCCTGCCAAAACCGGACTTGCCCCCGCACATCTTTGCCCTATTCGGGCACATTATCCCCCTGTTTTCTCTAATCTCTCCAATAATTCTGGACTGAGTCCGGAATTGTTGCCTGACGTAATCCCTTTTATTTCAACCAGATACGAGCGTGACATTTTTCGCAGGTTGCGAAGGGGATACAATCGGTGTCGCCGGAGGTTGGCGTGAAAGGCCAGTTCACGAACCCACGTCCGGTTTTGAATACGCCTCACCCCCGTAAACAAAGGCTAAACGCATTCCGGCGAGAAGCGTTCTTGAGTGAGGCTTCCTGGGGTGGAAGGGCTTCTTAAGCAGGCTTCCTTTTGGGGTGTATTTCCTGCTCAAAAAAAGCCTCCGGGCGAACCGGGCAAGACAGCAAAAAGCCGGAAGCTCAGGGGGGCGGCTTCCGGCATGAAAATCGAAGATGATTAGACTGGCGATTACGTGAATCCCAGGGCTTGGCGCTGCTCGTCCCAGTCGTATGACAGAACCTTGACAAGCTTCATGTACGACAAGCCATCGGGTTCCCGGCCGTCCAGGATGGCTTGGGTGATGTCCGGGGCGAGCGTGGCCAGCCGCAGAACCCGCGCGACATAAGACGGGTCTTTCTTAACCGCCGCGGCAAGCTGGCCGGTCGATTTGAAATGTCCGTTGTCGAGCAGCCGGGTCCAGGCGTGTGCGCGGGCCAGGATGGAAACCAGCCGTTCCTGATTGGCGGGGCGGTCATCCGTGGAGGCGCCATCCAGCCCCTCGGGCGCAATGATAAGCCTGCGTCCGCCGCGCCTCCGCACAAGCATGGGCACATGAATCAGCAAGCCGCCGTCCTCGGTTGGCCTGATAGTGACTTGTCCTTCGGTCATGATAGTTCTCCGCGCCGCCGCGCTTCGTCGGCGTAGGCAGTCAGGTCGGAGACAAGACCCGCGACACCGACGGCCTTCAGTTTCAGGTCTATTCCGTCCAACCACACGGTGATGCGCTCGACCAGCATGTGGACAAGGCGATATTTCTCCGCGGGGAAGAGCACCTCCCAGAGTTCCTCGAGCGTACCAAAGGCTTCCGCGACATCGTGTTCGGTGATGCGCTCCATGCCCAGCCCGGCAAGTTCCCGCTCGACCTGATCCAGCCGTCCGCCAATGGATGAGGCCTTTTCGTTGAGGGTCATTATCTGGCCCGGATCGCCGCCCGCCCTCACAAATTCAACCGCCTTGTTCTGGATGGCGGCGAGTTCTTCCCTGAGCCGGGCACGTTCATCGTTCAGCCGTTCGCGATCCGCGTCCTCCTGACTTCGCGCGGCCATGAACGTCTTCGCGACCAGCGCCGGCGTGCGAAACACCGCCCCGATCTGTTCAACCACGACCTTCTCGATTTCTCCCTTGGGAACGCGGCTTACCGGGCAAGAGCCAGCGCCGCGTTTATGGGCGGCTTGGCAGAGGTAATAATGCACTTCCCGTCCCTGTCCCTTTGTGTAGCTTGGACTCATGGCCCTGTCGCAATGCCCGCACCGGATCAAGCCTCGCAGCGGCGAGTCCGTGGTGATCCTTCGCGAGTGACATCTGGTACGATGGTTGTTGTCGAGCAACGCGCGGGTTCGATCCCAAAGCTCCTTGTCGATGATAGCCTCGTGTTCACCCTGATAGACGTTGCCGTTGTGATTGACCTCTCCCGTGTAAACCTGATTCCAGATCACCCGGCGAATCGCCCCGATATCCCAGGCATGGCCTTCCCGGTTCTTTCCCTTCTTCGTTTTCCATGCCTTGGTGGCCACGCCATCGGCGTTCAGTTCACGCACGACCTGAATCGTGGAGCCCGTCTGATAGAAGCGTTGGAAGATACGACGCACGACGGCCGCTTCCGCTTCATTGACCACGAGCCGTTTGTTTGCGCGGTCCACGTCGTATCCGAGGGGTGGCGGCCCCCCGCACCATTTTCCGTGCCGCTTGGCGGCGGCGACCTTGTCCCGGATACGCTCGCCCGCGATTTCCCGTTCATACTGTGCGAAGGACATCAGGATGCCCAGCATGAGCCGTCCAGAGGAATCGGTGGTATTGAATTGCTCGGTGACCGAGACGAAGCTGACGCCTCGTTCCTCGAAGAGTTCGACCATGCGGAAGAAATCCAGCAGCGAACGGGACAGCCGGTCTATCTTGTAGACGACGATGGTGTTCACTTCGCCCGCGTCGATATCCTTGAGAAGCCGTTTCAGAGCCGGGCGTTCCATCGTGCCACCGGAGAAACCGCCGTCATCATACTGACCGGGCGCCTTTACCCAGCCACGAGCGGCCTGGCTGCGGATAAATGCCTCGCACGCTTCCCGTTGGGCATCCAGTGAATTGAAATCCTGTTCCAGACCGTCTTCATGGCTCTTGCGGGTGTATACGGCGCAGCGGAGCACGGTCTGTTCATTTCGCAGACTATGACCTGTCTCACGCATTCCGGGACTTCCTCTTGCAGCTTCTGATGCGAGGTAAACCAAAGAAATCCCGCCCGCTGCGCTTCATTCCCGTGATGGTTTCCGATACCGCCGTGAGCGAGCGGTACACCGTTCCCTTGTAAAGGAATCCGCCCTCGACCACGGCCACCTCATATTCGATTCCACGCCAGCGGCGTCTGAGACGGGTTCCGGGGACCAGTTGCGTGGCTACGCTCTTCTTCTCCGGCTTCCTGGCGATACTCGCCAACACATCCGTTTGCCCGAGTTCCGCAAGACGCTGATTCGCGCGTTCGTTCAGACCGCCGTAGTACATCTCTTGGATGCGATAGGCCAGTCTTCGCATAAGGTGCTGGCGGTTGTATGCGGGCGGCTCGGTGCCATTCAGTTCCCGCCACTTCTCGCGCAATTCCGGCGTCTTCATTTTGGCCAGTGCGGCCAACTGCCGCAGGACCGTTCCCCGCAAACGCGCGTTCCCGTTCGTTCCGGTTGCTATTTCCTTGTTTCTTGCGTTCATTGAACCTCCTTCAACGTTGTCTCCGGTGGTCATGAACGCTTCGTTCGGAGGTCAAAATCAAGTCCATTTTTGGAGAACGTTTATCTCTTTTTCTGGTATCCGACAGGTTCCTCTTAGCTCGAAGGCGCAGTACCCCAGCCGCCAGAATTGAGGCAACGACATCAAGCCCTTGCGGTACATGCGGCTCCTCGGAATGCTTTGGTTGCAGACGTTCGGGCATTGGTCTCCTGGTCCTGGTGTCGGTTGTTCCACGGGTGGTCGCGATATCGACCCCCAAGGGTTATTTACCGGCGAGAACAGGAAACTGACGGGGGTTGCGCAAACGGACGCCGGAGCTTGACAACATGCGGTTCAGTGTGTTTATATATTCCTCAACACCCAGGATGAGACACCCAAATGTCTCGGGGTTGTTTGGCCCGACGGATGACAGGAAGCGAGTGGACATGACGGGAAACATTGAGTTTGGAAAACGCATCCAGGAACTGCGGAAAAGGAAGATGGAGACCGATCCATCTTTCTCGCTCCGCCAGTTTGCGGCCAAGGTGGGCATCAGCCCCACGTTCGTGAGCAAAATCGAGAATGGCGAGTTCGACCCTCCCAGTGCGGAGAACATAAAGAAGATGGCCGCGCTTCTGGAATGTAATGCCGATGAACTGCTCGCTCTGGCCGGCAAGGTCGATCCGGATATCGCCGAGATCATCCGAAAGAAACCCAAAGCCCTCGCCGACTTTCTTCGCGTCGCTCACGGCCGAAGCGAAGAAGAGATCCGCAAGATGACGGCTCGCATGGTGAATCCGGAGGAGAAGGGAGATGCAGAAAAGCAGTGAGCCGTCTTCATTCCGTCAAGTACATGCCCAAGCAGCATATCGAGAGAGCGGCCGAAGCGCTGATGCACTTATATGCGCGCCAGTACGGCCTCCCGGACGATGCGCCGGTACCGGTGGATGCCATTCTTGAGTGTTCACTGGGGCTGACGCTCGAGATCGGCGATCTGGCCAATCGGCTTGGTTTGAATGATGTGCTCGGCGCTACGTGGATCGAGTCACGGACCGTGATGATCGACCAGACCTTGGAGCCGACGGACAACCCTTCCAAGGAAGGTCGTTTCAATTTCACGCTCGCACATGAGGTTGGCCACTGGGAACTCCATCGTTTTCAGATCTGCGATCCTCCCGACCAGCCATCGTTGTTCGATTTTCAGACCGAGCCGTCCATCGTCTGCCGGTCCAGCCAGTCCAGGGAACCGATGGAATGGCAGGCCGATTGTTTCGCGGGGTACCTGCTCATGCCCGAGGATCGCGTCTTCAAGGCTTGGGCACAGGTCTACGGATCATCCGGACAATACGTCGCTTTCGAGGAGATCGAGCAACTGAAGGCACGGTGGGGTGAAAAGCGTCCGACGGTCAAGGTCGCACGGGAGATGGCAAGACGGTTCAACGTGTCCGGCCAAGCGATGCAGATTCGCCTGGAGGATCTGAAGCTCGTTCTGCCCGAGAAACCGGAGCCGGATTTGTTTTCGGGAGGCTGGGAATGATCCTGGTTCTCTCTTTTTTTTGGCTTGAGTGTTTAGTGTTTATTTCACTCTATCAGCCGTGAGTGCGGCTGCCACAACATGAAAGGAGATTCTGCTGATGCGGAACGCGTTCAATGAGAGCATGCGCAAAGTCGGCGCCCCACTCGCGGAGTTCTGGGAAAACGACTTGGAACTTGGTCTGGAGGATATTCTTCGGCGACTGAGCAATGATGGACACCTGTCCGAGTGGGCCGGAAGTCTGAATGGGCGATGCGCGGCGATTCTCTGCCGGAACCTTGGTCTCGCGGCAGAAGACACCATACACACGCGGCGCGCGGCGATACAGGCGTGCAACGGAACCTTGACCCCCTATCATTTGGTTGCCTGCTTTGCCAACCGTCAGTCCAGCATCGCCGTTGTCGAACTGGCTCAGCGGCGTCTTCCCAAAGAGGTCGTCGAGCAGTGCCGGGTGAACGATGAGAAATTTGACGTGCCCGCTCTTCTGTTCGCACTCTACCGGGAAAACCCGATGCTGCTGCGTGACGTATTTCACCTGAGCAAGATACACCGCAAGGGCTTCGCCCGGATGGAAATGAGTACCCAGGCGCGAAAACCCGCCGACCGAACCTTTGAAGACTACCTGCGTTCGGACGATGTCCGTGGAGCGTTGCGCCAAGCGGACAGTTCTCTTGCCGACGGACATACGAGCGAGTTTCGGGACGTAATCGAACTGAACGGCAGACTCCTTGTCTTCGTTCGCCGCGCCGAGCGCCCCGAGCATATCGTCCACGAAAACAAGATCATCCACGGGCACCGTCCCGAATGGATCATTCTGGATTTCGAGGATGGCGCCAAACGTGTCAACATCGCTTCACGCAGCATCGCCGAGTCCCTGGAACTCGCCAATCAACTGGCGTCCGGATATTTTGGCAAGGAGGTCTCCTACGCCAATGAATCCGAAGTGACATATGCCAAGCAACTGGAACGCCTGCTGGCTTGCCTGAAGGAGGGCCAGGACGAAAAGATGACATTCGTGGAACTGATCTTCACAAATTCGCCCCTCGATGGTTCGCCAAAACTGAAGATCTCCGACCAGAAGGCCATCGGCCCGGCCATCGCGCACTTCGAATCGGTGATAGGCGGCCTCCTGGAGCACTTGAGCAATATCGAGAGCATCAAGGTCTGCTTCGCCAAGAAACGCGTGAGCGTCATCTTCGAGCGGGATGAGGAACATGAGGATGACGAGTTTGTCGTCCGCTATTCCGACAACCGGTTGAACGTATTCGAACGGCAGGAATTCGAAAACCACATGAGGAAAACCTATGGCATCCCCATCCTCTCGACGGAAAAACGTTTCAAGAAGCAGTCCTGATCTTCTCGACAGACTTCTGGCCGACGGTGCGCGAGCCGTTCCATCCAGTGAGCTTCGCCAAGCGGCGGCGCCGCTGGAGAAGCTGGGAATCCTGGCGCTGGAGGAACGGCAATATGTCCGCTGCGCCAACGCCGAGGATATTGAGGACTTCCGCTTCGTCAAGAACCGCAATTGCCGCGGGCGCATCTATATCGAAGAAGGGTTCGACCTCTATGGCGAGGACTACAAGTGTCCGGATTGCGACCGGCGCATTCTACCCGGCAGAAAGAAGCGGTATGACGAACTGCGGTTTAGCATCGTGCCGGAGGGAGTCAAGGCCTATGTCGAATCCGCGCTTGAGCGGACGGGGCTTCCCTGGAAGGAGAAGGCGCCGTGGGTCTACCGCATCGAAATTGGTGGTGAAGACATCTGGCTATGCGTCGTTGATTTCTGCGAGTCGTGTCAATACATGACGCGTGAATGGGCGGTTGCGAACAAGAACAAGGCACTGTGGCTTGTCGTCAATCCGCGAGGCAAGGTGGAACGTTTTCTCAAGGAAGACTGGATACCGGTTGTTGCGCTGGCCGAACTCCTGAGCGGAGACGCCGAGATCAAGTCGCTCCTTCATGCCAGGGCCACATCTCCACCACCAAGCAATCTCGGTAATTCATCGTTGCCGATCTACACAAAGGGCAGACGTCATCCGGCTTCTTTCGAAGTGGAGATGCCCCCGAATCCCGACCGCTTATTTGTGGTGCGAATGAGTGATCGGGAGGTGTTCGTGAATGGATTTCAAGTAGTCGCCAAGCAATCAAGAACGGCGTACAGTATCTTCAACATCCTGTACAAGCGTTTCCTGGCCAGATTCTCTGACGAAGCTGCGGACGAGGACTCGACTGCCATTCCCACGAAGGACTTGTGTTCCCTCCTCTATGACGAAACGGGAGATGAGCCTGCCTCGGATGAGTCGCTGAGCAAGGCGATTGGCCGTATTCGGAAGAACATCGAGACAGCGATCAAGAGAAACACGGGTATGCCCATCGATGAATGCGACGTCATCGAGACCGTTCGATGGAAAGGTAAGGGCGATGGTGAATATGGCTATCGTTTGAACCCGGTTTCGGTCGCCATCCGTCCCCCGATACAACCCGAAACCGAGACATGACCGGTCAAATTTAGACCTGTCCGGTCGGAAGCAATGTGCCGGAGAAGAGTCCCGATAATGCGGACTTTTCTCCGGTTTTGTTTTTGAGACCCGTCCGGTCGAATCCAGACCTGCCCTGCAGGTGGGTGGCGTTTTGCCCGCATGATTTCACCCGTAACACGGCGAAATGGCGCCAGCAAAACCAAACATCTGGAGGTAAGACATGACGGTTCAATCGACAATGAAGAATCCCACCAAGCGGGAACTGACCCGCGCGCGCCGGAGCCTGCTCGAACAGATGCAGGCTCTCAACTTCGGCCGCATCAGGAACATCCAGGTCATCGGCGGAGAGCCCCGTTTCACGCCCATGACGAAGCTCGAGCGGCAGATCCGTTTCGGCGGGGACAATCAGCCCCGGCCCGAGGCCGCACTGGAGGATTTCGCCCTCAAGGACAAGGTCGTCGAACTCTTCGACGCCATTGAGCGGCTGGGCGACGGACTCATCCTGAAGTTGGAAATCAAGGGCGGATTGCCCTTCGACATGACCGTCGAAGAGCAGGCCGTCTAGGCCGGAAAAACAAACCAAGGCATCAGACAAAGGACCGGACGCCAAGCGGAGGCCGTTGTGGATGTCGCCGAACCGAGAGATCGGTTGATTGCGGCGATTCCATTTCGGCCTCCGCTTTCTGTCTGTCCGTCCCTTTCACGGTTCGCGCCGGCATCCACGCGACTCCCTCCCGTCCGGGAAGGAGCGCGAAATGCATCACCAGAACAAGTACCACGAATTGGGCGACTACGCCCATGACCTCATCAAGAACAAAGCCCGTCAGATCATCGGCAAGGCCGGATTTACCAAGTCGGATTGCGGAGATATCGAGCAGGAGCTCGCTATGGATCTCCTCGTGCGCCTGGAAAATTACGACCCAAGCAAGAGCAGACGCAGCACGTTCATGGCGCGCGTTGTCGACCACCGGATCGCGACTCTCATCGAGGAACGTCGCGCTGCCTGCCGGGACTGGCGGCTATGCCAGGAGTCGTTGGACGACCCTGCATGGAGGGAAGACGATGACGGCGCGCCGCGCGGGGACCGGTATCCCGACCCATCGGCGGCGGACGGAAATGGCATTGCGCTCACGCTTGATCTGCAGGCCGCGCTCGATGCTCTTCCCAGCGACCTGCGCGAACTCTGGGATCTGCTCCTGAACGCGAACATGCACCGTATCGCGCAAGACACGGGCATACCTCGAACAACCCTCTACTACCGATTGAAGCGGCTCCGCGACGCCTTGAGTGCGGCGGGACTATGAGCGAGGCGCCGGAGGCCCCGACAGTTTCCGGATTTCTCCGGTAAGTAACCAGTGAGCGGTGTCAACGCGGCGCCGTTCAGCGCCGAGGCCTCGGGCGAAACACAGGAATCTCAGAAGGGAGTACCCATGAAGAATCAAAGTTACCGTTACCGCTTCGCCCGGGCGGTGCCCGTGCGCGACATTGAAGAGACGCTCACATTGGCCCTGATGGCCGTCGAGAGCCTTCACGGCCGGGCGCGGGTCCGAATGGATGGTCGTTTCCGGCTGGACAAGGACCGGCGCATCTGCCTTATCGACGCGGGCACGCGCATCGGCGCGGACCTCGCGAAGATCTTCACCGGCTATGTCACCCGCGAGTATGGCGAGAAGGCCGTGGATATCACCCGTGAATCCGCGCATGCCTGCTCGGGGCAGGGCGGTTGCCGCGCTGCGGCGGCGGAAGCGGCGGTATGAGCGAGAAGATGCGCACTACCTATTCGATGTGGTCCGCCTTCCGCAACTGCCGTAAGGCCTGCGAATGGCGGTACCTGAAAGAGCTCGTGCCGCTGGAGAGCGACCACAATCTGGCGTTTGGCGCGGTGATACATACGTGCCTCGAACTCTGGCACCGCCATCGCGATCTCGACCGCGTACTCGAACACCTTGATCGCACGTACGCAAGCCGGTGCGGCGACGAGAAACTTCTCGCGGAGTGGCACCTCGCCACGGCGATGGTCAAAGCCTACGCCGCGCGCTATCCCGAGGAAGACTTCGAGATCGTCGCACTGGAGAAGGGCTTCGAGGAGAAGATCGTCAACCCCGCCACGGGCGCGCCCTCGCGCAGTTTCTCGCTGGCGGGCAAGGTGGACGGCATCGTCCGGAAGGACGGCCAGTACTTCCTGCTCGAACACAAGACGGCCTCGCAGATCGATTCCGGCTACCTGGAACGTCTCTGGGGCGACTTTCAGATTCAGCTTTATTGCTGGTACATCGAGCAGACCTTCGGCTGGCGCATCAGCGGCGTCATCTACAACATCCTTGCCAAGGCCAAACTGCGCCAGAAGCAGGGTGAAACCGAGGCCGAGTATGAGGCGCGGTGCGCGGAACTCATCGCCAAGTCCAAAACCGGCAAGACCTCCGCGAAACGCCGCGAACCGGAGACAGACGAGGAGTTCCAGGCGCGGTTGGCCGAGTGGTACGCGCAGCCCGACGCCTTCCATCGCGAAATGCTGTTCGTCAGCCGTGACCAGTTCGACACGCTTCGCGCGGAACTCTGGGAACTGACGCGGTCATTCCTTGATGCGCGCCGCCGAGGCGTCTTCTACCAGAACACTTCCCAATGCTTCACGTACGGCCGCCCCTGCCCGTATTTCGCGCTGTGCCGCTCGGGCGGCAGCCCCAACGTCATCGAGAACTTCTATCGCCGCGAGGCGCCGCACACCGAACTGCGCGACGGCGAGAACACCCTGGACAAACCCGCTTTCTGACCCAAAGGAGACTCATGCCATGCCATTGCCGACCGCCAAAACGCCCGCGAAACGTTCGCTCAGTGACGTTTCCATCTTGCTCTACGGCCCCTCGAAGATCGGGAAGAGCACATTCGCGTCCCAGGCGCCCGACGCCATCTTCATCGCGACCGAGCCGGGCCTGAATGCGCTTGAAGTGTATCAATACCCCGTCACGAACTGGGCTGAGTTCCTGGAGGTTTGCGGGGAACTGGCCAAGGGCGATCACCCGTTCAAGACCATCGTCATCGACACTATCGACATCCTCTACCGGCTCTGCGCGGAGCATATCTGCCAAAAGCGCGGCGTCGAACACGAGTCCGATGGCTCGCACGGCAAGATCTACGGACTGATCAAGAACGAAATCTACCGTGTCCTGACGAAGCTCGCCCACCTGCCCTATGGCCTCATCCTCATCAGCCACTCGCAGGACCGCGATCTGGAAACGCGCACCGGGACCGTCACGCGCACGGTGCCGACCTTGTCGGAATCCTTCCGGCAGATCGTCATCGGCCTTGTGGACCTCATCCTGTACTGCGATGTCCAGGTCGAGCAGGCCGAGGACGGCACCCGCCGATACCGGCGTGTCGTGCGCACCAAGCCCAACCCCAATTACGACGCGGGCGACCGCTTCGGCTGTCTGCCCGAAGTCATGGACCTCAGCTTCCCGGCCTTCGCCAAGGCCTTTGAATCCCCCAAGCAACCTGCTGCTCCGGCGGTCGCCGGACCGGCCAAACCCACCAAGTAAGGAGATACGCCCATGGAAACGAACGGTTTTCCCAACGACGAACAGCATGACGAATTCGACCTGGCCCAATACGACGACGACTTCGCCGGCGCGCCGGTCGAGGAGAAGGAATTCGAGGAGCCGCCCGACGGCAAGTACCAGGTGCTGGTGGACAAGGTCGAGATGGCCCGATCCAAGCAGACCAACGCGCCCATGCTCAAGTGGCAACTCAAGATCGTCGGGCCGCGCTGCGCGGGGCGCTATCTCTTTCGCAACAACATGATCGCCAGTCCAGAAAACGTGAAGTGGCTCAAGAATGATCTTGCCACCTGCGGGATGGACGTACAGAACCTGAAGCTTTCCGACCTGCCCAATCGCCTGGGTGAACTCCTCGACGTGACGCTCGAAGTGCAGAAGAAGACCAACGGCGAGTATGTAAACGTCTACCTGAACAAGCGTATTCACATTGATTTGCCAGCCGGCCACGCGGCAAGCGGCAGCGAAGACGCTACCGGGGAGTTCCTGCCGTTCTGATGGACAGCCGCATCCCCATCATCATCGATACGCGGGAACAGGAGGCGTATGCCTTCGATTCCCAGCGTTTCTCCACAACCCGCCGCGCCCTTCCCGCCGGGGATTATTCGCTGGATGGCAGCGAAACGCGGGTGGCGGTGGAACGCAAGTCCATGCCGGACTTCGTCTCCACCGTCATCCGCGCCCGGAAACGGTTCCACGCCGAGTTGCGGAAGCTGGCGGGCTGCGAGTTTGCCTGCGTCGTGGTCGAGGCGTCGCTGCGCGACGTGCTCGAAGGCAGCTACGGCACGGGCGCGCATCCGAACGCGGTTTTCGGCACGGCCATTTCCATCTGCGTGGATTGGGGCATTCCCGTCTACTTCTGCGGCGACCGCCAGACGGCCCGGCGCTTTGCCGAGGACTATCTCGAACGGTGCTGGCGGGCCATTACAAACGCGTCCTTGGGTGAGGCAACGCCATGAAAGAACCAAGCCATGAAACAGATTACTTTCGGGAGCGTGTGCTCGGGGATAGAAGCCGCCAGCGTGGCCTGGCTGCCGCTGGGTTTCCGGGCGATCTGGTACTCCGAAATCGAGTCCTATCCCTGCCGCGTGCTGGCGCAACGCTTTCCGGAAACGCCGAATCTGGGCGATATCACGCGTCCGGATTTCACGGGCCGGGCGGCGGGATTCGGCTATCCGCGCATCGTTGTCGGCGGCACGCCCTGCCAGGCGTTCTCCGTCGCGGGACTGCGCAAGGGGCTTTCCGACGATCGCGGCAATCTCACCCTGCGGTACGTGGAGATTTGTGATGCGATTGGTCCGGATGTGTGCGTTTGGGAAAATGTCCCAGGAGTGCTCTCCTCTGAGGACAACGCCTTCGGGTGCTTTCTCGGCGCTCTGGCCGGAGCCGACTGGCCCTTCGAACCCGGTCCCCGCCCCGATCTGGGAAAGAGCAGCCGCCTCTGGCGTTGGAATCGAACTCAGGGGCGACACATTCCGCGCTGGTCAGGCGCTGGTTTTTGCGGCGGACCCCGGCGCCGCGCGGCATGGCGAATTCTGGACGCGCAATATTTCGGAGTGCCCCAACGGCGCCGCCGTGTCTTCGTTGTGGCATGTACTCGAGCCTCCGGGGTCGACCCCGCCGAGATACTTTTTGAGCGCGAAAGCCTGCACGGGAATCCTGCGCCGGGCGGACCGGCGTGGACGCCAGTTGCCCGCGCCGTTACGGCGAGCACTGGAGGCGCAAGCGCAAAAGAGCAGCAACTGACGTTCGTCGGGGCCGATGGTTCACCCCTCAATGCCCTGGAAACGGCCCATGCCCTGCCCGCCCGTCACGATGGCAGTGAAGACGGCACCGGGCGAGGCATTCCGCTCGTCGCCTCGGCGGTTACCGCCAAATGGGCCAAGGGTACCGGGGGACCTTCGGGCGATGAATGCCAGAACCTCCTCTCATGGCCCAAGCGTATCGCGCCGTCGCTCACGGCCCGATTCTTCAATGACCAGGGCATCGACAACCAGCACGTGAACGGCGGCTGCGGACTCTATGTCCCGGATGCGCTTCCGGATGTCCTGGCCTTCGACTGCAAGAACGACCCGGCGCCCGGCGCATTGTCTCCGCCGCTGCGCGCCATGGGGCATCTGGAAAGCCATCCCAATGGCGGCGGCCAAGTGGCCGTGGCCGCGCCCATTCTCGAACCCGGCTCGCGCACGGGCGTCTCGACGGACGACATCCGCTGCGGTGACGGCATCGGCGCGCCCGGCGATCCCATGTTCACGCTCCAGGCCGGACGCCAGCACGGTGTCATGGTGCATTGGGCGCAGGGCGGCGGGGATGTCGAGGACGGCACCGCGGGCGCACTGCGCGCGGAGGGAGAGCACAGCTACCAGTTCCTGCGCCAGGAAATGGGCGTGCGCAGGCTGACGCCGCGCGAGTGCGAGCGGCTGCAGGGCTTTCCGGATGATTTCACGCTCGTCGACTGGCCGGATGCGCACCGTCCCAAGGACTACGAGGACATGACCGCTTATTTGATCGCCTCTGGATGGCCGGAGGCTATCGCGCGGGAACTCGCGAAGACACCCGACGGGCACCGGTACAAGGCGCTCGGAAACAGCATGGCCACACCCGTAATGCGGTGGCTCGGCATGCGAATCGGAAAGGCATTGTCATGAAACGTTCACCATCCATCCTTCGGGGAAACATTGAGAAGGTCTTCTACGCCGGGCCGAAGTTTTCCGCAGGCAGGCTCCGCGATGCGGACGGAAGGTCCCGCTCTTTCGCGGGCAACCTCTTCGCCGTGGAAGGGCAGCACGTGGCGCTGGCCGGGCATTGGGAGACCCATCCCGACTACGGCCAGCAGTTCAAGGTCGACCATGTCGAGGTGGAGATGCCCGGCGACCCCGAAGGCTTGGCGCGCTATATCGCGAACCATCCCGAGGTGAAGGGCATCGGCCCAACGCGCGCGGCGAAGATCGCGCATGCCTTCGGTGAAGACTTCGAGGATGCGCTCATGAATTCACTGGAGCGTATCGCGGAAGTCGCGAAGGTCCCAGTTTCCGTCATCGAGAATCTGCGCGCGGTCTGGATGACCTCGCGGCGGTTCAACGCGGTGATGACATGGCTGTCGGCCTTCGGGCTGACGCATCATCAGGCGGGCACGCTCATCGAGAAACTCGGCAACAATGCTCAGGCCGTGCTGGAGGACAATCCCTACCACATCCTGCGCGAGATCAAGGGGCTGGGCTTCAAGAAGGTGGACCAGATTGCGCGCAAGATGGGCACACCCAAGGAACACCAGCCGCGCATCCGGGCGGGCATCCTGCATTGCATGCATGACGCCGTGAGCCAGGGCGACTGCTGGGTCGAGTGCGAGGACCTGATCGACCGCGCCAACACGTTGCTCATCATGGATTGCCTGGATAGCCGCGAGCGCATCGAGAAGGAACTCGACGCGCTCATCCGCGACAACCAACTCGCGTGCGCCGATCTGGGCGGACGTCTCGTGGCCGCGTTACCGTTCATCCATGAACAGGAAACGATGCTGGCCCAATGGTTCGCCCAAGGCGCGGAGGAGATAGCTCGCGTTGACGTCCCTGACCTGGATACCGTACTCGAGCGCGTCTGTCCCAGCCTCAACGCCAAACAGGCGCAGGCCGTGCGGACGGCGTTGACCCGGCGTATCAGCCTCATCTCCGGTGGCGCGGGCGTCGGCAAGAGCTTCTGCGTGTCCGCCATCGCGGCGGCCGGTGAGGAACTCGGACTCGACGTGGCGCTGACGGCGCCCACGGGCAAGGCAGCCAAGCGTATCGAGGAACTCTCCGGTCGCGAGGCCAAGACGATTCACCGCCTGCTCGGTTACGACGGCAGCGCTTTCGCCAAGGGACCGGATGACCCCATCGAGGCGGACCTGCTTATTGTTGACGAAGTGTCCATGACCGACGTGTCGCTGGCGTGGCATCTCTTCCGGGCCATCAACCTGGAACGGACCGCCGTGGTGCTCGTGGGCGACCATAACCAGTTGCCGCCGGTCGGCCCCGGCAACATCCTGCGCGATCTCATCCAGACGCGCGCCGTGCCCACGACCATCTTGGACGTATGTGTGCGTCAGGCCGGCGTGCTCAAGGAAAACTCGGCGGCCATCCTGACCGGCGACGTGCGCAAGACCAGCGACAAACGTCCCGACGGGCGTTGCGCATGGTACCTCGTGGACCAGTTCACGGACCCGATGGGCGTGGACAAGTGCCTGCGGGAACTCTTCGAGAACGTGCTCGAGGAGAAGCTCGGCTTCGATATCCTGCGTGACGTGCAGGTGCTCACGCCGACGCATAAGGGACCGCTCGGCACAACGGCGCTCA